>NZ_CP046909.1:1906519-2542026 GCF_009789655.1 Paraburkholderia acidiphila
CTGACGATGCAGCAGCGTGCCGGTGTCCGAGCTGCCCGTGAAGAACAGCCCGTCGATCTGCTTGTGATTCGCAAGCGCAATGCCTGTGTCGCGCTCGCCCTGCACGAGATTGAGCACGCCCGCGGGCAACCCGGCTTCGTGCCACAACTCGACCGTTGTGCGCGCAACTTCCGGCGCGAGTTCAGAGGGTTTGAACACGACGGCGTTGCCCGCGATCAGCGCCGGCACGATATGGCCGTTGGGCAGATGGCCCGGAAAGTTGTACGGACCGAACACGGCAACGACGCCATGCGGGCGATGACGCAGCACGGCCACACCGTCGGCCATCTCCGCGCGCTTTTCACCGGTGCGCTCGCTGTATGCCGTGATCGAAATCGCAACCTTCGCGGCCATCGACGCGGCTTCGGTGCGCGCTTCCCAGAGCGGCTTGCCAGTCTCGCGGCCAATGGCCTGAGCGAGCGTTTCCTTCTTTTCGGTGACGAGCGCGGCAAAGCGCTTCACGATTTCGCAGCGCGCTTCGAGCGGCGTTTGCGACCACGCGGCAAACGCGCGGCGCGCGGCGCTTACGGCGCGATCGACATCTTCGGCGCCTGCGGCATTGCCGCTCCACACGGTCTCGCCAGTGCCGGGGTTGCGCGACGAAAACGCGGGGCCCGAGGCCGCGCACCATTGTCCATCGATGTAAAGCTCGTTCATGGTCATCCTTTTGTCGACCCGAGTTAGCGCTTTGACGCTCACTCGGGTCCCATGCAGGTTTATCGCTGTTGCTTCGCTGCGGGGCCGAGCACACGCACCGACTCACCCGCCGCGACGTTCAGTGCCGCCGCTTCCGTGGCGCTCAGCGTGAACACGCCGTCGTGCACGACGCCGGGCGCGAAGCCCACGCGAAAATCGCCAAGCGACGTATTCGACACAAGCGAGCGCACGCCCTCCGACGCATGCGCCTCGCCGATTTCAACCGGCACCACCACGCTGTCGCGCACCGTGCGCAGGTCGCCGATATGGCATTCGAGCACGGGGCCCGCGTCGAAGATATCGACGTGATTTTCGTAGCGCAGCCCTTCGGCTTCGAGCATGCGCCGCGCGGGAATCGTGTCGGCATGCGTGAGGCCCACGCATGCCTGCGCTTCCTCGGGCAGGAGTTCAACGTACACCGGGTAACGCGGCATCAACTCCGCGAGGAACGACTTGCGACCGTGCGAGCTGAGGTAGTCGGCGGCGTTGAAATCGATCTGGTAGAAGTGCGAACCGACTGCGCGCCAGAACGGCGACGTCCCTTCTGCGTCGAAATGGCCGCGCAATTCCGCGCACAGGCGCTCGGGAAAGCGCTCGCGAAACTGCGCGATAAACATGAAGCGCGAGCGCGAAAGCAGCCCGCCCACGCCGCCCGTGCGATAGCGCGGCGAGAGAAAGAGCGAACACACCTCGGCATAGCCCGTGAGATCGTGCGAGATATTGAGCGCGCGCATGCGCGTCCAGATGCCGAGTTCCTGGCTTGCGTGGACCACCGTGCTCACGCGGTAGTTGTAGAACGGCTGCTCCAGTCCCACCGCCGTTTCGATGCCGCACACGCCCGCCACGTCGCCCGTTGCCGTGTCTTCCATCACGAAGAAGTAGCCGGCTTCGCGCAACTCGGCGTCGCCTGCCAGCGTGCGCCGTGCGCGCTCGATGCGCGCCTTGAGCGCCTCACGGTCGGGCTTGAAGGTGGTGAGGCCGGGGCCCGTTTCCTTGGCGAGCGCGACGAGCGCGTCCACGTCGCCCGTTTGCACGACGCGTACCACAATCATTGTGCGTCTCCCATGTATGCATCCTCTGTTTGCGGGGTGGCGCGATAAAGCGGCGCACAGCGCACCGCTTCGCCGTCCTGCACGCCGAGCGCGGCGCGTGCGGCGGCGTCGAGCGGCGCGAAGTTACGTCCACGCGCGCCCTGCTCGCTCTCTGGCAGCGTCGCGAGCACGCAGCGAAACTCGCCTGCACGTTGGCTCGCGACCAGATATGCCGTGCCTTGCGTGTTCGTTGCGTCCGCAACTTCACGCACCGCGCGCGCCTCGCTTCCGGCAACCGAGGCCGTGCGATCCACCTGGGCGGTGAGCACCGGACCCGCATCGAAAATATCGACGTAGCGGTCCGGCTCGTAGCCCTCTTCCAGATGAATTTCGTAAGCCAGCAACGCGCTCGGATCGGGTTCGCCGAGCACGCGCTGCGCCGGCTCAGGCAGCAGCGGCACATAGAGCGGGTAAGCCGGCATCACTTCGGCGATGAAGGTGCGGCTACGTCCGCCCGAGGCCAGTTCGATGTCCTTGAAATCGCGCCCGAAGAACTTGCGCCCAACGGCTTCCCAGAACGGCGACGCGCCCTTTTCGTCGGTCACGCCAAGCAGCAGCGTGAACACTTCGGACGTGAAGCGCCGGCGGTTCATCGCGATGTACATCATGCGTGCGCGCGACATGAGATGCGCGGCCGCGTCGCCGCGCAGCGTTGGCTCGATGTAAAAACCCGCGAGACGGCTCTTGCCCGTGAGTTCGTGCGACATCGTCAGCGCGTGAATCTTGCGGTTCACGTGCAGTTCGCGCGACGCATGAATGAGCGCGTCGTTGCGAAACGCGTAGAACGGCTCGGCGTAGCCGGCCGCCGCCACGATGCTCGAGGTGCCGACGAGCTGCCCCGTGGCGGAATCTTCGAGCACGAACAGATAGAACTCCTCACCGGGGAAGTCCACGTCCGCGCGAAACGAATCTTCCGAAAGCGCGATACGCGCTTCGAGCGCCGCGCGGTCGTGCGGCAGCGAATGCAGCACCGGTTGCGCGGTGCGCGCCATGTGGGCGATCGCGTCGAGATCGGAAAGCCTGGCGGGGCGAACGAATAGCATCGTCGGTCCTATGTGCGGTTGGGCGCGGATCAGCGCGAGCCGGCGACGCCGATGACGTCGTTGCAGGCCTGTTCGAAGCGCGCAAAGCCTTCGTCGAGGTCCGCTTCAGGAATGATGAGCGACGGCGCAAAGCGCAGCACGTCCGGCCCCGCGATCAGCATCATCACGCCGCGATTCGCGGCCGCCGCGTTGAAGTCCTTGGCGCGGCCGGCAAAGCGCGCGTTCAGTTCAGCGCCGATCAAAAGCCCCTTGCCGCGCACTTCCTTGAACATGTCGAAGCGCTCGTTGATCTTCGCGAGCTTGGCGCGAATCGCTTCGCCGCGCGCGCGCACGCCCGCCAGCAGTGCCGGGTCGCTCACGAGTTCGACCACCTTGCCCGCAAGCGCGGCGCCCAGCGGATTGCCGCCATAGGTCGTGCCATGCACGCCTACCTTGAAGTGCGCGGCGATCGCTTCGGTCGTGAGCATCGCGCCGATCGGGAAGCCGTTGCCGAGCGCCTTGGCCGTCGTGAGGATGTCGGGTGTGACGCCCGTATCTTCGTAAGCGTAGAAGTGGCCCGTACGGCCCACGCCCGTTTGCACCTCGTCGAAAATCAGCAGCGCGCCGTGCGCGTCGCACGCTTCGCGCAACGCGTGCAGGAACGCCGGGTCGGCGGGAATCACGCCGCCCTCGCCCTGCACCGGCTCGACGATCACGGCGCAAGTCTGCGCGCCGATGGCGCGCTTCGCCGCTTCGATGTCGTTGTACGGCAGATGCGTGATACCGCCCGGCACGGGGCCGAAGCCTTCCGAATACTTGGGCTGACCGCCCACGCTCACGGTGAAGAAGGTACGGCCATGGAACGACTGCGTGAACGAGACGATCTCGAACTTGTCGGCGCCGTGCCGATCGAAGGCCACGCGGCGCGCGAGCTTGAGCGCCGCCTCATTGGCTTCCGCGCCCGAGTTCGCGAAGAACGCGCGGTCGGCGAACGTGAGGGTTTCGAGCTGACGCGCGAGGCGCAGCACCGGCTCGTTGGTGTAGCCATTGCCGATGTGCCAGAGCTTGCTGCCCTGCTCCTGCAGCACGCGCAGCAGCTCCGGGTGCGCGTGGCCGAGCGAGGTCACGGCGATGCCGCATGCGAAGTCGATGTAGTCGCGGCCCTCGGTGTCCCACACGCGCGAGCCTTCCCCGCGATCCGGCACGAACGGCGCGGGCGAGAAACACGGCACCATCACTTCGTCGAAGGTCTTGCGGCTCACAGTCTGGTCGTTCATGGTGATTCCTCTATTACGCAGTGCGTGTCGAATTCGGGGTCGATAGGCGTCGGGGCCATGCCCCTGGCGGCAATACAAGGGAGTGTAGGCAAGCGGCGCGCAAACGTCTTGCGCAGGCGCGACGCGTTTTTTCGTACTGAACCTGCAAGTTCCGCACGCTTGCCGCGCCGCGGCCACGGTTACTGAACTTCCGGCGGCTCGACGAGCGCGCCCGCGCGCGGCTCGGCGGCGGCCCCGCCGTGCTGGCGCTCGATCCAGTTGCGGCGGTCCTCGCGCGGCGTCACACCGAAGCGCTCGCGGTACGCATTCGAAAAATGCGCCGCCGAAGAAAAACCGCACGCAAGACTGATCTGCACCACCGACTTGCTCGTGCGCTGCAACTGCGAGCGCGCCTTGGCAAGACGCAGGCCCAGGTAGTACTTGGAAGGCATCGCGCCAAGGTACTGGCGAAAGAGCCGCTCGAGCTGGCGCCGCGAAACGCCCACTAGATTCGCGATCTCGTCGGTCGTGAGCGGATCCTCTATGTTCGCTTCCATCAGCTTGAGCGCGTCGTTCAGGCGCGGGTGCCGCTCGCCCGGCGCGGTCACGAACGGAATGCGCTGGCGCTCGTCGCCGCTGCGCAGCGTGCTTGCGCCCAGTGCGTCGGCAATGCGTTCGGCGAGTTCCGGGCCGTGGTCGCGGCCGATCATCGCGAGCATGAAGTCGAGCGTGGCCTGGCCACCGGCGCAGGTCGCGCGGTCGCGGTCGATTTCGTAGATGTGCTGCGTGACGATGGTGCGCTCGAACTGCTCGGCAAACTGCTGGAACGTCTCCCAGTTCGCGGCCACACGGTAGCCCTGCAACTGTCCAGCCATCGCGAGCCACCAGATGCCGTGGTGAATACCCGTGACGAGCGGCGTACGCTGCCCCACGCGCGCAAGGCTTGCGAGAAAGAGGCGATAGTCGGCGAACTGCTGATAGCGCTCGGTCACGACGATGAGCCAGTCGCACGACACGGCGTCGCCGAACGCACAGTCGGCGGGCCATTGCGCGCCGCCCGCCAGCGGCACGGGACGGCCGTTCCACGAGCACATCTGCCAGCGGTACAGCGCGCGGCCGTCAATTTCGTTGGCAAGATTGAGCGCATCGACGATCGGGCCCACGCCCGACATCGAAACGGGCGGGAGTGCGACGATCGCGACCTGGGTGGTGCGGCCGGCGCGCGCGAGCGGCGCCTGGCCACCGGGCGCGGCGGCAGGAGCAGAAGCGGGAGGAAGAGCGGTGGAACGGACCATCGGCAAGATGAGGCGCGGGACGAAACGCGCCGCTTACTTGAGACTGCCCGAGAGGAACTGGCGCAGACGATCGCTCTTCGGCGCGCCGAGCACATCCGCGGGCGCGCCCTCTTCCTCCGTGCGTCCCTGGTGCAGGAACATCACATGATTCGAGACGTTGCGCGCAAAGCCCATTTCGTGCGTCACGACGATCATCGTGCGGCCTTCTTCGGCGAGCTTTTGCATCACTTTGAGCACTTCGCCCACGAGTTCGGGATCGAGCGCCGACGTCGGCTCGTCGAACAGCATCACGTCGGGATGCATGGCAAGCGCGCGCGCAATCGCGACGCGCTGCTGCTGGCCGCCCGAAAGATGCGAGGGATATTGCTTCTCCACGCGCGGCGCGAGACCCACTTTCTCCAGATACTCCCGCGCGCGCTCCTCGGCTTCCTTGCGCGGCACGCCCAGCACGTGCAAAGGCGCTTCCATCACGTTTTCGAGCACGTTCATGTGCGACCACAGATTGAAGTGCTGGAACACCATCGCAAGCTTGGTGCGGATGCGCTGCAGTTGCTTGTGGTCGGCTACGTCCAGGTCGCCGTTGCGGCCCGCCTTCGTGCGCACGGCCTCGCCGTCCACGACGATCTCGCCCGCGTTCGGCTTCTCGAGGAAATTGATGCAGCGCAGGAACGTGCTCTTGCCCGAGCCGCTCGCGCCGATGATGCTGATCACGTCGCCCTTCTTCGCGTCGAGCGAGACGCCTTTGAGCACCTCGTTGTCGCCGTAGCGCTTGTGGATGTCGCGCGCGACGAGCTTGCTATCTGAGGATTGCGTCTGAGCCAAGATGGTCTCCAGTTTCCGAGGTTCCGGTGATCCGGTGATTCAGCGGGTGCGCACGGCGAGATGGCCGAGCCAGCGTTTTTCGGCGCGGCGGAACGCGGCCACCAGCACGAACGATACCGCACAGTAGATCAGCGCTGCGAGGCCGAACGACTCGAACGAGCGGTAGGTGGCCGAGTTGGCGTCGCGCGCGACCTTGAGGATGTCGGGCACCGTCGCGGTGAAGGCCACCGTGGTCGCGTGCAGCATCAGGATCACTTCGTTACTGTACAGCGGCAGCGCGCGGCGCAGCGCCGAAGGCAGGATCACGCGCCAGTACATCGTGAACGGGCTCATGCCGTAGGCGCGCGCCGCTTCCACTTCGCCGTGCGAAGTGGCGCGAATCGCGCCCGCGAAAATCTCCGTCGTGTACGCGCAGGTGTTCAGCGCGAATGCGAGCACCGCGCAGTTCAGGCCGCTGCGAAAGAACGCGTCGAGCAGTGGCTCCGAACGGATGAACGCGAGACTGTACACGCCCGTGTAGATGAGCAGCAACTGCACATAAAGCGGCGTGCCGCGAAACACGTAGGTGTAAAAGCGCACCGGCAGCGAAAGCCAGCGGCGGCTCGACACGCGCGCGACGGCGAGCGGCACCGCGCACACGAAGCCGAAAGCCACAGAGATGACGAGCAGCCACAGCGTCATCGCGAGGCCCGATACATGTTCGCCGTCCCAGTAGAGAAACGCGCGGCCAAATTGCTGAATGATTTCGTTCATGGCGGCCTGGTCCTCAGAGTTGCGCGTGACGCACGCCCACCGAATAGCGGCGTTCGAGCCAGATGAGCGCGAAGTTCGAGAGCGTGGTGATCGCGAGATAGATGAGCGCCGCGATCACGAGGAAGAAGAACAGGTTGAAGGTGCTGCGGCCCGCGTCCTGGGCGGCCTTCACGACATCGGCGAGACCGATGATCGAGACGAGCGCCGTCGCTTTCACGAGCACCTGCCAGTTGTTGCCGATGCCGGGCAGCGCGAAACGCATCATCTGCGGAAAGAGGATGCGGGCGAACACGCGCGCGCCGCTCATGCCGTAGGCGTGGCCCGCTTCGAGCTGGCCGCGCGGCACGGCGAGAAACGCGCCGCGAAAGGTTTCGGTGAAGTACGCGCCGTAGATGAAGCCGAGCGTGACAACGCCGGCCACGAACGGATCGATGTCGATCTGCGCCATGCCGAGCGCGTCGGTGGCCTCGTTCACGCCGATCTGAATGCTGTAGAAGAGCAGCAGCATCAGCACGAGGTCGGGCACCGAGCGGATCAACGTCGTGTAAGCGGTCGCCACCGCTGCGAGCGGCCGGTTGAACGAGAGCTTGGCCGCCGCGCCGGCGAGTCCCAGCAGGACAGCCACGCCGAGCGAGAGCAGCGAAAGTTCGATGGTCTGGATCGTGCCGGCGAGCAGCACCGGGCCAAAGCCGTAAAGGATCACGCGCGTCTCCGGATCAAGTCGTTTTGTCGTTTCGGGCGGCCTCGCGCGGCCTGTGAGCGCCGCCGAAACCGATGAACTGGCGCGGATCGTCTCAGTGCAAAATGGATTGCTCAAACCAGCGTAGCGCGGATATTGCAGTGCAACATTGCGGTGTGACGCAGGGACACGCGCGGATCGGGCCCGCGCTGCCGCGGGCCCGATGCTTTTGAAAGGTGAAAAAAAATGCCCCGGCACGCGGGGCGTGCGGGGCATTTACGCAAGTTTAGGGTCGCTTTTTCGATAGGCGCGCGGCGTGCGCCCTGCGGCCCTGCAGGGCTTATGCGGCGCGCGTTTGCGTGCCGCGCGCGCCGAGCGCACGGGCGTTCGCGCCAATCAACTTTTCAGCGAGCGCGCCGAACAGCAGCCCGATCGTCGTCCAGAGGATGACCTGCATGCCGATCGACACCGTGCGGAACTTCCACAGCAGCACGGCCGGGAAGGCGGCGGGCACCTCGTTGATCGTCGGCAGCGCAAGCTGGATCGCGCCGATGACGACGACGAACAGCACGAGCGCCATGATCGACGCATTCCAGACGCCAAGACGCGGCACCAAAGCGGCGCGCACCTTGAGCGAGAACACCGACACGGCGATCGAGATCGCGATCATCAGGAAGAAGAGCCCGGTGCGATAGCCGATCGTCTCCGGATCGCCGATCGAGGGCGGATTCGCCGGATATTTGATACTCGGCACCATGTAGATCGCGACGAACGCGGCGAGCGCAAGCCACGCCGACAACGCGCGCGGCGAAAGACGCCCCACGCGACCATTGGCATACGCGAAAACGAGCGCAAAGAGCCCGCCGATCGACGCGCCATAGACCATCACGCCCGTGAAGAGCCCGATGCTCGCCTGGGTCTTGCGGCTCACGATTTCGGGCTCGGGTGCCTCACCCTTCGCGGCGTCGAGCTTTTCCTCGAAGGAAATCGCCTGATCGACCTGGGGCTCGCCCGCGATCTTCGCGAAACCGAACGTGAGAAGTCCGGCGGCGATGCCTGCGAGCATGCCGCGTACCAGCAACTTGCCAACCATGTTCAGTTCCCGGTCAGTGGCAGGGAAAGCCGAGCAGATGGCGGCCGTCGTGAACGAATTCGTGGACGTACATGCCCGGAACGATCGAGGTCGCGCCTTCCTCGGCGCCCACGAAGTACAGGGCCAGCAGCAGCATGAGGCCGACGAAGATCGCCCAGGGCAGGATCTCGCGCAGCGGAATGGGCGCCGGCGCGGCCGGTGCGTGCTGCAAGGGGAATGAGGTTTCGGACATGCTGACTTCTCCTGGGGTAACGCGCCCCGCTGGTCGTTGAAAGAGTGGTTCACGACGCGCAGGTCTGACTCCCGTTGCTCCGATTCAATCGACGGCAACCAGTTACAGTGGCGCGACCGCGCCGGACTTGCACCGGCTTCCGCGTGTCGTGGAGCCTGTATTCTACGCGCTGCGAAGGCTGACCGCGGACCGGATGTCAGCCACAGGGATTTGATGCGTAAGGAAAAGCATGCCGACGACCGTCTGGCTGGTCAGTCATGCGGCGAACGCCGCGCTGCGCTCGGGAACGTTCCCGCAAGCGCCTGTAGCAAGCGATGACGCCGAAGAAGCGCTCGACGCCCGCGCGCGCGACGCGCTTGCCGCATGGCGCGAGCGCTGGCACGCGCGACTGGCCGGCGGCGAGCATCATGGCGCAGCGCTGCGCACGCTCACTAGTCCTGCGGCGATCGCGCGAGCGAGCGCACACGCGGCCGGCTTCGCCGGGGCAACGCCAATCGGCGCACTCGCCGACACGGCCTTCGGCGCGTGGCAAGGCAGGCGCCTGACGGATCTTGCCCAGGAAGCGCCCGAAGCCCTGGCTGCGTGGACACGCGAGCCCGCTTTCCGGCCGCCGGGCGGCGGCGAATCGTTCGACGATGTCCGCGCGCGCGTGAGCGCCTGGCTCGACGCCATTCCCGGCACCGGGCCCGACGTGATCGCCTTCACGCATGCGAGCGTGATGCGCGCGGCGATTCTTTACGCGCTGGGCGCGCCGTCGTCGGGTTTCCGCTCGATCGAAATCGCGCCGCTTTCCGTGGCAGCGCTACGCCACACCCCGCACGGCTGGGTGTGGCTCGCGGCGATGGACTGAGGCCAGGAACGGCATCCCTTGATCTATGTACCTGCGCCGCAAACATCGCGTGTATCAACGCGTTGACACACACGAACTCGAAGCCTAGCATCCGTGATGTATCAACCACGTAGATACACCACGATCAGGTATGGACATCAAACTCAATACGTTATTGGCCAGTCGGCTAATTCAGTACGAGGACGAAATGGCGATACAAACCCTGAAGCGTTGGGGAAACAGCCTTGCGGTGCGCATTCCGGCCAGCCTTGCCAGCAAACTGGCGTTGGCGGAAGGGCAGGAAGTCGAGGTGGAAGTCGAAGATGGTTCGCTCACGGTTCGCCCGCATACGGCGATCCGGCGCTTCTCGCGCGAGCGCTATTTGCAGCAGTTGCGCGAGAGGAAGCTCGAGCCGCACCCGCTCATCGACTTCGGCCAGCCGCAAGGGACCGAAATCGGCGGACCCGATGACCCCACGCGTTTCGACCCATGGTAAGGAACGCATGAAGAACGGCACACCAGACGCAGGCGACATCCTCTGGCTCAATATCGGGCCGGGCGCAGGCAGCGAGCAGGACGACTATCGTCCTGTCCTCGTCCTCACCGACGCGGAGTTCAACGCACTCACAACCCGCTTCGTCGGGCTGCCCATCACCAGCACGATTCACGGGTGGGAATCTGAAATCCCGATCAGCGGCCTAACCAGGCCATGCGTCGCGATGGCCGACCAGGTGACGACGCTTTCGCTGGCGGGCAGGGTCTGGCGGCACAAAGGGGAAGCGGCGAGCGCCGAGGAACTGGAGGCGGCGAAGTTCGCCGTCGCCGGCATTCTGGATCTATAGGCGGGAGCGCGTTCCCGGAAAGAAGCAGAAGCGCCCTAGTCCAGTCCCAGTTGCGCCTTGATGGCCGGCATCATGTACTGCACAGCTGCGCGCCCTTCTTCCATGGCGGGCCCGGCGCGGTGAAAGTCGAAGATCCCCATGCCGCCCAGGCGCGGCTGGATCAGCACATCGGCAGGTTCGCCTGCAAGGCGGCTGCGCGTAATGCGCACCTGCATGATGTCGATGCTCTGGGCCACCGAACTCAGCACGGAGGGCACGCGCGTGCTAGGCGGCGGCGCCACGCGCACGTCGGGGCCGCCCGCCGCGCCAGGACCGGCCGGCTGCAGCCAGCGCGGGAAACGCTTGCCGTTGCGGCGCAGAAGCGGTTCAGGCGCCGCTTCGGTGCTTTCAGCGCCATTCGCTCCATGACTGGCCGCCGCTGCCGCCGTCGCCGCGTCGCTCGGCTCCACGGGCAATTCCCGCGGCATCGTGTCGATCGCGCCGCCCAGGTCGCGGCCGTTGAGAATGTCGTGATTGAGGTCGATGGCGATCACGGTGTCGGCACGCATCGCGCGCGCGGCGGACACCGGCACCGGGTTGCTCAGCCCGCCGTCGACGAGCCAGACACCGTCATGCCAGATCGGCGTGAAAATGCCAGGGATCGCAATCGACGCGCGCACGGCGTCCACCACGCCGCCTTCGCGCAGCCAGACCTCGCGACCCGTGTCGAGTTCCGTAGCGACCGCCGTAAACGGCAGCTTCAAGTCATCAATCGAGCGGCCGTTGAACTGGTGCGCAAAAAGGTCGATCACCTTACGTCCGCCGAGCAGGCCGCCCGAAAAACGCAAGTCGAGCAGGCGCACCACGGTCTGCCAGGTGAGCTTGCCCACCCAGTTCTCGAGCCAGTCGAGATCGCCGTTCGCGTATACGGCGCCAACCAGCGCGCCGATCGACGTGCCGCACACCACGTCGGGCTTGATACCCGCCTCTTCGAGCGCGCGAATCGCGCCAATATGCGCCCAGCCGCGCGCTGCGCCCCCGCCGAGCACGAGCCCCACCCGCTTGGGCCGTCGCCGGTTCATCATGCGCGCCTCCTTGCGTAATCGAGCGTCAACCGAGTCAGCGCCCGCGGATCACGTCCGAGCGCGAGGTCGTCGTGACCCGCCCGTCCGGTCCGAAATGCACGTTGAAATACGCTTCGGGCGTCACGCCCCCCTCCAGCCACTTCCAGCTCCACACCGTCTCCTTCTTCAAGCGGTAGCCGGCCACCTGCCCCGGCTTCCCAAGCAGGCGCCGCACCTCGTCCTCGCTCATGCCGACGCGGATCTTCGCGAAGTTTTCCGCCGTAAGCGCCTGGGTAATCGCCACGAGCCGGCCGTTCGGGCCGAAGTCGACCATCCAGGTCTTGAGGCCCTGCGGACCGCGCGGATATTCGAGGCGGCGCGACCCGTCGTCGAATACGCGCTCGGTTTCGGGCTTGCCCATTTGCTCGCGCACCTGATCGAGCGTGGAAACGCCGGGCGTGAGGCCCTTGAGCAGCAGTGCGTCGGGCTTCACGGAATCGAAGAACGCCTTGAATCCCTGCCGGATGGTGTCGAGCATGGTATCGAACTGGCGATCGTCGCAGCCGGAGAGCGTGAACGCCGCCGTGGCGGCGCACGCGAGCGCGAACGAACGCGTGAGTGAAAACGTGAGCTTCATGTCCTTGCTAACGCATCAGCATGGGCTTGCGTCTACGCGCACCCGCGGAACCGATGCGCGCCGACATGCCCACAATGTACCGTCAATGGACCTGATCGTGCTGTGAGCCCCGCTTCGGGCGGCCGGTGTGCGCGGACGCGGAAACCTGCGCCACGGCGGCCAGCGCCTCTGCGGACAGCGGACCCTGGCGCAATACGCGACGCGCGCGAACGATTTCCGCGGCTTGCCAGGTTATCAGCGCGAGCACGCCGAACACCACTTCGCGCATGCGCTTGACGAGCGCGAGCGAGAACGCCACTTCCTGGCTCACGCCAAAAAGCTGCGCGAGCAGCACCACGGCGACTTCCTGCACGCCGAGGCCCGCAGGCACCATGAAAGCGGCATGGCGCACGGCCTGGGTGATGGCCTCGATGGCGAGCGCATCGCCCACCGAGACCGGATGGCCGAGCAGCGCGAGCGCCCACCACGTCTCGAACGCGCCGAGCATGTAGCCGGCGAGCTGCCAGAAGAAGGCGCGAAACATGAGGCCGGTGCGCGACATCAGCGTGTCGAGATCGGCGTCGAGCTGCTTGCCGTCGAGGCCGAGCATGAGCGGATTGTCCGTGCCGAGCAGGCGCGCGGCCCACCGCTCGATTGCATGAAACACACCGCCGCGACGCAGCAGGAACACAGCGAGCACGGGCAACGGCGCCGAGAGCACGAGCGCGAGTGCGATCGTGACGATGGTGCGCAGCGACCCGCCGTCGCCAGTCGCCGCAACGATCAGCACGACGCCGAGCGCCGAGAACGCATATTGCACGGCGATCGTCACGAACACCTCGACGATCACCGAAGCCGTGACCTCGCTCGCATTGCGCACCTTCCAGCGCGCGAGGCGAATGCCGACGAGTTCGCCGCCTACCCCCACCACGGGCAACAGCCGGTTCACGGCCTCGCGCACGGTCGCGGTCCACCAGAGGAAGCTGAGCGGCGCGCGCTTGTCGAGCAGGAGGCGCCACGCGTGCGCGTCGAGCAGAAGCGGCAGCGCATGGAATGGCACGAGCCAGAGCAGCATGGGGCCTGCGGTGCCGATCACGCGCAGCACGTCGTGCGCGCCGTTATGGACAACGAGACCGATCAGGATGGCGATCCCGACCGGCAGGCCCAGCCATTGCAGCCACTTCATGACGCCTGCACCTCGGCGCCATGTGACGCGGCGGGGCCTGCGCCCGAAGGCGCGCCGAAAAACACGTCGGTAAAGCCGCCGCGGCGCACGCCCGCCTGTGCGAGCGCTGCGGCCACGCGCGGCGAGATCAGTGCGCCGAATTCGTCGGCATGGCGGTACGTTTGCATCGACGGCGTGATGGGACCTTCGTGCGCTTCATCGGCAAGCGCCGGGTGGCAATAGATCTCGCCCACGCCCTGTGCGGGCAGATGCGCGAGCGCGTCGAGCACGGCGGCCTCGTCCATGGCGCCCGTCTTTGCGATACCGACCACGTAGTCGTTGTGCGCGATGCCCGCGCGAGCAAGACGCGCGCGCACGAGCGCAAGCCAGGGCTTCAGCGCGATCGGAGCGCCCGCCTCGAGCGGTAGACGCATCGCGCGCAAGCCATAGTCGCGGCCGATCTCGAGGATCAGCGAAAGCACCGTGGGATGCAGATGAAAATGCTTGTGCGTGTTCACGTGATCGAGCGCGAGCCCCGTCGCCGCGAACGCCTCGAACTGCGCGCGTATTTCCTTCACGAGCTGCTTGCGTACATGCGGCAGAAAGAAGAAACGCACGCCGTCGCGAACCATGTTGTCGCCAAAACGCCCTTGCTCATCGACGAGCGCGGGGATCTGCGCGCGCGGCAGCATCGCCGCGCCGTCCGCCAGCACCAGATGCAATCCGACACGCAGGCCTGGCGTACGCCGCGCACGCGCTACGGCATCTTCTGCTGCAGGCGCGGCCACCATCAAGCTCGCGCAGTCAAGCACGCCCTCGCGATGCGCGCGCTCCACCGCCGCATTGACCCGCTCGTGCAGGCCAAAGTCGTCGGCGGTGAAGATAACCGCGCGAGCATCGCGGGACGCGCGGTCCATCATGCCTCGTGCGCGCGCAGGAAGCGGAAGAACTCCACGCCTTCGCGCAGACGCCGCTTCATCATGTCCCAGCTCGTGAGCATCTCGCGCACGATCTCCCAGATCTTCGAAGGCCGGAAATAGAACTGGCGATAGAACTGCTCCAGGTGGTGATAGATCTCCTCGCGCGGCAGGTTCGGATAGCCGATCGCCGCCAGCTGCACGCCTTCCTTGCTCACCAGGTTGATCGTCTTGTTCTCTTCCATCCAGCCGTTTTCCACCGCCTGCTTGTACAGCGTCGTGCCCGGATACGGCGCGGCCAGCGACACCTGAATCGTGTGCGGATTGATTTCCTTCGCGTACTCGATCGTCTTCCTGATCGTGTCCTGCGTCTCGCCCGGCAGCCCCAGAATGAAGGTGCCGTGAATCTTGATGCCAAGATTCTTGCAGTCGGCGCTGAAGCGGCGCGCGAAGTCCGTGCGCACGCCCTTCTTGATGTTCACGAGAATCTGGTCGTCGCCCGACTCGAAGCCCACGAGCAGCAGACGCAGGCCGTTCTCCTTCATCACCTTCAGCGTCTTGTACGGCACGTTCGCCTTCGCGTTGCACGACCACGTCATGCCGAGCTTGCCAAGACCGATCGCAATCGCTTCGGCGCGCGGCAGGTCGTCGGTGAAGGTGTCGTCGTCGAACATCAGCTCCTTGACTTCGGGCATGTTGTCGCGGATCCACTTCGCCTCCGCCAGCACGTTCTCGACCGAGCGCGTGCGGTAGCGGTGGCCGCTCACCGTCTGCGGCCACAGGCAGAACGTGCAGCGCGACTTGCAGCCGCGGCCCGTATAGATCGACACGTACGGGTAGTTCAGATAGCCGATGAAGTAGTTGTCGATCTTCAGGTCGCGCTTGTAGATGGGCGCGACGAACGGCAGCTCGTCCATGTTCTCGAGGATCGGCCGCGCTTCGTTGTGCTCGATCGAGCCGTCCTTCGCGCGCCAGCTCAGGCCCTTGATCTCGGGGAACGGACGGCCTTCGGCGATTTCCTTGCACGTATAGTCGAATTCCTCGCGGCAGACGAAGTCGATCGCCTCGGTCGCCGTGAGCGAGTTGTGCGGATCGACCATCACCTTCGCGCCGACCATGCCGACGATGAGCGACGGCTTGCGCTTTTTCAGGTCCTCGGCGAAGAGCGCGTCGGTCGGGAACGACGGCGTGCTCGTATGGATGATCACGAGGTCGTAGTCCATCGCGATCTTCAGCGTGGCTTCCACGCCAATGCCGTCGGCCGGCGCGTCGAGCACGCGGCTGTCGGGCACGAGGGCCGCGGGCTGCGCAAGCCACGTGGGATACCAGAACGAGCGGATCTCGCGCTTTGCCTGGTAGCGCGAGCCCGCGCCACCGTCGAAGCCGTCATACGACGGGGCCTGCAGAAACAGCGTTTTCATACGATGAGTGCTCCGGGTACCCGGGGGGTGTCGGGTGATGATTGAGGTGACATTCAGTTCAAGCGGATATCAAGCGGCCATAAAGCGCCGGTATGGGAGCGGCGCGCTCAACGAGCGTCCGATCCTTCTACGGCAGGCCGCTGCCCGCGCGCGCGCGCGGCCATGGCGGAGGGCGCTTCGGCCTCGGGGTTCGCAACGCTCACGCGTACGCCGCGCCAGATCACGTGTGAGCCGAACGCGGCGGAAAGCCACTGCAGGGCCAGCAGCACGTCGCGCAACGGCACGAGCGGCAAATCGCGCCAGAACGCGCGCCAGCTTCCGCTCGCGCGCGCGTGCAGTATCAAACGCGCAATGATACCCGCCATCGTGGCCGTGGCGAGCGAGGCCAGCGCCGCGCGCGTCGTTGCGCACGCGCCGATGCCCGCCCCAGCCGCGAGCAGGCCGTAAAACACCGTGCCCAGCACCAGCCACGGCGTGGCAAACGTAATGAACAGTGAAGCGAACCCCGCCGGATTCACCGAGCGGATGGTGCGCAGCCAGCGCGTCTCGCGCAGCCAGAGCGAGCCGAAGGTCGGCTCGATCACGTCGGTGGCCACCACGACTGGCGCGAGCACCGTGGCGAGGCCGTGATCGCGCGCGTAACGGGCGAGCAGATAGTCGTCGGCGAGGCAGTCCTTGAGCGCGGCGAAGCCGCCAATGCGCTCGAGCGTCGCGCGGGAAAGCGCGAGCGTCGCGCCAAAGCCGAACGCGCGCGAGCCCGTGGAGTGCGCCACACGCACCGAGGGCGCGAACCACTCGTTGATGAAGAGTGCGCCCACGCGCGGCCAGAAGCCGCCGATGCTGCGGGCGCTGTAAAGGCAAGTCACGACGCCTACGTCGGGGTCGGCCAGCGGCGCGGTGACGATCTCCAGATAGTCGGGTTCGACGGCGATATCGCTGTCCGCTACGACGATCGCGTCGTAACGCGCGCGCGCCGCCAGATTGATGAGGTTGCTCACCTTGAGATTGCTGCCGTGCACGCGCGGGTCGATCACGAGCTCGATGTCATGGCCCGGGTAAGCCGCCTGCAGCCTGCGCACGACGGCGATGGCCGGATCCGCCGGCGAGGACACGCCGAACAGCAGCTGAAAACGCGGATGCCGCTGCTCGCAGAAGGTCGCGAGATTTTCGTAGAGGCGCGGCTCGGCGCCGCACAAGGGCTTGAGCACGCTTGCGGGCTGCGGCTGCGCACGGCGCGCGCGGCGCGCGGCTTCGCGCACCAGCGCGGCGGAACCGAGGCGCGGCATCGTGAGCGCGGCGACGAGGCCGTAGAAAGCGGCGACGCTGCACAGCGCGACCACGCCCCAGACAAGCACGGGCCAGGGCGCGGGCATGGCGAACACCTGCGACAGCGTCATGACGCGCCGCCTTGCCGGGTTACGTGGGGCAACCCGCGCTCGCCGCCGGCCGCGCGCAAGGGGTGAAGCTCCTGCACTGCCCCGACCGGAATTCGCGTTTCACCACGTACCATTTCCCTGCCCTGATAATCCAGAAATAAACTGCGCATCGTAGCCGCATTACAAATTGAAGGCTAGAAACCGAACAATTGATGTCGGTTTGCATGATGCAAGGCAATTGAACTCACAACGAATGGAGATAAAACCATCGCATGAAACGACTTGATATGGTCGATCCCCGATTCGACGCCGAAAATTGTATCAGCAAGCTCTGTCGGCTGCTTCTGACGGACACGGGAAAATGCGTTGCGAAAGCTGCAAAAGCGTAACTATTTCAGCGATTACACAGCCGCCTTCCAGAGTTTTTTCGTTCCGAAAAAAGTCGGTAAGCCTATAGAAATGATTCTTTAATAAAACTGAATTAAAAAGCGCTTATTCATTTAAACAAGAGTAATTCTCGTTAATATTCAAATCGATTGGGCGTTTAAAGCAATCGGACATGTCTGAACCCACGCCGGCGGCATGGGTTCCTGAAGGCCTCCAGCACGAACGAAAGTGCTTTGGCACAATGGCCGCACCTTGCGACTGCCTTGCGGCCGCGCGTCGAGAAACCGGCGCACCGCGCGCGTCGCGCTTCCTATACCAGGTTCAGGCTAATCCATGACCCGATTCTCCATACTCGATCTCTCGCCCATCCCCGCGGGCTCCCATGCCGGCGTCGCCCTGCAAAACACGCTCGATCTCGCCCGGCATGCCGAACGCCTCGGCTACCACCGTTTCTGGCTGGCCGAGCATCACAACATGACGGGCATCGCGAGCGCGGCGACTTCGGTGGTGATCGGCCACGTGGCGGGCGGCACGCAAACCATCCGCGTGGGCTCGGGCGGGATCATGCTGCCGAACCACGCTCCGCTCGTGATTGCCGAGCAGTTCGGCACGCTCGAAGCGCTCTACCCGGGCCGCATCGACCTCGGCCTCGGGCGCGCGCCCGGCACCGACCAGACCACGGCGCGCGCGCTGCGCCGCGACCTGCAAGGCAGCGCCGACAGCTTCCCCGACGACGTGGCCGAACTGCAGCGCTATTTCGCCGCACCCGTGGAAGGCCAACGTGTGCGCGCCGTACCGGGCGCGGGACTCAACGTGCCGCTCTATATCCTCGGCTCGAGCCTGTATGGCGCACAACTCGCAGCGGCCATGGGCCTGCCGTTCGCGTTCGCCTCGCACTTCGCGCCCGACCATCTGCTCACGGCGCTGCGCCTTTATCGTTCGCAGTTCCGTGCGTCGGCTGTGCTCGCACGGCCCCATGCGATGGTCGGCGTGAACGTGTTCGGCGCGCCGACGAATGAAGAAGCGCGCTTTCTCTTCACCTCGCTGCAGCAGCAGTTCGTGAATCTGCGGCGCGGCACGCCGGGACAGTTGCCGCCGCCGGTCGAGCAGATCGCGGCGAACGAGTTCGAACTGGCCGGCGTGTCGCATTCGCTGGCCTGCTCCGTGGTGGGCGACCAGGAGACCGTGCGCGCGGGCCTCGCCTCCGTGATCGAGCAGACCGGCGCGGACGAACTCATCGTCACCGCGCAGATCTACGACCACGCTGCGCGCCTGCGTTCGTTCGAGATGGCGGCACAGGCCCGCGACGAACTGAAGGAAGCCGCCGCCGGACGGTAACCCGGGCGCGAGGCGTGCCTCACGCCTCGCGATGCCAATGCGTCCTCAGTGCGATGTGTTCAGCGCGTCGAGGCCCTTGAGCAGCGCGGCATGAAACGCCGGCGGGTCCTGCATCTGCGGCGCGTGCCCGAGGTCGGCGAACTCCACGAGCGTCGCGTGGGGGATGGCGCGCTGCGCGGCTTTGGCCAGCACCGGATAGCGCCCGAGCTGCGCGCGCACCTCGGGCGGCGCGAGATCCTTGCCGATGGCGGTCGTGTCCTTGTCGCCGATGAGCAGCAGCGTCGGCATCAGCAACTGGCTGAACTCGTAGACCACCGGCTGCGTACAACAGGGTGCATCTATAAATCTCTTGCCTATGCCGCATGAACGCTTACCCCGTAGGGGTCTGGTTGAATTACTGGTGTGCCGGAGACAAAAATGGTCGTGCTCGGATTTCCGGAGAATGGGGCTTACCGCCCCATCGCGGACTTTCCTCCGTACGTTTAACAGAATCTAACTACCGTGCTCGCTCCAAAAAGCAAACGAACTGCTAACGTTTGCCCAATGCCTATCCGCAAGTGGTCTTCAAAGAGACTACGGTGAGATGACAGGAATTCTCTTGATCGCTCACTGGTGTTCCGAGTCCGCTGCCAGCCAGTCCAATAGGGCCTTATGAAGCGCCTGCGGATCCTGCATCTGCGGCGCGTGTCCGAGCTCCCGGAATTCAACCAGGGTCGCGTGCGGGATCGCTTTAGCCGCCGCCTTACCGAGTTCCGGGTAATGACCAAGCTTTTCACGCACTTCCGGTGGCGAGAAGTCCTTGCCGATCGCGGTCGTGTCCTTGTCTCCAATCAGCAGCAGAGTCGGCATCTGCAATTTACCAAGTTCGGAAACAACCGGCTGCGTGTAGATCATGTCGTACAGCAGCGCGGAGTCCCACGCCACCTGCGCCTTGCCAGGCCCGCGATACATGCCCGCCAGCATCTGCACCCACGGCTCGTAAGCTGGCCGCCACTGGCCCGCGTAATAGGTGGCCTGCTCGTAGCGGCGAATGCCGTCGGCGTTCGTCTTCAGCTCGCGCGCGTACCAGTCGTCCACCGAGATCGAGGGCACGCCCTTCGCCTTCCAGTCTTCGAGCCCGATCGGGTTCACGAGCACGAGCTGCTCGGTTTCCTGCGGATACATGAGCGCGTAGCGCACCGCCAGCATGCCGCCCGTCGAATGGCCGATGACTGTCGCGTCATGCACGCCGAGCGCTGCGAGCAGCGCGTGCGTGTTGCGCGCGAGCTGCTGGAAACTGAACTGATACGAAGCGGGTTTGCTCGATTTGCAGAAGCCGATCTGGTCCGGCGCGATCACGCGATAGCCCGCGGCATGAAGCTCGCGAATGGTGGCGTCCCACGTCGCCGCGCAGAAGTTCTTGCCGTGCAGCAGGACCGCGGTGCGTCCGTTCGGTTTCGCGGGCTGCACGTCCATGTAGGCCATATGCAGCGTTTGCCCCTGCGAGACGAACGCGAAGTCATGCACCGGATGCGGATATTCGAAGCCCTGCAGTTCGGGGCCGTACGCGGGGCCTTCGGGGGTCTGGGTCGCCGCCTGAGGTGAGGACGCGGTAATCGGCGCGACTGAGCTCGCCTCTGTCTCGGCAGCGAAAGCGGCATGACAGAACGCGGCCGCGCTCAACGCGGCAACGAAAGGGGCAAAGCGGGCAAGTGTGGGGTTCAGGATGGCTCTCATCAACGGGAGATCGGGCGAAAGGTCAGACAGAAAACAGCATGCCGAAATGGCGCCGGTACAGCCAGCGATTCTAGCGGCCCCGCCTCGCTCTTGCCGCCTTTCGCGCCCCGCTCGCAGACGCGGCATGACGCTTGCTCCCGCTTGTTCCCACTTGTTCGGTGTGCTGCTCGCCAACGCCTCGCACGAATGCAGCGCGCAAGTCCAGCCCTGCCGACAGGCAATTCGCGCTACCCTGCATTCGATGCTAGAACAGTCAATACAGGGCGCACGAGACGTCCGCGGCGCTCGTCACGCGTGCTGCATTGCGCAACACGCCGCATCAGGGACGCGACAGGCACACCAGAGAAGGACCGTACTGGCCCGGGCAGGACGAGACGGGCTGCGGCGGCCGCACCGGGGGCACAACAAGGAGACGACCATGGAAACTCCGGCAAGCCTCAACGATCTGCAACGCACCACGCTCGCCATCGTGCTCGCTGGCGGCCGCGGCACACGCCTCGGGCCGCTCACCAACAAGCGCGTGAAGCCGGCCGTGTACTTCGGCGGCAAGTACCGCATCATCGATTTCGCACTATCGAATTGCCTGAATTCGGGCATCCGCCGCATTGCGGTCGTCACGCAGTACAAGGCGCACTCGCTCCTGCGCCACCTGCAGCGCGGCTGGGGCTTCCTGCGCGGCGAATTCAACGAGTTCCTCGACCTGTGGCCCGCGCAACAGCGCGTGGAAGGCGCGCACTGGTATCGCGGCACCGCCGACGCCGTGTACCAGAACATCGACATCATCCGTTCGATCAGCCCGAAGTACGTGGTGGTGCTGGCCGGCGACCACATCTACAAGATGGACTACACGCGCATGATCGCCGACCACGCCGCGAGCGGCGCCGACTGCACGGTGGGCTGCATCGAGGTGCCGCGCATGGAAGCGCGCGCGTTCGGCGTGATGGCCGTGGACGAGTCGCGCCGCGTCACCGGCTTCGTCGAAAAGCCCGACGATCCGCCCGCCATGCCGGGACGCCCGGACATCGCGCTCGCGAGCATGGGCATCTATGTGTTCGACACGACCTACCTCGTCCATTTGCTCGAAGAGAACATCTCGCGCTCGGCCACCGACCACGACTTCGGCAAGGACATCATTCCGCGCGTCGTGAGCGACGGTCACGCGATCGCCCATCCGTTCAGCATGTCCTGCGTGTCGTCGGACCCGGCCGCCGAACCCTACTGGCGCGACGTGGGCACGGTCGACGCCTACTGGTCCGCCAATCTCGACCTCGCCTCGACCATTCCCGCGCTCGACCTCTACGACCGCAACTGGCCAATCTGGACCTACCAGGAGCAGTTGCCGCCCGCCAAGTTCGTGCGCGATCTCAACGGTCTGCAGGGCTCGGGCACCAACCTGATCGTGTGCGGCGGCAGCGTGATCTCGGGTTCGCAGATCTCGCGCTCGGTGCTCTCATCAAATGTCGTTGTGCAGTCGTTCTGCAACATTGCCGAGGCAGTCTTGTTGCCACAGGTGACGGTGGGCACGAGTTGCCGGCTGCGTAAGGTCGTCGTGGACCGCGGCTGCACGATTCCCAACGGCACCGTGATCGGCGAAGACGCCGCGCGCGACGCCGAACGCTTTTATCGCACCGAGAGCGGCGTCGTGCTGGTCACGAGCGAGGCGCTGGAGAAGTTGCCGGGCTAGCTCGTCGCCTGGCGAGGTTCATACGCTCAAGGACGCGCCAAAACGCAAGCCACCCAAGCACCGAGAGGACTGACTCCCGATGACCATTCGCGTCCTGCACGTAGCCAGCGAGCTGTATCCGCTCCTGAAGACCGGCGGCCTCGCCGACGTCACCGCCGCCCTGCCCGCCGCGCTGATCGAACAGGGCGCCGACGCGCGCCTGCTGCTGCCGGGCTTCGCACCCGTGGCGGCCGGCCTCGAAGATCTGCGGCCCGTCGCGCGTCTCGCACGCACCTTCGGCGCGCCCGAGGCGACGCTGGAACTCGGGCGCCTGCCGGGCAGCGAGCTTGCCGTCTACATGATCCGCGCCGACGCGTTCTACGCGCGCCCCGGCAACCCCTACCTCGACGCCGAGCACGTGCCCTACGGCGACAACGCGCAGCGTTTCGCGCTGCTCGGCTGGAGCGCCGCGCAACTGGCGCAGCATCTCGATCCCGACTGGGCGCCCGCCATCGTGCAGGCGCACGACTGGCACGCGGGGCTCGCGCCGGCCTATCTGCGCGCGGCGGCACGCGAGCGCGGCGCGAACGTGGCGCCCGGGGGCGTACGTTCGATCTTCACGATTCACAACCTCGCGTACCAGGGCATCTTCCCCGCGCAGCAGTTCGACTCCCTCGGCCTGCCGCGCGATTTTTTCGACATGCATGGCGTGGAGTTCTACGGCCAGCTTTCATTTCTGAAAGCCGGGCTCTATTTCGCCGACAAGATCACGACGGTGAGCCCGACCTACGCCCGCGAGATTCAGACGGTCGCTCAGGGCGGCGGCCTCGAGGCGCTGCTGCGCGGACGCGCGCACGATCTCGTCGGCATCCTCAACGGCGTGGACTACGCCGTGTGGAATCCGTCGAGCGACGCGGCCATCGCCACGCGTTTTTCGGCCACGCGCCAGAGCGGCAAGATGCACTGCAAGGCGGCGCTGCAGACGCGCCTGAAGCTCGCGCAGAAGCACGACGCCCCGGTGTTCGGCGTGGTGAGCCGGCTCACCGAGCAAAAGGGCCTCGACCTGCTGCTTGCGGCGTTGCCCGAGATCGTCACGCGCGGCGGCCAGCTTGTCGTGCTCGGCACCGGCGACGCCAGCCTCGAACAGGGCTACGCGCGCGCCGCGCATCAACATCCCGAATCGGTGGCCGTGGAGCTGGGTTTCGACGAGACGCTCGCGCACGAGATCGTCGCGGGCGCCGACGTGATGATGGTCCCTTCGCGCTTCGAGCCGTGCGGCCTCACGCAGCTCTACGCGCTCGCTTACGGCGCACTGCCGCTCGTGCATCGCGTAGGCGGACTCGCCGATACGGTGGTGGACGCGTCGCTCGAAAATCTCGCCGATGGCCTTGCCACCGGCTTCGTGTTCGAGCGCTTCGAGCCCGACGCGCTCACGGCCGCGATCCGCCGCGCCTTCGCGCTTTACGGGCGCAGCCGCGACTGGCGCGACACGCGCTCGCGTGCAATGCAGCAAGACTTCGGCTGGGCGGCATCGGCGCAACGCTATATGACGCTCTATCGCGAGCTGGCCGGTCAAAACACCGTGGCTTAGGCTTCCCCAGGCGCATTGCGGGGCGATTGGCAAGCGCCGGCGCGGGCGCGCACGCAACACCGCGCCAACGCATCCATCGACTGGGCGCTGCGAATTCGGTTATCGTTGCTGCACCTGCGCAAGGCGCGCCATGCGTCGCGCGCCGCAAGCCACAACGAAATCCGGACCGGCCATGAAAAACGTTCTGAGCATCCAGTCGCACGTCGTGTTCGGTCACGCGGGCAACAGCGCCGCGGTGTTTCCCATGCGCCGCCTTGGCGTGAACGTCTGGCCGCTCAACACGGTGCAGTTCTCGAATCACACGCAATACGGCCACTGGACCGGTGCCGCGATCGACTCGGACGAGGTCGTCGATCTCGTCGAAGGCATTGGCGCGATCGGCGTGCTGCCGCGCTGCGATGCGGTGCTTTCGGGCTACCTGGGTACCCCCGAGCAGGCCCAGTCGGTGATCGAGGTGGTGCGCGCCGTGAAGGCCGCCAACCCGCAGGCGTGGTACTTCTGCGATCCGGTGATGGGCACGCTGAACGCCGAGAACGGCTGCCGCGTCGAGCCCGGCATTCAGGAGTTCCTCGTACGCAACATGCCCGAGGTCGCCGACGCGATGATGCCCAATCACAGCGAGCTGCAACGGCTCGTGGGCCGCGAGATCGAGACGGCGGAAGAAGCCGTGCTCGCGTGCCGCGAAGTGCTCAGGCGCGGCCCGAAGCTGATCCTCGTGAAGCATCTGCTCGACCGCAACAGCCTGGCCGACCGCTTCAACATGCTCGTCGTGACCGAGCACGAAGCCTGGCTCGGCCAGCGCCCGCTCTACCCGTTTGCGCGCCAGCCGGTGGGCGTGGGCGACGTGACGAGCGCGGTGTTCGTCGCGCGCCTGATGCTCGGCGACTCGATGCGCCGCGCGTTCGAGCACACGCTCGCGGCAGTGAACGCCGTGGTGAAGTCGACCTACGACGCAGGCCGCTACGAACTGGAGATCGTCGCGGCGCAAGACCAGATCGCGCGCCCGCGCGAATGGTTCGACGCCTGGTCGGTCGATGCCGCCTAGACTAAGGAGGTGCGCGCTCGGGCCTATAATGCCGTTCGCATGAAATGCGGCGGCGGCGGATGCAGCCGCGGCGCCCACCGTCTTTAGAGAATGACCGATGTCCGATTCAATCCGTAGCGAACAGGAAGAGTATTTCGAGCAGCTTTGCCTCGCCGTCGATGCCGGCGAGACGCATGAGCAGGAAGCGATCGAATACTTCGAGGAACACAGTCACGAAAGCGATTTCGACGCTGCCGTGTGGCTCGACATCGCGCTTTACCATGCGCCCGACGTCGCGCGCGGCATCATCGACTTCGTCGACAAAAGCGACCGCCAACGCAGCGATATCGCCCAGACCATTGCCGACACGCTCGACATCTCGTACGGCGACGACGAATGCGAACGCTTCGAAGCGACGATTCGCTTCGCGCTCGCCAACGGCATTCCCGTGGATCTCGACGTGGTACTCGACGGCTGCAATCGCGCCCTCGACGACCTCGAAGGCTGGGCGAGCGCCGACACCATGGCGCCGCTCGCAGGCCTGCGCGACGCGCTCTTCGAGCTGCAACGGGACAACTAAGTCTATGCGCGCGAGCGCGCAGCCGTTCGCACCACACGTTCTGGCAAGCCGTAGTCGCTAACAGTCAAACGCCGCAAGACCCAGCAAGACCCAGCAAGACCCGAAGACGAGACGCCCGCATGCGCACCACCGCCGGCGCGCGGCGCGGTGTACCCGGAACAAGCGCACACAAGAACACCGCGCCGCTGTCGCGCAAGGAGTCACGATGAGTCTCGCCGCCGCGCCCAGAATCGCCACTGCCTACCCATTCGCCACGGCGAGCCGTGCGTGCGGAAAACGCCGCCTATCGGGCAAATCGGGCAAATCGGGCAAATCGGGCAAATCGGCCAAATTGCGCAAGCTCGCAGCCGGGCTCCTGATCGGCGCACTGTGCGCACTCGGCGCCAGCGGCAGCGCGCTGGCCGCCGGCCCACTCGACGTGCGCATCGGTTTCGTCTCGCCGCTCTCCGGCGACTATGCGAACTACGGCCGCGACCTGGAAAACGGCGTGCAACTCGCGCTCGACGAAGCGAACGCGCAAAACCTCAAGATCGGCGAGCAGACGGCGCACTTCGAGCTCGTGCCGATCGACGACCGCAGCGACCCGCGCCTCGGCGTGCAGGCCGCCGCAACGCTCGCGAACCAGGGCGTGAACGCCGTGGTCGGCCACTTCAATTCGGGCTCGGCCATTCCCGCCTCGCGCATCTACGAGAGCGCCGGCATTCCGATGATCAGCCCCGCGGCCACCAATCCCGTCATCACGTCGCAAGGCTTCGCCAACACCTTCATGGTGATTGCAAACGACGCGCAGAACGCCGGCATCGCCGGCGCGTGGGCCGTGGACGTGATGAAGGCCAAACGCGTGGCCATCATCGACGACCGCACCGCCTTCGGCCAGGGCGAAGCCGACGTGTTCGAACGCGCGGTGCGCGAGCATGGCGGCAACGTGGTCGCGCGCGAGTTCGCGGAAAGCATCGCGAGCGACTTCGGCCCGCAGCTCGCGAAAATCAAGGCTGCCGATGCCGACCTGCTCTACTTCGGCGGCCTCGCCCACCAGGGCGCGGCGCTCGTGAAGCAGATGAAGGCGCGCAGCATGAGCGCGCAGTTCGTGGGCGGCGGAGGCGTCGCGAACGCCGATTTCACCCACGACGCGGGCGCCGCCGCCGAAGGCGCGATGGCCTGGGAATATGGCCGGCCGCTTGCGCAACTGCCCGATGGCCCGCGCTTCGAGCAAGCCTATAAAAACCGCTTCGGCACCGACGTGCTCGCCTACGCACCATTCGGTTACGACGCGGCGTGGGCCGCGATCCATGCGATGGTCAATGCGAAGTCGGCAAAGCCCGAGGCGTACCGCAGCGCGCTCAAGGCGCTCGCCTTCGACGGCGTGACGGGCCGCATCGCCTTCGAGCCGGACGGCTCGCTCAAGAACGGCGCCTCCACGCTCTGGCAGGTAAAGAAAGGCGTGTGGGTGCCGGTGACGACGCGCGGCGGCTGAGCGCCGCTCATCGCGTCTGCGGCGCAGGCGTTGGCGCCGCCCGCACGACGATCTGCGCATGCGTGTCGCGCTCGATATGGAGGAGCGCATCGCGCATCTGCGCGAATTCGTCGGCGGTGCACATCTGGTGGCCAAAGCGCGCCGATAGCCGCCGCTCGATCTGCAGCGTGCGCGAGCGCGCGTCGAACACGTAGTGCGACGTGTAGTCGAGATACGCGCCCTTCACTTGCGTATCTTGCGGCACGTCGGTCACGCGCGCGAACGCGGGCAGTTCGATTTGCGCGCTCTCCGCAAACTCCCCGCCGATGCACGCCCAGGGCTGCGTACGGCGCGGCTGCGCCAGCCAGTTGTCGATCTGCGTGGCGATGCCCCCCGTGAAGCTGCTCGTCGTGGGAATCGCGGTGGTGCCGTCGCCCCAGACCACATGATCGAGCGTGCCTTGCATCGTCACCGAAAACGGTCCGTCGGTCGCGTCCGTCGCGCCGGTGCTCACGTGCGCGGTGCCGGCGAGCCCGGTGAGCCGCAGGCGCTGCGCCGCGAGTTGCTGCGCCCCCGCGTGCGTCGCGCGGCGAAACGCGTTGCGCTCGGGCTCCGCGCCCGCGCCCTCGTCTTGCACGTAGTAGCTGTAGGCGGCGTCGCCGGATGGGGCGACCTCGAGCGAGAGGCGCGCCGTGCGCTCGCGCCGCTCGGTCGCCGGCGTGCGCGACAGCACGCCGTCGTCGACGAGCAGCACCGGCCGGTCCATCACGCCCGGCGGCAAGTAGCCGAACGCGTAGCCGCCCGACGACGTATCCGCATACAGGCCCAGATCGGGCAGCCACGCGATCGCGTGGTTGATCGCATTCGCGCCGTAGCCCGGCACGTCGGGCAGCGTGTAGACCGGGCCGAGATTGAGCAGGACGGGCTCGGCGCGGATGCCCACCGCCGCCAGCAGCGCACTGAAGAGCGCCACGTGGTCCTTGCAGTCGCCGTAGCGGTTGCGCAGGATGTCGGTCGCGTGATGCGGCACGGCCGCGGTCTCGCCAAGAAAGAGCGCGACGTAGCGAATGTTGAAACGCATCCAGTCGTAAATGCGGCGCGCCTTCTCGCGCGGGTCGCTCACGTCCGACGTGAGCGCAAGCGCCAGCGAGACAATGGCCGGATCGGCCGAGGTGGGATCGACGGCGGCTGCACGGTAGCGCGCGGCGAACGCGGCGAAGTCGGGCACGGTCGATACCATCAGCCGGTCACCCCAGTTCACGTAGGCCACGGCTCCCGCTTCGAGCGGCGCGTAGGGGCCGTGCCGGTAGTCGAACGCGTAGCGAGTACGGCCGTTCCCGGTTTCGGGGGCGAGCGCCGTGTAGCCGCGCGCATCGGCGTGGAGCGGCACATTGGCGGGCAGATCGAAGATGAGGCGCTGAAACTCCACCGGTTCGCCGGTCGGCTCGACGAAGTACGAGAACGTGCCCGCTTCCAGGGCCTTCGCGCGTCGCTTCGCAAAATGCAGATGCACGCGCGAGCCCACCTGGACGCCCGGAAAGATCACCGTGCGCAGCACGCCGTCCTCGAATGTGGGTGCGCCCGCCGAGCGCGGTTCCTGCACGTCGCGTATGCCGCTCGCGCCAACCGCGTGCGGGGTGCCATCCGGGTCGATGGTTTCGGCCGAGAGCTGCGTGATCGTTTCGATATCCTTATTGAACCAGACGTAGCGCTGGGCGATCTCGTCCACGCCGGCACTCGTGTTCGCGCGCAGCACGGTGTCGTCGTCCTCGACGACCGAGCCGTCCTGCTGCGCGACGAAGAGATGCACGTCGCGCTCGAGCGTGTACGGAGGGATGTCGGTTTGCGTGACGCTACCGGTGGTCTCGACGCTTTGGTCGCTCGCTTGTGCGCGGGCTTGTCCGCTCGCGAACGCAAGGATCGACACGACGATCGACGCAAGGAGCAACGCACGGCACGACGCGACCACGGTACGCCTGAGACACTCGCCTCGCGTCATGGGCGGTTCAGGCTCGCACGGCCGCGTGCGCGGCGTTCGGCCATGAGGTCTGCGCGAGTTGGCGCTCGCGCTGCGCGGCACGCCATGCGCGCGGACTCGTGCCGAATTCCGCGCGAAACGCGGCGTTGAAATTCGACAGGTCATTGAAACCGCTCGCGAGCGCAACGTCGACGATCTTCGCTTCGTCGTCGGCGGCCAGACGCAGCGCGGCGGCGCGCAGCCGCGCACGCAGCAGATATTGATGCGGGGTCACGCCGGCCACGGCCGAGAACGTGCGCAGAAAATAGAATTCGCTCACGCCCGCCGCGCTCGCGAGGCTGGCGACCGTATGCGTGTCGTCGGGCGTTTCGTCGATCAGACGCAGCGTCGCGACCACGCGTGCCGCCGCGGCGGCGCCCGGCGTAGCGGGCGTAAGCGCGTCCTTGCCGCTCGCCACTACGCGCAAGGTCGCGAGCGCCAGTTCCAGTGCGATTTCATCCCATGCTGCGCCGCCGCGCCCGAGCGCGTTAGCCCGCTCCTGCGCGAGCGCGTCGGCGCAAGCGTGCGCGACGACCGGCGCGAGCGCGCGCAACGGCGGCACCCGCGCGGCCCGCCAGCGCCTGGCACCCGGCGCCAGACCCGCGGCCGCGGCCTGCTCGTCGAGCCAGGCGGGGTCGTAATGGAACGAGAGGCAGCGGTCCCCCGCCGCATGGCGGTGGCCGCATTCGAAGCACGCCCCGGCAACGCCCAGCATGAGCGCGCCGGGCGTCATGAGCGCGCGCGCGTTGCCACTGCGGTAGCCGAACACGCCTGCCGCCACGATGGCGAGGCACGCGCTCGTGTGACGCTCCTCGTAAGGCCGGTCGCCCGGGCCGAGCGTGCAGACGACGTCGTCGACCGACCAGCCAGCGCCCGCCGCGAGCGGCCGCGCCGCGGGCGCACGGCCGCTATCGGCGCGGCCCTCGCGCTCGCGCTGGGCGAGCGCGCGTTGCAGTGAAGCGGCGAGACCTTGCACGGCAACCTCGCGTGAAGTTGGGTACGTTCGTTGGCTACGTCTGCCGTTGTAGCACATCGAAGCGAGCGCCGCCGAGCCGGCCCTGGCCGCTATCCCCTGCGCTCGTCGATGGCGCGCAGCAGCGAAAGCGCGATGCCCTCGGCGGCCAGCCGTACCTCTTCGAGCGCCGGAAACGACGGCGCGATGCGCAGATGGCTGTCCTGCGCATCGACGCCATACGGGAACGCCGCGCCCGCGGGCGTGAGGATAAGGCCCGCCGCCGCCGCGAGTTCGACGGTGCGCCGCGCGCAGCCCTCGGGCGCGTAAAGACTGATGAAATAGCCGCCGCGCGGCGCGTTCCAGCTCACGCCGGGCACGGCGGCGAGGCGCGCGCGGAACACCTCGTCGACAGCGTCGAACTTCGGTTTGAGGAGCGCCCGGTGGCGCGCCATCAGGTCCGTGAGCGTCGCGCGGTCGCGCAGAAAGCGCACGTGGCGCAACTGGTTGAGCTTGTCCGGCCCGATGGTGCGGACAGCCGAATGCTTCTGCCACCAGGCCACGTTGCGCGGCGCGGCGGCGAGCCACGCGAACGCCCCGCCGCCGAACGTCACCTTCGAAAGCGATGCGAACATCAGCGCGCGTTCGGCGTGGCTCGCTGCGGCGCACGCCTCGAACACATCGAGCGTACTGTGCACTTCGTCGGTCAGGTGGTGAAAGCGGTACGCATCGTCCCAGAAGAGGCGGAAGTCGGGCGCGGCAGGCATGGCGGCGAGACGCCGGATGACCTCGTCGGACCAGATCGCGCCCGTCGGGTTGCTGTAGAGCGGCACGCACCACATGCCCTTGATCGACGGATCGTCGCGCACGAGCGCTTCCACGCGGTCCATGTCGGGACCGTCCTCGCGCATCGGCACGGCGATCATGCGCACGCCGAGCGCCTCGCAGATCGCGAAGTGGCGGTCATAGCCCGGCACCGGGCACAGGAAGGCGATCTCGCCTTGCGCGCGCCACGGCGCGCCAATCTCCGCGCCGTCACTCACCGGCACGCCATGTAGCAGCGCGAACGTCAGCGCGTCGTGCATGAGTTCGAGGCTCGAGTTGCCCGCCGCGATCACCTGCGCGCCCGGCACACCGAGCAGTTCCGCGCCCAGTTCGCGCGCCTCGGGCAACCCGCTCGCGAGGCCATAGTTGCGGCAGTCGAAGCCGTCGCGCGCGAGATAGCCCGCCTGCCCCGCTTCGTCGATGAGCGCCTGCGAGAGGTCGAGCTGCTCGGGCGAAGGCTTGCCGCGCGACATGTCGAGCCGCATGTTCAGTTGCTGGAATCGTTCGTAGGTCAAATCGACGGGCGGCGACATCAACATGGGCTTCTCCAGGAGCGAAGGACTGCGGCGAATGACTGCGCGGGGAACAACGCGAAGGGTCGGTACGTCCCCAGTATCGGCCTGCCCCCGCGTTCAGACAAACGCGTTATATTGAAGCCTTCGATCAATTTTTCTTATACCAATGAAGACCCTCGACCTCGACGTGCTCGCCATGGTGGTGGCCGTCGCCGACGCCGGCAGCTTCGTGCGCGGCGCCGCGCTCGTGCACCGCTCGCAGGCGGCGCTCAGCATGCAGATCCGCGCGCTCGAGGAATCCATCGGCAAGCCGCTCTTTATTCGTGCGCCGCGCAGCGTCACGCCCACGCCCGACGGCCAGACGCTGATCGCCTACGCGCGGCGCATGCTCGCGCTGCGCGACGAAGCGTGGGCCTCGCTCGCGCACCCGGAGGTGACGGGCCGCGTGTCGATCGGCGTACCCGACGACTACGCGTCCTCGCTCATGCCGCCGGTGCTGCGCAAGTTCTCGGCGAACTGGCCGAAGGTGGAAATCCAGGTGATCGGGCTGCCGAGCAGCGCGCTCATGCCGCTCCTGAAGGACAACAAGATCGACCTCGCCTGCATCACGCGCACGCGCGGACTTGCGGGCGAGTTCATCCGCTTCGAGCCGATGGTGTGGGCCGCGCCGCCCGCGGCCGTGAGCGCGGCGAGCGGGCGCGAGATCTGGCGCGAGCGGCCGCTGCCGGTCGCCCTCTTCGGCGGCGGCAGCGTCGCCCACACGAACGCGATCCAGGCGCTGGAGCGCGCGAAGATCGCCTATCGCACCTCATATGAAAGCCCAAGCCTGATGGGCCTGTGCAGCATGGTGGCCGCGGGTCTCGCCATCGCGCCGCTTGCGCGCTGCGCGGTGCCCGAGACGTTCGTCACGCTCGGCCGCCAGCATGGCCTGCCGGCGCTGCCCGAGCTGGAAGTGGTGCTCGCCCGCAGCGCACGCTCGAACCGCCCGCCGTGCGATTTTCTCGCCGATCAGATACTCACGGAGTTGCGCGTACAAGAGCGCTGATTGATTAGACGATAACGGCGCCGACGATGCTTCGGGCAACGAATCAATCGTCGCCGAGCCGCGAAAGCAGCGCGTAGAGGCGCGAGACATGCCGCAGCAGCATCTCGCGATGTTTTTCGATCTGCTCGAGGCGGCCTTCGAGATCGGCGCGCACGCGCTCGTCGGGGTCGGCGTAGTTGATCACGTCTTCAATGCGCGAGCGCAGCACCGCAGGCTCGACCGGCGGCACGCTCAGGTAGCGCTCGAGCTTGCGCACGTCCTGCGCAGCGAGATCGCGGATCTTGCGCATGCCCGCGAGACGCCGGTGAGCGTCTGTCGTACCCGGCACCTCCTCGCGCTTCGCGCCCTGGCCGAAGATCGGCTCCACGCGCAGTACGGGCGCCTTGCGCACCGGATGCGCCGTGCCGCGAAAGCGCGCGCGCGGCGTCTCGCTCGCGATCGCCTCGCGCGTCTCGTCGGGCACGTCGGTGCTCGCGTGCTTCACGTCCATCCAGCCTTCGGGCAGGCCCGTGACGGCTTCCACACCGCGCACGAACTCCGCGCTGAAGTCGCGCTCGCCCGACACGATCAGCTTCATGTAGCTCGCAGAAAACGTCATCATGCGCGCGAGCCGCGTCGCAGATCCAACCTCGCGCGTAAGCAGCGCCAGATTGGCCCGCCACATCGGCATGAGCGTGGCGTTGGCATCGTCCATTACGGCGCTCCTCCTTCGTTCGCGTCACCTCTCAATGATACGGGCTGCGGCGCACCGCGCGCGCTTTCTCGGGCCGTCTGGCCCTATCGGCGCGATATTGTTGGCAAACTGATACAGCAGCAAGACGCATGCCGACGACGCTCGTCAGGTCACGGAGAGGCTAAGGAAATAGCGGTGTATAACGCTGCACGGGCCACGGCACCGGTGGCGCGGGTACTAGAAATGCCCGGTGAAGCGGTAACGGCTGCCCGGATGCCAGAGATTGGCGACCGATGCGACGAGCCCGCGCGAGCGCGTGCGCCGGTGCAGCACGAGGCAAGGCTCGGCCTCGCCCATCGCGAGGTGCGCGCGCGTATCCGCTTCGGGCGCGAGCGCCTCGATGCGGTACTCCACGCCCTGCAGCGGCGCGACATTCACGAGGTACTGGTTCGGCGTGATGTGCGTGAAGTCCTGCGCCGCGTAGTCGGGCGCGACGGCGGGATTAACCCAGCGCTCTTCGAGCTGCACGGGCTCGTCGTTCTCGAAGTGGAGCACGCGCGAGTTGAACACCCGGTCGTTCGCGGCGAGCCCCATTTCGACGGCGAGCGCCTCGTCGGCGCGATGCACGCCGATCTCGAGCACCTGGGCGCGGTAGCCATGCCCGCGCGCGAGGATTTCGTCGGAAATGCTGCGAATGGCGACGAGCGTCGATTCGTACTTGGGCCGCGCGACGAACGTGCCCGCGCCCTGCACGCGCGTGAGCACCTGCTCCGCCGTGAGTTCGCGCAGCGCCCGGTTCACGGTCATGCGCGCGACCTTGAACTCGCGTGCCAGTTCGTTTTCCGAAGGCACCTGGTCGCCCTCGCTCCACTCACCGGCGTGAATGCGCGCGAGGATGAAGTCCTTAATGCCCTGGTATGCGGGAGCGTTCATCGCGTTGGCCCGTGCCGCAACAACGCGGCTTAGCGCGCCTCGGACTCGAACGAGAGCGGGCTGTGCGAAGCAATCGCGCCATTCTGCACGAGACGCGTGATCGCTTCGATGTCCGGCGCGAAGTAGCGGTCGAGGTCGTAATGCGGCACCTCGGCGCGCACCGACTGCATCACGTGCGCAAGCGCCGGGCTCGTGTGGTGCGGCGCGCGCAGGTCCACGCCCTGGGCTGCGGCGAGCAGTTCGATCGCGAGAATGTTGGCCGTGTTGTCGGCGATGTCCGCGAGCTTGCGCGCGGCGAACGTCGCCATCGAAACGTGGTCTTCCTGGTTCGCCGAAGTCGGCAGCGAATCGACCGAGGCCGGATGCGCGAGCGTCTTGTTCTCCGAAGCGAGTGCTGCGGCCGTCACGTGCGCGATCATGAAGCCGGAGTTCACGCCGCCGTCCTTCACGAGGAAAGGCGGCAGGCCCGAGAGCGTGGCGTCGATCAGCAGTGCGATGCGACGCTCGGCGAGCGCGCCGATTTCGGCTGCGGCCAGCGCGAGATTGTCGGCGGCGAAGGCCACCGGCTCGGCGTGGAAGTTGCCGCCCGAAAGCACTTCATTCGTTTCCGGGAAGATCAGCGGATTGTCCGAAACCGCGTTCGCCTCGACGAGCAGCACCTGGGCCGCGTGGCGCATCTGGTCGAGACACGCGCCCATCACCTGCGGCTGGCAGCGCAGCGAGTACGGGTCCTGAACCTTGCCGCAATCGCGGTGCGAGAGGTTGATTGCCGAGCCTTCGAGCAGCGTGCGATAGGCCGCGGCCGCATCGATCTGGCCGCGATGGCCGCGCAGTTCGTGAATGCGCGCGTCGAACGGCTTCACCGAACCCGCCGCTGCATCCACGCAGAGCGCGCCCGACACGAGCGCCGTGCGATACAGGTCTTCAATCGCGAACATGTTGTAGATCGCGAGCGCGGCGGAAGCCTGCGTGCCGTTGAGCAGCGCGAGACCTTCCTTGGCCTGCAGCGCGAGCGGCTTGAGGCCCGCAGCGGCGAGACCCGCCTCGGCGCTGGCGCGCTCGCCGCGGATGAACACTTCGCCGATGCCGAGCAGCACACACGACATATGCGCGAGCGGCGCGAGGTCGCCCGAGGCGCCCACCGAGCCCTTCACGGGAATCACGGGCAGCACGTCGGCGTTGAACAGCGTGATGAGCGCGTCCATCACTTCACGGCGGATGCCCGAATAGCCACGGCCCAGGCTCGACAGCTTCAGCGCCATCAGGAGGCGCACGACCGGACGCGACATCGGCTCGCCCACGCCCACGGCGTGCGAAAGCACCAGATTGCGCTGCAGCAGTTCGAGCTGGTCGCTCGGGATGTGCGTGCTCGCGAGACGCCCGAAGCCCGTATTGATGCCGTAGGCGGGCTCGCCCTTCGCCGTGATCTCGGCAACGGCGCGCGCGCCTGCGTCGATGGCCGCGAAGCTGGCCGGATCGAGCTCGAGCCGCACGGCCTCGCGCGCGATCTGGCGCAGTTGGGGCAGGGTCAGATGGCCGGGCGTAAGGCGAAGGGTCGGGAGCATGGTCGAATCCTGTCTATACAAGTCGCGAAAGTGGCCGAAGTCTAGCCTGGCGCGCCTGTCTATACAACTCCCCTTTGCGGCGCTTGTGGCCTGGGACTATCCACGAGAAGACCGCGAGCGCCCGTCACGCGTCGAGTTGCAGCCTGCCCCCAATAAACGCGAGGAAGCATTGCACGCGCGCCGCGAGCGCCGCACTGCGGTAGTACACGGCGTGGATCGGCTGGCGCGATTCGATCAGCGCGTCGTCGAGCACGGTGACGAGGCGCCCCGCCTGGCGGTCGGCCGTGGTGAGGAAGTCGGAGAGGCATGCGATGCCGCTGCCGGCAAGCGCGAGCTGGCGTATCGTCTCGCCGCTCGACGCCGAAAGCGCGGGCTCGATGGTGTAGCCCGGTTCGCTCTCTTGCGTCTTTGCGCTCGTGCCCGCTTCGCTGCCGCCTGCCACACGCAGCGGCCAGCCGTTGAGATGCGCGGGCGCCGTAAAGCCGATCAGCCGATATTCGCGCAACGCGGCCACGCTGCGCGGCGTGCCGTGCGCCGCGAGATAGCCGGGACTCGCCACGATGCGCAAACGGCTCGTGCCGAGCGCGCGCGCGTGCAGCGTGGAGTCCTGCAGCGTGCCGATGCGAATGGCGATATCCACGCGCTGCTCCAGCAAATCGACGATGCGCTCGTTGTTCGTGAGTTCGAGTTCGATCTCGGGATAGGCGTCGGCGAACGCCGCGATGTGCGGCACGATGCAGTGAAGCATGAACGGCGTGGCCGCATCCACGCGCAAGCGCCCCGAAGGACGCTCGCGGTGGCGTGTGACGGCCTCTTCGGCATCGGCCATCGCCGCGAGAATGGCGCGGGCGCGATCGAGGAACAGCTCGCCCTCTTCCGTGAGCTGCAAGCGCCGCGTGGTGCGCAGAATCAACGCGACACCCAGCTGCTTTTCAAGCCGCGTGAGCGCACGGCTTACGCCGGATACGGTTTGCTCGAGCTTTTCAGCGGCGGCGGTGATCGACCCCGCATCGATCACGGTGACGAATACGAGCAGTTCGTCGGTCGACGTCTTCATCGTTGCTATTGTTGATTTGCAGTCAAGATTCATTTGAGACTAACACGGTTTTTGCAAACCCCGGATACCCCGATACTGGCTTCCATCGCAATCGGGAACAGGACCAGGAGCAACCCATGAAAGTATTCGTGACAGGCGCAGGCGGCTTTATCGGCGGCACGATCGCGGCGCATCTCGTGCGCGCGGGCCACACGGTGCGCGGCCTCGTTCGCCGCCCCGAGCAGTTCGCCGACCTCGAAAAACTCGGCATCACGCCCGTGCAGGGCGATCTCGACGACCGCGCGACACTGATGGCGGAAGCCCGCGCTGCCGATGCCGTGATCAACGCGGCCAGCAGCGACCATCGCGGCGCGGTGGAGGCGCTCATCGACGCGCTCGAGGGCTCCGGCAAGACGCTCCTGCATACGAGCGGTTCGAGCATCGTGGGCGACGCATCGGGCGGCGAAGCGACCGATCGCATCTATTACGAAGATGCCCTGCCCGAGCCCACCGCCGACAAGGCGCCGCGCGTGGCCATCGACAATCTCGTGCTCGCGGCGGCGGCGCGCGGCGTGAAGAGCGCCGTGCTGTGCAACACGCTGATCTATGGCGTGGGCGCCGTGCCGGGCGCCGCGAGCGTGCAATTGCCGCGGCTGATACGCCAGGCGCAGAAGAGCGGCGTGATGCGGCATGTCGGGCGCGGCCTGAACATCTGGTCGAACGTGCATGTCGACGACGTGGCCGAGCTCTATCGCCTCGCGCTCGACAACACGCCGGCGGGCACGTTCTACTTTGTCGAAAGCGGCGAAGCGAACTTCCGCGACATGACCACGGCGCTCGCCGAAGTGATGGGTCTTGGCGCGCCGCAGGACTGGCCGCTCGAAGCGGCGATCGAGGAATGGGGCTATGAAATGGCGTCGTACGGTCTCGGCTCGAACAGCCGCGTGCGCGGCGAGCGCGCCCGCAAACTGCTCGGCTGGCAGCCGCAGCGCAGCTCGGTCACGGACTGGATTCGCAAAGAGATGCCGAAACCGCAAAGATAAGTGCTGTAGAGCACGTTATTGTTGCGTATCCGTAAGGTCGATTCGCTAGAATCCGAGCGTCTTGCACTAGCCGCCGGCGCATTGCGCGCCGGCACCGGATACGCCGATGCTACTCGCGCTGAACTTCTACTGGCTGACCAATCTGCTGGCCGTCCTGTTCATCGTCGCGTGCCTCTACGACACGCGCTACGACGAATATGGCACGCTGACACTCGCCGCCGGCGCGATGGGACTGATCGTGATGGCGATCGAAGTGCTGCTGCGCCCCGCGTTCGAAATGTCGCTCTAGCGCGTTTCTTACGCGGATTCTTACGCTAATGGCGCAACAGCCTTTCGTTGTGCCAACGACTGTCTGTCCTCATTGCGCGGCATTTACTGCTTCTCGTGCGCACAGCACGACGCATGCACGGGCGCATCTTCATAGCGATCGTGGTGGCGCATCCACTCGCGCATGTCCTTCTCTTCGTTGCGCCCCTTCGCGGTGAGCTCCAGCATCGCGTACGTCCCGATCAGCATGTCCCCCCCGCGCGCGTAGGTCGAATACGTGTGGTACACGTTGCCCGCTTCGTCGCGATAAAACGCGCTGACACCGGGCAGCTCGTCGCTCATGTACTCCTGCTCGACGTAGTTGTAGACCGCTTTGCCGCGCGCCTTGTCGGCCTCGCTGAACGACACGTGATAGTCGAAGTTGAAGTCGCTCGCATTCGACGATACCCATGGAAACCGCCAGCCCATGCGCCGCTTGAACGCCTCGATCTTCGCAAGCGGCGCGCGCGATACGGCCACGTAGGTCACGTCGTGATGCTCCAGATGCGGCAGCATGCCGTCCACGTGGTCGGAGAGGAACGAGCAGCCCGGGCATCCCTCTTCCCATTGCGGCCCGAGCATGAAGTGGTAAATGACCAGCTGGCTGCGCGGCCCGAATAGCTCGGCGAGCGTGCGCGGGCCTTGTGGTGTTTCGAACGTATAGGTTTTGTCGACTTTCACCCACGGCAGCGCCTGGCGCTTCGCCACCAGCGCGTCGCGTGCATGGGTGAATGCGCGCTCCTCTGCCAGCAACGCCTTGCGTGCTTCGAGCCATTCGGCCTCCGAAACGATCTTGTGCGTTTCCATCGTCCAATCCTCCTTTCGGTTGCTTGAGCGCCGTTCAGTCGAACAACGCCACCAGTTGATCGATCGCGCTCGTCCAGCCCTCGTTGTGCGAATCGCGCGCCGCTTCGTCGAAGAAGCGCTCGTGCTTGAGTGTGAGGTCGGTGGCAAGCCCGTCGGCGCGCAGCGTCACCGTGACGAGCGATTCGCGCTCCGGCGTGCTGCGCCACGCCCACGTGAATACGAGCTTTTCGTGCGGCACGACTTCGAGATAGGTGCCGCTCACATCGTGTTCCTCGCCGTTCGCGCCGCGCATGACGACGCGAAACCGCCCGCCCACGCGGACATCCGCTTCAGCGTGGATGCACGCGTTGTCGAGCGGCTGCATCCAGCGCATCAGTTGCGCCGGCTGCGTCCACGCGGCGTAGACCTTCGCGGCAGTGGCGTTGAGGCGTCGCCGGATGGTGAGGCTGGGTGCCTGACGAGCGGCGCCGGGTCCGGCTGCGGGTTGGGTAGACATGCATCTTCCTCCACGAAAGCGGCGAGTCGATCGAGCGCTTCACTCCAGAAGCGTTGATAGTGCGCGAGCCATTGCATCGCGTCCTCCATCGGCCCCGCGGCGAGCCGGCACGCGACGGTGCGGCCGGTTTTCGCGCGCGTAACGAGGCCCGCCTGAGCAAGTACGTCCAGATGCTTCATGACCGCGGGCAGCGACATGGCGAACGGCTGCGCGAGCGCGCTCACCGAAAGTGCGTCGTGCTGCGCGAGGCGCGCGAGCAACGCGCGCCGCGTCGGATCGGCGAGCGCCGCGAAGGTGCGATCGAGGGTGTCGTCTTCATACTTAACCATGCGGTTAAGCATAGGCGGTGAAAGCGCGATGTCAAGGAAAGCGTCGGCTTGGACTGGCGGCGGCGCGCACGGCCGCGCTGCCGCCACTAGAATGGCCGTTTCACTGCGCCGCGCATTTCACGCCATGCCGTCCAAAGTCCGCAACTCGCTGCTCTGGATCTTCGACGCCTTCGAGCGCGAGCCCAGCTACGTCCGCAAGCCCATGTTCGGCTGCGATGCCGCGTATCTGGACGGCCTGCTGTGCCTCGTGGCCGCCGACCGCGACGCGCCGTTCAACGGCGTGCTCGTCTGCACGTCGCGGGAGCACCATGCGTCGCTCATCGAAGCCATGCCGGCGTTGCGGGTGCATCCCGTGCTTGGCAAATGGCTCTATGTGCCGCAAGCCGATGCGGCGTTCGAAGATACCGCCGCACAGCTGAGCGCCCTCGTCCTCGCGCGCGACCCGCGTATCGGCGTGGAGCCTAAACCACGCAAGCCGCGCAAATCGCCCAAGGGGCGCAATAGCGTGCTGCCGGATTAACCGGATTGACGCGGCAAAAAACACGCGCAAAAGCCACACGGCCCGCGCCGCCATGAAGCGACGCGGGCCGTGCAGCCGCCCGGACGGGCCGCCGTGGCCACCGGGCGAATGACCGGGTCATCCAACCATCAGATGGCCCAGCCGCCCAGGTAGAACGCGGCCAGCACGCCGGCGATCACCACCGTGCCCACGTTCAGCTTGCGGATCTCGCCGCTCACCACGCGGCCGATCACGAGCGTACAGAAGCCCAGCATGATGCCGGTGACGATGTTCGCCGTGAGCACGATGAAGACGGCGCACACGAGGCCCGACATCGCATCGACCATATCGGCCATGTCGAGGCGGCTCACGCTCGACAGCATCATGAGGCCCACGTACATGAGCGCGGGCGCCGTGGCGTACGAGGGCACGAGGCCCGCGAGCGGCGCGAAGAACATCACCGCCAGGAACAGCACGCCCACCGTCGCAGCGGCGAGGCCCGTCTTGGCGCCCGCGGCCACACCCACCGTCGATTCGATATAGGCCGCCGCCGGTGCGCCGCCCAGGAAGCCCGAGAAGATCGAGCTGACCGAGTCGGCCGTAAGCGCGCGCCCGCCGTTGACGATCCGTCCGTTCGCGTCGAGCTGACCGGCCTGCCCCGCCACGGCGCGGATCGTGCCGGTGGCGTCGAACACGGCCGTCATCACGAGTGCCAGCACGCTCGGCAGCACGGCGAGCGAGAGCGCACCCTTGATGTCCATCGCCCCGATCAGCGAAGCATGGCCGGGCGCCGAAAGCGACGGCCACGCGAACACGCCATGAAAGCTCACGGCCGGGTCGATGGCGAGGCCGAGCGCCGAGATCGCGACGATCACGATCAGGATCGAGCCCGGCACGCGGCGGCGCACGAGGCCGAAGATCGCGGCGAGGCCGACCACGGAAAGGATCACCGGCAGCGAGGTAATGTGGCCGAGCGAAACCGGCAGGCCCGCGCCCGGATTCTTGACGACGAGCCCCACGTCATTGGCGGCGATCAGCAGCAGGAAAAGACCGATGCCGATGCCCGTGCCATGCGCGATGCCGTGCGGGAGATTGCGCAGGATCCACGAGCGCACGCCTGTCACCGAAATACCGGTGAACACGAGGCCCATGAGGAACACGGCGCCGAGCGCCACTTCCGGCTTCAGGCCCTTGCCGAGCACGAGGCCGAAGGCCGTGAACGCCGTGAGCGAGATGGCGCAGCCGATCGCGATCGGCAGGCGCGCCCACAGGCCCATGAGCAGCGAGCCGAACGCCGTGGTCAGGCACACGGCCACGAACACGGCGCTGGTGTCGAAGCCCGCCTTGCCGAGCATGCCCGGCACGACGAACACGGAATAGACCATCGCGAGGAAGGTCGTGACGCCCGCAATCGCCTCCTGGCGCAGCGAGCTGCCGCGAGCGGCAATGTCGAAATAACGGTCGATGAAGCCCGAGGCCTGGCCCAATTCGATGGGCTCGGCTTCGGCGGCGGCGGTCGAGCCGGCAAGCGGCTGCGCGTGGGGTTCGATCATGGTGAGTGCCTCCTTTATCAGCATGCTGAAACGGTTCACGGCTCACCAGCCGATCCGTCATCAGGTTTGTCTCGAATGATGTAGTTGTGTCGACGCGTTGCCGGCGCCTGGCTCAACGTCCGGCGCTCATCGTTTTGACATCTCTTTATGGATGGAGCGAAGGTTAGGCGAACACGTTATGCGCTCCCATCGCATGAGTCGCATTGAGTTCATGCCGCGATGCTTATATGCCCGTGTACTGGGCGCGCCACGCCGGCTGGCCCCGCGTTTACACCTGGACGCACCTGGACACGCGTGGACGCGGCGCGGGCGGTTACTGCGCGCTCAAGGGCTGTTTCGTCTGACGAAGGCGTGACGAATCGCCATTGCCCTGGCGCGAGAGCGCATCCTGCCGCCCGGCGCGGCGCTTGCGGCGCGTGAACCGCGTCGTCATTAAGCGGATCGGCCCGGTGCGCGGGTTACACTCACGCATCCCGACCCGGTTTCCCCTGCCGCGCGCGTCGCGCCGGCTGCTCCAAGGAGTTTCAGTAGATGAGACGCGGCATCTTGCGTTCCGCACGTCCTGTTTTTCATTTCCCGTACGCCCTGACGCTGCTGATGCTGCTCACGCTTTCGGGCTGCAGCCTGTTCCGGCCGGCCCCGCCGCCCGAGCCGGAAGCGCCCGTGGCCACGGAACCCGAGCCGGTTGCGAGCGAGCCCGAGGCCGCATCCGCGCCCGAAGCGGCAAGCGAGCCGGAAACGGAAAGCACGGTGAGGCCTGCGCCGAAGAAGCCGCGGCCCGCGCTGGTGCACCGCCCCCGTCCGGCGCCGCCGCCGCCCGCGCCCGCGAGCGCCCCGCCGGCGCCGCCCCGGCCGCCGCTCGTGCAGGTGCGCACGCTCGAGCGCGGCACTTTCCGCACGCTGCTCGACAGCGAAGTGCAAAAGACCGACGGCAAGGTCGTGGGCCGTGCCGTCGACATGGTCACGGGCCCCGGCGGCAAGCCGGTCGACGTCGTGGTGAATCTGCAAGGCTTCATGGGCATTGGCGACCGCAAGGCCAACTTCCCGTGGAGCGGCGTGCGTGTGAGCACCCAGCCCAAAACGCCCGCCATCACGCTCGCCCTGCCGGCGAGCCAGCTGCAGGTGCCCGACCGGCCCAAGGCCGGCGCGCCGCAGCCCGGCAACCCCGAGGCAAGCGCGACGCGCCTGCCCATGCTCGACGCGGACGTGGAGCGCGCCAACGGCGCCAAGGTGGGCCGCGTGGTGGACGTGCTGCTCGACGGCAGCGCCGCCCCGCAAGCCGTGGTGCTCGACGTGAGCGGCACGCTCGAGAAACGTCATACGATCGCGGCAGACTGGTCCGCGCTGCGCTTCGTCACGAAGAACAATGCGCTCGAAGCGCAGCTCGAAATGAGCGATCAGCAGGTGGATGCCTCGCCGCCCTACGCGCCCGACCAGCCGGTGCGCGCCGTGACGCCTGCGGCCCCGCCGCCCCCGGCTTCGGTCGCCCCGGCGGCACAAGCCGCGCCCGCCGCTGCCTCGCCCGTCGCCTCCGCAGCCAATCCCCACGGTGCCAAATGACGGACGGCACCCTGCAACAACCCAATCCAGACCAGCGCAGCGTGCGCGCGCTCGACTGGCTGAACTTTTTCGTAGCGAACGTGCAGACGGGCTTCGGGCCGTTCATCGCGTCGTATCTGGCTTCGCACAAGTGGACGCAGGGCGAGATCGGCCTGGCCCTTTCGGTCGGCACGATCAGCGCGATGGTGAGCCAGGTGCCGGGCGGCGCAGCGGTCGACGCCCTGCGCAACAAGAAGGCCGCCGCCGCGTGGGCAATCATCGCGATCATCATCTCCGCCGTGCTGCTCGCCGCGAGCCCGACCGTCGTGGCCGTCATGGCCGCCGAGGTGTTTCACGGCTTCGCCAGCTGCATGCTCGTGCCGGCCATGGCGGCGCTCGCGCTCGCGCTGGTGGGCCGCCAGAATCTCGGCGACCGGCTCGGCCGCAACGCGCGCTGGGCCTCGATCGGCAGCGCGGTGGCCGCCGGGCTGATGGGCTTGTGCGGCGAGTACTTCTCGCCGCGCTCCGTGTTCTGGCTGACGGCCGCGCTCGCGCTGCCCGCGCTCGTCGCACTTGCGATGATCAAATACGACCAGAATGCCGCCTACGCCAAACCCGCGGCCAAGCCCGGCAAGGCTGGCGCTGCCGCGGGCTCGGGCGAAGCTCGCGAGACAATCTTCGACCTGCTGCGCGACCGGCGCATGCTGACCTTCGCGGCCTGTGTGGTGCTGTTCCACCTCTCGAACGCCGCGATGCTCAACCTCGCCGCCGGCGAAGTGACGGCCGGCATGGGCGACAACGTCCAGCTCGTGATTGCGGCGTGCATCATCGTGCCTCAGGCCATCGTCGCGCTAATGTCGCCGTGGGTGGGCCGCACCGCCCAGGCCTGGGGGCGCCGCCCGGTGCTGATTCTCGGCTTCTGTGCGCTCCCACTGCGCGCGCTGCTGTTCGCGGCCGTCGGCAACCCGTACTTCCTCGTGCCGGTGCAGATGCTCGACGGCCTTTCGGCCGCCGTGTTCGGCGTGATGTTGCCGCTCATCGCCGCCGACGTGGCCGGCGGCAAGGGCCGCTATAACCTCTGTATCGGACTCTTCGGACTGTCGGCGGGGATTGGGGCGACGCTTTCGACGGCGCTTGCCGGCTTTATCGCCGATCACCTGGGCAATACGGTGAGCTTCCTCGCGCTCGCGAGCGCGGGCGCCGCCGCGGTGCTGATGGTCTGGCTTGCCATGCCCGAGACGCGCGACGCGCTCGAAGAAGAAAACGCCCGCGACGCCAAGGTTTGAGTGGTGCACCGCTGGAGCGGGCGCCGGTTGCGCCTGCTCCAGCGGTCAGTGGCAACCCGCTTTTGTCGCGGCGAACGAAAACCGGCGCCCCTCAGGGCGCCGGTTCGCGCAGACTCATGACGTTGGGATGACGAGGTGCGGGCCCGGCTCAAGGCTCGCGGACAACTCAAGGTAAACCGCCAAACCCGCGCGGGCGACCGGTACGCCCGTGCAAGCCGCTCAGGCGGCCAGCGCCTCGTCCAGACGCGCCGCGACGACGGCGTTGGGAAGATTGTCGAGCTTGCTCGCGAGGATCATCGCATCGGCATTGGCCGGGCGATGACGGCGATTCGGGCTCGGCCGGAACACCGCGTCGCCGCGGCGGATCTTCTCGCCAGTCAGTGCGCAAACGGCGCTGCGGCGCGCCGTGCAGACCCGCCACAACTGGTCGGAGTACCGTCCATAGGTGGCGTCGCTCCAGCAAACGGTAATGCTGTCCGGATCATGCCGCCGGATCAAGGTGATGCCCTGCGCGTCCCACGAACGCACGGTGGCGCGCCGCCGGTTGGCCGCCTCCGAAGCGCCGCGTGTGATGGGTACCGGTTTGCAGCTTCTGCCGCCTTCGAATTCGGTGTCCAGGCTTAGCGGCTCGGAAGCCGCGGACAGAAGGTCAATGGTTTGTTGCCAAACGCTGCCGGTATCTAATTTCGTCATAATGCACCTCGTGCACGTGGAAACGATTCAAATATGCCGGTCGAATAAGCACTCTGCCACGTCCGGATTATAGCGTGTCTAACTCGCAATCCACAGGAAAAACGCAATTTTCACACGATAATGCCAAACGCAAAAACCGGGATGGCGGAGCTTTCAGTTCCGACTGTAAGCCTCCAATGTTGGTTTCTTTACATCCGTGAACTTTTTTGCCGATTTGATGATACTTAACAATCCAGCTGCGGAAAAAATAACCGGTTTCAGGCGTGATGTCACTAGTGGTGTGACTTTCGACCATAACTGAATTGTTACAGCGACCGCAGCGTCGCATGGACGCACGCCGCGTGAAACGCCCGCCCATAGCCAGTCTGACGGCCTATACGGGGAACCCGAGGGCTCCACTCTTACACACCACACGTGACCGATCAATGAAACGCAATGCCCTATTCGACATAGGTGCATCAGACATATCACATACTAAACGTCAGTCTATTGGCCGTAATATTCTCGCACGAAGCTTGCGTCCTCTCGCGCATCGAATATCGAGACATTCCACTATTCGGAATAGCAATTAATGGATTTTGAATATTCCTTTAGAGGCTTTGCCGCCTGTCAATACGGTCATTGTGCGACGCGAGCCATACGAATAGCAACAATTCGGTGATGTTACAAGCGCTGTCATCCGCACCGAAAGTATGCACACTAAAGCATCATTGAATCCGCGGATAAAGACAAACGAATGAAGATATCGCGCGGCGCGTCTCAGGTGCCGCGGCCCTGATCGAGAAATTCGCCGGCGCGTACCCTGAGCATCGCGCCGAAGTCGTCGAGCCAGCCAATGGAAAGCCGCCAGCTCTGCCAGTAGAGTTCGACGTCGAGCGCCCGGCCCGGCGTGAGCTCAACCAGTTCGCCGCGTGCGAGATGCGGCGCGATCATGCGCTCGGGGCACATGCCCCAGCCCAGACCGTTCAGGCAGCAGCGCAGAAAGCCGGCCACATGCGGAATCCAGTGCAGCGGCGCATCGATCTGCGCGCGCGTGATGCGGCGAATGAAGCGCTTTTGCAGTTGATCTTTCGGATTGAACTCGACGCACGGCGCGCGGCGCAGCGTGTCGCGCGTCACGCCCTGCGCAAAATGCCGCTCGAAGAACGCCGGCGAGCACACGGCGAGATAGCGCATGCGGCCAAGGCGAGTCGAGCGGCAGCCCTGCACCGGCTCGGCCTGCGTCGTGACCGCACCTTGCACGCTGCCGTCGCGCATGCGTTGCGCGGTGTGATCCTGATCGTCGATCACGAGGTCGAGCAGAATGCCGCGCTCGACGCAGAAGGCCGCTACGGCGTCGATGAACCAGGTGCCCACGCTGTCGTCGTTGACGGCCACGCGCAGCGTCGGCCGCGCCGCGCCCAGAGCGCTCGTGAAGGTCGGCATCGCCCCGCCTAATTCCGCCTCGAGCAACTGCACGCGTTCCGTGTGACGGCACAGCAGCGCGCCCGAAGCCGTCGCGACGCAAGGCTGGCCACGCTTCACGAGCACGGTGCCCACGCGCTCTTCCAGCAGTTTCACGCGCTGCGACACCGCCGACGGCGTGACGTTGAGCGCGCCCGCCGCACGATCGAACGATCCATGCCGCACGACGGCGGCGAGCGCATCGAGCAGGGCATAGTCGAGCATTAGCGTTCCTTAATCCGGTTAATGAAAATGAGCTTTTCTTAGGTGGCTCATGGCGGCAGACTAGCGCCATTCCCTGTCGATGTCCAATGACCGCAGGCGCCGCGCACCGCGCCGCCCGCGCTCCCACTCTTTGCGCAACCGTTATGAACTGGCTCGCTTTCACACACGGCGCAGCGCTCTGCGCCTCGCTCATCGTCACGATCGGCGCACAGAATGCATTCGTACTGCGTCAGGGCATCCTGCGCTCGCACGTCGGCAAGATCGTCCTGCTCTGCACACTGTCCGACTTCGTGCTGATCGGCGCGGGGGTGGGCGGCGCCTCGGCGCTCGTCGAGCGCTATCCGACCTTCGTGCACGTCGTGCTGTACGTGGGCCTTGCGTGGCTCGTGTGGTTCGGCATTGGCGCGCTAAGGCGCGCGGTGCGTCCGTCGCACGCCGTGCTCGATAGCCATGCCGCGGCGGATGCTCCCGAGCAGCGCGCGTGGCCGATCATCCTCATGACGCTCGCATTCACCTGGCTCAATCCGCACGTGTATCTCGACACCTTCCTGCTGATCGGCACGGCCGGCGCGCGCGAGCCCCAGGGCAGCCGCCTCGCCTTTGCGATCGGCGCGATGTGCGTGAGCGCGGTGTGGTTCGTCGCGCTAGGCTACGGCGCGCGTGCGCTCGCGCCGCTGTTCCGGCGTGCGAGTGCGTGGCGCGTGCTCGACGGCGCCATCGGCGGCATGGTGCTGTTGATCGCCTTTGCGCAATTGCGCTAACCCGACTGAACCCGCGAGGCACGCTCGATTGCGTGATTGGCGCATGCGCCGCTACTGCGTGGCGCCCTTCGCCTTCTGCTGCAGCAAGCCCTCGACGAGTTCCGGCGACATGTAATGCGGCCCGTCGAAGAGATACACGCGATAGCCGTGATAAGCCTCCAGCTGCGGCGCGAGTTCAGCGGCCGTGGCTGCGCGAAAGCCCCCGCCCTGCTTGGGCCGAAACGCCTCCGCAATGATGCGCACGCGCTTGTGGCCCAGATGAGCCGATAGCGCGTCCGCATATTCGCGCGCCGCCGCCGGGCCGCGCGCATAGACGCCGCAGCCGTCCTGCAGCAACACGCCGACATCTTTCGGCAACCAGGCGTCGAGCCACTTCGCGAGCGCCTCGCCGCCGATGTTGCTCGTGTCGTACACGCTGATCCATAACGGATGCGGCAGCTTCTCGAGCAGCGGCGCCATGCGGGGCGCGTCGGCCCAGGTGGGATCGACTTCGACGGGGAAATACCAGCCCGTGATGTGCACCGGCGGCCGCACGGCCGCGAGCTTCAGCGATCGTTCGACCAGCGTTTCGAGGTTCTCGCGCGCTTTCTTCTCGTCCGAATAGCCCGCAAGCCCGACGATCACGCCGCGCGCCCACGGTTCGTTGGCAATGCGCACCCAGTCGGGCACGCGCGGCGCGGGAATGCCCGCGCCCGCCATGAACGCGACGTCGTCCACGGCGATCCATTGCACCAGCAGCTCGTTCACGCCTAGCCGGTCCCAGTCGCCTTGCAGGTCCAGATGGTCGTTGTCGGGCTGCCAGACGATGCCTTGCGCGAGCGCATCCGCGTGTGCGGGCACCTGCAGCGTGCAACCGGCAGCAACCAGCGCGCACAGCGCCGCACATGCCAGACGCGTGCAGCGCTGCACGCCGCGCGAGCGCTTTCGTGCGGCTTCCTCTGCGTGTCCCGCGCCGTCCCTGGCCGTTCTTCGCACGATCATCAGGTTTCCTCAATAAGAGAGCACGGCGCCGAAGAACACCCCGCCGGCCCGGTCGTCGCCCGTAATATGCCAGCGGTACTGCACCGTCACGTCGACATACGAGCGCGGCGTATCGTAGAAGCTGTCCCGGAACCAGTAGCGCGTGGAAACGCCCACGCCCATCCCCACCGGCACGCTGTGGTTGATGCTCGAATCGTAGTCGATGCCGGCCACCGCGTACGGAAAGACCGTGAGCTTCGGGCTGATGGTGTCGAGCCGCCACGTGCGGCCCGCCTCGATATAGCCCGTGCCATAGTTCCAGCCGTTGCTCACGTAATGGCCGACTTCGCCGTAGTCCTGCACCGTCCACCATGACGGCACGTCGAGCCGCCGCTCAGTGCCGATGCCGCCCGAGTAAGCGAGGCGCAGCAGCCAGTCGGACGGCGCGCGCGAGCCAATCGGGATGAGCCGCTCGAACGCGATCACCGCGTTGATCGATTCGAACGGCTTCGCGCGCGCGCCGATGGCTCCGAGCGCCGTGGAGATGCCGCTAGGCGCGTCGCCCTTCGCGCCCACGTCCTGATAGACACGCGCGTAGACCTCGAAATTGCGGTCGCCGAGGGCGCCGAACGGCCGCCAGTATCCTTCGACGCCCATCTGCCAGTTGTTGTACGAGCCCGGCACTTCGCCCGTCGACACGCCGGGCTGCAAGCCCGAGCCGCGATAGTTGACCGACGCGATGGCGCCCCAGTCGCGCGTGACGTCCGCGTGCGCGTTGCGCAGGTCCTGCAACTGCACCAGCGTGGCGGGCGCGACACCGGGCGGCGGCGAGGTGCCGTAGTCGATCGCGCGTTTGAAATAGCCGGTGGCCAACGCGTCGAAATTCGCGCGATACGCGCTGTAGCCCGCATCGCCGGTTGCTTGCGGCGGCAACTGGCCGGCTTCGTCGGCTTGCGCGAAGTACGTGGCGGCGCGGCGATCGTCGCCCGCGCGCTGCGCCACGTACGCGGCGGAAAGCGGCGGCAGCGCGTCGAGCAGGCCCGTGTCGGCCATGGCGCGCGCTTCGCGCTTCGCACCCTCGGTGTCGCCCGCGGCGGTGAGCGCGTCGATCAGTTCGAGCCGATGCTGCGGATTGCGCGGGTCCGCGGCGACGGCCCGCCGCTGCGCGGCGAGCGCGGCCGCCCGGTCGCCGCTTTGTGCCGCGACGATTGCGGCGCGCCGGTCCGCGAAGCCGGGGTCGGCGGCGTAGACATCGCAGGCGCTGCCGTACTGGTCGATCGTGCAATCGAGCACCGGGCGCGCGGTCGTGGCGACACGCTCGCCGCCCGCAGAGGTACCGGCGGACTGTGCGAGCGCCGCGCGCGCGTAGTAGCGGCGCATGGCGATCAGCACGTCGGTGTCGTCGCCGACGGGTGGCAGCGTGGCGAGCAGATCGAGCGCGCGCTGCGGCTGGCCTTCGGCCGTCCATACATCGGCGATGATCGCGTGCGCCACGCGCTCATCGCGCACCGATGCGCCTTCGCTCAGCAGCGCCTGCGCGAAATCCTCATCGGCCTGTGCCGTCCGGCCCTGCGCGGCACGCGCATAGCCGCGCAACACGTATGGCATGAGCGTCGGCATGGCGCCCGACGCAATCGCATCGCTCGCCGCGGCTTCGAGGCCGGCCATGTCGTTCTGCTCCAGCAGCATCTGGCACAGCAGCAGCCGGTTGCCAATCTGCATTGGCGCGTAGCCGATTGCCTCATGCATGAGCGCGATCGCCTGCGCGTTGTCGCCGCGCGCGCGCGCTGCCTGAGCGGCTTGCACCGCCGCGGGCGCAAGGCGCGCGCCGATCTGCGTGCGGCGCTCGCGCAGCGCCTCGCTGTCGCCGAAGCGCCGCTGCGCGGCCTGCGCAGCCTGCCAGGCTTCGCGGTCATGACCGCCCGCCGAGGCGGCGTCGATCGCGAGCAGGCGCAGACGCAAGATGTCCGGGCGCAACGCGATCACGGCGTTCGCCTCGCGCCAGGCGGCGTCATATTGCTTTGCGCCGTATGATTTGTAGGCCTCCTGAGCAAGCTGCCATGCCCGGCCCGTCAAATAGTCGGGTGGCCCGGAGCCCGGCGGCGGCGCGGGGCGCGCCGTGCGGCCGCCGCCTGTTGCTACGCCCGGCCGCGCCAGTGCCGCCACCTGCACATCGATCTCGCGCCGCCGTGCCGTGAGCGTCGCATCGGGACCGATCTGCGCGATCGCGTCGGAGAGCGTACGGCTCGCCTCGCGCCACTGTCCGCGCGCGGCCTGCGAATTGGCGAGCAACAGACGCAGCGAAGCGAGGTCGGGCCGTTGACGGATCGCCTCGCGCGCATGGCGCTCGGCCGCCGCGTAGTCGCGGCGCGAAAAGGCGTCGTAGCCTTGCTGGGCGACGCGGTAGGCCGCGCCGCTCAGGGGCAAAGGCTGCGTGCCTGGCGGCAGCGCCTCGGCGTGAGCGCGCCCCGCGCCCGCGAGCGCGGCCCACAGCGTGGCAAGCAGCAACGCTCGCGGCACGTTGGCACGAGCGCGCGAAGACCGCTTCGCCGCAAAATGATTCGGAGTCCGTCTCATGACGTAGCGGCGCCTTCGGCGCGCAGGCGTTCCTGCTCCGCGATCGCCGCGGCCAGCGCGTCGCGTGTGATCACGCCCTGCTCCACCATGAAATCGCCGATGCGCCCGTGCTCGGCGGGCCGGTAGCGTTGCAGCGCGCCGTCGAACGCCGTGCGTTTCACCGCACCGCGCTCGATCAGCAAATCGCCCAGCAGCGGTATGCCCGGTGCGGCGGCGCCGCGCGCTTCGGCGCTCGCCTTCGCCTCATGCGCTTCGCGCACCTGCACCGGCGGTACGCCGCGCAACAGGCGCAAGCCGTCCGCGACCTCGCCCTCGCGCACGATGCGCTGCACGATCGGCAATGCGCATTGCGCCTGCAGCGCCGCGAGCGCCGGCTCCATGAGCGGGCTCGCGCATAGCAGCACCTCATGCCCCTTGCCGTCGTCGCCTTGCGGCAGCACGCGGTAGCGCACCGCGAGTTCGAACGGCACATCGCCCGCGTAACGAGTGAGCCGCTCGCGATCGAGCCGGCCGCGCGGCAGGTCGGCCTGGAACGCGATGGCCTCCGCCAGCGTCTCCTCATCGAGCCAGCCGTGCGCCATCAACACGCGCCCGAGCGGCGCTTCATGCGCGTGCTCCTCCGCAAGCGCCTGCTCCAGCTCTTTCGGTCCGATCGCCTGCCACGAAAGCAGCAGCTCGCCGAGGCGCTGCTTGCGGTCCGTAAAGCCATCCGACGAGGGGAAGTCGTGCATGGTCTTGTCCCACACGAGCCGCTTGCCGGTGACGAGATACGCGAGATACATCTTCCACGCGCGCGAGACCGCCATGAAGTTCACGAAGTTGCCGATCACCATGCGCGGCACCGAAAGCACGCCATGCTCCCAGCCATACAGGCGCGAAACGAAGTACACGCGCTGGACCACGCGCAGCAGCAACGCGACACCGTTGGCCCACAGCACAATGGTGAGAAAGCGGGAATTCGCGAACGGCGACGCGATGAGATCGGGCCGGATGCCAAGAAACTCCGCGTATGCAAAGAGCAGGAACTGCGCGAGCAGCACATAAGCGATGATGCCGACGAACGCCGTGACGATGCCCTTGCGGTCCCGCGCCAGCAGATAGCGGTTGGCGAGCGTGCCGACCCATCCGGTTTGCTCCCATCCCTGCAGGCCGATACCGAGCGTCCAGCGCGCGCGCTGACGATAAGCGGTCCGAAACGTATCGGGAAAGAACTCGCGTACGCACAGCGGCATGGTCAGCGTGACGTCGCGCTCGGGCCCGAAGCCGAACCACGACTTGCGCCGCGTGGCGAACTCAACGGGAAAACGCGCGAAGATGGAATGCATGCCCATGCGCCCGAGGCGCTCACCCACGTCGTAGTCTTCGGTCAGCGTTTCCGTGTTGAAGGGTTGATTCTGCGTTTGCTCCGCGAGCCCGGCCAGCGCGCGGCGCGAAAAGCACGTGCCCACACCCGCCGAAGGCACCGTGCCGGCCAGGCTCTCGCGCACCACGAGATCCTTCGCGTGCCATTCGGCGAACTCGTCCATATAGGTGCCCGCCACGAGTTCGTACCATTCGCGCTCGAGCGAAGCCACCGGCAACTGGATCATGTCCTTGCGCGGCAACAGGTAGTTGAAAAAGCGCAACTCGAGCGGATGCAGCACGTCCTCGCTATCGTGCAGGATCACGCCCGCGAATTCGATGCCCGTTTCCTTCTCCATGCGAAAGATCGCCTGCACGATCCAGTTCAGGCAATCGGCCTTGCAGGTGGGGCCGTCGTGCGGCACCTCCACGCGGTGCAGCTGCTTGTAGCGGCGTCGCATGCGCTCGACTTCGGCAATGGTCGCGGCATCGTTCTGGTAGGTGCCGGCGAACACGACATAGTTCTTGTAGTCGAGCACACGCACGAGGTCGGTCACCATCGAGGCGATCACATCCTCCTCGCGCCAGGCGGGCACCATGATCGCCAGTGGCTGCTGCTCGCGGGTGTAGAGCTGCTCGGCACGCAGCGGCTCGTAGCGGCGCTCGATCGTGAAGTGGCGGATGACACGGCGAACCCAGTACCACGCGTCGATGAAAAGATCGTCGATGCTCGATAGCAGGATCACCACCGCCACTACCGCCGCGAGATACTCCATGCCCTCGTAATAGCGGCCGGCGTAGTAGTTGAGCCACCAGTCGATGGCGTGCGTGCTCACGATCCGCTCTGCTGGTTGTCCGGGTTTTCGGCGCTTTCCTGCGCCGCGCGCGCGGCAGCGGCCGCCGCCGTCCTCGCGCGCGCCCGCCTGCGCGCAAAGCCCGCGGCAAGCAGCAGCAACACCAGGACCGCGGTGGCGATGCTCGGCACGCCCCAACCCGCCCAGTGCCGCGTGAGCCACGCGCGCTGATCGTCCGTCGGCGGCACACCGCCTGGGTACTGCGTGTCGAAGGTCTTGAGCACGCCGCTCGCGTCGACGATGGCCACGTCGCCCTGCTGCAACTGCATGCCGGGTGGCAGCACGGGTGCGTCGCCCACGCTGCGGTACACGATGCCAGGCGTCGTGCCGGCGCGCACCACCTGGATCAGGCCCAGATTCGCGAGACCCGACATGTCGGCGAGCGTCGAGCCACCGCGCGCCTTGAGCGTGAGGCGGCCGTCGGCGAAGCTCGCGTGGCCGGCCTCGCTGTCGAGCGCAACATCGGCGGCGAGGAAGGCGTCTTTCGGTTGCGCGTTCTGGCCGTTCGGCGCCACCTGCAGCGTCGCGCGCGTCGGCGCAACGCCCGCCGCGTTCGCGAGACGCGCCACGCGCGGCAGCGTCGTCACCGGGTCGGCCAGATACGCGTCGGGCACGAGCACGTCCGCCGTGCGCGAAAAACGCGCCACCATGCCGGTGAAGTTTTCGCCAAGCGGCCCCTGGCCGACGACCAGGTGACTGCCCGGCAGCACCGCCGCGGGATAGCCCTGCTCGCGCGGGCGGCAGCCGCCCGCCGGCTGGCGCTGGAACAACACGCGCAGGTTATTGGTGGTGCCGAGCGCGTAGACGGGAATGTCCGCGCTCACCCGTTGCGCGTGACCGTCGGTGTCGAGCAGATGCGAGCCGATCAGCACGCCGTTGAAAAAGATCGACGCCGTCTGGCCATTGCGGTCCGCAGCCGGCGCGGCAGCCAGATCGAGGACGACGCGGCGCGGAATCCGCCCGTCGCCCGAGACGGCTGCGAGATCGAAGTTGGCTTCCCATACCGCACTCGTTAGCACATCTACCGTTCTCGGTGTGCCGCCGATCAGCGACAGCGCGATCCGGTCGCTCGATCCCCCCGCGCTCAGGTTCGGCGAGGCGGCCAGCTCATGCACGACGAGCCGGCGCGACACGTCGATGCCGCTCCACGTGCGCGAAAGCGCACTCACACCGGTGTCGTCGCCGACTACCACGGTAGGCAGGCCGCCCAGATGCGCGAGGCGCAGTTCGCCCTTTTCGAATGGCGTGGCAAGCGCGCCGCCGGAATGCGTGCGCCATGCATCGAAGGCGCTCGCGGCATCGGCGGAAACGGTCAGCACTTCGCCGCGCAACGCGTCGAGCGCCGCGGCCGCCTGCGCGCGCAGTGCGTCGTCGGCGACCACGACGTTGGGCGCAAAAGCGCCCGCCGGCGCGAGCGCGATGAGCGCGCCCAGCTCGGCGGGATTCGCGATCTTGTGCGCGCCGCCCGCGGCCAGCGCGGCGAAAGCGGGCACGGCCTGCAGCGCAGCCGGGACCTGCACGGTGCCGAGATTCACGGTGTCGCCCACCGCGGGCATACGCGTCGTGACGGGCGTCGCGCCGCCGCGCATCAGCAGGGCTTCGAGCCGCCACGCCACGTCATAAGCCGCGGCGTCGAGCTTGCCGCCGCTCACGAGCACCACAGGTTTCGCAGGCAGTGCGCTCCATGCCGTGCGCACATCGTTCACGGCCGAAGTGTCGAACTGATACGTGAGGCGCGTGGTGGGCGCGACCTTCCAGACATTGCCGATCGCCGTCTGATCCGTGCAAACGTTCTCGTTGAGCACCGACGACCATTGCAGCCCCACGCGCACGAAACCCGAGGGACGCGGCGCGCCATCCACGCCGATGCTGAGCGACCCGTCGCCCTGCGCGTCCGTGACATTGCGCACCTGCACGGGCGAGCCGTCGAGCGAGAGCAGGAAAGTCGTGCGCCCGCCGTTGCCGCGCAGGTAATTCGCGTCGAGCTGCAGCGTCGCATTGCTGATCGGCAAGCCCGCCGGCACCGGCAGGTAGAGTTCCTGAACCGCGTCGGGCGCGCGCAGCACGACTGGCTCACGCACGCCGAGATCGGCCAGCGACACGCTGCGCGATTCCATGCGCCCGGCTCCGAGCTGAGTGAGCGCCTGCGCCAGGTCGCCAGGCGCCGCATACGCGCAGCGGCCCAGCGCCGCGAGCAGCGCCGCGGCCACATATGCGCAACGCCGCGCACCCACTCCCTTGCGCCCCGCTGCGCCCACCTGCCGGATCGGATCGAATCTCACGTGTCATGCCTCATGGTGTCGGCGCGGCGGCGCAACCGCCGCGTGGCGGCCCTGGCCTTCCCGCCTTTGGAATGCACTGATTGCCTGGCACTGCGATACAACAGATGAGTCGGCGTCGAATCGCGGTCAAGACGCCGCGTCGGCCTCGTCCGTCTCGCCGGGCTCCGGCCGCATGGCGACCACCGGATGTCGGTAGCCAGGCAACTCGCGGCTCGGGAATGGTTCGAACGGTCTGCCGGCGAGCGCCGCGACGATGCGCTCCGACGCGTGCCCGTCGCCATAGGGGTTGACGCGCCGCGCGTAGGCGCGCCGCTCGTCTTCGTTCTCGACGAGTTCGAGCACCGCGCGCACGATCGCCACACGGTCGGTGCCGATCAGTTTCACGGTGCCCGCGGCAAGCGCTTCGGGGCGCTCGGTCACGTCGCGCATCACGAGCACGGGCTTGCCGAGCGCGGGCGCCTCCTCCTGCACGCCGCCCGAATCGGTCAGCACGATCGCCGCGCGCTGCATGAGGCGCACGAACTCGGGGTAATCGAGCGGATCGGTGAGGTGAACATTGGGCGCATTGCCGAGCGTGGCGAGCACGGGGCCGCGCACGTTGGGATTCAGATGCACGGGATAGACGATCTGCATCTTGCCGGAATGCGCGAGCGTGGCGAGCGCCGCGCAGATATGCTCGAAGCCCTCGCCGAAGCTCTCACGACGATGGCCGGTGACGAGAAGCAACGGGCGGCCCGTGTCCGCGGGTTCGAGAAACGGAAATTGCGCGTCGAGCCGCTCGCGCAACGCCGCATCGTTATCGAGCCGCTCGCACATGAGATGCAGCGCATCGATCACGGTATTTCCCGTCACGACCACGCGCCCGCCCAGCGCCTCCGCTTCGAGATTCGCGCGCGAACTCGCCGTGGGCGCGAAAAGCAGATCGCTCACGACGTCCACCACGCGCCGGTTCATTTCCTCGGGCCACGGCTCGAACAGATTGCCGGTGCGCAGCCCGGCTTCCACGTGCCCAACCGGTATGCGCCGATGAAAGGCGGCAATGGCGCCCGCCATGCTCGTCAAGGTGTCGCCGTGCACGAGTACGCGCTCGGGCTGCTCGGCGGCAAGCACGTCGTCGAGCCCGGCGAACAGGCGGCCTGCGAGACCGTTGAGCGTCTGGTTCGCAGTCATCGCGCCGAGATTGTGGTCCGGCACGATGCCGAACAGATCGAGGACCTGCTGCAGCATGGTCTGATGCTGCCCCGTCACGCAAACGATGGACTGCACGCCCGGTTCCGCTTCGAGACGTTTGACGAGCGGCGCCATCTTGATGGCTTCGGGCCGCGTACCGAATATCGACAGGATGCGCACTAGCAGGTTTCCGGTTAGCTGGAGTGTCCAGGCGCCGCGGCGTTGCCCGCATGCGACGCCCCCATTGACCGACTGTCTTCATGCCGTTGCCGCCAGCCTTCTGCTTTGCCGCCGCCAGTTTCAGGGCGGCGAAGGGGCCGGTCAGCCGTACTCTACCTGCTTAATTAGACCATTGCGTTCAGGCGTGCCGCGCCCTGGCGCCCGGCGCCATCGTTCGCGCAGCGATTGTTCAAAGCCTCGATATGAACCGGGCGATTATTGCGCCGGACGAGACGTATTCGATGCCGAAGCCGCGTTCATTCATGCGCGGCGAATGAACGATAGCTAACGAATCGACGAAACATCACGCTCGTCGCGTTTTGCGCGGGTTCGAAGTAAGCTCGTGCGATCACGGCAATCGCTTATGCATCGCGGTGTGCGTAAGCCACCAGCAAAAGAACAGCGAGATGGACGAACTGATATTCGACGCCTTCGATGCGTCGCAACTCATTCCCGGCTTCCACGCGCCTGCGTTGCCTGTCGAGCGCCCGGACCGCGAGACGCTCGACGCCGCCGAACACAACACGCGTCACTGGACAAGCCGCGTAAGTGGCGGGATCACACCCGGCACCGACCTCCACCGCGACGAAATGTGCCGCATGTTCCGCGAGACCTTCAATCCTTACCGGCCCTCGGTGCTCGATTGGCCGCGGCTCGAACCCGCGGCGCTCAAGCGCATCACCGATTTGCCGATCTGGGACATCGCCGTGCAAACGGAAGGCCGCGCGCGCCTGCGCATGGCCGCCTACGCCGCCTCGCTCGACGACGCGGTGATGCGCGACGCGCTCGCGCTCAACGCGTGGGAGGAGAACCGCCACAAGGAGGTGCTCTCGCGCATGGTGGCTGCGTACGGCATCAAGCTCGCGAGCGAGCCGCCCTACGTCTACCCTAAGGACGCCGAATGGGCTTACCTCGTGACGGGCTATAGCGAATGCGTGGACAGTTTCTTCGCGTTCGGCCTCTTCGAAGTGGCGCATCGCTCGGGCCTCTTTCCACCGGAGCTCATCGACACGTTCGAGCCCGTCATGCAGGAAGAATGCCGCCATATCCTGCTGTTCGCGAACTGGGTCGCCTGGCACCGCGCCCGGCTCGCCTGGTGGCAGCGCATTCGCTTCGAGCTGAAAGTGGCCGGCGTATGGGCCTTTCTGGCCTGGGAACGCATAGGCCTCGCGCGCGCGATGGACGCCGAAGGCAACGAGCACAAGCACGACAACAACTTCACGATGAACGGCGCGCAACAGGTGACCGACGTGGATATCAGCGTACCGGAACTCATGCGCCTGTGTCTCGCCGAAAACGACCGGCGCTTCTCGGGCTACGACACACGTTTGCTGCGGCCTGAAACCATGCCGCGGCTCGTGCGCTTCGCACTGCGCTTCGTGCGCGACAAGAAGAACTGACGATCCCCTCCCCCGAGCACGCACGCCGCGTCGTTCGAAAGGACGATTGCGGCGCGCGCTGCTTCAGCACGCTCGAAGCACGCCTTCCACAAAGCTGAATTCCACGCGGCTCACGCGTCTGTCACAGTGACGGAGGTCTTCGTCAATGACGAAAGCATTGTCCCTATCGAGGAGAAAGAGCTTGAAAATTCTGGTGCCCGTCAAGCGCGTGGTCGATTACAACGTGAAGGTTCGTGTGAAGTCGGACGGCACGGGCGTGGATATCGCCAACGTGAAGTTCTCGATGAACCCGTTCGACGAAATCGCCGTGGAAGAAGCGGTGCGTCTGAAGGAAGCGGGCGTGGCGACCGAGGTTATCGCCGTTTCGTGCGGTGTTTCGCAGGCCCAGGAAACGTTGCGCACGGCACTGGCTATCGGTGCGGATCGCGCCGTGCTGGTCGAGTCGAACGACGATCTGCAGCCGCTCGCGGTGGCGAAACTTTTGAAAGCACTCGTCGATAAAGAGCAGCCGTCGCTCGTGATCCTCGGCAAGCAGGCTATCGACGACGATTCGAATCAAACCGGGCAGATGCTCGCCGCGCTGGCTGGTTTGCCTCAGGCAACCTTTGCTTCGAAGGTGGTCGTTTCTGACGGCAAGGCTACCGTGTCGCGCGAAGTGGATGGCGGCGCGGAAACGCTGTCTTTGAAGCTGCCCGCTGTCGTGACGACCGACTTGCGTCTGAACGAGCCGCGCTACGTCACGCTGCCGAACATCATGAAGGCGAAGAAGAAGCCGCTGGAGACGATCAAGCCTTCCGATCTGGGTGTCGATGTCGCGCCGCGTTTGAAGACGCTGAAGGTTGCCGAGCCGACCAAGCGCAGCGCAGGCGTGAAGGTGCCGGACGTTGCGGCGCTCGTCGCGAAGTTGAAAACTGAAGCCAAGGTGCTGTAAAGGGAGCGATTTCAAAATGACGAATCTGGTTATTGCTGAACACGACAATCACTCGATCAAGGCCGCGACGCTGAACACCGTCGCTGCAGCACAGAAGATTGGCGGCGACGTGCATGTGCTGGTCGCGGGCCACAACGCACAGGCAGCAGCCGACGCAGCCGCGAAGATCGCAGGCGTGGCGAAGGTGCTGCTCGCCGATGCGCCGCAACTCGAACAGGGTCTTGCCGAAAACGTCGAAGCGACGGTCCTGAGCATTGCGAAGAACTATTCGCACATCCTCGCGCCGGCAACGGCAGCGGGCAAGAACGTCACGCCGCGTATCGCCGCGAAGCTCGACGCCGCGCAGATCAGCGACATTACCGCTGTCGATTCGCCGGACACGTTCGAACGTCCGATCTACGCGGGCAATGCGATCGCAACGGTGCAATCGGTCGACCCGATCAAGGTCATCACCGTTCGCACGACGGCATTCGACGCAGTCGCGGCCGAAGGCGGCAGCGCAGCCGTCGAGAAGCTCGGCGCGGCAGCGGACAGCGGTCTGACGCAGTTCGTCGGCCGTGAAGTCACGAAGCTCGACCGTCCTGAACTCACGAGCGCGAAGATCATCGTCTCGGGTGGCCGGGGTCTGGGCAGCGGCGAGAACTACACGAAGGTTCTGGAGCCGCTGGCGGACAAGCTCAACGCAGCGCTCGGCGCCTCGCGCGCGGCAGTCGATGCTGGCTACGTGCCGAACGACTACCAGGTCGGTCAGACCGGCAAGATTGTCGCGCCGCAACTGTATGTGGCAGTCGGCATCTCGGGCGCGATCCAGCATCTGGCCGGCATGAAGGACTCGAAGGTCATCGTCGCGATCAACAAGGACGAGGAAGCACCGATCTTCAGCGTGGCCGACTATGGCCTCGTGGGCGACCTGTTCACGGTCGTGCCGGAACTCGCTGGCGCAATCGGCTAATACCGCTCCCAAAAAACTAAAGGCGCCTTTGTGAAAACAAAGGCGCCTTCTTGATCGACGCAAACGCAGCAACCTTGGCTGCATTCGTGGTCAAACACCCAAAATCCGCCGTGCCTTGAGGATCACCGGCATGTCCACCATCTTCCCGTCAAGCGCCACGGCCGCCCCACCGCTCGCCTGCACCGCGTCGAGCACGCGCTGCGCCCATGCGCGCTGCGCCTCGCTCCATGCGTACGCGCGATGCACGGGCTCGATCTGCTTCGGGTGAATGCAAAGCTTGCCGCCGTAGCCAAATCGCCGCCCGCGCCGCGCTTCACGCTCGAGCGCCTCTGCGTCATCGAATACGGTCGAAACGCCATCGACAGGCGCAGCAATGCCTGCCAGCCGCGAGGTCAGCACGATCTGCGAACGAAACGCGTCGAGTTCCTCGCCGTCGCCGTCGATACCCATGTCCACTTGAAAGTCGAGCGTGCCGAACGCCACGCGCAGCACGCCTTGCGCGCCGCACAGCGCATTCAGGCCCGCGATGCCGCGCGCGGTTTCCACGATCGGCAACACTTGCAGCGCGCCGTGTGCGCCCGAGCGTAGCGCCGCGATCTGTTCGGCGCTTTCCGCCTTCGGCAGCATGATCCCCGCCACGCCCGCGTGTGCGCCAAGCGCCGCGGCATCGTCGGCGAACCAGGGCGTGTCGGTGCCGTTCACGCGCACCCAGACCGGCCGCGCGGCGTCCAGAGCCGCGACCACTGCGTCGCGCGCGGCGCCCTTTTCCGCGGGCGGAACCGCATCCTCCAGATCGACGATCACCGCATCGGCACCCGCGCCGCGCGCCTTTTCGAAGCGCTCGGGCCGGTTGCCCGGCACGAACAGATACGAGCGGGAAAGCGCCGCGCTCATGCGCTCGCCCCTGCGCCGAAAAGCGAGCCTATGCGCTGCGCCTCGGCAATCCCCCACGCCGCGTCGAGCAGGCGCTGTGCATCGCTTTCGCGGGCTGCGCCCGAAAACGCGGCCAGGCGCACGAACTTCGCTGCGATCTCGTCTCGCGAAAGCGTATTACCCGGATCGCCCTTCGGTTCATCCACGCGCCCTTGCAACGTGCGGCCGTCGCGCGTCGTCACAGTCACCTTGCCGATCCAGCGGGCGGGATACGCGCGGTCCACTTCCTCGTCCAGCGCCATCGTCACGCGTGCGCGAAACGCGGCGATATCGTCCGCCGAATAGTCGCGCTCGAATTCGTTCACGCCCGCGTAGCCGCGATAAGCGACGAGGCCGAGCACGGTCCCCATGTTGAATTTCGCCTGATGAACGGTACTCGGCACAACCACGCTGCCGAGCACGTCGATCGCCCCCTGATGCACATGCGCCGTGACGTTTGCGATATCGTCGGGATTGAGCCGGTGCGCTTCGATCACGGACAGCAGCGCGTCAGCGGCCGGATGCGTGTGGCGGCACGCCGCGTGATACTTGAACGACGTTTCGACCGTCGCCCAACGCTCGCCCAGTCGATCGACAAGCTTTGCAGGATCCGCGTCGCTCGACATGCCCGCCGCCATGCCCTGTGCGCCTTCGAGAATGCGCTGCGCGCCGCGAAAACCGTCCGCCGCGAGTTGCGCGGCCATCAAGCCGTTCGCAGCCGCCATCGCTGTGTGCAGTTGCTTCGAATCGGCCGCGTCGCGCAGGAACTCCCACAAACCGCTCGCCTGCGTGCCCGCCGAGCCGAACGCGTCGAGCATCTGCTCGGGTGTCAGCTTCAGCAGTCGACCCGCCGCGGCAGCCGCTGCGATCGTGCCCACGGTGCCGGTCGTGTGAAATATCTTGTAGTGCGAACGACCCATGAATTCGCCCACCCGTATGCCCACTTCATAGCCCGCCACCGAGGCTGCGATGAACTCCTGCCCTGAAGCGCCCAGCGCCTGCGCAAGCGCGAGCGTCACCGGGAATACGACGGTAGCCGGATGCAGCACCGATCCGTTGTGCACGTCGTCCTGCTCGACGAAGTGCGAAGCGGCGCCGTTGATCATGGCGGCGAAATACGCCGTGGTGCGAGTGCGGTCGATGATGACTTCGCACGGGGCTGGCGCTCCGGCCGCGCCGTGCGCGGCACGCGCGAACCGCGCGATCGTTTCGACCGGACGTGCGCCCTTGCCGCCTAGCGCAGAGCCGAGCCAGTCCACGTAGAGATTGACGGTGCGCTCGACCACGTGAGACGGAATCGAATCGAAACGCAGTTGCGAAGCGAAAGCCGCGAGCGCGCGGCTGGGATGATCTGTCATGGCAGCGTAGTGTAGTGAAGTCGGTTTGCGATGCGCCGGGCGCGATCAGATTGCTCCTGCTTCGCGCAGCGCGCCAATACGCCCCGCATCGAAGCCAAGCTCTCGCAGAATAGATTCGGTATGCTGACCGAGTGCAGGGACGGCATCCATGCGCGCATCGAATGCGCCAGGCGCGCCCGGCGGCAACAGCGCCGGCACCATCCCCGCCGATGTCTGCACTTCGCGCCAGCGCTCGCGCGCCTGCAGTTGCGGATGGGCCCACACATCGGCCATGGTGTTCATCTGGGCATTGGCGATGCCCGCGCGGTCAAGCCGTTCGATGACCTGCGCCGCACTGAGCTTCGAAAACGCCTCGACGATCAGTTCGCGCAACGCTGCGCGGCGCGCGGAACGCTGTGAATTCGCAGCGAAGCGCTCATCGGCGGCAAGCTCCGGCTGCAACAGCACGTGCTCGCAAAAGAGCTTCCATTCGCGGTCGTTCTGCAGGCCGAGCATCACCGACTTGCCGTCGCCGGCCGGAAACGGCCCATACGGATAGATCGTCGCGTGCGAAGCGCCCGCGAGCGGCGGCGGCGTTTGCCCGTCGATCGCGTAGTAAAGCGGATAGCCCATCCACTCCACCATGCTCTCCAGCATCGAGACGTCGATGCGGCACCCGCGCCCGGTGCGCCCGCGCATCAGCAGCGCGCTCAGAATATTCGAATAGGCATACATGCCCGCGGCGATATCGGCAATCGAGCAACCCGCCTTCGCCGGCTCGCCGGGCGACCCCGTGATGGAGAGAAAGCCCGATTCGCTTTGAATCAACAGGTCGTACGCCTTGCGCTCGCGGTAGGGACCATCGTCGCCGTAACCGGAGATATCGCACACGATCAGCTTCGGATAGCGCTCACTGAGCGCCTCGTAGCTGAGCCCAAGGCGCGCCGCCGCGCCCGGCGCGAGATTCTGCACGAGCACGTCGGCGTCGGCGAGCAATGCGTCGAGGATCGGCGCGGCCTCCTTGTGCTTCACGTCGAGCGAGAGGCTTTCCTTCGAGCGGTTCGTCCACACGAAGTGCGAGGCGAGTCCATGCACGCGCTCGTCGTAGCCGCGCGCGAAGTCGCCCACGCCTGGCCGCTCGATCTTGATCACGCGCGCGCCGAGATCGGCCAGCTGGCGCGTGCAGAACGGCGCGGCAATCGCATGTTCGAGCGTGACGACCTTGATACCGTCGAGTGGTCTCATGGCGCGCGCCTCCGCTCAGAACGAACGCGGCAGGCCGAGCACATGCTCCGCCACGTACGAGAGAATCAGATTGGTCGAGATCGGCGCGACTTGATAGAGGCGCGTCTCGCGGAACTTGCGCTCCACATCGTACTCGCAGGCGAAACCGAAGCCGCCGTGGAATTGCAGACACGCATTCGCGGCCTCCCACGAGGCGTCGGCGGCCAGCAGTTTCGCCATGTTGGCTTGCGCGCCACAAGCCTCGTGCGCGTCGAAGCGGCGCGCGGCTTCGAAGCGCATCAGGCTCGCGGCTTCGACGTTGACGAACGCGCGCGCGATCGGAAACTGCACACCCTGATTCTGCCCGATAGGCCGTCCGAACACGATGCGCTCCTTCGCGTAGGCACTCACCTTGTCGATGAACCAGTAGCCGTCGCCGATGCATTCCGCCGCGATGAGCGTGCGCTCGGCGTTCAGTCCGTCGAGGATGTACTTGAAGCCCATCCCCTCCTCGCCGATCAGGTTTTCCGCCGGAATTTCGAGGTTATCGAAGAAGAGTTCGTTGGTCTCGTGATTGACCATGTTGAGAATCGGCTGCACGGTGAGGCCGTGGCCGACGGCTTCGCGCAGGTCGACCACGAAGATCGACATGCCTTCGGACTTCTTCTTCACGTCGGCGAGCGGCGTGGTGCGCGCAAGCAGGATCATGAGGTCCGAATGCTGCACGCGCGAGATCCACACCTTTTGCCCGTTGATCACGTAGCGGTCGCCCTTGCGCACCGCCGTGGTCTTGATCTTCGTGGTGTCGGTGCCCGTGGTGGGCTCGGTCACGCCCATCGATTGCAGGCGCAATTCGCCGCTCGCGATCTTCGGCAGGTACTTGCGCTTTTGCTCCGCCGAGCCGTGGCGCAGCAGCGTGCCCATGTTGTACATCTGGCCATGGCATACGCCCGAGTTGCCCCCGGCGCGGTTGATCTCCTCCATGATGACCGATGCTTCGGTCAGCCCCAGGCCAGATCCGCCGTACTCCTGAGGAATCAGCGCTGCGAGCCAGCCGGCCTTGGTGAGGGCATCGACGAATGCCTCGGGATAGCCGCGCGCCTCGTCGATCTTGCGGAAATATTCACCCGAAAACTGCTGGCACAGATCGCGTACGGCTTCGCGGATATCCTGAAACGAATCTTGTTGCGTGGTTTGCATGATCGATATGAAGTCGCTATGAATGTTCGTGTTGCCGCTCAGGCCAGCGTGGCAGTGGCCTGCATCGTCAGATAGCCGTCGTGATCTTTCGCCCAGAGTTCGACCGAGCGTGCGTCGTCGGAAAGCTTGCCGCACAGCGTGAACGCGTTGCCCGCGAACGTGGGCCGTACCGCGCGAAACGCGTAGGTCGCGATCGCGGCGTCAGGCCGCTCGCGGTGCACGAGGTCGAGCAGCAGCGTGGCGATCAGCGGGCCGTGCACGACGAGGCCCGGATAGCCCTCTTCCTGCGTGACATACGGGAAGTCGTAGTGAATGCGATGACCGTTGAAAGTCAGTGCGGAATAGCGGAACAGCATGAGCGCGCTGGCCGTGAGCGTGCGCGACCACGTCTCGCCTTGCGGCGCCACGACCGGCTTCGGCGCGCTCGCACCGGGCTGCGGCGCATCGCGATAAACGATGTCGTGCTCTTCCTCGATGCACAGCGCCCCGCCGCTCTCGTAGCGATGCTGCACGGTCACGAACACGAGGCGGCCGCTGCGGCCGGTCTTGTCCTCGATGTTCGCGATAGTGGACGTGCGCGCGGCTTCGTTGCCCGCGCGCAGCGGCGCGTGAAACGTCAAGCGGCCGCCCGCCCACATGCGGCGCGGCAGTTCGACCGGCGGCAGGAAGCCGCCGCGTTTCGGGTGACCATCGGGACCCGCTTCGGCGAGCGGTGAAACAGGCAGAAAATAGAGCCAGTGCCACAGCGGCGGCACGGCGCTACCAGGCGCTTCGCGGTCGAGGGTGGCGGCAAGCGCGCGCAGCGGAAACGCGGTGATGTCGTCGGTGAGCGTTTCGGTCTTGTCGAGCCACGCACTGAGCGATGGCGTTTGCGATTCCGGCATGGCTTTCTCCGTTGCGAGACTAGTTGCCATACTATGAACGGCTCACGCCGTTTCGCGAAGTTGCCTTTGCCGAATCAGCCCTTTCGCTTTCGTTAATCCCCCGACTATTGCTGCGCGATACTTGCACGCGGCTTTCAAAACAGGCCGCGTGCCGGCCTCACGCTTCGCCGCGTAGATGGGCGGAGGCTTCGTCTTCCACACGCTGCCACAACTCGAACGACATGGGGCGCTCGCCCTCTTCGAGCAGATGGCCAACCAGGCCGATTGCGCGCGCCATCACGCCGAAGCCGCGCACGATGCGCCATGGGAAGCCGAATTCGCAGCAGATCGCACCGATCGCGCCGGTCGCGTTGATCGGCAATGCCTTGCCCGATGCGCGCTCTGCCTCCGCGCCAATTAGCTGCATGAGCTTCACATAGCGCCCCGACATGCCGTTTTGCGCGGCCAGTTCGAAAAGGCGCGGCGTGCGCGGATCGATGGGCTTGTGCAGCGGATGACCGAGCCCTGGAATCGGCGTGCCGCGCGTGCGCCACGCGGCGACGGTATCGACAGCGAGTTTCTCCAGATCGTCGCATTGGGCATCGTAAGGCAGTGTTTCGGAGAGCATGCGGCACGCGCCTTCCATGCTGCCGACGAACACCGAGCCAAGCCCGCATAGCCCCGCCGCAACGGCCGCCTGCAGCGACTCGGGCGCGCCCGCATACGTCATGCGCGCAGCGATGGCGCTCGGCGTCATGCCGTGCTCGACGAGCGTAATGACGATGGCGTTGAACATCGCGGACTGCTGCGGCGTGGCGGTCTTGCCCGTGAGTTGCAGAAACGCGAAGTCGCCGAGATTCATGTGGCCGAGCACTTCGTCGGGCAGGCTTTTGCCACGCACGACAATACGATCGGGCGTGCTGTACGCGATATCGGAGCGCACGAGCGGTTTCGGTTGACGGGCCATAGTCTTGATTCCTTCGTTATACAGAATAGCGCTCAGCGCAGTTGTGCGCGGCCGTGGTTGAGCACGAGCACGTCACGTTCCAGCACGCGCGCGCGAAAACTCACCTCGTTGCCGTCGCGCCACATCTCGGTGCGGATCGTCTCGCCCGGATAAACCGGTGCGGTAAAGCGCGCGTGAAACGCCGCGAGGCGTTGCGGGTCGCTCGCGCACAGTGTCTTCAGTACGGCATGCGCGGCCACGCCCCACGTGGCGAGCCCATGCAGGATAGGCCGCTCGAACCCCGCTGCGCGCGCAACATGCGGGTCGGCATGCAAGGCGTTGTCGTCGCCGCACAGTCGGTAAATCAACGCCGTTTCCGGGCGTGTAGGCAGGTCGCAATGATGATCGGGCGCGCGCTCGGGCATCGGCGGCGGCGGCGCGGGAGCTTCGTCGCTCAAGCCGTTGTTCGCGCTGAAGCCGCCGTCGCCGCGGCAGAACGTGAGTTGCGTGACGGTGGCGTACAGTTCGCCGCTTGCTTTGTCCGTAATGCTACGCTGGATTTCGAGCAGTGCGCCCTTGCCCGCGCCTTTGTCGACCACGCGCGTGATGCGCGAGCGACCGATCACGGTCGCGGCCGCCGGCAATGGCTTGTGCATGACGAGGCTCTGCTCGCCATGCAAGAGCCGCACCCAGTCGATGCCCGCGCGCGGGTCGCGCGCCCAGAAGCCGGGAAAGCCGAGCACGACGGCAAGCGTCGGCGGCACGCGCAACGCTTTTTCGTAGACGAATGCCAGGTCGTCCGAATCAACGGGATTCGCGCCGTAGCCCACGGCGAGGCTGTAGAGCATGGCGTCGCGCGCGGTATAGGTCTGCTCGACATTCTTGAACGGCCAGTTACGCAGGGTGTGATAGTCGATCGTCATGACGGTGTGCTCGGTGGGAGATCAGGCCTCGGCGGCGGGCCACTTGAAAAGCGGATCGGCCTTCTCGCGAAAGCGCTTCACGGCTTCACGATGAAATTCGGTCGTAAACGCAATGCCCTGCGCCGCCGACTCGATTTCGAGCATCGCGCGCAGATCGCTGCCAAGCGACTGGTTCAGCGCGCGCTTGGCGAGGCCGAAAGCAATGGGCGACGCTGCGGCAAGGCTGGCCGCGACTTGCGCGGCGCGTGCATGAAGCTCGTCTGGCTCGACCACTTCGAGCACCGCACCGATCTCCTTCGCTTCGGCAGCGCGTATCTCGCGCGCCGTGAACACGAGGTCCTTCGCGCGGGCGAGTCCCACCACGCGCGGCAGCGTATAAAACGCCCCGCAATCGGGCACGAGGCCGACTTTCATAAAGGGCATGCAAAAGCGTGCGCGCGTGCTGGCAATCACGAAGTCGGCAGCGAGCGCGAAGCTGAAGCCCGCGCCGTAGCACACGCCGTCCACGGCCGCGATCACCGGGCGGTCGAGGTCGATCAGCATGCTCACCCAGCCATGCAGGTCGTCGATACGATGGCGCCCTTCCTCGGCGCTTGTCACGTTCATGGCGCGTACATCGCCGCCCGAGCAGAAGTCATTGCCCACGCCGCGCAGAATAACCGCATGCACGCTGCGATCGGCACGTATGCGCTGTACGGCTTCGAGCAGTTCCACGCGCATCTCGGCGTTGAGCGCGTTCTTGGCCTCCGGGCGATGGAACGTGAGCGTCGCGACGCCCGCCTCGTGCTCGACGAGTAGCGTCTTTGCGCTCATGCGCTCACCCCGGCGCTTGCGAGTTCAGCGAGCGCCTTGTCGAGCGCCGTGATCAGATGCACAGGCTCCACGCCCGCGAACTCCACATCGGGACGCGCGAGAAACGCCTCGATATGCGCCGCGCACGCGGCGCGCGTGGCGGCGAGCCCGGTGAAACCGTCTTCGAGCCAGGCGACCGAAGCCAGCGGACGCGGGTGCCAGTCGCCATTGACAATCGCCTTGACCACCGTGCCGTCACGCACGAGCAGGCTCAGCCAGATCAGCCCTGCCGGCGCCTTTTCGCGGCCGCGCACGATATGGTCGCCCGTGAGCGCGATCGGGCTGTAGCGCGTCGCTTCGCTCTTTTCATGGAACCAGCTTTCCTCGTGCAGTTCGCGTTCGTATTGCTGCGCGAAAACGAGCTCTTCGCTGCCTAACGCACCAGACTCGAGCGCTATTTCTCCAAACGTGCGGCGAACGCAGGCCGTGACCCACGCGGTCAGTTCCTCGGCGCTCACTTCGCGGCCCAGTTCCTGCTCCAGATACGTATAGCGCGAGCCGAGATCCTTGTGCTTCTTGTCCTTGACCTTTTCGGGCGCCATCGGCATCGCGCGCGCCGCGATTGCCGTGTCGATCGCCTTCACATTCAGCAGAATACGAAACGTCAGCACGCCACCTTCGATCTTCAGCGACGTGGCCACGAGCTTGCGTCCGTCGATCTCGACGTCGTTCAGCGGCCGGTACGCGGCCTGCAGGCCGAACACATCGCGCAGCGCCTCAGCGACATGGCCGAGTATCGTCGGGAACGCCTGCGTCGCCGTTTGGGGCACACCGGGCAGACCAACCGGCAAATAGAACGCGAGAAATGCCGAACCACGCCCCGCATAGATCGCGCCGCCGCCGCTCACGCGCCGCCGTGCGACCACGTCGTTCGCGCGGCAGAACGGCAGATCGAGCACCTGGTTCGGATCTTCATTCACGCCTACGGTAATGCTGTCGTCGCTGAAGACGTTCAGATAGACCGTGGGCGGCACGAGATTTTCGGCGACGGCGCGCTCGACCGCCGGCGACACCGAAATCGAGAAGTCCGCATAGCTGTGGCCACCTACGACGAGGCGCCACGGGGCCTGAGTGTTCGTTGCGCTTGCATTCATGTTGTTTGTCTCCGTTGATCTTCTACCAGCGCTGCGCCTTCGATCTTCGCCACGATTTCGATCGCGTCCGCGTGTATCAGCGTTTGTCGCTTGAAGCGCTCAGCAATGGCCTCGATGGCGCCATGCTCCACCGTGCCTTCCACCTGCAGCGTGAGATGGTCTCCGCCATGTTCCTTTGTGCCGACAACGAGCCGGTACGCAAGCGTCGCGCCTTCCACACCCAGCAGCACCGCCTTCAACTCCGATGGGTAGACCTTCACGCCTTTGATCTTCACCATCGAATCGGCGCGGCCGAACACCACGCGCGGCAACGACACCGTGCGCCCATGCACGGGTGCGGTCCGTTCGAGCACAGTGAGGTCGCCGGTGCGGTAGCGCACGAGCGGTTGCAGTTCCTTCTTCAAATGCGTGAGCACGAGCTCGCCACGCTCACCCTCGGCAACGGGCATGCCGGTGTCGGGGTCGATCACCTCGGCGTACAGCAGTTCATCGAACACATGCACGCCCGCGCCGCCTGGGAACGTACGCGCAACGGGCAGACATTCGGAAAGCGAGTAACTGTCGATCAGCAACGTGCCCGGCATCGCATCGCGCACGCGCGCGTAAAGCGCGGCATTGCCCGTGAACGCTTCGCCGCCCGCGAAGAACACGCGCGGAACCGGACACCCCGCGTCGATCAGCTTGAGCGCGTGCGACGGGTTGCCGGCCAGTACCGTCACGCCGCATTGCTGCGCGACGCGTGCGGCGCGTTCGGTCTCGCCCGGGCCGTGCGGAATGCATGCCACGCCGCGCGCTTCCGTCTGGGTCTGATAGAACAGGCCCGCCACGAAGAGGTGATAGCCGAAGGTCACCATGCACACGTCGCCGGGGCCGATGCCGCATGCGTCGAGATGCTGTCCGCACGCGGCTTCGATCGCACGCAGATCGGCCGCGCTCTGCAGGATCGGCACGAGCGAAGCGCCCATTGGCGTGAGGTGCACGCGAACCGGCGGCACCGCGGGCGCAAACGCGCCGTAGCCCGGGCGATTCATCTCGGCCACGAGTTCGGCGCGCGTCATGAGCGGCACGCGCTCGGCGAACTCCGCCGCGCTCGCGACGCTGCGCGGCAGACGTCCCTCATAGAACGGATGCGCTTGCAGCCTCGCCAGCTGCGCGTTGAGTGCTTCGAGCATCGTCTCCTCCTTTTAATGTTCAGTAGGGCTGCGAAGCGTTCGTGCTCAAGCCGCCCGCTCGAAAATGGCCGCGATACCCTGCCCGCCGCCTACGCACATCGTTTCGAGGCCGTAGCGGCCCTTGCGGCGCTGCAGTTCGTAGAGCAGCGTGGTCAACATGCGCACGCCCGTCGCGCCAATCGGATGACCCAGCGAAATGCCTGAGCCGTTCACGTTCAGCCGTGATTCGTCGTGCCAGCCCCAGCCCTTCAGCACCGCGAGCACCTGGCATGCAAAGGCCTCGTTCAGTTCGACGAGATCGAGTTGATCGAACGTGAGCCCGGTCTTTTGCAGCAGTTTTTGCACGGCGGGCACAGGACCGATGCCCATCGTCGCGGGCTCGCATCCGGCGGCCGCCCAACCGGTCAGATAGCCAAGCGGCGTGAGGCCAAGCTTGTCGAGCTGGTCTTCGGCGACGATCAGGCAAGCGGCGGCGGCGTCGTTCTGCTGGCTCGCGTTGCCCGCCGTCACCGTGCCGCCTTTCATGAGCGGCTTGAGTTTCGCGAGCGACGCCTCGCTCGCGTCGGCGCGCACGCCCTCGTCGCGTGCGAACAGTACCGGGTCGCCCTTGCGCTGCGGCACTGAAACCGGCACCACTTCCTCTGCGAAGCGGCCCGACTCCCATGCCGCCGCCGCGCGCTGATGACTGCGCACCGCGTACGCGTCCGCTTCCTCGCGTGTGATGCCATATTCCTTCGCGAGGTTCTCTGCCGTTTCGATCATTCCCGAGATGTAGCCAAAGCGCGCTTCGGGCTGCGAGCGTTCGCGGCCACGCTCGAGACGGTCGTGCATCTTCACCGAACCGGCGCGCGCGCCCCAGCGCATATCGGTCGTGTAGTACTCGATATTGCTCATGCTCTCCACGCCACCGGCCACGACCACGTCCGCCGCGCCGCTTTGCACCATCATCGCGGCGGTCACGACGGCCTGCAGGCCGCCCCCGCAACGGCGATCGAGCTGCATGCCGGGCACCTGCACCGGCAGCCCTGCTTCGAGCGCGGCCCAGCGGCCGATGCAAGGCGTTTCGCTGTTCGCGTACGATTGCGCGAAGACCACGTCCTCGATGCGCGCCGGGTCCACGCCACTGCGCGCGATGGTTTCGCGCAGCACCGTGGCCGCAAGCGTTTCGACGGCAACGGGGCGCAGGCCGCCGCCGAACGTGCCAACCGGCGTGCGCACCGGCGCGACTATCGCTGCTCTTCTCATTTCGGATTCCTCTTCATGTTGTCTGGTTGTCTGCCGCTGCGCCGTGCGCCTGTGCCGCGTCAAGCCGCGAGCGTGTCCCGTCGCGCGTGGTGCTCCGCGGCCAGCTGTTCGCGCCACTCGGGCGGTGCGATGGCAAGCATGCGCTCGACGCGTTGTGCAAGCGTGAGCCCGCGCAGGTCCGCCACGCCGTGCTCGGTCACAATCACCGCTGCATCGCTGCGCGGCGTGCTGACCGGCCCGGAAAGACGTGCGACGATGCGGCTGCCATGCCGCGTACTGGAGGCGAGCGCAACGATCGCGACGCCGCCGTCCGAGCGCGCCGCGCCGCGCATGAAATCGAGCGCCCCGCCCACTGCGCCCACATAGCGGCCACCGGCCGCCTCCGCATTGACCTGCCCCGTCAAATCGACTTCGAGTGCGGAGTTGATCGCCACAAAGCGGTCGAGACTGCCGAGCACGTCGATGTCGTGCGTATAAGCCGTGGAGCGAAACTGGATCTGCGCATTTCGGTGCGCATGCGTGTAGACCCTGCGCGTGCCCATCATCGTGCCGGCCACGCTCACACCCTTGTCGCGCGACTTACGCGCATTCGTCACCACACCGGCTTCGATCAGGTCGACCACGGTGTCGCCGATGGTGCCGCTATGCACGCCAAGGTCGCGACGGTCGCGCAACTGCGCGACGATAGCCTCGGGCAACGCGCCCAGCCCGGCCTGGATCGTCGCGCCGTCTTCGATCAGCGAGGCCGCATGCTGGGCAATGCGTCGTTCGATGTCGCCCGCCTGCGTAGGCGGCGCTTCGAGCGGCGCGCGGTCGGTGTGAGTCAGCACGTCGAAGTCTTCGGCTCGCAACATGCGCTCGCCGTAGGTCCACGGCGCCGCCGCATTCACCTCCGCGATCACCACGCGCGCACTGTCGATCAGGGGCACGAGGTACTCATGCGCGATCGAGAGGCTGTACCGGCCCGCCTCGTCCGCGGGCGCGACTTGCAGCAACAGCACGTCGACGCGATTCGGACCACTGGTCAGCACACTGCGAAACTGCGAGTAGTGGCACGGCAGGATGTCGAGCACACCCTCGCGTTCGAGCCGCCGGTTCGTACCCGATGCGCCATAGGCCACGAAATCGACGCAATCGGCATACGCGGGATCAAGCGTTTCGGACCACGAAGCGCCCACGAACACGCGAAAGCGGCCACCCATCGCCTTGCGCTGCGACATCAGCAGCGCCGTGAGCGTGCACGGTTCGGCACCGCACTGGCCCCATGCAACCGTATCGCCCGAACGCACGTACTGCGCGAAATCGAGCTGCGCGGCGTCGACGACGCGCGCCGCGCGCGGGCCGCGCGTCATCAGACGGGGTCCCAGCTGAAGACGTCGGCCGAAACGTCGAGCGTGTGGAACGACTTGCGCAGCGCCGGCATGGCATGTTCGGCAATCGTCTCCGGCGTCCAGCCTTCGCCGCGATGCACCGAACGCACGGGGCGCGGCTGGCTCATCAGGAAGATTTCGTTGTTGCGGACCGCGAAAATCTGGCCTGTCACGTCGGCGGCCTGCTCGCTTGCGAGGTACACGGCGAGCGGCGCGATCTTCGCGGGCGTCATCTGCTTGATCTTCGCAACGCGCGCTTCCTGCTCCGGCGAATCGATCTTGATCGAGTTGATCATGCGGCTCCAGGCGAACGGCGCAATGCAGTTCGAGCGGACACCGAACTTTTCCAGATCGAGCGCGATGGATTTCGACAGTCCCGCAATGCCGAGCTTCGCCGCGCTGTAGTTGGCCTGCGCAAGATTGCCGATCAGGCCCGACGTGGAGGTCATATGCACGAACGCCCCGCTGCGCTGCTCCTTGAAGTGGTCGGCAGCGGCGCGCGAGACATAGTACGAACCGTAGAGGTGCACCTTCAGCACAGCGTCCCACTCTTCTTCGCTCATCTTGTGAAAGAAGCGGTCGCGCAAAATACCCGCGTTGTTCACCACGCAGTCGATACGGCCGAACACGTCCAGGGCGTTTTGCACGATGCGTGCGGCGCCTGCGGCGTCGGCCACGCTGTCGGTGTTGGCGGTGGCCTGGCCGTCGAAGGACTGGATCTCGTTCACCACCGCCTGTGCGGGTCCGTCGTTGTGGCCCTCGCCGGTGAGCGAGGCGCCCACGTCGTTCACCACGACTTTCGCACCGTGGCGCGCCATCATCAGCGCGATGTCGCGGCCAATGCCGCCGCCCGAGCCCGTCACCACTACGACCTTACCGTCCAGCATTCGTTGCGTCGTCATCGTTTTCGCTCCTCCAGCCCGCTTTGTGCCGGGCATTCATTCGATTTGAATCGTTATGCGGCAAGCTGTGCCGTTCGTGTTGCAGCTTGACGCATCGGGTACGGCTACACAATTTGGATATGCCGAACGCCCGTTTCGGCCAGGATTAACCCGTACTATCGCTAATGGCGTGCACCGCGCTGCGGCGCAATAATGCCCAGAGTCCGCTCGTCCGCCGTATGTCGCGCATCCCTCGGACGAACGAGCAGACAGGCACCGGCAAGCAAACCCGCAGAAATTGGAGTCACGGCAAGTCAACCCATGCATTTCGATCTCGTCGACCTGAAGCTCTTCACCCACGTAGCCGAAGCGAGCAGCCTCACGCGCGGCGCGGAACGCGCGCACCTCTCGCTGCCCGCGGCGAGCACGCGTATCAAGAATCTCGAAGAACAGGTGGGCGTGAAGCTCTTGAGCCGCACGAGCCAGGGGGTCACGCTAACGGGGCCCGGCGAGACGCTGCTCGCGCACGCGCGCCGCGTGCTCAAGCAACTCGAGCAGCTGACGGGAGACCTGCAGGAGTACTCGCAGGGCGTGAAGGGCCATGTGCGCGTGTTTGCGAACACCACAGCGATGAGCGAGTTCCTGCCCGCCGTGCTGCGCACCTACCTCATCAACCATCCCGACGTGTACGTGGATATTCACGAGCGTCTCTCGCCCGATATCGTGCGCGCCGTGCAGGACGGCACGATCGATATCGGCATCGTGGCCGGCAATGTGCGCACCGAGGGTTTGCAGGTGCTGCCCTACCGGCGCGACCGTCTCGTGCTCGTCACGGCGCTGAGCCACCCGCTTTCGCAGGCGAGCGAAATGGCGTTTGCCGATACGCTCGACTACGACTTCATCGGGCCGCCCGATGAAAGCGCGATCTTCGCGTTTCTCAAGCGCGCTTCGGCGGATTTGCAGCGCACGATACGCTGGCGCATCCAGATCGGCAATTTCGAGGCCGCGTGCCGCATGATCGAAGCGAACATCGGCATTGGCGTGCTGCCCGAGGGCACGGCGCGCCGCCACGCGCAAACCATGTCATTGAAGATCGTGCCGCTCACCGACGAATGGGCCGTGCGCAAGCTGCAGATCTGCATGGCCGATCGCGACGCGCTGCCGCTGTTCGCGCGCAAGCTCGTCGACCTGCTGGTAGCCGACGGCATCGGCCGGCTCGAATAAGTCCGAATCAACCCAATACGCGGCGCACTTGCTGCGCGCCGCGCATCCGTGCTCAGGCTGCTTAGCGCCCGCCAGCCGCGCGAATCATGTTGCGCGCAATGACGATCTGCTGGATCTGGCTCGTGCCTTCGTAGATGCGGAAAATGCGCACGTCGCGATAGAAGCGCTCGATGCCATAGTCGGACATATAGCCCGCGCCGCCGAAGATCTGCACCGCGCGGTCCGCCACGCGTCCGCACATTTCCGATGCGAACAGCTTCGCGCACGCGGCTTCCGTGCTCACGTTCTGGCCTGCGTCGCGGCGGCGCGCCGCGTCGAGCACCATGCAGCGCGCCGCATAGAGTTCGGTCTGACTATCGGCGAGCATGGCCTGCACGAGCTGGAACTCGGCGATCTTCTCGCCGAACTGCTCGCGCTCCATCGCGTAGCGCAACGCGTCGTCGAGCATGCGCTGCGCCACGCCCACGCAAATTGCCGCGATATGAATGCGCCCCTTGTCGAGCACCTTCATCGCCGTCTTGAAGCCCACCCCTTCCTTGCCGCCGATGATGTTTTCCGCGGGCACCTTCACATCTTCGAAGATGACGTCGCAGGTATGCGCGCCGCGCTGCCCCATCTTCTTGTCGCGCTTGCCGAAGCTGATGCCGGGCGTTTTCGCGTCGACGATGAACGAGGTGATGCCGCCCGCGCGCGGTTCGTCGGGGTTGGTGCGCGCCATCAGCGTGAACATGCCGGCCTGCGGCGCATTCGTAATGAAGCGCTTGGTGCCGTTCACCACGTAGTGGTCGCCGCGCCGCTCGGCGCGCGTCTTGATGGAGGCGGCGTCCGAGCCCGCGCCCGGCTCCGTGAGCGCGAAGCTCGCGATGATCTCGCCACTGGCAAGCTTCGGCAGCCAGCGGGCCTTTTGTTCTTCGGTGCCATCGATCACGATGCCCTGCGAGCCGATGCCCACCGTCGTGCCGATGATCGAGCGAAAGGCGGGCGAGGTCTTGCCCAGCTCGAACATCACGAGCACCTCTTCTTCCATCGTGAGATCGAGGCCGCCGTACTGTTCCGGAATAGTCAGGCCAAAGAGGCCCATGGCCTTCATGTCGTCGACGATATCGGCCGGAATCTCATCGGTTTCCGCTACGCGCTCTTCGTTCGGCACGAGACGCTCGCGTACGAAGCGCGCGACGTTGTCGAGCAGAACGTTCATCGTTTCCTGGTCGCGAATCATGGTATATGCCCTGCAATCGTTGATCGGGCGGCACGCCGCCGCCTGGTGAATAAAAAAATCAGGAATGCTCAGCGAGCGCGCACGGCGCGTTTGGCCATTTCACGCAGCGGCTGCTTTTGCAGCTTGCCGCTCGCCGTGGTCGGGATCATGTCGATGGTCACGATCTCCGAGGGACGCTTGTAGGCCGAAAGTCGCTCGCTCAGGTAGTGGGCGAGGTCGGCGGCGTCGATCGTCGCGCCCTCCTTCGCTTCCACGAAGGCCACGACTTCCTCGTTCCCTTCGGCATCGCGCCGCCCCACCACGGCACTCTGGCGCACCGCCTCGTAAGTGTTGATGACCGACTCGACCTCGATGGGATAAACATTGAAGCCCGAGCGGATGATGAGATCCTTCGAGCGGCCCACGATGAAGAGCGCGCCGTCGGAGTCGAGCCGCCCGAGGTCGCCGGTCTTGAGCCAGCCTTCAGCGTCGAGCACTTCGGCCGTCAAGCCCGGCTCGCGATAGTAGCCATGCATGACGCCGGGACCGCGCACCCACAACTCGCCGGGCTCGCCGCGCGGCACATCCTCGCCGTCGGGCCCGACCACGCGCAACTCGGCGCCCTCGACGATCTCACCCGAGGACACGTCCTTGCGTGGACGGTCCATGCGCGTGATGAAGAGCGAGCCCGCGTATTCGGTCATGCCGTAGCCGTGATGCAGCGGCATGCCGAAAAGCGTTTCGACCTGTTGCTTGAGCGTGGGATCGAGCGGACCGCCGCCCGTATAGAGGTAGCGCAGACGCGGCGCATGCACGGCACCACCATGCTCGCGCACATAAGCGACGATGCGCGTGAAGAGCGTCGGCACGCCCTGAAGAATGGAGATTTCGGAGGCGCCAAGCGCCTTAACGACCTCCTCCGCCGAAAAGCGCGCCGCGAGATGCAGGCTCGCGCCCGCCTCGAACGTGGCGAGCAGCAACGTGGCGAGGCCGAAGATATGCGACATCGGCATGACCGCGTACGCGCAGTCCGCTTGCGTCATGTCGCGCGATGTGGCCGAGACATGCGCGAAATGCAGCAAGCCGCGATGCGTGGCCATCACGCCCTTGGGCTGGCCCGTCGTGCCCGACGTATAGATGAGCACCGCCACTTCGTGCGCCAGCGCTTCGGGCTCGCGCACAGCTTCGGTGTCGGGCGCGGCCATCATCAGCGGCCCGAGTCCCGCGGGTGCGATTTCGCGCGCACGATAACGCACGCCGTGACGCAACGCGTCGGGCGACGCACCGTGCGTGAACAGCATGAGACGCGGCCTGCAATGCGCACGGATCGTCTCGATCTCGCGCTCCGAAAGCCGCGCGTTGACCACGGCCGGCCACGCGCCGATTTCCGAAAGCGCGAACAGCAGCGTCACGACGGCCGAGCAGTTCTCGGCCACGATCAGCACGCGGTCGCCCACCTCCACGCCCTGCTCGCGCAAAAACCGCTGCGCCTGCTCAACGCCGCTCCAGAGCTGCCCGAAGCTCGTCACCTTTGCTTCTTCGCGTATCGCCACCGCCTCGGGCGACACCTCCGCCCAGTGCCGCGCGATATCGCTGATCTTGCGCGCCGCTCGCCTCACCACTGTCACCTCCTGTCATTGCTTTTTGACTGCGTACGGCGCGCCGTGGCACGCCGCATCGCGACAGGTAACAGTGTGGTTCAGGCGTGGCCTGCCAACAATTCGTTTTCGGTAAAGCCGGCATTCGTCTGCCGAGAAGTCGGAATTCACCCCGACGGCCGGGCGCTCAGTCCTCGCTGGTTGCGCGGGCGTGGCGCCTGCGGGCGGTCGCGGCGGCACGCTCCGCGCACAGGCTCGCGGGCGCTGTCCACGCGCCGTAGCCGCCATGGCCGTGCGGGCGCCTCGCGGCTGCCCGCGCGGCCAGGCGCAGGCGCTGCCGCCAGTCACTCCATCTGCGCCGCCGCACGCTCGCCTCCCATCGTGCCCTTAGAGGCGCTATTCGCCCGATGAATCGCCACGATGCCCGCGAGCGAGACGCAGGCCGGCACGGCGGCCGCGAGAAAGAGCGACGAGGACGACCATTGCAGGTGCAGCAGCGCGCCGCCGAGCACCGGGCCGACGACCGAGCCGATACGCCCCACCCCGAGGCTCCAGCCGATGCCGGTCGAGCGCAGCGAGGTCGGATAGTAGGTCGCGGCGAGCGCGTTGAGCGCCGGTTGCCCGCCGATGATCGTGAAGCCCGTGATGAAGATCGCGACGAACATCGCGGCCACGGAGACCATGACGGCCGGATTGCCGATGGCCGCCGTCGAGACGATGGCGATCAGGAACGTCGTGGCGAGCACGCGCGTAAAGCCCGCCATGTCGATGACGCGCCCGAGCAGCAGCGTGCCGATCACGCCGCCGCCCCACAGCGCCGTGCCCGCGAACACGGCGGTCTGGGTCGAATAGCCGGCGTCGCGGATCACGGTCGGCAGCCAGTTCGAGAGGAAGTACATGGCAAGCAGGTTCGCGAAATTCACGATCCACAGCAGCACGGTCACCCGCGCACGCCCTTCCTTGAACAGTTCGACGAAAGGCACGCCGCGCGAGCGCGTTTCGGTGGTCGTGAACTGCACGCCTGCTGGCAGTTGCAATGCCGGCGCCACGCGCGACAGATTGCGTCGCACGCGCGCCTGGGTTTGCTCACCACGATTGCGAAACAGCAGGAACTGAATCGACTCGGGCAGCGCGAGCCACATCAGCACGCCGAGTACGAGCGGAATCGCCCCGCCCACGAAGAACACGGCGCGCCAGCCGAACGCCGGAATCAGCGCCGCGGTGATGAGCCCGCCCACCACGCCGCCGAGCGTAAAGCCGCACGAGACGATCATCATGAGCGTCACGCGCATGCGGCGCGGGCTGTACTCGCCCGCGAGCGCCATCGCGTTCGGCATGATGCAGCCGAGACCCAGACCCGCGACGAAGCGCCAGGCCACCAGTTCCGCGATCGAATGCGCGAAGCCCGTCGCGAGCATACACGCGGAAAAGAACAGTGTCGCGCCGATCAGCACCGGGCGGCGGCCGATCTTGTCGGCAAGCGTGCTGAACGTGAGCGAGCCCACCAGCATGCCGAAGAGCCCCGCGCCGAACACCGGCGAGAGCGTTTCCTTCGCAATGCCCCACTCGCGGATCACGACCGGCGCCACATAACCCATCGCCTGGACGTCGAAGCCGTCCATTACGAGGCATAACGCGCACAGCGCGACCACGAGTAACTGATACGGTCCGAACCGGCTCTCGTCGATGATGCCGGTGACCTCCACCGCCTTCGTCATGTTGTGTCTCCAATCCTTGTTTTATCGTCTCGATCTCACTGCGGCGACTAGAGTTCGAGTACCAGCCGCCCGCTTTTCGCACGCGAGCAGCAGGTCATCATGCGCGTTTGCGTGTCGCGCTCGGCGCGCGTGAGCACCACGTCGCGGTGATCGATCTCGCCCGCCAGCACGCGTACCTCGCACGATCCGCACAAGCCTTCTTCGCAGTCGCTTTGCACGTCGATGTTCGCGCGGCGCAGCGCGTCGAGCACGGTCTGGTCCGCGCCCACATTGAGCACGAGCCCCGAGTCTTTCAACTCGACTTCGAACGCCTGTTCCTGCGAGGGGTCGAGCTTGCCGCCGGTCGCGGCGAAGTGCTCCACGCGCAGCGCATCTTCGGGCCACGCCTCGCTGCAGGCTTCGAGCGCTTCGAGCATGCGTGCGGGACCGCAGGCGTAGACGCGCGTATGGTCGTCCACGCGCAGCGCGGCGAAATCGTTGCGCGTGCCTTCTTCCGATACGTGCAGATGCAGACGTTCGCCATGGAGTTGCGCGAGTTCGTCGGCAAGCGCCATTGTTTTGCGCGAGCGCCCGCTGTAGTGCAATTCGTAGTCGATGCCCAGTTCGCGCGCGCGGCGCGCCATGGCGCTCACCGGCGTGATGCCGATGCCGCCTGCAATGAAGATCGCACGACGCCCTTCCTCGTCGAGCCGGAAGTGATTGCGCGGGCCGCGAATCTTCAGGCGCATGCCTGTTCGCAGCGTGTCGTGCATCCAGGCCGAACCGCCCCGGCTTTGCGTTTCGCGCAGCACGGCGATCTCGAATGCGCGCGTGTCGGCGGGGTCCGAGCACAGCGAGTACTGGCGCGAGATGCCGGTGTCGCCGCATTCCACGTCGATATGCGCGCCCGGCGCCCAGCGCGGCAGCGCGCCGCCGTCGGGGGCCACGAGACGCAAACGGACAACGCCTTCGGCCACGGCGTCCACACGTTCGACCACCACGGGCCGCGACAACGCGTGCGCCGAAGGCTCGCCAATACGCACCGGCACGTGCGCGCCGAGCAGCGCCGCATTTGCGCGCTCGGGGTTCTGCGCGGGGTCCCATTCCACGAACACATGCTCAGGACCCCGGAACGACGTGTTGGGTACGTAGGTGAATGTCTGCTCGGCCAGACGCATGTGCGGCAAGCGGCGCGTGAACTCTTCGAGGAAGATCTGCATCTCCATGCGCGCGAGATTCTTGCCCATGCACTGGTGCGAGCCATAGCCGAACGTGACGTGATCGCTTGCGTTGTCGCGGCGAATGTCGAACAAATCGGCGTCCGCAAAATGGCGCTCGTCGTGATTCGCGGAAGACGTCACGATGAGCAGCTTCGAGCCCGCCGGAATGTCGATGCCGCCAATCTGCACGTCCTTCGTCGCGAGGCGCCGCCACGCCGCCACCGAGCCGTTGTGGCGCAGGCACTCTTCCACGGCGTTCGGAATGAGGCTCGGGTCCTCGCAAATCTCGCGCCACGCGTTCGGGTGCTGCAGCAGCAGCTTCATCGCGTTGGCCGTGGCGTTGGCCGTGGTTTCGTGCGCGGCCACGATGCCGGCCATCATCATCGAATGCAGATAGGAGTCCGTGACGACCTCCGGATGTTCCTGCTGCTTGCGAATGCCGTACTGCATCCAGCCCGGACCGTCCGGGTTCTGGCGCATCTTGTCGAGCACCTTGCCCGCGAACTGCCAGAAGTTGCCCACCGCGTGCGCGACTTCGACCTGCTCTTCGGGGCGCGGCCGACCCCACGTATTGACCGTGTGCGCAATCGAGTACTTGCGCAGCAGGTCCATGTCCTCTTCAGGCACGCCCAGAAAATGCAGCGCTACGGTCAGCGGCACTTCCCAGAGCATCTCGTCGACGAGATCGGCGCGGCCTGCGTCGATGAAGCGGTCCACGTACTCGCGCGTGAGGCGCCGCACCATCGGTTCGTGGTGCTTGAGATGTTCGGGCGTGAACGGCTCCATCAGCACGCGGCGGCGCGGCATGTGGGCAGGCTCGTCTTCGTTCACGAGCGTGCGGTTCATGGCGTAGCCGTACGACGCCAGTACCGCGTTCGCCTCGGGGCCCGTGGGCGTGATCTTTTCGAGCGCGATGGACGGCGAAAACGTGAGGTTGTCGCGAAAGATCGCCTTGATGTCGGCGTAGCGCGTGACCACCCAGTAGCCGAGCTGCGGGCTGTAGAACACGGGCTCCTGCTCGCGCGCCCAGCGCACGTATTCAGGCGGGTCCTGCTGGTAGCCGTCGCTGAAGGGGTCGAACGCCGCGGCGTTGGCGCTGACCGGGCAGCGCGGCGCGGCGTCTCGCGCCTCGCCTGCCGCGTGGGGAAACGGGCAGCGGCCCGTCGACTGGGATGGTGTCTCGCTCATATGCCTCTCCTGCATCCTGCATGCATTACGTTTTGCGTAACTCTAGTACGCATTGCGTAATCGCGAGATAGGGGTTAACGTGCAAGCATCACAGGCGCTGTCCCGCGCCTACGCGCCCTAAAATCCCGCGTGAACCCAACCGATTCCCCGTCCCCGCCCAGCATGGAAAGCAGGAAAGCCACTCCCCGCCGCCCCGCGGCCAAAACCGCCGAAGCTGCCACGGCCCCCAAACCCGCGCGTGAGACGGCAAAAGCTGCCGCCGCGCCGCGCGAACGCCGCCAGCGCGTGCAGTCCGCGCAAACGGGCATGGCCGTGCTGAAGGGGCTCGCGCGCCTGGGGGGCCGTGCGAGCCTCTCGGGTCTCGCCGCCTGCGTGAGCGAAAGCCCCGCGAAGGTGCATCGCTATCTGGTCAGTCTGATCGAGGAAGGTCTCGTCGCGCAGGACACCGCCACCCAGCAGTATCGGCTCGGCGTCGAGGCGATGATGATCGGCGTGGCCGCCATGCGCCAGGCCGATCCGGTGCGCATTGCGGAGCCCGCGCTCGTGCGCCTGCGCGAGACGCTCGAAGTGACCTCGTTCGTCGCGGTGATGGGCAACAAGGGGCCCACGATCATCCGTTTCGAGGAGCCTGGGCTGCCGGTGACGGTCAATGTGCGGGTGGGGTCGGTGATGTCGCTGCTATGGTCGTCCACGGGCCGCGTCTTCCTCGGCCTGCTCGACGACACGAACGTGTTCGCGCAAGCCGAGGAAGAACTCGCGCACGCCGACGCTTCGTTGCGCGCGCAACTGAGCGCGAGCGACCCGATCGGCACGCTGCGCCGCGACGTGCAGGCGGCGCGCTGCGCGAGCGTGCGCGATACGAATCTCAAGGGCATTAGCGCCGTTTCGGCACCGCTCTTCGACCACACCGGCAAGCTCTGCGGCGCGCTCACGGTGCTGGGCGCCACGGGCGGCTTCGACGCCACGCCCGACGGCCCGAACGCTCGCGCCGTGCGGCGGGAGGCCGAGGCCGTGAGCGCCCTGCTCGGCTACGCGGCGAACCGCGCTTAACGCTTCGTCAGCGTGGCCGCCGGCGGGGTGACTGAATTTCCAGGCGCCGGCGGATAGCCGTCGTTCAGCGTCTTCAAGAACGCGATCACGTCATTGATATCGTGTTCGTTCCATGCCCTGTGCATGTGAAATGCCAGGGCGGCCCAAGCCTACGAATCCTTTGTGACGCTTACGTGAAAAAAAAGGGGGTTACCACCGGAGGTCCGAAAATCGCTCAATAGACCAATGCTTGCGCACACAACCATATGGCTCGCAAGGCGCGACGCTGCTATCGCGATTCCCGGCCCGTCGCGATGCAACCGGCTATCATGTGAATTCAAACGGTAGATGGAAAGAATCAATCACATGGCTTCCCCACAGGAAAACGTCAGCATGGCGGTGTTCTGCGACTTCGAGAACGTCGCGCTCGGCGTGCGCGACGCGAAGATCGACCGCTTCGATATCCAGCCCGTGCTGGAGCGGCTCTTGCTCAAGGGCAGCATCGTCGTGAAGAAGGCCTATTGCGACTGGGAGCGCTACAAGGGCTTCAAGGCCGCGATGCACGAGGCGAGCTTCGAGCTGATCGAAATTCCGCACGTGCGCCAGTCGGGCAAGAACTCGGCCGATATCCGCCTCGTCGTGGACGCGCTCGATCTCTGCTATACGAAGTCGCACGTGGACACCTTCGTGATCGTGAGCGGCGACTCCGACTTTTCGCCGCTCGTCTCGAAGCTGCGCGAAAACGCCAAGAAGGTGATTGGCGTCGGTGTGAAGCACTCCACCTCCGACCTGCTTGTCGCCAACTGCGACGAGTTCATCTTCTATGACGACCTGGTGCGCGACCTCGTGCGCGATCAGCCGGCTCACGGCAAGGGCAAGCACAAGGACGGCGGCGCCGCGAAACGTCAGGGCGGCGAGGAGCGCCAGCCGAAGCAGGATGGCGAAGAACGCAAGTCGAAGGCCGTTACCTTCGCGATCGAAACGCTCGACGCGCTCGTGCTGGAGCGAGGCGAGAGCGGCAAGATCTGGGCTTCGGTGCTCAAGAGCGCCATCAAGCGCCGCCGGCCCGACTTCAACGAAACGCGCTACGGCTTTCGCGCATTCGGCAATCTGCTCGAAGAGGCGCAGTCGCGCGGCCTGCTGGAAGTGGGCCGCGACGACAAGTCAGGCACCTGGGTATCGCGGCTGAACCCGCCGCCGCTCCCGGCGGCCGCCGCCAGCGTGCCGGCGCCGGAAAGCCCGGCGCCGCGCAGCGAGGAGCCGCGCGGCAGGCGCAAAGGCCGTCGCAATGGGCGTGGCAGCGGCACGGCGGAGGCGCGCGAAGCCGCAATCGAGCAACCGCTCGAGACGCAAGGCGAAATTCCGTTCGAGCCTGTCGAAGCGCCTGCGCATGCTGCGCACGGGCACGAAGCCGCGCCGCACTTCTTCGCCGAGCCGTTCGATGCAAACGAGCGCACCCACGCGCCGCAAGTGGCACACGAGACGCCCATGGCGCCCGAACCGGCGGTCGATGTCGAGACCGCAGCGCCCGCCCCCGCGCGTTCGCGCAAGACGGCTGCGCGCAAGAGCCCCGCGCGCAAGAAGACGTCGAAGAAGGCGGCCGAGCCGGCGCCCAGTGCCGCGGAGGAACCTGCGAGCGCCGCCGTTGCACCGGCCGAGCCCCCCGCCCGGAAAGCGCCCTCGCGTGCGCGCCGCACGCGCAGCAAGGCCGCAGCGGAAGAAAGCTGAAGATTGCGCCGCGCGCGGCGCTCGAAATGGGCGGCGCGCGGCGCACCGATCAATCGCCGAAAGGATTCGCGGGCCGCTTGCCCTCGGCCGGCGGCGCCTCCTCGCTCGCGGGCGTCGCGCTCCCGAACGGATCCTGCTTGCCCGTGGGCTTCGCATCGCCAAACGGGTTTGCAGCCGAAGCGGGCTTCGTCCCGCCGAACGGATTCTCTGCGGCAGCGCGTTTCGCCCCGCCGAACGGATCGCGCGCTTCGGCCTCCTGCCCGGCATCGTCCTCCGCGGCCTCATCCTGCCCCTGCGCGAGGTTGTACTCGGAGCGCACCTGCTCCAGCACGCGCGCCACGCTCGCTTCAAAGCCCGCCGCGTTGTGAAAGTGCTGCATCGTCCAGTTGCAGCCGCTCCGATCGGGGGCTTGCAGCTGCGGGCGCGGCACGCCGATCTTCACGCCGTCGTCGAGCACCTCCTGCAGCCGGTGGATGCGCCGGTGCACCTCCTCCTGCAGCCGCGAAACATTGAGCGTCTTGCGCAACATTGCGAATCTCCTTTCCTGTACGCGTCACGTCGCGCGAGTCTAGCGCAATGGCTCGATCACGTCGCTACGTGAGCGGCGCATTCATGTGCGCGAGCGCGTCGCGCATCGAATCGCTCGGTATCACGATCTGCCCGGTAAACGGTGTATCGAGATCGGCGATCACATAGACCGCCGACGAAATGGACACCGCGCCGAGCACGATCAGCACGATCGCGAGCGCGTTATGCGGCGCGACGAGCCCAAAGCTCAGAAAGATCAGGACCAGCCACAGCGCGAGCATCGTGAAGAACGGCCGCGAGATCGTGCCATGCGCCTCTTCGATGAGACGCCAGCGCGTATCGGTCACGCGGTCGAACATCTGCGAGAGCGCGCTTACGAGCGTCTGATGATAGGCGTCGTGCGGCGCGAGCGTGTCGATTTCGTGCCCCACGGAGTCGAGCAGCGCACCCAGTTGCTGGCTCTCGAGTTCGTCGTTGCCAACGCCGGGATCATGCGGATAGTAGTTGCCCGGCGGCGGCGTTTCCTGCTCCCAGGTCGAGGCGATGGCGCTTGCCGTATAGGCGCGCAGCAAGGTGCGCGCCGTTGCCGCGTCGGGGCCGTAATCGCGCAGGCGTTGATCGAGCTGGATCAGGTCGGCGGCGTAGGCGCGCATGTCGTTGGTCGCCGTGTCGAAGCTCGTTTTCGCCGACGCGGTGAGCAAGCTCAGCACGAGCGCCGCAAACGTCACCAGCATGCCAATCACGAGTTGCACGAGCTGCACGGTTTCATGCTTGCGATGCTCCTCCGGCAACAACGGCCGCAGCAGGACGCCCAGACCCGTGCCCCCAAGCAGCAGCACGAATACGAGCAAGGCCTGCTGAGCTTCGGTCATGGCGAGGGCCTCCGCGCTTCGGCGGCGGCGTTTTCCACCGGCGCGGCCATATCGGTGTGCGCCGCTTCTGGGGCTGCCGGTGCAACGGCTGCTGTGTCCGCTTTGGCGCCGCCAACGTTCAATGCGCCGATGCGCGAATGAACCGCCCTGGCCTTCGCCTCGGCCTCGCCCGGCACCAGATCCGGATGCGCCCGCGGCACGGCCAGCTTCCACGCGGCGTCGAGTTCGCGCCGGATCGAATCGTAGATCTCTTTCGAAATGGAACGGTCTTCGTACATGGCCTGCACGCGCTCACGCCCTTCGCGCAGCGCGTAGAGCAGCAGCATGCGCCGCTCGAGCACGTCCGCCCCCTGGCCGAAACACTGGCGCACCTCCTCGAGCCCATGCTCGGCCTTTTCGATGCGCGCCTTCAATATCGTCTTGAGCAACGCCGCGAGACGCTCGCCTAGCAGTGGGGTGAGGCTTTGGTCGTTGAACACGATCAGCTGATGCAGCACCACCCGGCGGCACATCAGGAGTTCGAAGCGATCGGCGAGTGCGTCGACATACGGCTGCTGCAAGCGCAGCCAGCGATAGAGCAAGCGCGCGACGCGCATGCCCGGCGTATCCGCGAGGATTTTCGCCGCGGCGCGCTGATAGCCGAGACGTCCGCCCGCGCGCGCCTCTTCGATCATGGCGTCGGTGTTGCGCATCATGGCGTCGAGATTGCGGATCGTGATGATGCCGCTGCCGTACTGCGGAATCAGGTCGCGCTCCTTCGCCGCGAGCGTGACGAGACCGATGACAAGACGCTCGCGGTCGGACAAGGCGGCTTCGATATCGAATACCGTGGCGCCGATATAGACGCTCTGCCGGAAGGTGTGACAGGCCTCGTTGGCGATCGCATCGGGAATGTGAAAGGTGCGTGCCGCCATGTGCACACGCTCGGACACGCCGATCGACGAAAGCTGCACCGCCTTGGTTTGCAGCGCCTGCTCCTGCGGCGAAAGCAGATCGAGATGCAGCCGGCGGATCAGCAGCTTGAGCGACGTGCCGTTCACGATCAGGCTCACGAGCACGAAACCCGTCGCGAGAATCGCGACGAAGCGGCGCGTGGAATCGGGCAGCGCCGTGTCCTGCGCAAGGCCGAGCGCGAGCACGAGCGTCACCGCGCCGCGCAGGCCGCCCCACGCAATCACGAGCTTGTACGCGGCGCTCACCGGCTCGGTGAGCCGCAGGCGGCTCAAGAGCGGCAGCATGCCGAACACCACGACGACCCGCGCCACGAACGCCGCCACCACCACCACGGCGAGCGCGACGAGATCGATCCAGTGCGCGTTTCGCAGTGTAGCCGGAATTTGCATGGCGGCGAGCAGAAAGATCGCCGCGCCCGCCATGGCGGCAATCTGCTCCCAGATCAGTTGCAGATGCTTCCAGTTCACCGGCGACAGGCGCGTGCTCCCCAGGCCGCTAATGACGAGCCCGGCGGCGACCACAGCGACCACGCCCGAGACGTGCAACATCTGGTCGGCGAGGAGATAAAGCGGATACGGCAGCGCGAAACTGAGCGAGATCTCGGCCTTGCCCTCCCCGCCCAGCCACGGCAAGAGCCACGCGAACACGCGCCCTGCCAGCGCCCCGACCAGAAGGCCGCCGCCGAGCGCGATGCCGAACGCGCGCAGTGCGGCCGTGGCCGATACATTGGCGGCGTCGCCCGTGATCGCGGCGATCAGCACGCCGGCAATGGCAATCGCGGCCGCATCGTTGAGCAGGCTCTCGCCTTCCACGAGGCGCACGAGCCGCTCGGGCGCGCCCACTTCGCGGAACACGGCAAGCACGGCGGAAGGGTCGGTCGTCGCGATCATCGCGCCGAGCAGAAGGCCGTCGGCGAGCGGGCCGAGGCCCGTTAGCCGGACCGCCCCGCCCACCACGCCGGTCGCGACGAACACGGCCACCACCGCGAGCAGCAAAATGGGCGCCGCGTCGCCGAGCATCTCGCGCACGTTCACGCTGAGCGCGGCCTGGAACAGCAACGGCGGCAGGAAGATCCACAAGTACGCCTCGGGCGGCAGCCGCGGCGCGAGCGCGGGTATCACGAAGTTCGCGGAGAGCGCGGGCCATGCCTCACCGCTCACGAGATAGATGCCGCCGAGCGTGAAGCCCCACGCGGCCAGCAGGACAGATTCGGAAATCGACCAGCGCAGGCTCACCGCCTGCACGAGCGCGATACTCGCCAGCAGAAAGCCGCTAAGGAGAAGGACGTGAATGACCATGGCGTGCAACCGTCACGGCGCGGGCAGCCACACCACCGTCAACGACCTCACGCCTTGTGCCCCCTGGATCAGCACGCCTTCGATATCGGCCGTCGCCGACGGCCCTGTGACGAGCGCAGCGTAGCGTGCGCCGCGAAAATCGTCGCGCCGGTACGCGTCCTGCAAGCCCGCCACCAGCTTTGCGGGGTCGAGCAGCACCACGAGATGCTGCACGAGATAGCCCAGCGCGTTCACCACGTACTCGCGCTCGCTCAGCCACAACGAGCCCGTTTCCGCCACGCCGAAACGCGCGCGTACCACGCCCACGTCGACATCTTCGAGCGAGGCTGGTTTCGTGGCGGCGCTGATCTCGCGCGTACCCTGCACCTCCGGCGTAGCCGACGCGATGCGCGCCTCACTGCCAAAGCGGCGCAGGATCATGGCGCGCACCTCGGCCGCGCTTTGCATCTGGACATCGCTGCCGCCCATCAGTTTGAGCGCGGCGGCAAAACGCTCGCGCAGATCGCCTGCGGGCGCGTCGAACAGCGGCACCTCGGGCAACGGTTCATGCGCGGGTTGCGCGGCGCGCACACGCGCGAGAAACGCTTCACGATCCGCCATCGCCGCCTCCCTTGCGGTTTTTCCGGTACCACGCATGGAACGTGGTGCGCGGCACGTGCGGCAGATCGCGCTGTTTGCCCCAGATATTGAGCGGGTTGTAGAGCATGAAGTTGGGCAAGCGGCGCAACGCGCCTTCGAGCGACGACACTGCGCCGCGATAAAGCGTCGGACTGCCGAGCAACCGGCCAGCCATCTTCAACACTTCCTGCTTCACGAACGGCACTTCGTGCTGTGCCGCGATGACCTGCCGCCACTGGTAGATCTGCTCGTGAATATTGATCTTCACGGGGCACACATTCGTGCAGCTGCCGTTGAGCGTCGAGGCGAACGGCAACGCGCTGAAGCGCTTGAGGTCGAAGGTCGGATTAATGATCGCGCCGATCGGCCCCGCATAGGTGCTGCCGTAAGAAAGGCCGCCGCTGCGCCGGTAGACGGGACACGTATTCATGCACGCGCCGCAGCGAATGCATTTGAGCGAATACCAGAACTCGGGCATGGCGAGCCGCTCGGAGCGGCCGTTGTCGACGAGCACGAAATGCATTTCGGCGCCGGGCCGCGGCGCGCGAAAATGCGAGGTGTATTGCGTGATCGGCGAGCCGAGCGCACTGCGCGAGAGCATGCGCACGAATACGCCGAGATCGGATAAGCGTGGAATCAGCTTCTCGATGCCCATCGAGACGATGTGCAGCGGCGGCACGTTGGCGGAAAGGTCCGCGTTGCCCTCGTTCGTGCACACCACCACCGTACCTGTTTCGGCCACCGCGAAATTGCAGCCGGTCATGCCCGCCGTTTTCTCGCGCACGAACCACGGCCGCGTATTCATGCGCTGGCTTTCCGCCAGATAGTGAATGTCGTTGTTGTGCGGGTCCGTGCCGATGGTGCGCCCAAACACTTCGGCGACGTCGTCGCGCAGCTTGTGCACGGCGGGCACGACGATATGGCTGGGCGGCTGCCTGTCGAGTTGCTGGATGCGCTCGCCAAGGTCGGTCTCCATCACCGAAATGCCGCGCGATTCCAGATACCGACGCATGTCGCATTCGTCGGTGAGCATCGACTTGCTCTTCACGAGCGCCGTCATGCCGCGCTCGCTCAGAATGCGATACACGATTTCGTTGTGTTCTTCAGCCGTATCCGCGAAATGCACCTGCACGCCATTGGCCTGCGCCGCGCGTGTGAAATGGTCGAGGTAGTCGGCGAGATGCGAGAGGGTATGCGCCTTGATTTGCGAGGCGAGCGTGCGCAGCATTTCCCATTCGGGAATGGCATGGGCCTGCGCGTCACGCTTCGAGCGCAAGTCCCACAAGCGCTTGTCGTGGAAGGCCACATGCTCCGGTCGCGAGAGAAAGGCGCCTGCGAGCTTCGCGTGTTCGACTCGCTTCATTCGCGCGCTCCGTTGAGCACCTGGGCAATGTGGATGAAGCGGATGTCCGCGCTCATGCGCTCGGCGCAGCCCTGCTGGTGCATGAGGCAGGACATGTCGGCGGAAACGATGTATTGCGCGCCCGCGCTCACGTGGTCGACCACCTTGTCCTGGCCCATGCGCACCGAGACCGCCTCTTCGGTCACGGCGAACGTGCCGCCGAAGCCGCAGCATTCGTCCGGACGCGCCGGCTTCACGAACTCGATGCCCTTTACATGCTCGAGCAGCGCGAGCGGCTTGGAGAACACCGGGCCCGCGATTTCCGAAACAGACGCTTCCTTCAAATGGCGCAGCGCGCTGCAGCTATTGTGCAAACCTACGCGCCACGGAAACTCAGCCCACGGAAATTCACGCGCGCCCAGCACGTCGTGCAGAAATTCGACAAGTTCATACGTGCTCTCGCGCACCTTGCGCACGGCTTCGGTCTGTTCGATCGCGGTGAAGTGGTCGCGCACGTGATTCACGCAGCTCGCCGAAGGCCCGACGATATAGTCGTAGCCCGCGAAGGCGCGTGCAAATACCCGCTCCGCGCCGGCTGCCTCGGCCTGCGCGCCGCTATTGGCCATGGGCTGGCCGCAGCAGGTTTGCTCGAGCGGATAGTCGACCTCGCAGCCGAAGCGCTCGAGCAGCTCCAGTGTGGCGATTGCCACTTCGGGGTAGAACGCGTCGATGAAGCAAGGGACAAACAAGGCAACTTTCATGTGCGGGCTCACACGAAAAGCGGACCCGAACATTCTACTGCCGAACGGCGCGGCCGGCTTGCGAAGCGTGCACGCGCCCAGGTTGCCGCGGCGCATCATGCCGCGCCGCGGCGCCTCGTTTAAAAGTTGTGGCGAATGCCCGCGATCACGGCGAGCTGCTTGTCGGTGTCCGAATTCACGAGATTCGGGATTTGCGCCAGGTTCTGCGTCGCGCCGCTCGTTGCATCGATCCCAAGCCCCGCCCCCGACGACTTCTGCCCAATCGCCACGGCATAAATCGCCGTACGCTTGGAGAGGCTGTAGACCGCGCCGAGGTTGATCTGATGAAGCCGCGTGGACGATCCGCCGTCCGGATGCGCATCGTTGAAGATATAAGCGAAGCCGAACTGCAACGCGGGTGAGTATTGCCACGACGTGTTCAGCTCAGCAATATCGAAAGAGACATCCGCACCTTCTGGTCGCGCCGCGTCCGCGAAATAGAGACTCTGCGACAAACGCGTGTGCGTATAGCTGAGCGCCACACTGACCTTGTCGAACGCGTACGAGCCGCCCGCGCCAAAGATACTGATGCGCTGCGCGTTTTGTAGTTCGCAGTACGATGCATTTGGGTTGCTACAGCTAAAGTCGCCGATATACCCGCTCTCGCCGCCCAGCGCCGCCTGCAGCGGATTGCGCAACTCGAGGTAACCGGCGGAAAGCGAAATCGGCCCGTTGGCGTAGTTCGCAGCCAGCGACCAGCCACGGTTCTGCGAGAAGTTCCCCGCCACGCCGCCAAAACTGAACAGCCCGCCTATCGTGAAGCCGCCGAAGCTCGGACTCACGTATTTGATCGAGTTATTGAAGTTGAACGCTTCGTTGAGATTGTCCACGTCCCCGAAGTGCGAACCATATAGCGTTGCCCAGTTGTTGCTCGACACGTAGGCGCCCAGGTCGTCGGAAAACGGATCGTACTGGCGGCCCAGCGTGAGCGTGCCGTAACGGCTGTTCGCAACACCCACCCAGGCGTTGCGGTTGAAGAGCGTGCCCCCCTGGAGCAGCGCGCCGTTCTGCGAAAAGAAGCTGTTTTCCAGCGTGAAGTTGACGCTCGTGCCGCCGCCGATGTCTTCGCTGCCCGTGAGCCCCCAGCGCGACGGCACCAGGTTGCCGCCGCCCAGTTGCCAGTTTGCGTGACCGCTCGTGCTGCCGTCTGCGTGCGTGGTTTGCTGGTTGGTCGAATAAATGAGGCCCGCGTCGACCGTGCCGTAAAGCGTGACTGAAGATTGCGCGTGCGCGCTAATCGCAAGGGCGCAGGATGCCAGCGCCAGCGCCGTGCGCTTGACGGTATTTGCCATGTCGTTGTCTTTTCGATGAGAGAAGGGTCGCGCCGCTGCGTGGGCGTGCGCGATCGAAGCGCGGCGCGCCTGGCGCGCCGCCCCTGTCAGGAACTACGGGGAATGACGGGAAACTGCGTGAATCGAAGGCTTCGCGCGAAGCGCGTGCCGGTTTGATCCTATTGGCCGAATCGCGCGTAGATGTCGGGGCGCGAGCGTTTGAGGATCATCGCGATCGCCATGCCGATCAGCGCGACCGCGAGTACGATCCACGGGAACGCGCGCACGACGGGGCTGTCGGAGCCGGCGAGCGCATCGAGGTTGCCGATCAGCACGATACCGATGGAGAGCAAACCACAGCCGCCGAGCACAGGTGCGAGGAACGCGTGCCAGAGGCGCGTGTCCTTCTTCGTGGCGCGGAAAAATGCCGCCACCGAGAAGCTCGTGACCGCCTGCAGCATGACGATGCCGATGGTGCCAAGCGCCGAGCCCCAGCTGAACACGATATTGAACGGATCGCTGCCCGCGACGACGAACAGGCCCACCGGTACCGCGACCGAAAGCGTCTGCAGATAGCTGGCGAGATACGGAGAACCATACTTCGGATGCAGGCGATCGAGCACGGCGGGGAGAATGCCTTCACCGGAAAGTGCGTGGATGTAGCGCACGATCGTGTTGTGGAACGACAGCAGGCTCGCGAAGATGCTCGAAAGCAGCAGGAAGCTCATGGTCGTGGTCATCGCGCCGCCGAGGTACTTCGTCGACTGGATGAACCAGAAGTCGCCCGGCTGTTTCGTCGCCACGTCCGTCACGTTGCTGATGCCGTAGGCGCAAACGATGGCCCACGTGACGAACGCGAAGAACACGAGAATCAGCGTGACGGAAACATACGTGGCGCGCGGCACCGTGACCTTCGGGTCGCGGCACTCCTTGCCGTAGATCGCCGTGGCCTCGAAGCCAATGAACGATGCGAGGGCGAACATCACCGCGATGCCGAGGTGGCCGCTGAATACGTTGCGCGGCGAAAACGGTGCGAGCGTGAGACCGTCCGGTCCGCCGTGATGAATCACGATCGCGAGGCTCAGCACCAACAGGATGCCGAGTTCGAGACACATGAGCACGCCGAGCAGGCGGCTGTTCAGGTCGATGCCGCGAATGCCGGTGAACTGCACGACGACGAGACACGCGAACGAATACGCGTACCACGGCAGCGAACTATGCATCAGTGGCCCGAGCACCACCGTGCAAAAGAAGCCGAACAGGCCGTATAGCGCGATCTGGATGCTCGTGTACGAGAGCAGTGCGACGAGCGCGCCGGCCATGCCGACGGGACGGCCGAAACCGGCCGTGATGTAAGCGTAGAACGCGCCGGCGCGCACGATGTGCCGGCTCATCGAAGCGAAGCCCACGCTGAACACGAGCAGCACGACGCCTGCGATCACGAATGCGCCGGGAATGCCCGCGCCATTGCCAAGACTGATGGCCGGCGGCACCGCGCCGAGCATGCCGGTGAGCGGCGCCGCGGCGGAAATGACGAGAAAGACGATTTGCCAAAGCCCGAGCAAGCTGCGTTGCGAGTCCACTGCCGCGTCGTTTCCAACGAGGTGAGCGTGAGAATACGGTTCGTTCATCGTTGCCTCTGCTGGTGTCTGTTCTGGGTTCGCCATACGACACGATGAAGAACCGCGTGCCTCTGGCGCTCGACGAATCGAATTTCACGATTCGGATTGAGCGCATGGTAGGCAGCTAATAAATTCGCCGACTTGGCGCAACGCGCCAATTACTCGATAAAGTGCGCCAGGGCTGGAGCGGGTTTTCACTTAACCGCGTTGACGCGGTCGACATTACTTACCTTTGGCGTCCTTACTAATCATGTGAGCTGGAAATTCGTACTTTCGTCAGCCCACATACTTACTAAATACCATCATTTAACTTTCACACGTTGGGCACTAGCGGGTTCGCTTCGCGCCTGCGCGCCCCCAGTTGCGCGTCGCGCGCCATAGCACGGTGGCGTCGGCATAGCCCACTGCGCGAGCCACGGCCGCGTTGGTCATGCCCTCCTGCTCGCGCAGCACCGCCACGCTGCGTTCGCGCTCCTCGCGGATGATCTGGCGCACGGAAGTGCCGGCATCGGCGAGATGCCGCTGCAAAGAGCGGTCCGAGAGCCCGAGGTCCTTCGCGATATCGCCGACCACGAGCTTCTCGCGCGCCAACCGGCGCGTCACGAGATCGCGTACCTGGTCCACGAGCGTATGCGGGATCGTGTCGCGCGAAATGAGGTCGGTAGCGTGGCGCTCCATCATGCGCGCCATCTGCACGTCCGCGCTCTTGAGCGGCGTGTCGAGATCGTGCGGGTGCACGACCACGCCGTTCGCCGGCTGCTGGAAGCGCACGGGCACGCGAAAGAGGCGCATGTACGGCTTGAGGTCCTCGGGCGCCGCGTGCTCGAAATGAATCTCGCACGGCGTCCACGCCGCGCCCCGTACCTGGCGAATCATGTGGCACATGGCGGAGACGCTGTATTCGGCGTCCTGCCGGCGCGGCCAGATCTGCGTATGCGCGATACGGTAGCTCCACATCGGCCACGCGTTGTCGGTCACGAGGTCGACGGCTGTCGCGCTTTGCCACGAGCCAAGCGTATCGGTGAACTTACGGATTGCGGCGCCGAGCGTAGGCGACGACATGAACACGAGGCCAGCTGGCCCCAGTTCCGTGAGCTGCAATTCGGCGCCTAAACGCAGACCGAGAAACGGTTCGTCGAGCACCTGCGCCGCACGTTCGAATGCGCCTACATAGCGCCCCAGCGCCACGATTTCATAGGGATTGGAAAGCTGCCGGCGGCTCAGGCCGAACTCGGCCAGCAATGCATCGCAGTCCGCACCAGCGGCGTCGAGCGCACGCACGATGGGACCCATCACGGCGCCTCGAATCATCGGGAAACCGCTATTGACAGGCACTCTTTTCATGTCTCGCTCCATTAGGGCCTGTATGCGCCGATGGTTTTCATCATCGATCGTCTCTGGCGCACTCTATCGCCCCTTTGGCGCGCTTTGCAAGCGCGAAAAAAATACGGCGTTTCTACGATTGACCCATCGACATGACGCGAGACGAATGCGAATTCCTCATACGGTCCTACGCCATGTTGCGCCCAACGTCATCCTTACGAAATGCTTATGAACACGAATCCGAACGTGCATCCGCTCGACCCGTTGAGCCTCGCCGAAATGCAGCTTGCCTGTGACATCGTGAAAGCCGCCGAGCAGCTCGATGAATATGGGCGCTTTCCCGTCACCGAATTGCACGAACCGCCCAAAGCGGAAGTGCTCGCCTACAAGCCCGGCGAATATTATTCGCGCCGCGCCTTCGTCATCGCCATCGACCGCACGCGCAGCCAGACGCTCGAATTCGTCGTAGACCTGCGCGAGAAGAAAGTGGAATCGCGCAAGGCGCTCGCACTGCAAAGCGCGCCCTATGGCCAGCCGCCCGTCATGATCGAAGACTTCATGAATGCGGAGCGCATTGTGAAGGAGGACGCTGCGTGGCGCGAAGCCGTCAAGAAGCGCGGCCTCACCGACGACGAACTCGAGCGCGTGCAAGTCGATCCGTTCTCCGCAGGCGCCTTCGACCGCCCGAACGAAAACGGCCGCCGCCTCGTGCGCTGCGTAAGCTACTACCGTGAGTCGTTGACCGACAATGGCTATGCGCACCCGATCGAAGGCGTCGTCGCCGTGGTGGACCTGCTGGCGCACAAGGTGATCGAACTGATCGACGACGGCCGCATCATCCCCATTCCGCGTGCAAAGCACAACTACGACACGCAGAGCCTGGGCGAGCCGCGCACCACCGTCAAGCCACTCTCCATCAGCCAACCCGAAGGGCCGAGCTTCACGATAGACGGCTGGCAGGTTAGTTGGCAGAACTGGAAATTTCGCGTGGGCTTTACGCCGCGCGAGGGCCTCGTGCTGCACCAGATCACGTGGGACGACGGCAAGAGCGCGCCGCGTCCTATCGTCTATCGCGCGAGTGTGACCGAGATGTGCGTGCCCTACTCGGATCCCACCACGAACCACTACTGGAAGAGCGCGTTCGATGCGGGTGAATACGGACTCGGCAAGCTCGCGAACCAGCTCGAACTGGGTTGCGATTGCCTCGGCACGATCCGCTATTTCGACATTCCTTCCGCCGACGATTTCGGCAACGGCTTCACGATGAAGAACGCCGTGTGCCTGCACGAAGAAGACTACGGCACGCTCTGGAAGCACTACGAATTCCGCACTGGCGTGTTCGAGATGCGCCGCTCGCGCCGGCTCGTGATCTCGTTCTTCGCAACCGTCGGCAACTACGACTACGGCTTCTACTGGTACTTCTATCAGGACGGCACGATCCAGCTCGAATGCAAGCTCACGGGCATCATCCAGACCTCGGCGGTGGCCGATGGCGACACGTACCCTTGGGGCGGCATGGTCACGGAAAACCTGGGCGGCCCGACGCATCAGCACTTCTTCAACGCGCGCCTGCACATGATGGTGGATGGCGAGAAGAACTCGGTGACCGAGCATGAATTCGTACCGCGCGCGATGGGTGCGGAGAATCCGTACGGCAACGTGTTCGATACGACGAAACGCGTGCTCAGGACCGAGCAGGAAGCGGCGCGCAACGCCAGCGGCCAGACCGGGCGTTTCTGGAAAGTCGTGAACCCGAACGTGAAAAATCGCGTGGGCGCGAATCCGGGCTACAAGCTCATCATCAACGACTCCCCGCTCATGCTCGCCGATCCGAACTCGAAAGTGCGCCAGCGCGGCGGCTTCGCCACGCGCCACGTATGGGTTACGCCGTACGACACGGCGCAGCGCTACGCGAGCGGCGATTACCCGAACCAGCACGCGGGCGGCGACGGCCTGCCGCGCTATATCGAGGCGAACCGCAACGTGGAGAACGAGGACATCGTGCTGTGGCACAGCTTCGGCCACACGCACGTGTGCAAGCCCGAGGATTTCCCCGTGATGCCGGTGGAGTATGCGGGCTTCATGCTCAAGCCCAACAACTTCTTCTACGGCAATCCGGCGATGGATCTGCCGGGCGGGCGCGATCCGCACAGCGTGCAGGACGGCGCGGACGCGCCCGAAGCAAAATCGTGCTGCCACAGCAAGCAGTGAGCACGCGATGATGTCGCGCGAGCGCCGCCTTGCTGTCATGCACGCAGTACGTCTCTTGTGTCTCTGGGCAGCGATCACGGGCGGCGCAAGCGCGCTTGCCGCGGGCATCATGAGCGCGGCGATGCAGGCCGGCGCGCCGTTTGCCGCATTCGCCGCAAGCGCGCTTGCCTTGCTTGCGATGGCGCTGATTCCCGGCGCGCTCGCTCGCTGTTTCGTCGCGCGCGCTACCGTGCCGGTCGCAAGTGCGCTCGTACTCACGATGGCGGCTATGGGCGAAGGCGCGCGCGCAGGCGCAACGGGAGCACAGACGCCGCTCATCATGGGCGGCTTTATCCTGATCGCCGCCGCGTGGCTTCACTTGCGGCGTACACGTGAGAGCGGCGCAAGATCGGCACATGAGCACGCTACGACCCCAGCGTGGCGCAACGGCGTGCTGCTCATCGCACCCGCGCTCCTTGCCGGGCTATCGAGCGGTGTGCTCGCGCGTTTCCAGTTCTTCGCGCTCTGCGGCGGCGCTGCGTATTCCGCGGCACAGGTCGGGATATCGCTCGCCGCAGTGAGCCTCGCAGGCTGGCTTGCCGATCGCGTCGATTACCGGCGCGCGCTGCTCGCGCTCTTCGTATTGCGCGGCGCGCTGCTCGCCGCACTCACGTTCGATTCGCTCGCACCGTGGGCCACGCTCGCCGCACCCGCTTTCGCCGTGCTCGACTACCTGACGCTCCCCACGCTCATGCGCGGCGGACGGGCGTCGCGCGCGTCGGGGGCGGGCTGCCCCGGCCTCGCGCACCATGCGGGCATGCTGGCAGGCGCTGCGTTCGCCACCACGTCATGGGGCTTTGGACAAGGTTTCTACGCGCTGTTCCTCGTTGGCGGCGCACTCAATCTTGCTTGCGCTTACGCATTCGCGGCCCCAAGCCGGTTCCGCGCACCTACGCCCTACTCCGCTTCAGCCGCGCTCGCAGCGGGCAACACAATCGACTTACGCTGAAAGCAACACCACCAAAAACGTTCGCATGACTACCGAAACCAGGAGACGGTATGGACCGCCAGGACTACACGCACACGATCCGCACGCAGATGTTCGTTGACGGACGTTTCAGCGAAAGCGGCAACGGCCGCACGTTCGCCGTATTCAATCCCGCCACCGGCGCCGAGATCGCGCAGGTGCCTGACGCCAGCGACGCCGATATCGACGCAGCCGTCACGGCCGCGCGTCGCGCATTCGAAGCCGACACGTGGCGACGCCTGTCGCCGGCCGCGCGCGAGCACCTGCTGCTCAAGCTCGCCGATCTCGTCGAGCAGCACGGCGACGAACTCGCGGCGCTCGAAACGCTGAACCAGGGCAAGCTGCTGGGCTTTTCGAAGATGCTCGAAGTGGGCGGCAGCGTGCAATGGCTGCGCTACATGGCCGGCTGGGCGACCAAGATCGAGGGCAGCACCGTGGATCTCTCGCTCGCATTCCCGCCCGGCGTGCGCTACAACGCCTCCACGCGGCGCGTGCCCGCAGGCGTGGTCGCCGCGATCGTGCCGTGGAATTTCCCGCTGCTGATGGCGGTCTGGAAAATCGCGCCTGCGCTTGCCTGCGGCTGCACCGTGGTGCTCAAGCCCGCCGAGGAAACGCCGCTCACGGCCATACGTCTCGCCGAACTCGCGCACGAAGCCGGTTTTCCGCCGGGCGTTTTCAACGTCGTCACGGGACAGGGCGAAACGGCGGGTGCGGCGCTGGTGCGCCATCCGCAAGTGGACAAAGTCACCTTCACGGGCTCGACCGAAGTGGGCCGCATCATCGGCAAGCAATGCGCGAGCGACCTCAAACGCGTGTCGCTGGAACTGGGCGGCAAGAGCCCCGTGATCGTGCTCGATGACTGCGATCCGCAGCGTGCCATCGAAGGCGCGGCCGGCGCGATCTTCTTCAATCACGGTCAGGTGTGCACGGCAGGCTCGCGCCTGTATCTGCCGCGCGCGCGTTACGAGCAGATCGTCGATGGCATCGCACACGTTGCGCGCACAACGGTACTTGGCTCGGGCTTCGACGCGGCCACGCAGATGGGCCCGCTCGTTTCGGCGCGCCATCGCGCCAAGGTCGCGGGGATGATCGCGCAGGGGCGCGCCGAAGGCGGTGAAATCGTGGCGGGCGGCGGCGACGGCAATCGCCCCGGCTTCTTCATCGAGCCCACCGTGATCTCGAACGCGGCGAACAAGCCGCTCACCGTCGTGCGCGAAGAGGTGTTCGGGCCGGTGCTGGTTGCCATGCCGTACGACGATGTCGAGGAAGCCATCGCGGCGGCGAATGCTTCCGAGTACGGTCTTGGCGCCAGCGTCTGGACCAACCAGCTCGACCGCGCACTGCGTGTGGTGGACAGCGTGCAGGCCGGCACGGTATGGGTGAACACGCACAACATGGTCGACCCGGCGCTGCCCTTCGGCGGCTTCAAGGCCTCGGGCATCGGCCGCGAGCATGGCCGCGCGATCATCGACGCGTATACGGAGACTAAATCCGTCTGCATCGCGTATTGAGCGCCGCGGTGCATTGTTAATCGAAATGGAATGATGAAACCCGGCGGCACGCAATGATCGCCGCCTGGGTTTCGTTCATGATCGGGTCGGTTCACACACCACTCACGGGAAGGACTCCGATCATGAACGCATCCACAAACTCGCGCGGCGTCGCCATCGTCACGGGTGCCTCGCGCGGCATCGGCGCCGCCATTGCCGAACGTCTCGCGCGCGACGGTTACGCCGTCGTCGTCAACTACGCCTCGCGCAGCGCGCAAGCCGAAGCGCTCGTCGCGAAGATCGGAGCGCAAGGCGGCCGCGCCATTGCCGTGCAAGCGAACATCGCGAAGGCCGACGAAGTGCGCCGGCTCTTAGACACCACCGCAGAAACGCTGGGCCAGCCCACGCTGCTCGTGAACAACGCGGGCATCATGAAAACGGTCACCGTCGCCGAATCGACCGACGCCCTCTACGACGAAACCTTCGATATCAACGTGCGCGGCACGCTCAACACGCTGCGCGAAGCGGCGACGAAGCTCGCAGAGGGCGGCCGCGTAATCAACTTCTCGACCTCCGTGCTCGCGATGAACCTGCCCGGCTACGCGCTCTATACGGCGAGCAAGGCGGCTGTGGAAACGATCACGCGCGTATTCGCGCGTGAGTTGCGCGGACGCTCCATTTGCGTGAACGCGGTCGCACCAGGGCCGGTGGCGACGGAATTGTTCCTCAGCGGCAAGACCGAAGAGCAGGTCCAGCACTTCGCGAACATGCCGCCGCTGCAGCGCCTCGGGCAACCCGACGACATTGCGAGTGTCGTGTCGTTCCTCGCGGGCCCGGACGGCGGCTGGGTCAACGGCCAGGTGTTGCGTGCGAACGGTGGGATCGCCTGACGCGCCGCCCTGCGTGGCATCGCGACGGTATTTGGGCGAGATGTGGTCCGAGGGCAAAGCGTTGGGGCATGGAACCGCCGGTCCCGGCCGGTGCTACACTCCTCCGTGCTCGAAAGACAGAAAAACAGAGCCGACGGGATAGCGCGCCGGCTCATATTGCGCCCTCAACCACTCCAGACCATGTATCTGTCCATCCTCGCCGTCGGCATTGGCGGCGCGCTCGGTTCGCTGTTGCGCTGGGTTCTCGGGCTGCGCCTGAATGCCCTCTACCCTGAGCTGCCGCTCGGCACGCTGGCGTCGAACATCATCGCGGGCTATGTGATCGGCGTCGCGGTCGCATACTTCGGACGCATGCCGCAGCTTTCCGCCGAATGGCGCCTCTTCGTCATCACCGGACTCATGGGCGGCCTCTCGACGTTTTCGACCTTCTCCGCCGAAGTCGTTTCGCATCTGCAGCACGGGCGCTTCGGCTGGGCCGCAGGCGAGATCGCCATTCACGTATGCGCCTCGGTCATCATGACGATCCTTGGCATCGCAACGGTCTCGGCGCTGATCCGCTGATCCGCAAAGCAAACGGCCGCGTTCGCCATTCGCGCAACGCAGCCGCCTTCATGATGCAACAGGAAGATCAGGCAGGACGCTGATAACCGCCCAGCAAGCCATTCTTCGAAAACACCCACTGCCACAGCTGGATGTCGCGCGCACGGAACGCCCCGGCGCATGAAAGCAGGTAGTAGCGCCACATGCGGTAGAAACGCTCGCCCATCTGTGCCTTGAAACGCGGCCACGCGGCCTCGAAATTCGCGTGCCACGCCATGAGCGTGCGGTCGTAGTCGGCGCCGAAATTATGCAGGTCTTCGGTCACGAAGAGGCCGCCCGAAGCGTCCGCGATCTGGCCGATAGTCGGCAGCATGCCGTTCGGGAAGATGTATTTGTCGACCCACGGATCGGGCGTGGTGTCGCGGCGGTTTTTGCCAATGGTGTGCAGTACGAAAAGACCGTCGTCGACAAGACAGCGCTGCGCGACTTCCATGTAGGTGCGATAGTTCTTCGGGCCCACGTGCTCGAACATGCCCACGCTCGCAATGCGGTCGAACTTCTCGTCGAGCAACCGGTAGTCCTGCAAACGGAATTCGACGGGCAGATCCTTGCAGCGCTCGGCGCCCAGCGCGGCCTGCTCCTTCGAGATCGTCACCCCCACGCACGACACTCCGTAGTTTTCGGCCGCGAACTTCATGAGGCTGCCCCAGCCGCACCCGATGTCGAGCAGGCGCATACCGGGCTTGAGGCCCAACTTGCGGCAGATGAGATCGAGCTTCGCCTCCTGCGCATCATCGAGCGTCTTCGCGCCGCCCGACCAGTAGCCGCAGGTATAGGCCATGTGCTTGTCGAGCATCGCCTCGTAGAACTCGTTGCCGATATCGTAGTGCTGCTGGCCCACTTTCCACGCCCGCCGCACGGTCTGGCGGTTCATAAGGCGCGCTTTGAGCGCGTAGAAGACGAGACGGGAGGGATCGATCTGGTCATCCAGATGCGCGCGCAACACATGTGCGAAGAATTCATCGAGCTGCTCGCAGTCCCACTGGCCGTCCATATAGGCCTCGCCAAGGCCCAGGTTGCCTAGCGCCAGCACGCGCTCGGGCACCTGCGGGTCGTGGATGCGCATGTCCCACGGCCGGGTGCCGTTGAACTTCACGTCTGCGCGCGCCAATAGCTGGGCGGTAAAGCGCCAGGCCCCCGAAACGGTGGCCTCACGAACGGGATGAGCTGCTTCGAGATCAGTCGTTGCCATACGTGCTCCATGTCGGCTGGAGTCGGGTCCTTGGTACCTGGCTCCCATGCCATTCAAGAGGTTGCTATCAAGACATTCGTCGTCGCGCGCGCCGCGAGAAACTCTATGATGCACCCACTTCAAAAAACGTGCAGGAACACGCACAGCCCATACAGGGCGGGCCATAATCGCAAACTCGACAAAACGCATCGCCCGGACGCTGGCCAACAGCGCGCCCGAACTGGAGAAACCCATCATGGCCTATGACGACAAAAACATCTTCGCGCGCATCCTGCGCGGCGAAGCGCCCTGCATCAAGGTGTACGAGGACGACGCAACGCTCGCGATCATGGACGTCATGCCGCAATCCGAAGGGCACCTGCTCGTGCTGCCGAAGGAAGGCGCCGAATTGATCTACGATCTTTCGCCGCAAGCCGGCGCCGCCGCGATGGCGACGGTGCAGAAGATGGCGGCCGCATTGCACAAGGTGCTTGCGCCTGAAGGCCTGTTGATCGCGCAGTTCAACGGCGCCGCCGCCGGGCAGACCGTGCCGCACGTGCACTTCCATCTGATTCCGCGCCGCGCGGGCGAGGAACTGCGCCCGCACGCGCGTGAAATGGCCGACATGGCGCAGCTCGAAGCGCTGGCCACGCGTATTCGCGCGGCGTTGTAAGTAATATGTATTACTTACGTTAGCTTATATTAAGACTCAAATGCCGTCGAATTGAACGAATTCGTCGAGCGGTACGCGCGCCGAGCGCCATTGGTTGATGGGCGCGCGCGTGTCTTCATGACCGATCGCCATGCCGCAAAAGACCATGCGTTCGCGCGGCAAGACAAGAAACTCGCCGACGCTTTGCGCGTAGCGCGCCCAGCATTCCTGCGCGCAGCTATGCAGGCCGGCTTCGCGCAGGAGCAGCATGACCGTCTGCAGAAACATGCCGAGGTCCGCCCATTGCGGCGGCCCCATCTGACGATCCACGCTGCAGAAAAGTGCGAGCGGCGCGTCGAAAAACGCGTAGTTGCGCGCGAACTGCCGCAGCCTGCCCGGCCGGTCATCGCGAGCGACGTCGATGCTGCGGTAAAGATCCTCGCCCACCTGGTAACGACGCTCGCGATATGGCGAACTTAGGTCGCGCGGATACACGTCGTACTCCATCGACTCGCCAGCGGGCGCCTGCGCAATGCGATCGGCCATGATCGCCTTGAGCTTCGCGAGCGATTCGCCGCCCAGGACGTGAACATGCCACGGCTGCAGATTGCCGCCCGAGGGCGCGCGCGCAGCGGTATCGAGCACGCGGCGAATGACGGCGGGGTCCACCGGATCGGGCAAAAACTGGCGCACGGACTTGCGGCTGGTAACGGCTTCGCTGACCTTCAAGCAGATTCTCCCCGGCGGATCGACGAAGTATTATCGACGATCCCCCGCGCGGCTGCCGTCGCTCGCCGCAGGCGCTCGTGCCAGCGTCAGAACTTGTGACGGATCCCGACCACGACGAGCGCCTGATTGTCGGCGCCTGAACTCACGCCGAAGTCGCCGATCGATGCTTGCGCAACGATGCTGGAGCCTTTCGCGTCGAGCGTGTGGCCGCTCGCCTTCTGATAACCGGCGAGCGCGTAGAGATCGGTGCGTTTGGAGAGCGAGTAGTCGCCGCCAAGATTCACCTGGTTGTAGTGCGCCGACGAGGGGCCGGTGAGCGACGTGTAGTTGTAGCCCGCGCCCGCGCGCAGCGCCGGTGTGATCTGATAGTTCAGGAACGCCGAGCCGTTGTTGAACTTTGCGGTTTGGTGGAAGGTTGAGTACGCATCGTTTCCGTATTGCGTGTTCGAGTAGGCCAACCCGAAGCTCAATGCGCCCACCGAATAGCTGCCGCCCGCGCGCACGATCTGGATGGAGTTCGCGCTTGCAAAGCCCTGATTGATGACCGTGTTGAAGAGACTATCCGAGCTGCTCGTCCAGGTGCGCACGCCCGAAGTGAGCGTGCTGCCGCCGTTGGCGAAGAAGTAGCCTGCTGCGAGCGAGAGCGGGCCGTTCGAGTATGCGGCGCCGAAGCTGTATGTCTGACCGCTGCCGGTGGCCCCGGCCACACCGCCAAAGCCGTACAAGGCTTCGAACTGAAGCCCTGCGATGAGCGGGCTCGCGTACTTGACCGAGTTGCTCACGCGCAGGCTGTTGTCGTAGTTGTCGAGATCGCCTGGCGTGCCGAACACGCCGCCGAACGGACCGTCGGCGGTGAGCGGCTGCACGAGGTCGACGAGCGGATCGTACTGGCGGCCGAGCGTGAGCGTGCCCCACGTCGTGCTGGCAAGACCGACGATGGCCTTGCGCCCGAATTCGCGGCTACCCTGCCCGAGCGCGCCGGTGCCCACGTTAAAGCCGTTTTCGAGCTGGAAAATCGCGGCCAGGCCGCTGCCGAGATCCTCGGTACCGCGCAGGCCCCAACGGCTGCCCGAAAGATTGCCGCTGCTGAACTTGACGAGCGTGGACTGGTTCTGGCCGGTTGCGCTCTGGGCGTTGTGCACGTAGGCGATGCCGGCATCGACGATGCCGTACAGCGTGACGCTGCTCTGCGCGTGGGCGATTGTGGCACCCGATATGGCGAAGGCCAGGGCGAGCGCGGCGGTTAGTGGGCGGCGTGTGAGGGAGGCGTTTTTGTTGTTCATGCGGGCGTTCCGTTACGTGTGGTGGTGGTCGCTGCGCGGTCCTTGCCAGGCGGCTGCAAGGCCGGTGCGCCCACGTTACGGAAAGCCCGGGAAGCGGGGAACGAACGATTTCTGCGTTGCTTAGGGGGAGCGGCGGACTTTGCAAAGCGCAGATCGTGCCAGCTTCTGCGCGCGCGCTTTCCTCCCGCGCGCGGACTCTGCTATAATTCGCCTCCCGCCGGAGAGATGGATGAGCGGTTTAAGTCGCACGCCTGGAAAGCGTGTATAGGTTAATAGCCTATCGGGGGTTCGAATCCCCCTCTCTCCGCCAGAAATGAATAGAAAGCCCCGTATAGTCAATGACTTACGGGGCTTTTGCTTTTGCGGCCCACAAAATAACGCACATGGCGAACGCGGCGCGGCGCGCTTCGGGTGATCTCGTGAAACGGTCTGTCGCCCGTTTCGCGCGATGGCAATCATTGCGCGAAGCGCTTTGTAGAGGAGATGCAGACGTCGGACCCAGACGATTATTCGTTGGTGTCACCGGGCAACCGGAGCACGCGATCACCCCGCGAGTCGTCGATTGCGCGTTCGCGGCGGGCTTCGTCGTTGATGATCAAGGCCTGAGCGAACCAAACGGCTGCGACGACAAAGTACGTTGCGAGAGTTGCCAGAAGGAATAGCGACGCGGCCTCGTGTGAGACGTGTCGGAACAGCCAGTAGAGGCCGAGCATGCAACAAACGATGCCGGCCGAGCCCGCCGATACGAGCCCCCAATAGACCGTCCTGTACACCCAGCCTATTAGATTTCCGGTTTTCGGTCGTCGCAGCAGCACCATGGAGTAGCCGATTGTGACCGGGATGCCTACGGCGAAGTACCGCGTCGCAATGTAGGCATCTGTCCCGAGGGGCGACTTGAGATTTGCAATAACGAGGAACGACGCGAAGCATACGGCGGGGATGCTGAGCATTAATTTGCCCATTCGGTTCGTACCTTCACGAAACTCATCCTGTGCCTTCGTCATGGGATTTCCTTCACTTGACGCACGGGGAGCATCAATCGCACGCTCGGTATATAAGCGGTCGCGCTGCTCGTCGTTGAACACTCACCGTTGAAAGCAACACCACAGAAAAAAACGTCGGGCCGCAGCCCGACGCCGAATTCCCGCGTACTGCTTCGAGGACCGGCGCGGGAACGAGAGGACTTCAGTATCCCCTCTCCCGCGCGTTAATAAAGTGCTAGACCGCACACCGGCAATCAATCACGTCCCTACCCTCACGGATGCCGGATATAGTCCACCAACGCAACCGTATAAGCGTCCGGCTTGCGATCGAGCAGACTCACGCCAATCGCCACAAGAAAGCCCGCAGGCACACCGAACACGCCCGAACTGATCGGCTCGATGCCAAACCATCGCGGACCCGCAAATCCCGTGAGTTGCGTAAAGAACGGGTACGTCGAAACGATGTAATAGACGCACACAGTCAGCCCCGCAACCATACCGGCCACGGCACCCAAACGCGTCGTACGCTTCCAGAACACGCCGAGCACGAGCACCGGAAAGAGACTCGACGCCGCGAGCGAAAACGCCGCCCCCACCAGAAAAAGAATGTTGCCCGTATTGAGCGACGCCACATACGAAGCGAACAGCGCCACGCCGAGCAGCAGGATCTTCGACATCGTCACGCGCCGCTGGCTCGACGCGCCCGGATCGACCATGTGGTAGTACACATCGTGCGAAAGCACGTTCGAGATCGTGAGCAGCAGCCCGTCTGCAGTCGAAAGCGCGGCCGCGAGCGCACCCGATGCGATGAGCCCGGACATCACATACGGCAGCCCCGCGATTTCCGGCGCGGCTAGCACGACCATGTCGGGCTGCATCTGGATGTCGCTCCAGCGCACCACGCCGTCGCCGTTCACATCCGCGATGCTGATGAGATACGGCTCGACGCGCCGCCATTGCATGACCCAATGCGGAAGATCGTCGAAGCGCTGCCCCACCAGATGCGTGAGGATCTCGAACTTGATCAGCACCGCCAGCACCGGCACGGTCAGATAAAAAAGCGCGACGAAGAAGAGCGTCCAGCCCACCGAGCGCCGCGCCGAGGCCACCGAAGTCGTCGTGTTGTAGCGCGTGAGAATGTGCGGCAGGCTCGCCGTGCCAAGCGAAAGACACAACAGTAGCGAGAGAAAGTTGCGTTGATGAATGCGCCGCTCGGCCTCGTCGGCGGCGGGGAATGGTTCGTTCATCGGCACGGGCGGCGTGGCGCGCTCGAGCAGGTCGTCGCGCTGGCGCGTCCACATCATGCGTGCAGCGTCCACGTCTCGCGGGAACGCATTCAATTGACGCTCAAGCGAATCGATATCGCGCAGCGGGCCGTTGTGGCGGCGCAGGTCCGCAAGCGACTCAACCAGGTGCGTCTTCTCCGCCACGTACGACTGTGGCAGCGTGTCGAGGCGCGTCTGCCACTGCGCCGCGTCCTTGCGGTATGCGTCGCGCACGGTGGCTTCCGTACTCGCGCCGCGCACGTCGCGCTCGAGCGCTTCCACGCGCTGCATCACGTTGCCGTAGTCGACTTGCGGCAGCCAGCCGAGGCCGTCGCGATGCGCGATCAGCGAGACCGGAATCAGGATGGCCGCAATCAGGATGATGTATTGCGCGACCTGGGTCCACGTCACGGCGCGCATGCCACCGAGAAACGAACACACGAGTATGCCCGCCAGCCCGCAGAAGATGCCGATGGCGAAATCCACGCCGATGAAGCGCGTCGCGATCAGCCCCACGCCCTGGATCTGCGCGACGAGGTAGACGAACGAGCAGAGGATGGTCGCCAGCACCGCGAGCGCGCGCACGAGGTTGCTCGAAAAGCGCGTGCCGAGGAAGTCGGGAATCGTATAGCGCGCGAGCTTGCGCACATACGGCGCGAGCAGGAACGCAACGAGGCAATAGCCGCCTGTCCAGCCCATCAGATACGCGAGTCCATCGTAGCCGCTCGCGTAGAGCGAACCCGCAAGGCCGATGAACGACGCGGCGGAAAGCCAGTCGGCGGCGGTCGCCATGCCGTTGAAGAACGAGGGCACGCGCCGCCCCGCCACGTAGTATTCGACGAGGTCGGAGGTGCGCGAAAGCAGCCCGATCACCGCGTACACCGCGATCGGCACGAACAGGAACACGTAGCCGATCCACATGCCGGGGCCGGTGGCAAGCTCGATGCGCCACATCACATAAACGAAGCCAAGAAAGCCGAGCGTGTACAGCGCGTAGGAGCGGATCAGCCGGTGCGCGAGCTTCATCGTTGCTGGGCCCTGCTCGCCTCGCGGATGGCGGCGTCGGCTTCGCGCGCGGCTTGCAGCACGCGGTCGGCGCGCTGCATCAGCACGATATAGATTGCCACGAGCAGCACGTAGAGCAGGATCGCGCCCTGTGCACCCAGGTAGAACGGCAGGCTGAAGCCCGCGAAGCGCACGTCGGCGAGCGTGCGCGCAAAGAGCGGCGCGACGAACGAAACGAGAAAGCCGATCGTCATGAGCACGGCGATCAGCGCGACGTTGAAGCGCCAGTAGCGCCGATGCGCGCGCGCCATCGCCTCGCTCACCGGGGGTGGCTCGGGCAAGGGATTGAGATTGTTCTGAGGGGTAGTGTGTGGCGCGGCCATGCGCCTGTGTAGCAAAAACGCGTATGGCCGGCAATCGGGGGCAATGCGGGGAGCAATGCGATGCGCGGCGCCAGGCAAGGCGCCGCGCGAACCTCAGGCTTTAGAGCGATTCACCAAGCTGGTCCAGAATCGCCGGGTTTTCCAGCGTGGAAACGTCCTGCGTGATCGCCTCGCCCTTCGCGAGCGAGCGCAGCAAGCGGCGCATGATCTTGCCCGAACGCGTCTTCGGCAGGTTTTCGCCGAAGCGGATGTCCTTCGGTTTCGCGATCGGTCCGATTTCCTTGCCCACCCAGGCGCGCAGATCGTTGGCAAGCTTCACGGCTTCGTCGCCCTGCGGACGCGTGGCCTTGAGCACCACGAAGGCCACCACGGCTTCGCCGGTGGTGTCGTCGGGGCGGCCCACCACGGCGGCTTCGGCCACGAGCGGGTTCGCCACCAGCGCCGACTCGATCTCCATCGTGCCGAGGCGGTGGCCCGAGACGTTCAGCACGTCGTCGATACGGCCCATGATCGTGAAGTAGCCCGTGTCCTTGTCGCGCACGCTGCCGTCGCCCGCGAGGTAGAGCGTGCCGCCCAGCTCCTCGGGGAAGTAGCCCGACTTGTAGCGCTCCGGCTGACCCCACACGTTGCGGATCATCGACGGCCACGGGCGCTTCACGACGAGAATGCCGCCCTGCCCGTTCGGCACGTCCTGGCCGGTTTCGTCGACGATCGCGGCCATGATGCCCGGCAGCGGCAGCGTGCACGAGCCCGGCACGAGGGGCGTCGCGCCCGGCAGCGGCGTGATCATGTGGCCGCCCGTTTCGGTCTGCCACCACGTGTCGACGATCGGGCAGCGCTTGCCGCCCACGTTTTCGTAGTACCACACCCACGCTTCGGGATTGATCGGCTCGCCAACCGTCCCGAGGATGCGCAGCGACGAAAGGTCGTAGCTCTTCGGGTGCACCTTCGCATCGGCTTCCGCCATCTTGATGAGCGATCGAATGGCCGTAGGCGCCGTGTAGAACACCGTGACCTTGTGCTTGGCGATCATGTCCCAGAAGCGCCCCGCGTTCGGGTACGTGGGCACGCCTTCAAACACCACCTGAGTCGCGCCGATCGTGAGCGGACCATAGGCGATATAGCTGTGACCCGTGATCCAGCCGATATCGGCCGTGCACCAGAACACGTCGTTCGGCTTGTGATCGAAGGTCCACTTCATGGTCTGCGCGGCCCACAGCAAGTAGCCGCCCGTGCTGTGCTGCACGCCCTTCGGCTTGCCCGTCGAGCCCGACGTGTAGAGGATGAAGAGCGGGTGTTCCGCGCCCACTGGCACCGGCGCGCACGTGTCGCTCTCGGCCGCCGAAATCTCGTGCATCCAGTGGTCGCGGCCTTCATGCCAGGCGACCTTGCCGCCCGTGCGCTTGTACACGATCACGCTGTGCACCGCTTCGCAGCCGCCCATGGCGAGCGCTTCGTCGGCGATGTTCTTGAGCGGCAGCGCCTTGCCGCCGCGCATCTGTTCGTCGGCGGTGATGAGCGCGACCGCGCCCACGTCGACCATGCGTTCGTTGAGCGACTTCGACGAGAAGCCGCCGAACACCACCGAGTGCGTAGCGCCTATGCGCGCGCAGGCCTGCATGGCGACGACGCCTTCGACCGACATCGGCATGTAGATGACCACGCGGTCGCCCTTCTTCACGCCGCGTTTCTTCAGCGCATTGGCGAAGCGCGACACGCGCGCGAGCAGGTCCTTGTAGGTGACGTTCGTGACGGTGCCGTCGTCGGCTTCGAAGACGATCGCGACGCGCTCGCCATTGCCCGCTTCGACGTGGCGATCGAGGCTGTTATACGAGGCGTTGAGTTCGCCGTCTTCGAACCACGTGTAGAACGGCGCCTTCGATTCGTCGAGCACCTTCGTAAAGGGCTTTTGCCAGGTCAGCGTTTCGCGCGCGAGGCGCGCCCAGAAGCCTTCGTAATCGCGTTCGGCTTCGGCGCACAGCGCCTTGTAGGCGTCCATGCCGGACACCGTGGCGCCAGCCACCGTTTGCTCGGAAGGCGCAAAGACGCGGCGTTCCTGAAGAACCGATTCAATCGCAGACATCGACAACCCCTTGGTGAAGATGAAACGTCAAACTCGTGGACACGCATGAGCATCTTCAATGCCCCTGCGCGCCGTCTCCGTGCGCCGCCGCCCGTATAAAGGCGCGGCGCTATTGGCTTGCGCTGCAGGCCGCCATCGCGGCGTCGCAGCATGCATGGGCGCGCCCGCTTCAAAGCCCGACTTGTAGCACGAACGTGCGACAAGACGATCTGCGCAAACCACCCATGCCGGCAAGATTAAGCGTAGCAACTTACCACCCACTTACGCGCGCACATGCGGACATTGCAAGTCGCGCGCCATGGCACGCAAGTAAGCAGACATTTAGAATGCTAACTGAACTGCGCACCCGGATTCCAGCTTGAATCGCTATTCCCTGTTTCTTATTGCCTCGATGCTGCTCGTGGGCAGCAACGTCGGCATCGGCAAGTCGATCGTCGCCTTCATTCCTGTTCCACTCTTCGCGCTGCTGCGCTTCGTGGTCGCCCTCGCGGTGCTCGGCCCGCTGCTGCGCCGCTCCAAAATGCAACAGGTGAAGCGCGGCGAATGGATCAATCTGTTCCTTCAGGCGCTGTTTGGGACATTCGGGTTTACGCTGCTGATGCTCGGCGGCGTGCATCGCACGAGCGCGGTCGCGGCCGGCGTCATCACGAGCACGATTCCCGCCGTGGTCGCCCTCTTCTCGTGGCTCTTCCTGCGCGAGCGCCCCGATGCGCGTGCGCTCGCCTCCATCGTGCTCGCCATCGCGGGCATCGCGGTCATCAATCTCGCGCACGTGGGCGGCAGCGGCGATAGCGGCGCAAGTTCGTTCGTCGGCAACCTGATGGTCCTCGGCGCGGTGTGCTGCGAATCGCTCTATGTGATCCTGTCGCGCCGGCTCACTCAAACGCTCGCGCCGCTCGACATCTGCGCATACACACACTTGTTCGGCTTGCTGCTGATGCTGCCCGTCGGGCTGCCTGGCGCACTGTCGTTCGATTTTTCGGGCGTGCCCGCCGGCATCTGGTGGCTCGCGCTCTGGTACGGGCTTTCGGCGAGCGTGTTTTCGTTTTGTCTCTGGATGATGGGCATTCGCCACGTGCCGGGCAGCATTGCGGGCGTGTTCACGGCCGTGCTGCCGGTGGCCGCGGCCGTGTACGGCATCGTGTTTCTCGGCGAGCGCCCCACGCCCGCGCATGGCATTGCGCTCGCCTGCGTGGTGGCGGGCATCGGGCTCGCGAGCCTCAAGCTGAAGCGCCTGCCGCCGGTAGCCTCGTGAGCGCAGCGTAATCGGGATGAAAGTATCGGCGCGCAGGCCGCCCTGTCGGAATCCCGGCGAGCCCGTCCTGCGACGCTGTACAATAGCGCCCGCCCGGCCCCTCGCGCGCGCCTTCTGGCCCTAACCAGACGACACCGCCCTGGCGGCCCCGCCTGAATTCGCCACCGTGATTGCCCATGTCCGCCGCACGCCCCCAGCCGCCTTCCGCCGCCGCACCGGGTAAAGCCCGTCGCCGCATGCGTCCGCTGCCCAGCATCATCTTCATGAGCCGCTGGCTGCAGGTGCCGCTCTATCTGGGCCTGATCGTCGCGCAAGCCGTGTACTGCGTGCTGTTCCTCAAGGAGGTCTGGCACCTCGTGAGCCACGCCACCACGCTCGACGAAACCAGCATCATGCTGGCCGTGCTCGGCCTGATCGACGTGGTGATGATCTCGAACCTGCTCATCATGGTGATCGTGGGTGGCTACGAGACCTTCGTCTCGCGTCTGAATCTCGAAGGCCATCCCGACGAGCCCGAATGGCTCGACCACGTGAACGCCGGCGTGCTCAAGGTGAAGCTCGCCATGGCGCTCATCAGCATTTCGTCGATCCACCTGCTCAAGACCTTCATCAATCCCGACGCCGCTTCGGCACATACGGTGATGTGGCAGGTGATCATCCACGTGGCGTTCCTCGTTTCCGCGCTCGTGATGGCGTGGATCGACCGCATCACCACGCATACGCACCCCGAACACTATCAGGAGCTCGCCGCGCGCCATCCGGTGCCAGGCGGGCATGCCGCCGCGCGTCAGGCGGTTCCCGAGCACGCCGAGTCGGACTGAACGGCGCGCGCTGCAAACACTATTCAAAACACCCGTCCCCACAGAAGCTAGCCATGACCGTCATCAAACAGGAAGACCTCATCCAAAGCATTGCGGATTCGCTGCAATACATCAGCTACTACCATCCGCAGGACTACATCGAGGCACTCGGCCGCGCGTACGAGCTCGAAGAGAGCCCGGCCGCGAAGGACGCGATCGCGCAGATCCTCACGAACAGCCGCATGTGCGCCGAAGGCCGCCGCCCGATCTGCCAGGACACCGGCATCGTCACGATCTTCGTGAAGGTCGGCATGGACGTGCGTTGGGACGGCGCCACGATGGGCGTGACCGACATGATCAACGAAGGCGTGCGCCGCGGTTACCTGAACCCGGACAACGTGCTGCGTGCCTCGATCGTGAGCCCGCCCGAAGGCGGCCGCAAGAACACGAAGGACAACACGCCGGCCGTGATCCACTACGAGATCGTGCCGGGTAACACCGTCGATGTTCAGGTGGCGGCCAAGGGCGGCGGCTCGGAGAACAAGTCGAAGTTCGTCATGCTCAACCCGTCCGACTCGATCGTGGACTGGGTGCTCAAGACCGTGCCGACGATGGGCGCGGGCTGGTGCCCGCCGGGCATGCTCGGTATCGGCATCGGCGGCACGGCTGAAAAGGCGATGCTGATGGCCAAGGAATCGTTGATGGAGTCCATCGACATCCAGGACATCATCAAGCGCGGTCCGAAGGACTGGATTGAAGAGTTGCGCGTGGAACTGCACGAGAAGGTCAACGCGCTCGGTATCGGCGCACAGGGTCTGGGCGGCCTCGCGACCGTGCTCGATGTGAAGATTCACGCGGCTCCCACGCACGCGGCTTCGAAGCCCGTCGCGATGATCCCGAACTGCGCCGCCACGCGCCACGCGCACTTCGTGCTCGACGGCTCGGGCCCGGCCAAGCTCGAAGCCCCGTCGCTCGACGCATGGCCGAAGGTCAACTGGGAACCGAACACGGAAACGAGCAAGCGCGTTGACCTCAACACGCTCACGCCCGAAGAAGTCGCTTCGTGGAAGCCAGGCCAGACGCTGCTGCTCTCGGGCAAGATGCTCACGGGCCGCGACGCCGCGCACAAGCGCATCGCCGACATGCTCGCGAAGGGCGAGAAGCTGCCGGTGGACTTCAAGAACCGCGTGATCTACTACGTCGGCCCGGTCGATCCGGTGCGCGACGAAGTGGTCGGCCCGGCGGGCCCCACCACGGCCACCCGCATGGACAAGTTCACCGACCTGATGCTCTCGCAAACGGGCCTCATCTCGATGGTCGGCAAGGCCGAGCGCGGCCCCGTCGCGATCGAGGCGATCAAGAAGCACAAGGCGGCTTACCTGATGGCGGTGGGCGGCGCGGCTTACCTCGTGTCGAAGGCGATCCGCGGCTCGAAGGTCCTCGCGTTCGAAGACCTCGGCATGGAAGCCATTTACGAGTTCGACGTGCAGGACATGCCGGTGACGGTCGCGGTCGATTCGTCGGGCACCTCGGTCCACAAGACCGGCCCCGCCGAATGGCAGGCGAAGATCGGCAAGATTCCGGTCGCCACCGTTTGATGCCAGGCTGATGCCTGCTTAAAAACCGGGGCCTCGTGCCCCGGTTTTTATTTGCGCCGCGAAAAGCGTACTGAGATTAATTCTCAGCACTGAGTAAATCGCCGATATTTACCGCAATTCGACGTAGATTCGGCCTTGGCTTTTGCGTATTGAGCGTTTATTGTTGGAAACCAGCCACCGCCCCACAAAGAAAGGAAAGACTATGCAAGGCGACAAGAAGGTCATCGAATATCTGAACGCGCAGCTCAAGAACGAGCTCACGGCAATCAATCAGTATTTTCTGCATGCCCGCATGTACAAGCACTGGGGCCTCGAGAAACTCGGCAAGCATGAATATGACGAATCGATCGGCGAAATGAAGCATGCCGACTGGCTCATCGAACGTATTTTCATGCTCGACGGTTTGCCGAACCTGCAAGACCTGCACAAGCTGCTGATTGGCGAGGAAACCAAGGAAATCATCGAGTGCGATTTGAAGCTCGAACAGATTTCGCAGTCCACCTGCAAGGAAGCCATTGTGTATTGCGAATCGGTGCGTGATTTCATTTCGCGCGAAATCTTCGTGAAGATTCTCGACGACACCGAAGAGCATATCGACTGGCTCGAAACGCAGCTCGACCTCATCGGCAAGGTCGGCATCCAGAATTACCAGCAGTCGGCCATGGGTTCGGTAGAATCCTGATCGCACGCCTCGCGGCTTGCGCGCATCCGTCCGCCTTGCGGATGCGCACCCACTCTTTGCACCCTTCTCCGTGAACCTACCGGCCTCTTCCAGCGCTGCGCCCGTCGGCATTTTCGACTCCGGTCTCGGCGGCCTTTCGGTGCTGCGCGCCGTGCGCGCGCTGCTGCCCGCGGAACGGCTCGTGTACGCCGCGGACTCGCGCTATGCGCCGTATGGCCAGCGCGACGACGATTTCATCGCCGACCGCACGCTCGCGATCTGCGAATGGCTCGTCGCGCAGGGTGCGAAGGCGCTGGTGGTGGCCTGCAACACGGCTACGGCCCAGTCCATCGCGCTCGTGCGCGAGCGGCTTTCCATCCCGCTCATCGGGGTGGAGCCAGGGATCAAGCCGGCGGCGCTGGTTTCGAAATCGCGCGTGGCAGGCGTGCTCGCCACCCAGGTCACGCTGCGCAGCGCGCGCTTTCAGGCGCTCGTGGAACGCCACGCGGCCGACTTGCGCGTGCTGTGCCAGCCGGGCCATGGCCTCGTGGAGGCCGTGGAGCGCTGCGACATCGATTCGGCCGAATTGCTCGCGCTGCTGCGCGCGTACGTCGAGCCCATGCTCGACGCGGGCGCCGACACGCTCGTGCTCGGCTGCACGCACTACCCGTTTCTCGACACCGCGATCCGCTCGATCGTCGGCGAACGCATGACGCTCGTCGACACGAGCGTCGCCATCGCCCGGCAGCTCGAACGCGTGCTCGACCAGCACGGCCTGCGTGCGAGCGGCGAGCCTGCGGGCGCGCGCGGCGACGACATTCGCTTCTGCTCGACGAGCGACGGCGCGCATTTGCAGGAACTGGCCGCCGCGCTGCTGGGACTCGACGCCCATGTCGAACGCGTGGTTATTCCTTCGCGCCGCACCCGGGAACGGGAAGCGGACGCGGCCTGACGCGTCGGCGCGACACTTCGGCGCCACTCCGGCTTCGCGATGCGCGCCGCATCGCCGGTAGTTAGCGTTTCAACCCCGTTTCAGCGTAGCTGGTTCATCTCCCTCGCCCCATCTGGGCCCCCTCAGCAGCCCTTTGGCGCGCCCGGCGCCATCGACATCATTCCGACTGAGTCGCGCCGCAGCCAACCGCCAACCGGCCCGCAAAACGCCGTGGCGAACGCCCCACCCTTCCTTGCCGTTTCCTGACGCAAAGCAAAACCCCTGCTAAGCATCCGGTTTTGTTACAAAAAATCCGTCTACCCGCTTGCCAAACCCAGCAAACATAATGATAATAATTCGCATTAACTCTCTCTATTGCGGTCCATCATGATTGTCTGCGTTTGCAAATCCGTCTCCGACCGGACGATCCGCGCCTCCATCCAGGAAGGCATGGATTCTTTCGACGAGCTGCAGTTCGAACTCGGCGTCGCGACCTGCTGCGGCAAGTGCGAAGAATCCGTTCGTGACGTGATGGCGCAAAGCGGTGTCTGCGCGAGCCGCTGCGGGGTGATGCAACCGGCGCTCCCCGCCGCAGTGCCCCATGCGGTTCCGCTCACGTTTTACGAGCGCAAGGCTGCCTGAAGTCATGGCGCGCATCCGGCCACCGATGCGCGCCCGCTCCGTCCGCCCGCTTAGCCAGAGGCGCCTCGCATGTCAGGCGCCGCGGACATCAACTCGCCGCCGACAGCAAGCCCGTCTTCCGACCAGCCAGCTACCGCTCGTGACCCTCATAGGAGGTCGTGATGGAATTGCTGATCGGATTCGTAACGACGCTGTGCATTTCGCTGTTGATCTTTCGCAAATAAAGCTGCCCGACACGACGCGCCGGTTCGCCTGCTCGCCGCTGTCCGCATGGCGGCCACGCTAAACATGCAGGCTTTCCAAACCACCGCTGGCACGCTGCCGCTTTCCACCGTTCGCGTCAATCGCCGTGTCGTCACGGCGAGCGCGATCGTGGTCGCGCTGCATGCCGCGCTCATCGGCGTCGTGCTGATGAAGCGCGAACCCGTGACGCCCGTCGCACTCCAGTCGCAGACGATGACGGCCGAACTGCTCAAGCCCGAGCCGGTCGCCGCCCCTGCCGCGATTCAGTCCACGCCCACGCCGCCACCGCCCAAGCCGGTCCCGCACGTGACGCGCGAGAAGCCGAAGGTTCAGCCCAAGCCCAAGCCGACCCCGCTGCCCGTGGCCGAAGCGCCTTCGCAGCACGCGATCGAGTCGGCCGCTCCAGCCACGCCTACGCCGCCGGCTCCCACGCCGCCCGCGCCTGCACCGCAAGCCGCCGCGGCCACCGACGCCAAGCCGACCATGGCGCTTTCGGCGCCGAAGAACGTATCGCACCTCGACTGCCGCATCGTGCAACCCGACTATCCGACGCTCTCGCGCCGGCGCGGCGAAACCGGCACGGCCTTCGTGCACTTCGTCGTGGGCCTGACCGGCAAGATCGAGAACATCGAGCTGAAGAAGTCGAGCGGCTCCGCCCGTCTCGACGACGCCGCGCTCGACGCGATGCGCCAAAGCTCGTGCAAGCCGTACCTGGAAAACGGCGAAGCCGTCCGCGCGGCCTACACGCAACCATTCGAGTTCAGCCTGAACGATTGACCGGCTGAAGTCACACGCTTTCATGAATTGAATAAAGAGGACTAAGAATGCAGAACTACGGTATCGCCCACGTCTGGGCGCAAGGGGATTTCGTGACGCGCGGCATCGCGCTCGCGCTGTTGATCATGTCGGTGCTGTCGTGGTGCGTGATCGTCGTGAAGGGCTGGAACGTCGCGCGACTCAAGCGCCTCACGAAGAATGCCGAGCAGCAGTTCTGGCATTCGGACGATCTCGCCGACGGCGTGAAGAAACTCGGCAGCGGCTCGCCCGAAGACAACCCGTTCCTCGCGCTCGCGCTGTCGGGCCAGGAAGCCGCCGATCACCATCACCAGACGCAGCCGCATCTGCACGACCGCATGGACGTGTCGGACTGGGTCACGCGCTGCCTGAAGGACACCATGGACGAGTCGGTCGCGAAGATGCAAAGCGGCCTCGCCATTCTCGCCTCGATCGGCAGCACGGCGCCGTTCGTCGGCCTGTTCGGCACGGTGTGGGGCATCTATCACGCACTGCTTACGATTGGCGCGACGGGTCAAACCTCGATCGACGCCGTGGCCGGCCCCGTGGGTGAAGCGCTCATCATGACCGCATTCGGCCTGTTCGTCGCGATTCCCGCCGTGCTGGGCTACAACGCCCTCACCCGCGCCAACAAGGCGATCGTCTCGAAGCTCAACCGCTTCGCGCACGGCCTGCATGCCTTCTTCGTGACGGGCGCGCGCCTCTCCTCGACGGCCCGCGGCCAGGCGAAGGAAGGCAGCACGGGCAACCTGCGTGTCGCTGCGCGCAGCCACTAAAGAGCGGAGGCAAGCATCATGGCGATGAGCCCCTTTGCCAGCGACGACGACGATGGCCTGATGAACGAAATCAACATGACGCCGCTCGTCGACGTCATGTTGGTTCTCCTGATTGTTTTCATGGTGACGATTCCCGTGATTCGTCACGCCGTGAAGATCGACCTGCCGCACGCGAGCAGCCAGAAGGAAGACGCGAAGCCCGCGCAGATCAATATCTCGATCGAAGCGGACGGCACGGTGCTGTGGGACGGCACGCAAGTGGACGACGCGGCGCTGAACCAGAAGATCGCCGCCGCGGCACAGACCACGCCGCAGCCGGAACTGCATCTGAACGCGGACCGCAAGGTGCAATACGAGCGCGTTGCGCAGGTGATGTCCGCGGCACAGAGCGGCGGCCTGACGAAGCTGGGCTTCGTCACCGATCCGGCGCATCGCTGAGCGGCTCGCTGCAAGCGTCACTGCGCGCAGCACGCTTAATTCAGCGGTACAAAGTAAAAGGCCTTCATCGTCAGATGAAGGCCTTTTTTCGTGCGCACGCGGCGCATTCGGGCGGTGGCGGCGACTCCCCGACAATCGATCGGTTCACACCGGCACATGCGACTGCCGTGGGCAACACGGACTGCGCTTTCGGCCCTGAAGGCCCACTATGATAGCGGCCATCAATTCCCGCTCAAGACCGGTGCTTGGCGAGAAGGACTTCAATATATTCCTCTCGCTTCGCGCCTACAAGAGTTAGGCCATTGAAAGTAGCGATGGCTGACCGCGCTTGAATGCCTAAAAACAAATGGCACTCCAAACAAAGGCCGAAAGACGCTGCACGTCATGCGCAATTTCGTCGCTTAAGTATCAAGCTTCATACAAGCGCACGCCCGTGCATGTTCGCAAAGCTTCAGGCAGTTTCGATCCTGCTCGCGGACTTCTTGCGCGGCAGCTCACCCGTCGCGCTCGCAGCGCCCTGCCCTTCGCCCTGCTTCATGAGCGCGGCGACGTCGGTCCTCAGCGGGCACTCCTGCTGCAAGCTCTTATCGGCATCGAGCACTTCCACGAGGTAATCGACGAAGGCGCGCACGGCGGGAACCATGCCCTGACGCGAGAGAAATACGGCATAGAGTTGCGGCACCGGCAGCGTCCAGCCCGGCATCACGGGCGAAAGCTTGCCCGTGCGCAGCGCGGCGCCGTACATCATCTCCGGCAATGCGGCGATGCCAAGGCCCTGTAATGCGGCCTCACGGATCGTCGTGAGATCCGCGGTGATGAGGCGCGGCTCGTGTTCGTGCGAATGACGCGTGCCATCGGGTGCGATGAGCTGAAACACGTGGCGTCCGTCGCCCGTGGGCGTATCGAGCGTTTCGAAGCGCGAAAGGTCCTCGGGCGTGAGCGGCGGCGCGTTCTGCGAAAGCAGGCTCGGCGCGCCCACCAGCATCTGCTCGGTGCGCCACAGCGGCCGCACCACGATATTGGCGTTCTGCGGCGGCTCGGAGCGCACGCGCAGCGCGATATCCACGGAATCTTCGAACAGGTCGATCACGCGGTTCGTCACGCGCATCACCACCCGCACCTCGGGATAGCGATGCATGAACTCTGGAATGATCTGCGAAAAGATGGTCTGCGAAAGCGTGACCGGCACGCTGACGCGCACCGTGCCGCGCGGCGACGAGCGCAGCGACTGAACGACGTTCACCGCGGCCTGCGCCTCGGCAAGCATCGCACGGCAATGCTCGTAGAACAGCTCGCCCGCTTCAGTGAGCGCGAGCTTGCGCGTGGAGCGCTGCAACAGCCGCACGCCGAGCGAGGCCTCGAGTTCGCTCACCCGCCGCGACAGACGCGACTTCGAGATGCCGAGCACGCGTTCGGCGGCCGAGAATCCGCCATGCTCGATCACCTGCGAGAAGTACATCAGGTCGTTGAGGTTATGCGAATCGATTTTCATGTCGTCGTTCCAGCGATGGGACAATCCATTGCGATGAGGCCGTAAAACAGGCCAAATTGGCTACCTATAATAGCGGTTTGTTTCGCATATAACGCAATTCCCACAATTCGAGGTGAGATCCATGACCACGACCCGCACGATCGAACGCGTTTATCCCGCGGTTCGCACCACCGAGGGTGGCGGATTCATCGTCCATCGGCCGTTCCCGACCCGCCAGCTGATGGACTTCGATCCGTTCCTGCTGCTCGACGAAATGGGCCCGGTCGATTACGCGCCCGGCGAGGCCAAGGGCGCGCCCGACCATCCGCACCGCGGCTTCGAAACCGTCACTTATATGGTCGAGGGGCGCTTCGGCCATAAGGACTCGGCGGGCCACTCGGGCACGCTGCGCCCCGGCGACGTGCAATGGATGACGGCCGGCGCGGGCGTGATTCACAGCGAAATGCCCGACCCCGAATTCACACGCACGGGCGGCCGCATGCATGGCCTGCAGCTGTGGGTGAACCTGCCCGCCCGCGACAAGATGATGGCGCCGCGCTACCAGGAACTGCCCACGGAGCAGATTCCGGTGGGTCGCTCGAAGGACGGCAAGGTTTCGGTGAAGGTGATCGCCGGCGAGGCGCTCGGCGTGAAGGCCGCGATCGAAACGCGCACGCCGATCCTCTACCAGCACTTCACGCTCGCGCCCGGCGCGCGCGTGGAGCAGCCGGTGCCGAGCGAGTATCGCGTGTTTGCATACGGGCTCTCGGGCACGGGTCTGTACGGCCCCGAGTCGCAAGCCATCGATGCGCAGCAGATGGTGACCTTCGCGAGCGACGGCGACACTGTCACGCTCGCCGCCCCGGCTGACGCGAGCGCGCCGCTCGAGGTGCTGCTGATCGGCGGCGTGCCGCTGAACGAGCCAGTCGTACGCTACGGCCCGTTCGTGATGAACACGGAGCAGGAAATCCGCCAGGCCGTGCTCGATTATCAGGCCGGGCGCATGGGACGCATCGCTCACTGACCCCGGGGCGAGCGTCGCAGCCGGTTCTGTCAGATCGCCACAGGGCGGCCCGCTTTCCGTCACAATAAGGGTTCCGGGGCGCGCACCGCAGGTCGCGCGCCCGTCCCTCTTTAACCGTCCCGCCCGCGAGGAGCGCATGGCCGAACCCGCAGTCACCGCACACATTGGCTCGACGAACTATCAGGTCCAGTTCGACGACGGCACCCACACCTGGATCGCGGACGAACCCGCCTCGCTAGGCGGCGGCGACCGCGGACCGTCGCCCTTCTCGCTCTTGCTCTCGAGCCTTGGCGCCTGCACGTCCATCACGCTGAAGATGTACGCGCAGCGCAAGGAGTGGCCGCTCGAAGGCGTACGCGTGAAGCTCACGATGGAAACCGGCAGCGAAGGCACGAAGATCGACCGCCAGATCGTGCTCGAAGGCACGCTCACCGAAGAGCAGCGCGAGCGCCTGCTGCAGATCGCCAACGCCTGCCCGGTCCACAAGGTCCTCACGAACACGATCGCGATCCGCACGGGTCTCGCCGTCGCTTGAGCGGCGGCGCAAGGACACAGACACAGGAAGGCGCCGACTTGAATTTCGAACACCTCATCCAGATCAACGATCCGCTGAATCCGCTCGTCGAGGCCATGTCGCGCGAGCAGCTCTGGGAAGGGCTCGTGCTGCGCGCCGAGCAGCCGCAGCTCTTCGTGATCGGGCTCGACAGCTGCACGATCCTCTCGCGCACCGGAAGCACGATGGAGCGCGAACTGCACTATGGCCACGCCACGGTACGCGACCGCGTCACGCTCACGCCCAACGAGAGCGTGCGCTACGACATCATGGCGACGGCCGAGTACGTGGGCGGCTCGCTCACGATGACGATCGAGCAGCCCGACCCGCTGCAGCTCTTTCTGCGCTTCGAGTACCGCACGACACTGCCGACCGCCGATACCGAGGACGACCGGCAGACTTCCGAGATCGTGAAGTCGGCCTATCGCGAGTCGGATATCGACACCGTGCGGCTCATCCGCCAGTTCGTGCAAGGCAACGGCAGCGCGCCTAACGCGCTGCACTGAAGTCCCCCCGGCGTTTGTCGGCCCGCCCTGCTCGGATCGGCAAACGCCAATTCATGACGCCGCACTTCGATTCGGCTCTGACTATCGACGCTGAATTTCGATGAATATCTCGCAGTTGTAAATGTGAACGATTATCATTTAGAATCATTCCATCGAATCGAGACAAAGACGTCACGTTCATGACCGAACTGAACCGCACCTCCACGCTAAGCTTGCGCCGCAACGGCAGTTCGGCATTGACCAGCGCGCGGCCCAAACCGGCCGTCGCACAGCCGCAGCCGCGCAAGACCGCCGAACCGGCGGTCGCCACGGCAAGCGATGAGCGCAAGCTGGACAGCGCGGCGCTGCTGCAAGGCCGCAGCCATGTGAGCATCATGCACAACGGCGAGACGTATCAGCTGCGGGCCACCCGGCTCGGCAAGCTGATCCTGACGAAATAGGAAACCGCGAGGTTTCAACCGGGTATTGTGGGGACCGCCTCCTCTGAGAGGCGTTGGGGCATTAGCCAGCAACGACGGCTTGCACGCGAGATCTAGACCCCTTCGTGCAGACATCCTTCAAGCTTCAAGCCAGCCGTCGAAGCAAGCCACGCCATTTTTTTGTTCTCACAGCTGTATCGATCCGGAGTTGGCGCTTTAGCGCTGACTCCGGTCCCATGCAAAGCACGGGGCGGCGCGCGAAGCGTGAGCCGCCCGGGCTACGCGCCCCGAACAAAAGCCGCGGCACAGGTCCGCGGCTTTTGTTTTTCTGGCGACGCCAAGCGCATCGACAAATGCGCCTACTCGACCCCAAGCGCCACGATGCCAGCACGCGCAATCGCCGCATCCTGGTCGGACTTCACGCCCGATACCCCCACCGCGCCAATGACATCGCCGTTCACGGTCACGGGCACGCCGCCTTCCAGCATGCCGGTGAGCGGCGCGCTGAGAAACGCCGTGCGCCCCTGCTTGATGACCTCCTCATAGACCTTGCTCTCGCGGCGCCCGAGCGCAGCGGTGCGGGCCTTGGCCACGGCAATTTCGGCGGTGATGGGCGCGGCGGCGTCTAGCCGGCGCAGGTACAGCAGATGGCCGCCATCATCGACGATGGCGATCGTCACATTCCATTCATTCGCGCGGGCGTGCGCAACGGCTGCGTCGGCTACCCGGATCACGTCTTCATCGGTCAGTACTGCTCGCGTTCGCATGCGTCTCTCCGAAAAGTCAAAAACCGGGTTTGGCCTGTCCCACGCCAACCCGGTCTTTCAGAGTAACCCAGACTTGCGCCGCGACGCGCCGCCGCCTTGTATGTCGGCTATATCAGCGGCAGACGAAGAAGCGGCGGAAGAAACGTCAACGCACCCAGCCCCAGAACATGAGCCACCACGCGCTGTCCACCACGGCGAGCGCGAGCGCGAAGCCCGCAAGCGCGAGCGCGCGCTGCCAGAACCGCGAGCTGTAGCGGCCCGTCACGCGCCACGCGAGCCAGGCGCTCCAGAGATTCGTGATGACGAGAATCGCGATGCGTACCTCCGCGGCCCAGTCGAGCGGCACGTGCTCCGCACGCAGGAGCGAGAGCGTCGTGGCCGAGAGGCCGAGGAACACACCTGCCCCGGCAAGCGGTATCAGCGACTGCGCGAAGTGATGCAGGCGCCGCATCTCGAAACGCCCGAGCACGGCCGTCGATCCCGCGAGGATCACGAGCAGCGCCGTGCCATAGACGAGCGCCGTGGCGACGATATAGCCGACGATCATTGTGCCGTCGAGCCACGAGAACACGTCGTTCTGCTCCGGATAATGCGTTAGCAGGAACCACGGCGCGTTGGTGTCGAGCGGCCAGGTGATATCGCGGTCGATGAGCCAACCGGCGAGCCACTGCTTGATGCCGATGAACCACGGCGAGCCCGTCCAGTGGAACGCGCCAATTGCCACGCCGAGCAAGCCGTAGAGAATCAGCGCGGTATCCCACGGGTTCGCCTGGCTGTCGCCCAGCTCGACCACTTCCTCCGCGGGCGAGCGCCACGAGAGCGAAATGGCGTCGCGGTGGCCGCTGCAGCGTCCGCACATGTGGCATTGCGCGGCACCCTTCATGTTGCGCAGCGGTACGAGCGGCGCGCAGTTCACGGGAATCACGCGATGTCCGCCGTGTTCGCCGTGTGTGTAGGAGTTACGCCAGGCGTCTTCGTCGACCTTGAAGCGAAACGGCGCGAGACGCGCCAGAAGCGCAAAAACCCCGTTCACGGGGCAAAGATACTTGCACCAGACGCGCTTCTCGCGTCCGTACAGAAAGCCGATCACCATCGCGCCGAGCGTCGAGCCGCCCAGCACCAGCAGCACCGCCTTGGGGTACTGGTAGACGCTCACCATCTGACCGTAGATCGTGGTGAGTCCGAAGGCCACGAAGGGCCAGCCGCCCCAGCGCATCCAGCGCGGAATCGCGCGGCCGCGTCCGAACTTGCTGGCGAACTCGGTGAGCGCGCCTTCGGGGCAGAGCACGCCGCACCACACGCGGCCGAGCAGCACCATCGAGAGCAGCACGAACGGCCACCAGATGCCCCAGAACACGAACTGCGCCGCGAGCGTGAGATTGCTCCACAGGTGCGCCGTGTCGCCGGGCAGCGGCATCACCGCCGGCACGAGAATCAGGAATGCGTAGACGGCGACGACGACCCACTGCACGGCGCGGATCGCCGCGCCGTGACGTTGCATCCACTGGCCCGCCTGGGCGAGCTTGCCAGGGCGCCCGTGTGCCTGCGTCGGGCGAGCGGATGCACAACTCATGCTGCCTTCCTCTTCGCAACCGCGCCCGCGCGGCCGGTGGCGCGCCGCACGAGGAACCACACTACGAGCCAGTACACGGCGTAGGCGATCAGGTTCATGAGCGCCGGATGCGCGCGGTAACCCGTGAGCGTCGCAACGAGCGAGCCGAAGGTGCTCGAGTCGTCGAGGATCGCCGAGGAGTTCCATACCTGGTCGACGATGGTCGGCAGGATTTCCTTGTCGATCAGCTTGTCCACGCCGGTCTGGAACAGCCCCGCGCCGAGGAACAGCAGCATGATCTCGGTGACGCGGAAGAAATGCCGCCACGAGAAGATCTTGCCGCCCAGCTGCAGCAGATAGAACGTGAGGAACGCCAGCGCGAGGCCGATCAGCACCGCGAGATACTGGCTCGCGTCCACGTGGCCCGACTGGCCGAAGCCGAGGCCATAGAGGAAGATCACCGTCTCGCTGCCTTCACGCGCGATGGCCAGCGCGACGAGAATCGTCACGCCCCACCAGTTCGCGTCGCGCGTGCTCTTTTCCAGCGACTCTTCCATCTCGCGCTTGAGCGTGCGGCCGTGCTGTTTCATCCACAACACCATCTGCACGATCAGCACGCACGCCACCAGCACCATGCCGGTCTGGAAGTAGTCCTGCGCGTCGCCCGAAAGCACTTCCGTGAAGCCGACCAGCGCCGCGCCGAGCGCGACGGCGGCAATGATGCCGAGCGCCACGCCGCCCCACAGGTACGGCACGCCGCGCCGCGCATCCGCGTCGCCGTTTTTCAGCCACGCATAAAGAATCCCGACGACGAGCAGCGCCTCGACGCTCTCCCGCCATACGATGAACATCACCTGACCCATTCAACACCTCCTGCTACCGGCGCTACACGCCGGCGGCCTTACTTCGCACCACTCACCTGGCTACGATCACGCCCTGCGCCTGCTGGTGGAAATCGTCGAAGAACTTGTACTCGCCCGGATCGAGCGGCGCGATCACAACGAACGAGTCCGCGCCCGGCGCCAGCACCTTTTCCTTGCGCAACTGAACGCTCTCGAACTCCGCCGCGCCCTTGCCCGTATTGCGCACCTCGATCTTGATGCGCTTGCCCGCCGGCACTTCGATGCGTGCGGGGTTCAGCTTGCCGTCGGTCATTTCGAGCTTGAACGTGGGCAGATCTTCGGCGTGCGCCACCGTGGCCACGCCCGCCAGCGACACTGCAAAAGACGCGCTGAGCGCGAGCGCCGCAAACTTCCGCTTTCCAGTCATTGGTTTTACCTGCTCCTTGCTGCCATTCATGCGGCGGCGCTACACGAGATGCGCGCCGCCGCCCGAGCTACCGGATGAAGACTTAGTAACCGCCCTTCTTGCCGATGCCCGCGAACGGGAAATCGTATTCCAGCGTGATCGGCTTGAACCACGGGCCCACGCCCGTTTCCTTGTCGACGTGACGGCCGAACGCCATGTGGCCCGTTTGCATCGGCGCTTCGACGATCAGCTTGAGGTGGTACTTGCCGGGACCGGCGAGCTTGACGTTGTCGCCATAGTGCGGGCCGTCGTTGGCGACCATCGGCATCAGGTCGCCCTTTTGCACGTAGCTCGATCCCGGCTTGGTGAGTTCGTAGTGAACCTGCAGATACGGCATCCAGTCGCCTTCGGCGAAGCCGGTCGGGTTGTTCTTGACCGCGTGGATGTCCGATTCGAGGTGAATGTCGGAATCCGAGGCCTTGCGCATCATGCCTTCCGGCTCCATGGTGATCGGCTGCAGATAGACCGCGCCGATTTCCATACCGCCCTGGATTGCCTGCTTGCCGATCGGGTATTCAGCCGCGTTGGCCGCCAATGCCGCCGTGGCGGCCGCGATGACGGCAGTGCCGCGCAAGAGAGAGTGAATCCGCATCGAAACTCCTGATTTTTATATGAGGGTTACATCCGACCTACATTCGCTGCGTCTGTGTAATAACGCTAATGCGAACAATTCTCAATAATGGCGAAGTTTAACACCGATGCCGATGAGGGACAAATTCAGAGCCGCGGAAAACCCAACCGCGACAGGGTTTTAGCAGCGTTTTGTTAACGTGGGCTTACGGCGGCTGACGGTCCGGTTTCAGGGCCGAAAATGACGAAGGGTATTCGATTGGGACAGGCAGGGTATGAAGTGGGCGCAGGCAGGTGCGGCGCGAACACGCCCCACCGCCTCGAGGGTCTGGCGCTCAGATCGGATGGTCGCCCACGTTCGCCCCGAACACGCGCTGACGCAGCACCGCGAGCTGATCGCGCGTCTGGGCAGCCTTCTCGAATTCGAGGTTCTTCGCGTAGTCCATCATCTGCTTTTCGAGCTTCTTGATTTCCTTGGCGATCTGCTTCTCGGACATGTCCTCGAACTTCGCGCGCTCCTGCTCCTCGCGCAACTCGGCGCGGGCTTCGTCGACGTTGTAGACGCCGTCGATGATGTCCTTGATGCGCTTGACCACGCCGCGCGGCACGATGCCGTTCTCTTCGTTGAAGTGGATCTGCTTGGCGCGGCGGCGCTCGGTTTCGTCGATGGCCCGGCGCATCGAGTCGGTGATGCGGTCGCCGTAGAGAATCGCCTTGCCGTTCACGTTACGCGCGGCGCGCCCGATCGTCTGGATGAGCGAGCGCTCGGCGCGCAGGAAGCCTTCCTTGTCGGCGTCGAGAATCGCCACGAGTGAGACCTCGGGAATGTCGAGGCCTTCGCGCAGCAGGTTGATGCCCACGAGCACGTCGAACGTGCCCAGACGCAGGTCGCGGATGATCTCCACCCGCTCGACCGTGTCGATGTCGCTATGCAGATAGCGCACCTTCACGCCGTGGTCCGAGAGGAACTCGGTGAGCTGCTCGGCCATGCGCTTGGTGAGCGTGGTGACGAGCACACGCTCGCCCACCGCCACGCGCTCGTTGATCTCGCCGAGCACGTCGTCGACCTGCGTCGACGCGGGCCGCACCTCGATCACCGGGTCGACGAGGCCCGTGGGCCGCACGACCTGCTCCGCGATCTGGCCCGTCACCTTCTTTTCGTAGTCGGCGGGCGTGGCCGAGACGAACACGACCTGGCGCATCTTGCGCTCGAACTCGTTGAACTTGAGCGGCCGATTGTCCAGCGCCGAAGGCAGCCGGAAGCCGTAATCGACGAGATTCTCCTTGCGCGCGCGGTCGCCGTTGTACATGCCGTTGAACTGGCCGATCAGCACGTGCGACTCGTCGAGGAACATCATGGCGTCGGTCGGCAGGTAATCGACGAGCGTGGGCGGCGGCTCGCCGGGCAGCGCGCCCGAAAAGTGCCGCGAATAGTTCTCGATGCCCTTGCAGAAGCCCAGCTCCTGAAGCATTTCCAGATCGAAGCGCGTGCGCTGCTCGAGGCGCTGCGCCTCCACGAGCTTGCCTTCCGTATGGAAGAACTCGAGACGCTCGCGCAATTCGGACTTGATGGTTTCGACGGCGCGCAGCACGGTCTCGCGCGGCGTTACATAGTGCGACGACGGATAGACCGTGAAGCGCGGAATCTTCTGGCGCACGCGGCCCGTCAGTGGATCGAAGAGCTGCAGCGTTTCCACTTCGTCATCGAACAGCTCCACGCGCACGGCCATTTCGGCGTGCTCAGCCGGGAAGATGTCGATGGTGTCGCCGCGCACGCGGAACGTGCCGCGCTGGAAGTCCTGCTCGTTGCGCGTGTATTGCATGGCGATCAGGCGCGCGATGACGTCGCGCTGGCCGAGGCGATCGCCGTGGCGCAGCGTCAGAATCATCTGGTGGTACTCGGACGGATTGCCGATACCGTAGATCGCCGAAACCGTCGCGACGATCACGACGTCGCGCCGCTCCATCAGGCTCTTGGTGGCCGAAAGCCGCATCTGCTCGATGTGCTCGTTAATCGACGAATCCTTCTCGATGAAGAGATCGCGCTGCGGCACATAGGCTTCCGGCTGGTAGTAGTCGTAGTACGAGACGAAGTACTCGACGGCATTGCGCGGAAAGAACTCGCGGAACTCGGCGTAGAGCTGCGCGGCGAGCGTCTTGTTCGGCGCGAACACGATGGCCGGGCGGCCGAGGCGCGCGATGGTGTTCGCCATCGTGTAAGTCTTGCCCGAGCCCGTCACGCCGAGGAGCGTCTGGAACGAGAGGCCGTCCTCAACGCCTTCCACGAGCGTTTCGATGGCCGTCGGCTGGTCGCCGGCCGGCAGGTACGGCTGGTAGAGCTGGAACGGCGAGCCTTCGTACTGGACGAATTTCGACTCGTCGAGCGCGCTCGCGTCGGCGACGGTGTGGTCGGACATGGGGGGCATCCTGTGCGCGGAGCAAACAACTATTCTAGCGTCTTGCAGAATCTTGCCGATGGGCAAGCCTTGGGGCGAGACGAGGTGGGGACAGACATACATGGGGCGCAACGGCGGCACTGCAAGGGCCGCGCATCGCGGCGACGGCGAACGCTCAGGCGGGGACGGTCCAGAAATCGCCCAATCGTGCCCGAAATAGCCCTGAAAGCGGCGCGGAGAATGGCAAATCCGCGGAAATCCGGCTTGAGGATTCGTTACAATAGCGAGTTCCGTGGCCGGTGCAGCATGTGGCCCATCCGATCTTCCTTCACTTTTGCCGAACGATCATGTCCCTCTTTTCCGCTGTCGAACTCGCCCCCCGCGACCCGATCCTGGGTCTGAACGAAGCCTATAACGCCGATGCGCGCGCGACCAAGGTGAACCTCGGCGTGGGCGTGTACACCAACGAAGAAGGCAAGATTCCGCTGCTGCGCGCGGTGCGCGAAGCAGAAAAGGCGCGCGTGGAAGCCGGTCTGCCGCGTGGCTATCTGCCGATCGAAGGTCTCGGCGCGTATGACGCCGCCGTGCAAAAGCTGCTGCTCGGCGACGATTCGCCGCTGATCGCCGCGGGCCGCGTCGTCACGGCGCAGGCGCTGGGCGGCACGGGGGCGCTGAAGATCGGCGCCGACTTCCTCAAGCGCGTGAACCCGAACGCCAAGGTCGCGATCAGCGACCCGAGCTGGGAAAACCACCGCGCGCTGTTCGAAAGCGCAGGTTTCGAAGTCGTCGCGTACCCGTACTACGACGCGCAGACCAACGGCGTGAACTTCGAAGGCATGCTCACCGCGCTGAACGGCTACGCCGCCGGCACCGTCATCGTGCTGCACGCGTGCTGCCACAACCCGACCGGCGTGGACCTCACGACCGACCAATGGAAGCAGATCATCGAAGTCGTGAAGGCGCGCAACCTCGTGCCGTTCCTCGACATCGCGTATCAGGGCTTCGGCGACGGCATCGCGGAAGACGGCGAAGTCGTGCGCCTCTTCGCCGCTTCGGAACTCAACGTGTTCGTTTCGTCGTCGTTCTCGAAGTCGTTCTCGCTGTACGGCGAGCGCGTGGGCGCGCTGTCGATCCTCACGAGCAGCAAGGAAGAATCGTCGCGCGTGCTCTCGCAACTCAAGCGCGTGATCCGCACGAACTACTCGAACCCGCCGACGCATGGCGGCTCGGTGGTCGCAGCCGTGCTCGGCTCGGCCGACCTGCGCGCCATGTGGGAAGCGGAACTCGGCGAAATGCGCAACCGCATCCGCGCAATGCGCACGGGCCTCGTCGAGCGCCTCACGGCCGCCGGCGTGGACCGTGACTTCAACTTCATCAACGTGCAACGCGGCATGTTCTCGTACTCGGGCCTGACGGCGGCGCAAGTCGACCGCCTGCGTGAAGAGTTCGGCATCTACGCTGTGAGCACGGGCCGCATCTGCGTGGCCGCGCTGAACATGCGCAACCTCGACGTCGTGGCAAGCGCAGTCGCACAAGTGCTGAAGTAAGGTCGTTCGTCGTCACTATGCGCCGTTGTAACGCGGCGCGCCGACGCGATAAAAAAGGCGTCCGTTCTTTCCGAACGGACGCCTTTTTCTTTGGCGAATGCGACGAAAAACTCAGGCGCCGTGGCCGCGCATGTCGCGATGGATATCGTGCGTGACGAAACCCGAGTCGTTATCGGGCTTTTCGAGCCAGCCCGGCTGCGCGAGCGAGGCGCGGATATCCTGCAAGCCGCTTGCCCAGTGTTCGCGCATGGTCGAGGTGCCGAACTGGTAATCCTTGAAGTGCCCCTCGTATTCCTTTTGCCGGTAAATGAGGTGGATCACGTTGTACTTCTTCGAGCACGAAAGCTCGTCCGCCAGCGCAACCCACGGGTCATTGCGATGCTCGGGCGCGACGCGATCGAGCACCTCGCGCAGCACATGCCGATAACGCTGCGAGCGCTGCAGGATGTCGGTCACGAGACGCGTGCGGCTCGAATACTGAATGTCCTTCACGCGGCCCTGCACGTCGATGAGATTGTCGGGCACCGGCCCGCGCGCGCTCCAGAGATCGACCTGGAACGCGAGCGTGTCGCGCCGCGGCGTGGTCTGGATCACCTCGTAGAGCGGCGTGTTCGACATCAGGCCGCCGTCCCAGTAGTACTCGCCGTCGATCTCCACCGCCGCGAAGCCCGGCGGCAACGCGCCCGAGGCGATGAAATGCTCGGGGCGCAGCTTCGTGGTCTTGTTGTCGAAGTAGACGAAGTTGCCGCTGCCCACGTTGACCGCGCCCACCGACACGCGCGTTTCGCCCGAGTTGATGCGCTCGAAGTCGCACAGGCGTTCCAGCGTCGCCTTGAGCGGCTTCGTGTCGTAGTAGCTGGCCGTTTCGGGCGAACCCGATCCATGGGGCAGCGGCGGCGGAAAGCGCGGCACGAAAAAGCCTTTCTGCCCTTCCACGATCGCGCCTGCCGCCTGCATGGCCGTGAACGTCTTGCGCACGGCGGCATTCGAATTGAAGAGCGCATGCTCGACGAAGGACGGCAACGGGAAGCTGTAGGCCGGCTGGCAGATCGTCTCCCAGAACTCGCGCAGACGCGCCACACGATGTTCCGGCGCATTGCCTGCGATGATCGCGGTATTGAGCGCGCCGATTGAAATGCCCGCGATCCAGTTCGGCGCAATGCCGGCCTCGACGAGGCCTTCGTACACGCCCGCCTGATACGCGCCGAGCGCACCGCCCCCTTGCAGCGTGAGCGCGATGGTTTCCCACGCTTTGGCCTGCGGGCCGCACTGCGAAACATGCGGCTGCGAAGCGTGACCGACCTGCGCGCCGGAATGTGCACCGGTATGCGCGCCGACCTCGTCGTCGACCGCGCTCGACTGGACCTGCCCCTTCTTGCGTTGCGCCATTGCTGCGCCTCCTGCGCTCGATGCCTGCGTTATTGCATGAACCAGCCGTGGCTCACCACGAAGGACTGGCCCGTGAACGCGGCGCTCGGGAACGCCGAGAGGAACAGGACGGTTTGCGCGACATCCTCGACGGTCGTGAAGATGCCGTCCACCGTGCCGCCGAGCATCACGCGCTTGACCACTTCCTCTTCCGAGATGCCGAGTTCCTTGGCCTGTTCCGGAATCTGCTTTTCCACGAGCGGCGTGCGCACGAAGCCCGGACACACCACGTGCGAGCGCACGTTGTGCTTGCCGCCTTCCTTGGCGAGCACGCGCGCGAGGCCGAGCAGCGCATGCTTGGCCGCGACATAGGCCGACTTCAGCGGCGACGCCTCGTGCGAGTGCACCGAGCCCATGTAGATCACCACGCCGCCGCGGTCGTCCTGGTACATGTGCTTGAGCACCGCCTTGGTGGTGAGGAATGCGCCGTCCACGTGGATGGCCTGCATCTTCTTCCAGTCGGAAAACGCGTAGTTCTCGATCGGGTTCACGATCTGGATGCCGGCGTTGGAGATGAGGATGTCGACCGGGCCGAGTTCGGCCGCGACGCGGTCGATGCCCTGGTTCACGGCGTCTTCATTGGTGACGTCCATGGCGACGCCGATGGCCTTGCCGCCCGCGCCCTTGATCTCTTCGGCCACGGCGTCCGCGCCGCTCTGGTTCAGGTCGGCGATGGCGACCGCGGCGCCCGCCTGCGCGAGCGTGAGGGCGATCTGCTTGCCAATGCCGCTGGCCGCGCCGGTAACGACTGCGACCTTGCCATCGAGTTTCGTGTTCAGTGAGAGAGACGACATCGGGGCACCTCCAGGTGAGTGAACGGGACAGGATGAAACCTCGGCGCGCGCGCCGTCAAACCTGACGAATGGCTTATGCCGTCCGGCCAGATGTTGCGTCGCGGCCAACCGGGCTATTGTGCATGAACACGTCTCGTCGAAGCATCGAGCAGGACAAGCAAAAGAGATTTTCGCCGCGGTGCAAGGCGCAATGCGGCATGCCATGCCGGCGCAAGGCCGTTCAGCAATAATGGCCAAGTCGTGCTAGCTTTATCGGCTCACAAGGAGGCGTTAATGAACTATCGGCGACTGGGCCGCTCAGGCCTGCAGGTAAGCGAACTGTCCATCGGCTCGTGGGTCACCTACGGAAACCAGGTCGACGCCAGGCTCGCGCGCGAATCGCTCGCAGCGGCGCGCGACGCGGGCATCAACTTCTTCGACAACGCCGAGGCCTATGCCGGCGGCAAGTCGGAAGAGCTCATGGGACAGGCGCTCAAGGAGCTCGCGTGGCCGCGGGTGAGCTACGTGGTGTCGACCAAGTTCTACTGGGGCTTGAACGAAGCGCCCAACCAGTACCACACGCTCAACCGCAAGTACCTCATGAACGCCATCGACGGCTCGCTCAAGCGGCTGCAGCTCGATTACGTCGATCTCGTGTTCTGCCACCGCCCCGACCCGAACACGCCGGTCGAGGAAACCGTCTGGGCGATGAGCGATATGATCACGCGCGGCAAGGCGCTCTACTGGGGCACGTCGGAGTGGAGCGCCGACGAAATCCGCGCCGCGTGGGAAATCGCGGAGCGCCATCACCTGCACAAGCCGGTCATGGAGCAGCCGCAATACAACCTGTTCCACCGCACGCGCGTGGAAGACGAATACCGTCGCCTCTACGAGGACATCGGCCTCGGCCTCACCACCTGGAGCCCGCTCGCCTCGGGCCTGCTTACCGGCAAGTACCGCGGCGGCGTGCCGTCGGGCAGCCGCGCGGAACTGCAGGGCTACGACTGGCTGCGCAAGAATGTCACCGATCCTGACAAGAACGCGATCGTCGGCAAGCTCGCTGAGTTCGCCAAACAGCTCGACTGTTCGGTGGGGCAGCTGGCGCTCGCGTGGATCCTGAAGAATCCGCACGTCAGCACGATCATCACCGGGGCCTCGCGTATCGAGCAGATCGGCGAAAACATGAAGGCGCGCGACGTGGCGGAAAAGATCACGCCGGACATCAAGGCGCAGATCGAGGCCATCGTCGGCGACGCTTACGACTGACGTCTCGCGCATGCCCGGAACGCGCAGCGCGCGCTCCGCCGTCGGATGGGCGCACGCGTGAGCGCATCCAGGCAGTTGACGTATTGCGGGTGATTCGTTGCGGTGGCGTACTTGCGGTGGCGTACAATACGCGGCCTCGCTGCGCGCGCCGCTAACCCGGTAGCGGCGCATGCCGCAGGCGGCGCAGCAGTCGCGCCGCCGCCGTCTTCCCCGTTCTCACCGGACCTCGTGTCCCGTCCATCATGCTGAGCTACCGTCACGCCTTCCACGCCGGCAATCATGCCGATGTCCTGAAACACGCCGTCGTCGTGCAGTTGCTGCATTACCTCGGCAAGAAGGACAAGGCGTACTGGTACATCGACACCCACGCGGGTGCCGGCGCCTATGCATTGCGCGAAGGCTACGCCACGAAGAACGCCGAGTTCGACACGGGCATCGGCAAGCTGTGGGGCCGCAACGACCTCCCTGGGGCGCTCGCGGACTACGTGGACGAAGTGGCGGCGCTGAACCCCGACGGCGAATTGCGCTTCTACCCAGGCTCGCCCTATCTCGCCTGGCGTCTCATGCGCGAGCAGGACCGCATGCGGCTCTTCGAATTGCACAGCACGGAAATCGACGTGCTGCGCCACCGCTTCCACGACGCGGGGCGCCGCGTGATGATCTACGCCGGCGACGGCTTCGACGGCATCAAGGCACTCCTGCCCCCGCCGCCGCGCCGTGCGCTCGTGCTGATCGACCCTTCTTTCGAGGACAAGCGCGACTACGCACGCACGCTCACGTGCGTCGAGGAAAGCCTCACGCGCTTCGCGAATGGCACCTATGCGGTCTGGTATCCGCAGGTCACGCGCCCCGAATCGCAGCGCTTCCCGGAGCAACTCAAGCGACTGCAGGACAAAAACTGGCTGCACCTCACGCTTTCAGTGAGCAATCCGCCCGAAGACGGCTTCGGCCTCTACGGCAGCGGCATGTTCATCCTGAACCCGCCCTACACGCTCGAAGCGACGATGAAAGAGGCGCTGCCCTGGCTCGTGAAAACGCTCGGCCAGGACGCTGGCGCCCAGTTCAAGATCGAATCGCGCGGCGACTGAGCGGCACGGCCCGCTTCACCCCTACGCGAACTGAGTCACTGCCCGGACGGTAACGGCTGGGGAAGCGGCGGTGTTGAGCGATGAGGCGGACGCGGCGGGCGCGGAGGCGGATTCGGCCGCCCGCCGCCCTGCTGCACTTCGACATACGGCGCGACGACATAGGGCTGCGATGAATCCGGCGCGAGACCCGCCGGCTGCGCCGCCTGAACCATCGGTTCGTGCGAGAGCGGCGCGTTTTGCAGCACCACGCCCGGCTGACCGTCGCTAATCCCTCTTTGCGTATCCAGAATCAGCGGCTGCCCCGCAAGCGCGCTGGCGCTGGCGCACGCCATGACGACGGTGATCAGGCCAAGCCCCGCACGCGCAACGGTGAAACATTGCAGCGCGCGACGAGACGACACAAATGTGCGATGGGAAATGCGGTCTTGCACCATGAACGGCCCCCGGAGAGATAGCGACACTATTGCTATGACGGCTTATCGCAAAAAAGACTTTACCTTACCGCGGTGGGAAGGCTCAGACTCTGCTCCAGCGGCGGTGCAGAAATGACAAAGCCCCGCCAATGCGGGGCTGGAGACTGTGCTGCCCTCACCGGATCGAGACCCGGTCAGATTTGGCTTACTGCGCCGGCTTACAGCGAGTAGCCGTTCGACTCGATCGAACGAATGCGTTGTTCGAGTTGGACGATATCGGCCGACGATGCGAGATACGCTTCGCGGCGACGACGTTCAGCAGTTTCAAACCAGTTGCTCAGCTTTTCAAGAAGGAATGCAAACATGATGGTGTGCTCCAAGGATTCGGTTCGGCGATCCCCGGTGAATTCGCATCAGGGATAACCCTCATAAGGGATAACCCGCATTATAACGGTTGCACCGAACTTTGCTAGTGAATTGCCCGAATACCGTGCATTCCATTTTGGAATGATGGTGAGAGGCGAATCGGCAACATCATGTTTTATCGGCACATTTTTCAGCAATTTCGCAGGCGCTTGGCGACAGTCGCATGCACTCGCACAATAATGGTGCGCGCAGCCAATGAGGTTGCGTCAATTTGCCCACCGCGGTTGCACCTATGTTCAGTGCGTGTGGCCGGGCTCGTGGCAATCCACCGTCACGCAGTCGGCAAGCCGTTCGATGATCGGGCAATCAGGGCGGTCGTCGCCCTGGCAGTGCGAGGCCAGATGGGCGAGCGTGTCGCGCATCTGGGACAGTTCGGCAATGCGCTGGTCGAGTTCGGCAACATGTTCGAGCGCGATCGATTTGACCTCGGCACTCGCGCGCGAGCGGTCGTGCCAGAGCGCCAGCAAGCGCCGAATGTCGTCCACCAGAAAGCCGAGCCGGCGCGCCTGACGGATGAAGCGCAGCGAATGCACCTCCTCCGCGCCATAGACCCGGTAGCCGGACTCCGTGCGCCCTTTGGGCGCCAGCAGCCCGACACTTTCGTAGTAACGAATCATTTTTGCCGTGACGCCCGATTCGCGCGCTGCTTCGCCGATGTTCACGCCGTTCTCCCGCTTTTGGTCAATGCGTTGATCCTACACCTTCCCATGATGGGAAGGTCCAGCGCGACAAGCGGCGCCGGCTGGCATAATCCGCCGGCGGCCTCATATCGAGTAGTAGGAAGCCTCAATCTCTGAAAAAGGAACACACGATGATCCAGTTCAACGTCGAAGGCATGAGCTGCCAGCACTGCGTCGGCGCCGTCACGCGCGCGATCCACGAACACGACGCGCAAGCCAAAGTCGAGATCGATCTGGTCGCCGGCCGCGTGAGGGTCGAATCGAGCCAGAGCGCCGAAGTCCTGAAGTCGGCCATTGACGAAGCCGGCTACACCGTCGTCGGCACGGCCAGCGTCTGACAGGCCGCGCCATGTTCAAGGTTGCCGTGATCGGCGCGTCGGGCCTGCTTGGTCGCGCCATCGTCCGCGAACTCGCCGCAGAAACGCCGTGGCAAGTCGTACCGACTGCGTTCCGCCACGGCGGCCCGCAGCAGAGCGTGCTCGATGTGCGCGACGCGCAGGCCGTGAACGCATTCGTCGAGCGCGAAGCGCCCGACGCGATCGTGCTGGCCGCCGCCGAGCGCCGCCCCGACGTGTGCGAGCACGATCCGGCGGCGGCGCGCGCGCTCAATGTCGATGCGGTGCGCAGCGTCGCCGCGGCGGCGCGGCAGCACGGCGCCTGGGTGCTGTCGATCTCCACCGATTACGTGTTCGACGGCACGCAGCCGCCTTACCGCATCGACGACACGCCCAATCCGCTCAACGCCTACGGTCGCAGCAAGCTCGAAGGCGAACAGGCGCTGCTCGAAACCAGCGACAACGCCCTCGTGCTGCGCCTGCCGTTGCTGTACGGGCCGATCATCGGCTGGCACGAATCCGCGGTCACGAGCCTTGTGCCGGCCATCCGCGCTTCGGCAGAGCCCGGGGCGCAAGCCGCGCCGATGGACGCGTGGGCGACGCGCTACCCCACGTTCACGCCCGATGTGGCGTTCGTGATCCGCGAGTTGCTGCTGCGCTGCGCGGACGGCACACCCGTGCGCGATATCGCGCAATGGTCCGGCGACGAGCCGATGACGAAGTACGACATCGCCGAGCGCATCGCGCAGGCACTTGGCGTAGAAGCGCATCTGCTCGCCCAGCCGACGCCCACCGACGCCACGCCGCGCCCACGCAACTGCCATCTCGATTCGAGCCGTCTCGAAACACTGGGCATGGGCCGCCGCACGCCGTTCGACGCGGCGATTCGCGGCGTGCTCAACGCTTTCATGAAAGACGGCGCGCAGTGCTAAGCAGCGGCCCGTAACGCGGTCGTTGCGCGGCGGGTTTCTGCGTAGAAACTCGCCGCGATCAATCAATGAAAATTCCGGCTCTCCGTCGCCAGCCGCCCGAGCAGCCGGCTGTGGTCCTCCAGCCGGTGCGCCACGAGGTGCACCACCTCGCCTTCGCGCTGCACCACGCCCGCCACCGCCAGCAACGAAGACCCCAGCAACTCCTTGCGCTGCGACTCGACGAGCGCCGCGTGCACGATCACGTTGACGGTGCCGGTCTCGTCTTCCAGAGAAACGAAGATCGTGCCGTTCGCCGTGCCCGGCCGCTGCCGCACCGTAACGATCCCGCACACGCGCGCGAGCATGCCGTGCCGGCAATGCGCCAGTTGCTCCGCCGTGCGAAATCGCTGCTTCGTAAGGCCGTGGCGCAGCAGTTCGAGCGGATGGCGATTGAGCGTGAGACGCAGGCTCGCATAGTCGGCGACGATCTCCGCGCCCTCGGAAGCGCGCGGCAACGCGAGCGGCGCCTCGGCGACGGGCGCATCGCGCAACAGCGCAGGCACCGCGTGCTGCGCGGTCACGGCCCACCACGCCTCGCGCCGGTGGCCCGCAATGCTCGCGAGCGCATTCGACGCCGCCAGCGCCTCCAGTTCGCGCCGCGTGAGGGCCGCGCGGCGCGCAAGATCGTCGACATCGGTGAACGGCGCGCGCTCGCGCGCCGCCATCACACGCCGCGCGGCATCTTCGGAAAAGCCCTTGATGAGACTGAAGCCGAGGCGCACGGCCGGGCCGCCGCGTCCATAGCGCCGCGGCGCGAGCGCGATGCGTGAGCGCACAACGCGCTTCGTGCCGTCCATGAACCGGTGCCGCCCGCCACCGCGCTTGAGCGTGCCTCGACGCAGCAACGCAACCGCGCCCAGCCGCGCGCGATACCGCGTCACCTCGGCATGGCGTACTCGCAGCGCCTCGGCATCGAGCCGCTCGCCGGGTGCGCCGCACCGCTCCAGCACCGACTCCCAGTCGCTCAGCGCGATATCGGGCGCACGCACCTGCACGCCGTGACGCTTCGCATCCTGCACGAGCTGCGAAGGCGAATAGAAACCGAGCGGCTGACTGTTCAGCAGTCCTGCCAGAAATGCCGCGGGCTCGTAACGCTTGAGCCACGAACTCGTGTACACGAGCAGCGCGAAACTCGCCGCATGGCTTTCCGGAAAACCGTAGTCGCCGAAACCCTCGATCTGCTTGCAGATGCGCTCGGCGAACTCCAGCGAGTAGCCTTTCTTGAGCATGCGCTGCGTGAGATCCGCCTGATACGGACGCAGATCGCCGTCGCGCCGCCATGCGGCCATCGCGCGGCGCAGCTTGTCGGCCTCCTCGCCGGTGTAGTCGGCGGCGACCATCGCGAGATGCATCACCTGCTCCTGGAAGATCGGCACGCCGAGCGTGCGCTCGAGCACCGGGCGCAATTCTTCCTTCGCGTACTCCACCGCTTCGTCGCCGTGCCTGCGCTTGAGGTACGGATGCACCATGTCGCCCTGGATCGGCCCCGGCCGCACGATCGCCACCTGAATCACGAGGTCGTAATACGTGCGCGGCCGCAAACGCGGCAACATGCTCTGCTGCGCGCGCGACTCGATCTGGAACACCCCGACCGTATCGGCCTTGGCGCACATGCGATACACCGCCGGGTCCTCGGATGGAATGTCCTGCACGCGCATCTCCGGCAGCCCGCGCCGGAGCGCCACGAATTCGAGCGAGCGCCGGATCGCCGAGAGCATGCCGAGCGCGAGCACGTCCACTTTCAGGAGGCGCAGCGCGTCGATATCGTCCTTGTCCCACTCGATCACGTAGCGGTCCTTCATCGCCGCGTTTTCGATCGGCACGAGCCGCGAAAGCTTGTCGCGCGCGATCACGAAACCGCCCACGTGCTGCGAGAGATGGCGCGGAAAACCGCGCAACTCGCGCGTGAGACGAATGAGCTGCTGCGTGACGTGCGAGTCCGGCGAAAAGCCCGCCTCCTCCAGATGGCGCGCGATCGAGTCGGGGCCATCCCACCACTGATGCGCGCCCGAGAGCTTTTCAACGAGCGCATTGTCGAGGCCGAGCGCCTTGCCCACGTCGCGCAACGCACTGCGCGAGCGATAGGTGATGAGCGTCGCGGCCAGCGCGGCGCGGCGCGTGCCGTACTTGCGGTAGATGTACTGAATGACTTCTTCGCGGCGCTGATGCTCGAAGTCGACATCGATGTCGGGCGGCTCGTTGCGCGCGCGAGAGAGAAAGCGCGCCACGAGCATGTTCATGCGCACGGGGTCGATCTCCGTGATCTTCAGGCAATAGCAGACCACCGAATTCGCCGCCGAGCCGCGCCCCTGGCACAGGATCTTCTGCTCGCGCGCGAAGCGGACGATGTCGTGCACCGTGAGGAAGTACTTCTCGTACTTCAGCTCGTCGATGAGCTCGAGCTCCTGTTCGATCTGATTGCGGCGCTTGTCGTTCAGGCCGTCGGGCCAGCGCTCCAGCGCGCCCTTCATCACGAGCTTGCGCAACCACGTCCCGGGCGTTTCGCCGGGCGGCACCAGTTCCTCGGGATATTCGTAGGCCAGCTCGCCGAGCGAAAACGTGCAGCGGCGCGCGACATCGAGCGTCGCGTCGAGCGCCTCACGCGGATAAATCGCGCCAAGCCGCACGCGCGAGCGCAGATGCCGCTCCGCATTCGCCTCCAGCGCGCGCCCGCACGCAGCAAGCGGCTTGCCGATGCGAATCGCGCTCAACGTGTCCTGCAACGGCTTGCGCGAACGCGCGTGCATCAGCACGCCGCCCGCGGCGACGAGCGGCAGGCCGCTCTCCTGCGAGACGTGGCGCAGCACTTCGATTTGCGTGTCGTCGCCGCCGGTTTGCCAGAGCTCGAGCGCAAGCCACGCGCGTTCGGCCGCGAAGCCCGCGAGCCAGTGCGCGGCGCGCAGCGTTTGCGCGAGCGTGGCCGTGCGCTGCGGCACGAGCAGCAGCACGCAGTCGCGCAAGTGTTTCAGATGCTCGAAGTCCGGCTCGGGCTCGGTGAAATCGGCGGGATGCACGCGATAGCTGCCCTTCGCCGCACGCGAGCGCGCAAGCGTGATCAGCTCACACAGGTTGCCGTAGCCTTCGCGATTCATTGCGATCGCAACGATCGTGCAGAACGGCGCGCCATGCTCATCGACGAGATTCAGCTCGCTGCCGATCAGCAGATGCAGCGACGGTTCGAACGCACCCAAGGCCGCGGCGGCTGTGTTGCCGCCGCGCTCGCGGGCCTCGCGCACGGCTTCGTCATGCGCCTTTTTGCGCGCCTCGTCGTATTCGTTGAGCGCGCTGTAAGCGCGCACGACGCCCGCGAACGAGCATTCGTCGGTGATCGCGAGCGCACGGTAGCCATGGCGGATCGCCTGCTCGACCATCTCACCCGGGCGCGACGCGCCTTGCAGGAAGGTGAAGTTGGTGAGGCAGTGCAGTTCCGCGTAGTCAGGCAACTGCGCAGGCAACTGTGAAGGCGATGACGCGCCCGTCCCGCTGGTCGACATGATTCCTGAAACCCGAATGAACGACGAACAAGCGCTAGCCGAACAGCCCTTGCAGATACCACTGGCCGCCGATGCGCTCGCGATACAGCCAGAACATGCGGCCCTGGTCGTCGGCGGCGACGTAGTAGTCGCGCCCGACGCCCTCGCCGTCCCACCAGCCGGACTCGATGCGCTCGGTGCGCGTGAGCGTCTTCAGCGGCCGTCGATAAACCGGGCGATCGTCGCGCATCGCGAGCTTGAGCGGCTTTTCGAGCAGCCACGCCGGACGCGGCTGGGTCGGCAGCGGCACCTCGGGCAGATCGAACGCGCTTTGCACGGGCGCGCTCGCGCCCGCTTCCTGCTGCGGCTTGCCTGCCTTGCGCGGCTTGCGCGCGCGCTTCGCGCCGCTCTCACGGTAAGGCCGCGCCGACATCGCCAGCTCGGGCCGATGATCGTCCTCGACGAAAAGCTGCAGCACGTTCTGCTCGCCAAGCCGCGCGCCGATGCGCTCGAAGAGCTGCCCGAACGACGCCTCGGCGGCCTCGGCCATCGGAAAGAGCGTGTCGGTGGGCGCCGCGTATTCGCTCACCTGCGAGGCAACGAGCGCAAGGCCAATGACGGGCGCGGCAAGCTCGGTCTGATTCAGGCGCTCGCGCAGCAGCCACAGCAGATGCTCGGCGTCGCGCGAAGGCGACGCCCACGCGATCGCGAGCGTCGAAGTGCGCGGCGCATGCCGCGAAGCCAGTTCGTGCTCCAGACGCAATTCGAAGCCGCTCAGCGCCGCATGCTGCGCGGCGAGCCAGCCGGCCAGCTGCATCACGAGGCGCCGCGCGGCAAAGAGCAGCGCCTCGGCGCTCTCCACGCGCGCCTGCAATTCGAGCGCCGCGTGAAACGACGGCGGCGCGGCGAACCAGACGCGCGGATCGGGCGCTTCGCCGCGCGCCTGCGCGAGCCAGCCGAGCACGCCGTCGCCGAAACGCCGCACGATGCCCTCGCGCGGCAGCCGCCGCAGATCGCCGAGCGTCGCGCAGCCGATCTGCGTGAGCGCGTGGTCGTGCTGCGCGGCGAACGGCGCGAGCGTGACCGGCAGCGAATCGAGCACGCGCGCGAGCGTCGTTTCCTTGAGCACGTGCCAGCGGCGCGACGAACGCGTGACGCGCGCCTGCGCGAGCGTCCACGCGCCCCACGCCGCGGGCGCGCAAGCGATGCGCGCGGCGTGCCCGCAGCCCGCCACCGTCGCCGCCACCTTCCCGAGCAGCGCGCGCACGCCGCCGAACAGACGCAACCCCGAGCCGACTTCGAGCAACAGCGTGTGCGACTGCGCGAACGACACCTTGGGCGTATAGGCGAGCAACGCGAGCGCGAGCGCCTCGAACGCGCGGGTCTCGCGCGCCGGATCGGCTTCGAGCAGCACGAGCCCCGGCGCGAGCGCCAGCGCATGCGAGCGCGTGTTGCCGGGCTCGACGCCCAGGCGCAGCGCGTCGAGATCGGCGATCAGGATGCGCGCGTGGTCGGCAAGCGCGTAGCAGCGCGGCGCGCTGGCGGCATCGGCTTCGGCATCGGCGCTTTCAGGCAGGCGCGGCGTTGACGGCGCCGGCGGCATCAGAGGTCTGACGGCCTCCAGCGGCAACAACGGCAAGGTGACGGCGATCCACAGCATGATTGACCCCGGGCCACGGCATGACGACGGAGGCTGCGTCCGGCTGGGGCAGCACCGCGTCCTGCAGCGGCAATGTAATGACGAGTGGCTGGGCGGGCGGCGGCCCGCGGCGCTTGAAAATATCGACGGAGAGCGCGGCGAGCTGCATCCATTGCCGCCGGTTCAGGTTCGCGTCGTCGGGCGGCGGCACCGGCGAGCAGGTCATGCGCAGCGGCGCCGGCGACGACTGGTTGCGCGCGGCGAGCGGCCGCACGAGAAACGCGAGCGCCTGCGAATCCTGGGCGGCGACCTGCAGACGGCGCACGGCGTCGGCGCGCGCCTTCGTCTGCCAGAGCAGCACGGCGCCCATGCCTTCCTGCTTGAGCGCCTGCTCGGCCACCCAGGCGGCCTCGTCTTCGGCCGCGCGCACCCAGATCACGCGCTCGAGCGCAAGCCCCCACGCCTTGAGCGCACAGGCGTACGGGCGCCACGGCGGCGCGACGAGCAGCACGTGCCGGCCCGCCTGCGCGGTGAGCGTGCGCAGCGCTGGAGCTACGAGCCGCATCTCGCCCACGCCGCCCTGCTCGACGAGCAATTCGGTCAGGCTGCCCGCGGGCCAGCCGGCGCCCGGGAGCCGGGCGTCGAGCGTGACGTGACCGCTCGGCACCGAGCGCTCGCTGGCGTGCGCGAGCTGATCGCCTTGCCACACGCGGCTTTGCAGCCGGGGGGGCAAATGCGCGGCGAGTTGCGCGGCGGTCTGCGCAGTGATCTGGGCTGCTGCTGCCATGGTTCGTGGCCTGGTTGAGCCTGGTTGATGGGAACGCCCCGCCCTGCCCGGCAAGAAATGGGGCATCGGCAGGAAGGAGGTCGGCTCGCCTCCACCTGTATATTTATACAGTATTTTATGAGATTTGAGGAAGGGAGGAAATGGGACGGGATCATTCCCGGACGTTAGGGCTTACGTCCGGGGCAAATTTAAGGCAGGTGAATAGCGCGCACGCTGAAGGGCGCACTGAGGGGAGCACAAGGGACAGGCGGGGGACGCGCCGACGCGTCCCGCCCGCCGTTTCCGGCTATCAGGACGCGTGCGCCGATGTCATGCTGAGCGCCACGGCTTGCGCCACTTCGATGCCGTCGATGGCCGCCGAATAGATGCCGCCGGCATACCCGGCGCCTTCGCCAGCCGGATATAGCCCTTCGACGTTCACGCTCTGGTAATCGTCCTTGCGGCGAATCCGCAGCGGCGACGACGTGCGCGTCTCGACGCCCGTGAGCACCGCATCGTGCATCGCGAAGCCCGCGATCTTCTTGTCGATCTGCGGAAGAGCCTCACGGATGGCTTCGATCACGTAGTCGGGCAACGCGGTGCTGAGATCGGTCGGATGCACGCCAGGCTTATAGGACGGCACCACGGAGCCCAGCGACGTCGACGGCCGGCCGGCGATAAAGTCGCCGACCAGTTGCCCCGGCGCCTGATAATTGCCGCCGCCGAGTTCGAACGCGCGCTCTTCCCACTTGCGCTGGAACGCGATGCCTGCGAGCGGTCCGCCCGGAAAGTCCTCCGGCGTGATGCCGACGACGATGCCCGCATTCGCGTTGCGCTCGGCACGCGAATACTGGCTCATGCCGTTGGTGACCACGCGGCCGGGTTCGGAGGTCGCCGCGACCACCGTGCCGCCGGGGCACATGCAGAAGCTGTAGACCGCGCGGCCATTGTTGGCGTGATGGACCACCTTGTAGTCGGCCGCGCCGAGCTGCTTGTGGCCGGCAAACTTGCCGAAGCGGCTGCGATCGATCAGCCCCTGCGGATGCTCGATGCGAAAACCCAGCGAAAACGGCTTGGCTTCCATGAACACGCCGCGATCGTGCAGCATCTGGAACGTGTCGCGCGCGCTGTGGCCCACAGCCAGCACGACGTGGTCGCACGGCAGCGTCTCGCCGTTCGAGAGCTTGAGCGCGCGCACCTTGCCCTGCTCGATCTCGATGTCTTCGACGCGGGTTTCGAAGCGCACTTCGCCGCCCAGTTCGTGGATGGTGGCGCGCATCTTTTCCACCATGCTCACGAGCCGGAACGTGCCGATGTGCGGGCGGCTCAGATACAGGATGTCTTCCGGCGCGCCCGCCTTGACGAACTCCTCGAGCACCTTGCGGCCGTAGTGGTGCGGATCCTTGATCTGGCTGTACAGCTTGCCGTCGGAAAACGTGCCGGCCCCGCCTTCGCCGAACTGCACGTTGGATTCAGGGTTGAGCACCGACTTGCGCCACAGGCCGAAGGTGTCCTTGGTGCGCTCGCGCACGGCCTTGCCGCGTTCGAGGATGATGGGGCGAAAGCCCATCTGCGCGAGGATGAGGCCCGCGAACAGCCCGCACGGCCCCATGCCAATGACCACCGGGCGCGGACGCGTCGAGTGCTCCGGCGCCTGCGCGACAAAGCGATAGGTCATATCCGGTGTCACCCCGCAATGCGGCTTGCCGGCGATCCGCTTAAGCACCTTCGCCTCGTCCTTGACTTCGATGTCGACGATATAGGTCAGCTTGATATCCGAACGCTTGCGTGCGTCGTGCGCACGGCGGAAGACGGTGTAACGGACGAGCGCGTCTGCCGCTACGCCGAGTTCCGCGAGGCGTCCGCGAATCGCGGCTTCAAGTTCGCTTTCGGCGTGGTCGAGGGGAAGTTTGACTTCGGATAAACGTAACATGGCTGCCAGGGTGCGATCGCCACGGGAGTTGTGGCCGATCCGTATTTTATAAGCTCGGCGGCTTTTCAAATGGAACGCGGCCGTACGACGAAACGCAAGCCAAGCGATGCGAGGAAAAGAAAAAGGGGCTACAGGCCAATGGCGTGTAACCCCTCGGTATTGCTGGTCGGAGCGATAGGATTCGAACCTACGACCCTCTGATCCCAAATCAGCCCCTATAGGGTAGCCCGGAACCTTGCCTAGCATGGCTTTGCCGGGAACACCTTCCAAACATACCCGCAGAATTTTAACACACGACGACGCGGCTTCCCGGGCGATGGGACCGGACTTTTTGGAAATTTCGGCTGCCCTCGATCCCCGCCCGAAAATTAAAGGCTTGAGCGGCCTACGCAGGGTGCTACCAACACCCCACCAGGCCTGACCACAACCGATCTACTGAGGAGATCGACCTTGGCTGACGCCATTTTATCGTTCCACCCGTGCCAAACCCTCTCGCTCGATAGCGATCTCTCAGTCGTGCTCGAGCTGGAGAGCCCCCATCGCATGACCACGGCTCGCCTCGAGGAGCTGATCCGGGAGGGCCAGCCAGCCGCGCCCGCCGTATGGGGCTACCTTTACGGCATCTGGGAGAGCCGGGGATATCAGCAACTCGCGAAGGGAGGCCGCCAATGAGCACGCGCCTCGCCTTGAAGTTGCTGTTGCCGCTGCTGTGCCTTGCCCCTGCCGCGAAGGCGCAGATCTGCCAGACGGGAAACCAGGATTCCACCTGTGTGACTCCATTGCACTATGCCCCGCAGGCGCAGCCTCCGTGTTCCACCGGCGATGGCTGGACCACCACATCCCCCTCAGTTTGGCAGGGCTCACACTGGAGCCAGCCGCAGTGCGCGTACCAAGCGCCGCCAACGTGCCCAACTGGGGATCTGGAGTCGAGCTCGCCAGTGTGGAATGGCTCCAGTTGGGTTGGCCTCGGATGCACACCTAATCCACCACCACCGCCGCCACAGCCGACTGTGCCGCAGATGCAAACGATGTGTGCAGCCTCACTACCTGCGGGATACTCGCTCGATCCGTCATATGGATATCAGTACACGGTCGTTTCGGTGCAATACATCGCTGGGCAAGGTGGCTGGGTGGTCTATCAGCCCCCACTGACTACATGGTCCGAGTATGGCGTAATGCCAACAGGCAGCATGGTTTCGACCGATACTTCGTTTTGGGTAAATTTGATAGGCACTCCGTACACAGCCACCGTCAACGTCTGTGGTCAACAAGGTAATCCCTACACCGCGACAGGCTACAACGCTATTTGCCAGGTGAATCCGAATAGCGGTCAGCTTGACGGCTGGACCCTTGCGCCGAACTACAGTCCGATGCCAGCGGACAGCAACCCGAATTGTGGTGCAGGTTAGGGGAAAGCTGGGAATGGCAACGCCCGCCGGTGAGGTGAACCGGTCGCGCCCCTTCCTCTCAAGCCCGGAAGGGGCGCTTACGCGTTTCAAGGAGCCATGACGTGAGCAATGACAACCCGAAGCAACTGACCGGCGGCAACCCGAAACGGGACCAGCTGGGCCGGTTTATCACCAGCCCGGAATTCCTGGACAGGGCCAACACGGCCGTCGTCAGGGCGGTAGCGGCGCTCGAGGCGAAGGGCATCAAGCCAGCCTACATCGTGCGCGAGAGCCGGCCGGGGCCGGCCCCGATCCCTATCGTCATGAGCGACGGCGAGCGTCTTGCGTTACGCGACACCGTGCCAGTGATTGAGCGCAACGGCAGGGCGTTCGCCGTCCGGCTGCGCAACATCCCTGAACCGTACCGCACGGCATTCTCGAGCGCGCTCTATGGATCGGGACAGCCATCGATCGAATCCGAAGGTCCATGCGCCTACTCGCAGGACTGGCAGGACTGGCTCGACGGAAAGTTTCCGCGATGATGAAAGGCCATCCCGCACACCTGTATCTGGAGAAGCATCGGCGCAGCCTCGCGCTGCACCGGCTCATAGCCGAAAAAATCCGGCGCAATCCGGCGCTGCTCAACACGGCGCGGGAGAACCTTGATCGCTGGACAAAGAACCCGCGCAATCGCGCGGAGCTCTACCTCATCGAGTGGCGTACGATAATCGATCAGGGCGTCGATAAAACGATCGACTTGATGACCAATCCGGGCGAGCATGCAACGGACCTGCGGCAAACGTCTCCCTTCGCCGGCATCCTCTCGGAAGCTGAACGGCTCGCATTTCTCGCCGAATGGCGAGCAAACAATCCTCGGCGCTAACCCATGCTGCATCAAGCCGGCCTTCATTGTGCGTCACTACAAGCGCTAAGCTCGGTTGACGCTAAGCGGCTTTCCCACCGCCTCGCACTGCGTGCGACGTGCATATAACCTGCCTCTAGCGTGCGGCATGGCCGCGGGCAGGTTTTACACACGCGAGGGCCGTGGAAAAGTCTCATACAGTGGTGTTCTACTGAGTCGGATTTTCTATAGCGCAGCACGTGGGTGAATTGGTCGCGCGACCCGAAAATTGCCGGTTCAAGAGCGACGGACGCCCTATTGCCCCATCTTCAGAAGGGGGCGACCCTCGAATCGAATTCCTTTTACGGGTCGCAGTTTGGGCAGCTCATCTGGCCGCTTCTTTTTGCTTTGGACAGACGCTGGGCGACGAATACCGACCAGCGGTAACCGCAATTCAAGCACTGTATTTCATTCCTTTGTGCATGTATTGCTCCAGTCTTTGAATCACGGGTTGACGTCGGAAGCATGGTCACCATTGTGAACCCGAACAGCTCCAACCGCTCATTGAGCTTAAGTCGTTCGGCTTCGCGGTGCTGCCTCATTTTATCTAGCATGTGTTGCGTGTAGGCCACCCTGCATTTCATGCACGGTGGCGGCAAACTTCTCGAGGCCGGTGCATCGAGCCATTTGTAAATGTCAGAGCGAGTCAGCTTGCGCACTTTTGCTGAAGGGTGCGTAACACAGCGCAATGGCACAACTTGATGCTCTGTGCATATTGAGTATCTGTTTCGACCGGCGAATCGGTAACCGTGTTGTTCCAAGCGACCGAGAAAATTAAGCCATCTGCCGTATCTGCCTTCCTTGTCACAAAACGGGCACCCAGTTTTGCCCGGCGCCTTGTTCTCCAATGCCCGAGCCAGTTTTGTAAATTCGCCCCCGCATGAATGTCGCCAGCGATGTACGTACGCTATACCACGCCAAGGTCCCATGAGGTCGAATTCACGCCCGATTCTCTCCAACGGCTTCCTGCCAAGAGCAGCGAAAACCTTCGTGGCATCGATTTCAACATCATCCGACCGCAGCTTGAGGCGCAGCAGCTTTGCAATGCTCTTGAACTCGTCAATCACAATCGGCAGATAGGATTTAGTTGCCCTGGAAAGCTTGGCGAGTCGATCTGCTTCAAACCAGACAACGCCAACCCTCCAACCATTCAGTGGGCCACCTTGGTGCCTGCCGTTCGTCGCCCTGGCTTCTTTCAGGCCATCCAGACGCAAGCGCTCCGCATTCGAAAGGCTCCGTTGGAATATCGGCACATCCCTGCCGGGCTCATGATACCCACTATGATTCTCGATCGCTATTTTGCGAGTTGGCGAGGCAGCATCGAAGATTACTTTCCGTTTCGGATCCTTTGGATCGAGGCCCCGCACAACCATGCGCTTCCAGTCGTCCGGACCAACGACATAGTGACGAAGGAGACCATAGAGGACGCGCTCTCCGAACGGCGCTTTGCAGTAGGGGCATCCGCGCTTACGAATGTCACCGTAGCGTCGGCGCATCTTGTGGCCGGTTGCGCAAACAACGTCCACAAACGTCGATGTTGTCACGACACCACCAATGTGCTTGCTCGTCAGCGTAAGGCCGAACGGCTCCAGACGCGCCGTAGCCTCAGTAACGCTAAGGGGCGTATTTCGCTGCTTCGTGTGGTCAATATGCATACGAGTCCGCTACTGGAGAGCCAACAGGCGCCGTAAGCATCATCGGCGTCGAGCGAGGATTGCGGTCGCGCAAGCGGGAGGAAGGAAACGCATGCGCTGGCGACGACAACCGCGTGGCGCTCAGACCGCGGCGCATGCGCCGCTTCACTCGGCCTTGCGTCTCGCCCTCGTAGAATAGAAGACGTTGTTTGTGGCCACGTCCAGATACAACAAACGTGCCTCAAGGCCCCGAGAGAACCGAGAACGAACATTGACGAAATGATCGACGCATTTCGCCTCGGCAAGCTCGACCTGGATTGCAGGCGCATAGCCCTTACCCAAAACAAGGAAGGAGGCGAGCGATACGAAGGCAAAGGCTACATTGGGCAGGATGCGGACGGCGTTGTGGTCTACAAGCTTTACGTGACCGATCACCAGATCGTGTAGCTACGTCCTCGTGCGTTGGATAGCGTGTGATGCGCCGGGCATTAGCCGACCCGGCACAGGCGGCATGGTCAATTCCGTGAGTACAATTTGTCGAGCCAACTGTACAAGGCCTCGACGTCGTCGAGGTACTTCGCGGTCGTTGCCAGCGTCTCATCGAACCGGCCGTCCAACGCGCCGCGCTGGTGATGGTGATAATCAACCACCGCCTGAACTCCCGCATGGATGTGGCGAATACCGGCTCTGGCGTCAGCGGCGATTGCCAGTTGTTTCGAGTCGAGGATCGAGCGGAGCTCGACGATCGACTTGACGAGATCGAACCGCGCTCGCGCTTCGATGAGCACCTCTGCGCAAAATTCAGCAACTTCTGCTCGAGCGTTGTCTGTGCTGCTGGAGATATGCTTCATTTCCGAAACCGTGTGCTTCATGTGCTCTCTTTCCCCGTACGGCCGCCCATTGTCGTTGTGTTCGACATCAAAGTTGCGCCGCTGTGCATGGATGACCTTCTTGCACGCTTCGCGCGGCTCGAGGTCTACCGATCGTTCCGGATTGCGCATGTCCGGGATCAGCCGGCCGTACGGCATGGCGACCAGTTCGAGGACGCGTGCGTGGGCATCGTCAACGACTCGCGCGGTAATGGCGAGGACAAGCAATATGCGTGAGATCCCGTCCTCTCCGCATTCCTGCGGCTTGAAAAGGGGATCGTGCAACTCCTGAGTGTGGACCCCTGCTGCACCGATCAGATCCGCGAAACCTCTGCTCGCCAGGAAGATCAACATGAGTCGATGAGGGTCGCGTCCACATTCGGTACATGTGCACCGGGCACCGGTTCGTCAGGGGGATGAATTCCGCCATGCCTGTGCTCTGGTCACTTTGCGTCGTAATGGGCGAGCGCAAGTTTGCGCCCGGTCGCGCCGGCGGCTGTCGGGAGGAAGGCGCAACCACATACGATCGCGATGAATTTCGTATCATGACTCAGTGCGAGTGTGTTCAAGATAATCGCCAACGCACCTGCGATCGTGGACACAACGCCCATGCATTCGATCCGGAATTTGATGAGGTTCTTTTGCTTCGTCTTCCCTTCACTTTCGTTCAGGCGAGCCATCGCAATCGTGTAGCCGATCCAGATCGCCGAGAGCCCATAAACGACAGAAACAATAACAATCCACGTGAGTGGAGCCGAGCTCAGGGGCGTCAGGTTGAACAACACCGCGAGAATGAGCGCAGCGATGAAGACCAGGTTCAGACTCGCCAGCAAATAAAACGCGAGTGGTCCCTTTGCGCTCACCGGCACTTTCTCAATCGCATTCTCGGGGAGCTTTTTCCGCAGGCCAATTGCCCAACAGCCAAGGATAAAGATTCCGATTCCAGCAGCTACGTATTCGATGTGCATAATCTCAGATATATCGGATTGGCGAGGTGACCGGCGCAGGCATCAGTTCCGGCCAAGAGACAAAATGGATACGCCAAGGGCCTAGTACTTGAGTACCTGGCGTCGATGGGCAGTCGCGAGCAAGGCGTTGTCGCTTGTCGCGGCGCCAAGGGATGCGGCCACATTACCGGCCACTGCCGCAACGGCCGCCCCCTGAGACAACCCTCTGCCTTATGACGCGACGAGGAAGGCTTTTGCAGCTACAACTACGGCTGTGACGGCAGCTGCTGTGGCCGCCCCGGCATTCCACCTGCTAGCGCGCTTCATTTGCTCGTTCAGTGCTGCGTCCATATCAAACCCAAAGGTAAAATTAACGCGCGCTGAGGCAAGCCACAGTGCCGCGGAAATCACCGCGAGGATTGCGGATGCACTGTCGAAGTACATCCCCGATTCTTTGCTCAACGATTGGTAAAGTTGCATTCCTGATAATTTCCCGTTTGCCTTATCGCTTTCGACCTGTCCGAACGTGGTCGCGTTACCAATTGCCCGATTGCGTCGGCCGGTAGGCCCCGCTTTCCGGCTTACTTGCCCAGCACTGCGGAGCCTTCGCACAGGCTCTCGACCATCGTCTTGAGATCTACGGCCGACACGTTCTGCCCGAGTCCTAGACGGTGCCGCTTTTCTGTGCGAGAACCCGCCCGTTCACGATACCGACAGCGACATGCCGATCGCAGATCAGCAATTCGCGTTCAACACGTCCGCATGACCCTTCTTTATCGGCAGCTGTTTGAAAAACTGTATATCCAAAAAGAGGATCAGTAAAAGTCTATTCAGATTGCATAAGTCTTGCAGGTTGGTGGCGTGACCGATCTTCTGTTGCGACATGTCCAAACATGGCGCCATGTAGTCAATATCAGCGCGCCCTAAGAGAATCCGGTCCATCTCACGATGGATGCTTGTTGGTTAACCGAGCCGGCACGGCAAAACGTCCGCCATTTACGCTAGTATCCGCTCTTCAGACCAGCCAGATTTCCGGGGAAGAGCGATGACCAGGGCCGTGATCGAAAGCGTTATCAATGAATTTCTGGACAGCAAACGGCCCGAGGTTCTCGCGATCAGCGGCAAGTGGGGTGTTGGGAAAACGTATGCCCTTCAGGAGATGGTCAAGGCATATAAGGGTGAGAATGCTCTCGCCTGGTATTCGTACGTTTCCGCGTTCGGTGCAAAGTCAATCGGCGACCTTCGTTCGATGATTCTGGTCAAGACAAGACCGTTTCCCGTCAAGAAAGGAAGAGTGGGCGACGCTGTCGAGGAAGCGGAAGCGCTCTTCAAGAAGGGGCGCGGGGGGGCAATCTACAACGCAATAATGGGGTTGCTGGAGAAAGTCCCGTACGGCGGGAAGCACGTAACGGTTCTTCTCGAGACAGTCGCAACGTCGCTGATCCGGAAGACCATCGTTTGTATCGACGACATCGAGCGCCTTGGCTCAGGCATCACCATGGACGAACTGATGGGTCTCGTCGCCGAACTGAAGGTCGAGTCGCAGTGCAAGGTCATTCTGCTATTCAACGAAGAGCAACTAGGCGACCGGGCGGAACAGTACGTAAAAGCCAGCGAAAAGGTCGTAGACAAGAAGCTGGCGTTCGTGACGACCTATGGCGAAGCCACCGACCTTGGTTTGCCGGCTGATACCCCGCTACGGTACTACGTGATTCCGTGCATCAGGAAGCTCAATATCAGCAATATTCGAACCATTCAGAAGATCGCGAATGGGCTGCGGATTGTCCATGGTGAAATCGGGAACCGTTCCGACTCGGTCAATCAGCAGGCTGCAACTGCGGTCGCGGTATTTGCCGGAGCCTTGTATGAGGGAGGCACCGGCTTTCCGAGCCCTGAACAGGTGACCCGCTATAACTGGCATTCAGCCGCCGTCGGCGTGGGTAAGGATAATATCGACCAGTCGTGGCGCGACAAGCTGCATGCGTGCGGATTCACGGCATGTGACGAGTTCGACACAGAAGTGTTGTCTGTGTTGAAGAACGGCTACGCGCACGGCTCGGAACTTGCAAGGCACGCCCGGGCGCTGGACGAGGTTGTCGACCGGGCAAAGCTGGAACGCATCTTCGACGAAGCGTGGAACAAGTTTCACAATAGAATCGACGGTACAGCAGAGGATCTGGTGCTGGATTTCGTCAGCGCTGTCGAGGTCGCAGCGAGAGTGATATCGCCGCGCAATCTGAACAGCACGGTCAAGCTACTACGTGAGCTCGGCTTCAGCGCCGAGGCCGATCAGGTGATTGACAAGTACGTGGAACTGAATGCAGGCCACACCGGCCTCTTCAGGATTGACGCTTCTCACATTAGCAGGGATGTGGACGACGAGAAGCTGCGGCAGCGATTCGCCGAGGTCATCGCGGACGCAGAAGGCCCACTCGATCTGGCGACCGCGGCGAGGCTCCTGGTGGAGGACCGGAATTGGGACGACAGAACGGTGGCGACACTGGCGAATGCATCGGCTGATGACTTCGTCGCCCTGTTCAAGGAAAGCCAGGGTGAGGGGCTGCACACACTAATCAAGTGTCTCTATAGCGCAGCGCACTATCGGGGACCGGCAACCTTGCCCATTGCCGTCAGGGTGACCGCCGCGCTAGACGAGATCGCGAAAACGTCAACGCTCAACGAGATTCGCGTAAAACGGTTGCGAAATCTGGAGAGGAACGCCTGAGGTGTAGTTTCGCCTGGAAGGGTGTACCGGCAGCCTATCGCTGAAACACTACCGAGGTGCGAACGCAGCAAAGCCTCATGACCCTTTACGCGTCTGATGCCAAGCACGCCTAGCTTCGCCGCGCAAGCTCAAACGGAAGACCAAGGTGAGAGCAAAATGCTATGCGGTGAAAGTCCATCTATCAGTCAGCCGAATGCGATGTTTGCCAGAAAGGCTCCGCCTTTTTCTTGCCGGGCATGAACGTACCGCTCGCTATACTTCGTAACTTGCTTACATTTCGCCTTTACTTCCAATACACCATGGAACCCATCTATCTGACAGCGTTTGTTGGCTTTGCGGGAGCAGTCTCTACACTCCTGGGGGTTTCCATCACCAGCCGCACCCAGATAGCAAACCAGAAGATCAACAACCACTTCCAAATCGAGCTTACAAGAGGGAAAGCACGACACGATGCCTTGACGGCGGCCAACGAGTCGGCGGCGGCTCAGTTGGCCATCGCGCACAAACTCCTTAGCTACATCGGCAGAGAGTTCTCAGTGACCGGTCTTAACATCATGTGGACAGCGACAATGTCTGTGGATGACTTCAACGCGAAATACATGACCTTGTGCGAGAAGGCTGACGAGCTATTGATGATCGTCGATTTTCACGCACCCGAGGCTTCTGAGGTCTGCCGTGAGATATACGGCCAGATGAACATGTTTTGGGGAAGCTTCGGAAACGTTCTTCACCTCACTGCGTCTGGCAAAACTGTCGATCACAACACCCACTGTTTTCGCCAAGCGCACAATGCAGCCAGGGTAATTGGCGAGAAATCTGTCTTCGCAAAGAGCTCTTTGCGACGTAGCCATGAGTCTCGTTGCATCGCCGTTTAGACTTAGATCACATCAATCCTGCCGCCGGTTTCATAGGTGATACGTTCAAAGGCGCTGAGTGAAAATTCATCGCCCAGTTCTGCTCTGACCTGCTCTGAATCTCGGCGCGCCGCTTAAAGTCGGTTAGCCTCTGCTCTCGGGAAGGACGCGGCTGCTGTTGGGTGCCGACCGACTTCTTCAAATAGATTTAGTGCTGTATTCGTCTCGAAAAACTGAGTCTTGAGGCTGTCGAGAATGTCACGAATCTTCCGTTCTCAGTCTCGGTCTTTACACTTGAGCCACGTACCGGGCGTTGTCACTTCGAAGATGTACACGGCTTTCCTCGTAATGTCTAGCTGGAGGCTGGCAGACTATTCGCCACGATGCGGCAAGGCACACTTTGCTCGCCAACACACGGCCGCGAAGGAGCCCGCCGGGTGCTCGCTCATCTGCATGTTTATTTTTCACGTAAAAGGTCGGCAAGCGATGTCGAATTGCCGGGGACGCCTAGCAGCGAATTGGGAAACGGTGGTTGGGGCTTGAGCAGGTCGGCAAGGCTCAAGGGGGTGGTTCCGCCGTTAGATAAATCGCCCAGCAAACTCGGAATAAGAAGTGGTGCCACAGTCATCTGCGTACTGGGTGGCGGTGGTGAGAGCAGAGAACCTAACCCGAACTGCGGGTATTGCGATAGCGTTGGCAAGTTTAGCAAAGCGTTTGGGATCAGACTCGGCCTTCTGTCCCGGCTGACTTGCGCATGCAGCCACTGTTTCATCTCAATGTTCACGAGATCGCCCTGATAGTGATCGACACTCGCGTCCATAGCGAAGACACACTGCAGCAGGAATCGGTCACTTGGCCCGAGCTTTTGATAGACCTCAGACGACACCTGAATTGGGGCGCTGCCATCCCGGTTTCCCTGGTGGCAAAGGTTCGAGGCTTCGTTGACCACATCGCCCATCCAGACAACCTCGTTTATACTGGCGCCGTTGAATCCTGATTTGATCATCAGCGCACGCCCGTACGCGACCCCTATCCCACATCGGATCGGCACGTACCCCTTCTGCTCGAAGCGGTAATTCAAATGCTGGACCAGTGCGTTGAGCGCGCAGGCTGCGTTAAATGCTTCTTGCACGCCACTACCGGCCGACGTATCGAAGATGCCGCTTACGCAGTCGCCGGCGACATATATTTCCTTGCAGCACGTGTAGCTGTTCAGAACAGCACTGCACTCCGAAATATATGTTCGATAGATCTTTCCGAGCACCGGACGTGTATGCTTGTCGGGTAGCGAAGAGCTGCCGCGAATGTCGATAAAGACAGCGGCGCACTTCACGTAGAAGCCGTTGTCGAACGTCAGCCGGCTCCGCGCGGGGATCGCTTCAACTTCTTGATAGTTTCCCGCGGGCAAATCGAGGATGGCCCGAATCCGCCCATCGCTGTCGTTACTTGAATACTTACGCCAGTTCGATTCCATCGCTACCCCGCTACGCTGCTGGCGATACCGAGAATGGTCGCCATCATTGCAGCAAACCAAAAAAATCCAGCCCAGGAAACGTTGCAGTTTTTTGTGTGCGCCACGTGGCAGATCGCATGGTGCTGCTCAAGCGCTTCTCGCGCGAGATCGCTATCCGGCATCTGCAACACGTCTTCCGCGAATTGCGTGGCTCGGCTTGCCGGGTATTTGGCCGCAACGAAACCGTAGAACGTCACGGCTTCTACGGACGGCTTTGAGTTTGGCTCGCGCGTTGGGGGAGCTGAGCTGAGCCGGATGCGCGGCACCACAACTACCATCGCAAGGCACAATGAGATCAGCGAAAGGCCGGTTGCAAAGAAGCCGAGCCGGTGCGGCCACGGGGTGGAGGCTGCGGCAGTAGGCAGTTTTGTGGTCGTCCAGATGAAGCCGAGCAGGGCTGCGTTGATGGCCGCAATAAACCCCGCTTTCGCGTCGAGGGTCGTGACCCATTTGCGGGACACTTCCGCCATACCCTGATACAGCCTCAAGCGCTCCGCGTCATCCATGGCCGCAGGCTCCACAAAATGTGGATACATTATAGCCGCAATCCACAACATCTTGACGTGGTGGCTAGGTGCGCGAAGTGACCGTAGGTGATGGGCCGCGCCTAAACGCTGCGCTTGAAGTACTCGGCTAGCACCTATCATGAAGTCATTCCGCGCAATCCAGTGGCAGAGCGCATGAAGCCCACCTAGCGAGCGAAGTGCATGCGGCGCGCGTGACCAGACGAATTCAGTCGTTCGCGTGTCCCGGCGGCGCGGTCGGCGGCGGATCCTCCGCATGCCGCGTCCGCGGAGCCCCAATTTCTCAGCTTTGGCGCGCTATTCTTGCTCGGGCGCCTATCCGAGTTTGTAAATTCCCTGCAATGTCTTCTGCACTGACTTCTTGATTTCTGTTCGATACTTCGAATTCTCTTTCAGTGCTTCTATTTGCTTGGAATCCCACGAATTGCTCTTGCAATAATCCATCCAGTGCGCGGCACCACACATCGCCAGCTTAATTTTCCCGTCGTAATCGAATGGCTGCAAAAACTCCGGCGCTTTATTGCGGGCGGGATCAACTATCTGAATAGTAAGATTATCGTAGCGAGCCATGGCGTTTGAGAGCCTAAAATTTACGTGCCTATCACCGAATCCGTACCCGATAATAGTCAATTGATCTATCTGGCGCAGAACGTCATCGAACACTTTCAGTTTTTCTTCGCCGGCCTTTTCGTTTACTGTGGTGCTATATTTTTTTCCGCCAGTCAGCATTGATTTGCAGATTATGTCGAGTTCCCCCTTCGAATTTGTTACGGCTCGATCCCGACCAGACGGGACGCGCCTATTCTGAACGTAATACCCCATTCGTTCTACCTTTCGAAATGTCTCCATCAGGTCGAACGACGAACGTACAGTCAGAAGCGGATTGCAGATCATGCTGCCATCCTTGTATTCCAACTCAGTAAGGCTGCCGTGGAGTTTGACAAGATTGACACCGAGTCGTCCCTTGAAAAATCCCTCGCTGCCGATCTTGTAGTCTTTCCTTTGCGCGTAACTTAGCGGGACCACATTGTGCATCTCAATGTTGCTAACAGGGAAATCGATTCTTTCCATGTCACCATAAGTTACGGGTATTTTAAGGTCGATCGAAAGAAACTCAAAAAACAAGTCGTGATTTAGCGAGAAAACCCAAGTCTCATTATCTGAGAGTAAATTAGATAGCTTCGAAAACCACTCCAAATTCTTTGCATATAGTATCTCATATGATGCGGCTTGATAAACGGAAAGTATGGTATGTATGATTTCGTAAAAAACGCCAAATACGAAATGATGTGAATCTTTATCTGTCTGAGGTTTCCCAGGCTGACCAGCTAGATCTTGGATTTTTGCCAACAGCTCTTCATAGTTCCCGCCTTTTTTGTCTTTATATCCGAGTAGCAGGTCGAAACTCTCGGCGATTGCTGCCTTATTTATTGGCCTGTCGGCTGAGTAGGGCTGGAAATTTCCTAACCCGGCGACTAAACGAGCCGTGTTCCGCTTGTCAAACAAGCCTAGAAAAACCTCCGTCAATTCGTACGCCGTTGGCATTCCTAGGTCGTAGGAAAATCCTGCCCCGAGCAATAGTCCTTTTTTCATGGCGCCTCAGAATTGCTTTAGATGGCTAACTTTGCCCGATGGCGTGGGCTTCGCGTGTTTGGCCCGGGGCCGGCGCGCCTTAGCTTGTCTACAACGCCCAAAATGGTGGGCGCGCTACACAGAACATACGGACCCGGTCACCCGCCCCACCCGCATCAGAATTCGATGGCGTTGTACCCGATGCTGTATCCGCTCACGTCCATACCGGACACGTCCCACCCAAGGAAGCCGACGGGCCACCTCGCGGGATCTCCATCGGTCGGCGTAATCAGGGGAAGAATCCGGAAGTCGCCTTGCCTACATTCACCATACTGTATATGACCGCCGACATCCTTTTTCCATTCCTCGCCGAGCATTGCTTTCAGGGTCTTGATGGGATCGTGGAATCCCTTCTCCTGTCTGCGCTTCTCACTATCGGCGAGGAACGTGCTTGCACCGCTTCCAATTAGATGCAGATCGCCAGGGCCCAGGGGCAGAGGCGTTATTCTCACTTCCAGCAGCCCGGTTTCCGTCCACGGCTGTATCTTGTACGCCGCGTATTCGGCGCGTACCGGGCAGAAGCCAAAAATTAGTCCAGTGAAGTAGTAACTGCTGATTTCATCGCATACCCCGAGCGTTTCGGACATCTCCCGGATGTAACGGTCCGCCACTTCTCTGAACAGCTCGGCCACGGATTCAACGGAGACAGGCCCCGATCCGCTAGGCGGCGAGCACAGGTTCTGCGCGCAGGCCGACGCCAAGGCAAAAGTGCTCAACGCCGGCAAAGCGGTACCCGCGTACGCGAAGCCGAAGGTATAGCTGCGACTCACGGGCCATGCCATCGCGAGGGCGGCCTGCTCTTCGCGGCAGACAACCGGAAGCGGGAAAATTTTTGGTCCGCTGTCCGTTGTCCTCACGGTATGTTCATCCTTTCCGCGAGAGAACCGTGAGTCCGCCGCGCACATGAGTTTTTTCGAGTGGCCGCTATACCAGAGTGCTACAACCGTCATTTTCTCTCCCGAGGTTAAGGGCGATCTGCGTTCATGTCGACGCCGGAATCAGGTGTTGCAAAGCCGTGACCCTTGCGCCGCGGGCCTTGCTCCCCGTATAACAATTTTAGAAGCGTCACCGTTGCGCCATCAATCGTGTCTACATGAACGCCCCCCGAACGGCGAACTCCCGATGCCGGCCATGCAATTACCTAAGGCCCACCCGTCGCACCGCGCCCCGTGGCCGGTGCTGGTGCGACCACGCCGTCAGAGCGAACATCGCAGTCCGCTAGGACAAATCCCTTCACCGAAAAACTGGGCGGCCGAGGACGTGGAATGCGAGCTTTGGCGCGGCCCAGCCGAACGGCAACGACATCAGAATGATGACGGCCTGTGTCGCCACACCGCTGATATCAACTCCCATAGCTCTCATAGACAGAGCCCCACCGAGGATGCCTAAGGCCATGCCGCCCAGGGAGAGGTAGATATAGAGGCCTACGAGGCGGAAGTTTTCGCTGCGCATATACATTTCCAATCGGTGAGCTGGCAAAGATCCACGCCTAGGACCGCGCGCGCGCCTGCCAGCACGACGGCTCGCACGTCCGCGGCACGGTCGGCAACGCCGCCTCAAGCCCCCTGCATGTACTCATTGACGGAGGTAACGTACCGCGCATCCTCAGAGCAGGTTAACGGCAGACGCGACCTTCCTCTGCAGGTCTGGTTTCGAGCGCGCTATAGACAAGTATCTGACGCGTGGCCACGTGAGGATCGCCCTTCAACGAGGCATTCGGCTGCTACGCGCAGGGCGTTGATCCCCACACCGCGGTGCTGCCAGTAGGATGGGAAGGTCGCCTGACGCAGGTCGAGACGGCCGCGACGGGTAGTGGCATTGGCTACTCCATCGACGTGCACGATCTCGCGCTGTCCAAATACGTGGCGGACCGCCCCAAGGACCGCGCCTTCAACCAGGAGCTGATCCGCCACGGCATGGTGGATCTGGTGAAGCTCAGGAACCGCGTCGATCTGCTGCCGGTCGGGGACGAGCGCAAGACACTGATCCTGTCGGCGATCGACCGCGACGAAAAGGCAGTGGCGGAGCAACCAGCGCCGCAACCCACAGCGGCGCGCGCGCTTCAAGCCCTAACCGGCAAACCGGCGCGCTTGCCGCCCACTTCTCCATTTACTCCGATTTCGGCGAGCTGTATTAAACGCCATGCCGCTAATACGAGTTAGCGGCATTGAGGAGGTTTGCAAACTGCGAGTAAAGCGGAATCTGTTACGGCGTATGCCCCTCGATATAGAGATTCAGCCCAAAGCGTCGGCCTTCGAGTTCCTCGGCCAGACGCTCGATGCCGGTCGCTGTCTCGTCCAGGACGTCTGTTGAGAATGGAGGGTAGAGGCTGGCAACAATGGGTGCAATGGCGTCCCCCGGTTTCGCAAGCGACTTCTTGAGTTCGTCACAGTCCTGCCTCAAGAAGAAATCGCTGCGCTCCTGAGCGAGCCGCCGCCGGATCGTCTCCGTCGACCGTTCCAGTCGCCGGGCCTCTGTTCGCAAGAGCTTCCAACGCCGCTCGAATTCCCCTACCTTCGCCGGCCTGACATTGTCCGGCGATGGTCTGTTCAGCAACGTCACGTACTCGCGAATGTGCTGCGCCATCGTGCGCAAGGCGCCAGCGATTGCGCTCACGTCCGCGCTCATATTGCGAAGCCGCCTGTCGATCCGTCTGCGTCTGGCCGCATCGTATCCTTCGGCACCAAGGACAACGAGATGCTTGACGCCGTCCCCGATCCTGCCGATCGCATCCCCAAACGCGCTGACCGCCTTCGCAAGGTCCTTGAAGATATTGATTTCCATCGTGGCCTCCTCGTTCTTGCTCTTCTCCAGATGCGGATCCCGAGATCCGCGTCCCTCCACGAACGATAGGACGGGGGCGCGCGGCGTCAAGGAAATGAGGGGGTTTTGCCGGTGCGTCCGATGTCACCGCGCTGCGTGTTGCGAACATGAAAGCCGACACGACACGTTCGATCGCACGCCTGGCCAGACGTTAGCCGCGGGAATCGAGGGCGAGCACACAGCCAGCATGCTGGGGCGTTCCGCGAACGTAGCCGTAGAGGTCACACTTTCGCTTGAGCGCGTCAATGTAAGTCACCGTGCCGGCCTTGACCGACGCGGCCTCACTGGATCGGGACCACGCCACAGGCACCATCACACACAGGATCCCGACGATGGCGATGAGGCAGCCCGCCCAGAAGGCCGTGTGCTCGAGGTGGGTGCAGGTCAGGCCGTTGATGCGCCAGCGCTCGCAGCGCCTGGCGCGCCACGGGCCGAGCCGTGCATTGGAGAACGCTTCGAAGGTCCGGTAATACGGGATGCTGCTGGCGACCAGCCCACCGAAGACGCCCGCGACCGTAAACGCCAGCACGCTGCCAATCGCACAGGGCAGCAGGTCGCGGTAGGAGGCCGCCCAGTCCCGGTTGCCAAAGACGCCGATGATCGCGCCGATCAGGGTGGTGTACATCCCGATGTGGAACTTGGTGTAGTCGAAAAGCTGCTTGAGGCGATCATCCATCTCATCCATGGTGGCTCTCCTGTGCGGGTCGGGTCGCTGGACGGCGATGTGTGGCACGGCTGTCGATACAACTTTAGTTGAGCCTTAGACAGTTTATGTTGTGTAGGCGATTGGAGTTGACCCTGCAATCCCGGACACAGCTTCACACTAAGGTTGCTGAGTCCATCGAGCGCCGGAACTCGCGAGGCGAGCGGTATTTCAGCGCGCTATGGGGATGCTTCTCGTTGTAATGCTCGAACGCAATGGCCAGGTTGCGTGCAGCGGTCGCTGCATCCGGCTTCGGCATGAAGGCGACGTAGTCGCGCTTCATCGTTTTCACGAAGCTCTCAGCCATGCCGTTACTTTGCGGGCTACACACCGGCGTGGTCAATGGCTTCAGACCGATGGCCACTGCGAACCGACGTGTGTCGTCGGCCGTGTAGCCCGAACCATTGTCGCTCAGCCACTCGATTTCGGACGGCGTATGCAGCTCGTTGCCAAACCGGTTTTCCACTGCAGCCAGCATTACGTCGCGCACGATGTCGCCGCTGTGGCCTGCTGTCGTGGCCGCCCAACTCATCGCTTCACGGTCGCAGCAGTCCAGCGCAAACGTCACGCGCAATGGTTCGCCGTTGTCGCAGCGAAACTCGAAGCCGTCGGAGCACCATCGCTGATTGCTGCGCGCTACGGCCACCTTGCCGTCGTGCCGGCGTTGCGGCCTAGGTGGTATCGGTCGGCGCTGCATCAGTAGCCCGTGCGTGCGCATGACGCGATAGACGCGCTTTGCATTGAACGGCAGCAGCCCAAGCGCAACGCGTTCGTTGCGCAACGTGCCCCAGACCCGGCGATACCCATAGCTGGGCAAATCGCCGACGACGCGCCGAATTTCCTCGACCACGCTCGCATCGTCGGTCTGTCTCGATTGACGTCTATCCCGCCATGTAGCCGGACGCGACAGTCGTGCCGATACGTTCGAGCGCGACACGCCGAGAACTTCACAAACCAGCTTCACTGGTCGTCCTCCGGCAGCAAGGGCGAGTGCGCTATCCATTTTTTTTTGCCCGACCATACTCGACTGCTTCGCGAAGAATCTCGTTCTCCATGGTCTTCTTGCCGAGCATCCGTTGCAGTTCGCGAATCTGCTTGAGCGCATCGGCCAATTCCGACGCCGCAACAACTTCTTCGCCGGCCTTGACCGCTGACAGGCTCCCGTCCTGGTACAGCTTGCGCCAGTGGAACAGCTGGTTCGGGTTCACGCCATGTTGGCGCGCAACCATCGAAACCGACTTCCCCGGCTCGAAGCTCTCTCGCACCATCGCCAGCTTTTGTTCCGCCGTCCAGCGCCGCCGACGCTCCGGGCCCGTCAACACTTCCATCACTTCCTGCCTGGTGTTAGTCAAAAACACAGTCTTATGCCTACCCGTTAGTTTAAGCGGGAGACTGTGTCCGGAGATTCAGGGGGCTGCTCCAGCGATGGCAGCCGCCCTCGCCCGCTCTGGCGGCGGTCTTCTTTGGTGATAATGTTTATTATCAGCAAAGAATTATTCGGCAGGAACCGCCTCTTCCCGTAAATCCGCGGCTTGTTCACGGCCCTCGCCGGCGCGGAACCGGCCCAGCAGTAACGCCAGAGGCATAAATCCAGATTCACAAGGTTCAAGCCGCAGGTGCGATGCGGTCGCCCTCCGTTTGGTCCCCTTGCAATGCTATGAATCACGCGTCCCTACCGGCTATAGCCACGTGCGACCGGCTCAGATCGACCCAAAGCAGTCAAGCAGCGCAATCTCGGCACAACGGCTGCTTCCGGAGTCAAACGGCCGTCCGTGCCAGCACGCATCAGAGCACCTCGGCCAGATTCGACTCTCAACTGGGGTGGGGATTCCGGTTGGATGTTCTTCGAATATCGAGGTGTTTCGGTCTTTGGCGAGGGATGTGAGCAGCAGTCGGTATCGTCGCGGTGTACTTTAGGTTTGGATGGGCGGCCCGCCGCCTTTGGTGCCTGCGGCCAAACCGTGATCGCGCCGGCGATTCGAGATTGGCCGAGTTGTGAATTCGACCGAATCCTTGATGATTTCGCCCAATCCACGAGCGAACTCGGGGTAGTGAGACTCGATATACCCCGCCACGGAACTGTTGTCCAGGAGGGTTACGACGTACGCTGCCGACACTGCTAGATGTAAATGCTCGATGCCGTACTGTTCGTCCGTTTCAGCAACATTGGCCTGAAGAGTCGCCAGTTCACGCTCGAGTTTGGCGAGTTGCATCGCCAGTTCTGTTTGTGACTTCTCGGCCTGTGCCTCTGATGCGAGTTGGTCGTGCGGCGTCGCTGCCAGAATCGCAGTCGCGAAGGCTGACGTGAAATTTCCCTGCCCACACATCAGTTCGGCTGCCTCCATCTGCCGCAGTGGCTTCATCTGCTTCAGAGTAGAAAACGTTGTGGCAGGGCAGTTCTTGTCCGCAAGTAGGGTCGCTGCTTCGCTGCAGATGCCTTCCAGCAGATTCGCGCGTCGACGCACCGTGTTCACGTCAATACCGAGCGCGGTGGCGATTCGTTCACTCTCGACACCCCTCGCAATTGCTTTCGCGATCATGCGCGCGTCTTGGGCCGGTGTGAGCTTGTTGACGTGCTTGTTATATGTGTAGGCCTCGTCGTCGGTAGCAATCAAGCAAGTGGCGTCGGTCCTCGAAAGTCGGCGAAGAGCTTCGACACGCAGTCGGCCATCCAGAATGCGGTAGGTGCTGGAATCAACGGCGTCGCGGGTGACAATCACCGGCTCGATCAACCCGACGGTGGCCACGGACGCCAGTATTTGAAGAAATTTTTTTGTTGATAGTGCGTTGTGGGGAAGAGGACGCGTTGACCGGAGTGCGCTGATCTGAATGACGACCGGCTGACTCTCGAACCCATATTTGGGAGCTAGCTTGTCCATGACAATTTCTCTCCGCTGACACGCTGCTCCAGCACACGGGGCAGCGTCGTAAGTCCTTCGCGGGTCAGCAATGTTACGAACCCGTCATCCTTCATCATTTCACGCATGGCCTGGACAATGAATGCGAGTCGCGCGTGAGTAAGCGCGATTTTCTTCGCGAGCATTTTGTGTCGAGCGCTCTCACGCAGGTACATGCGGCGCAATGCCTCCGGGCTCATCGACCGACCAGCGGATTTGCCCTTCGCTCCGTGCGTATGAACCGCTCGCTCCCCTTTGAGACGACGATGGTCTAGCAGTCGGCGCACAATAGCTAGCTGCTTGCCTTTAAGCGATCCATCGGAGTAAGCGTCCATCAGCGCCGCCTGTACCTCCTTGTCGTCGGATCGCGCAATACTGATCGCAATCGCGATGGGGATCGTGCCACTGTCGACCGCGTTGAGAAGTCGTTCTTCGCCGCGCTCCATCAGGAACAGGAGGCTCTCAACGTAGGCGATATGCAACCCGACCTTCGTCGCGATTTCATTGTCCTTGTAGCCCTGGTTCCGAAGATCCAGGATGTCGTGAAGAAGTTCCTTCGTAGAGTGGTTCCTTCGTGCTACGTTCTCGACTAGGCTCATAAGGAGGCAGTCTGCCTCGTTCCGCTCCACGACTTGGGCCGGTATTGTTGAATAGCCCAGAGATCGCACTGCTTCGAGCCGCCCCTGGCCACACACAAGTTCATAGCTGACGCTGCCGCCGCTTGTTCGGCAACTCACCGTGATGGGCTTTTTCAATCCGACTGTCGCGATATTTTCGACGATAGCATCCTGATGGCGTTTGCTGCGACTTCGGGGATTCAGTATGCGGATTTTGTCAACCGGCACCATCTCAATCGTTCGGGGAGTCTTGGTGTCCATGGCAGTCCTCCAGGCGGCTGCGGGCCGTCAGTTCGAGCAGTATTCTTTCGTCGGAGTACCGAAAAACGTCGAGATGGCTATCATCAGGACGCCCCAGTGTCATTGCCACCTCGCGTCCGGGAGGCAGACTCCCGCGCGGAAAGACAAAGAGGTCGATTGGCGACGAAAAGGCTGAGTCCATGCGAGAAACGACCAACAGGTCGGGTTGCGAGCACAGTGGCCACCGGACGCGCCAGCGAGGATTTCGGCAGTCGTAGTAGCGCACCAGGCGGACTACGAACCGAACCTGCAACTCACGCTCGACCGTGATCGAGTCGTGCCCGGCTGACACGGAGAGGACGCGCCCTGCCGCGCGGAGCGCTTCGGCAACGCGGTCCACACAGGCATGCAAAGCCTGGCGTGTAGCGCGAAAGGTCTCAGGTGACATTCCGTGACACCGTGCCGCGTAACCTACGCGCTCGTAGGCGTTAAGGACGCTTCCAAACCGACGCTTGTAGGTTTGACCCGCGGGCAGTGCGCGTGCCAGATCGATCTCGCGTTGGTTTATGCTTTTGCGTGACTGCGCGAACCTTCTCAGTCTGTCAAGCAGTTCTTCATCGCTTAAGAAACGCGTGCGGGCTCGCCGTATCGCCGACGCGGCATCGAACGTCTCGCTGCCGACGATCGGACTGAATGCATTCGGTGTCCGGACCCACTCTGATTCCGGGTTGCTTTGCCACGGACCCGTAAGCTTGCTTGATTTTCGACCGTAGAGATTGGTTCCAGCATATTTCTCATTGCGCAGCAGGCTACCGACCATCTGCGGATTCCATGGCAGGCCGCGACCGTTGCGAAGTCCGAAAGCGTTGAGTCTGGCGGCAATCCGGCACGGTCCGACGCGTCCTCGGACATACCAGTCGAAGATCCTTTGAACCAGGGCAACCTCTCCGGCGTCCCCGGGCGCGATGATGACGTGATCGGTCTGTAGGCTCTTGCGCTCGCCGTGAATAAGTGGCCCTTTGGGTTGTCTGGCGGAATCCACGAGGATCCGTTGCAATCCGTAGCCAGCCTCGGAGCCTTGCCAGAAGCCTAGTTCGGCTAGCCGGCATTGACCAGCAAAGACCTTTGCTGATAACTCCCTGCTGTATTCGCTCGCCATGGCTCGCTTTATCGTTTTTAGAAGAGCCGAGGCGGTCGAGCCGTCGTTTTCGAAGACCTCGCCACAATAAATAACGTCAACACCGGCTTGCCTGCACAAAAATTCATAGTGAGCGCTTTCGTCGGCGTCGAGAAAGCGTCCCCATCTGCTGACGTCGTAAACCAGAACCACGTTGAATTCACGCTCCGGACGATGCACATCCAAGAGTAGCCTCTGCAGGCCCGCACGGCCTCGTATCGAAAGGCCGCTCTTCCCGGCGTCTTCGTAGGTTGCCACGATTTCGATGTGGTGGAGAGCAGCGAATTCGGCGATCGCCCGTCTCTGGTTCTCTGTGGAATATTGCTGGTAATCAGTGGACATGCGTATGTACTGTGCGGCACGTACGCATTGGGAGACAACGGGCGGCAGCGTGTTGTTCACCAGACCCTTCCCGATAGATGCTGGTGCCTTAGTCATAGTTCGCCTGCTGTCAAAATCAAGGATTGAATGATGGTCACGAAGAATTCACGTCACTTTACGCGGTGGTCCTTGCTGGATATCCTCCGGCACCGCGTTATTCTTGGTCGGACATTCGAGAACAAACCTGTACGTTGGTTTGAAAACTCCAGTCTGGCCTCGTGACACCGGTGTGGCCACAATGCTGCACTACGAGTCCGTCTGGTCGCCGCCCGGGGGCGAGCGGCCAGTTCCCGAGAGGTGCCTCATGAGCGAAGCACGTACGTGTGTGATTTGCGGCCAGATATTCGTGCCGCGCGCACAATGTCCGAACCAGAAATGCTGCTCCAGGCGGTCTTGCCAGCGCACGAGAAAGGCTCAATGGCAAAGGCAGAAAATCAAATCCGATCCTGATTATCGAGAGAACAAGCAGCGCGCGCAGACCCGCTGGCGTGAATCGCACCCGGATTACTGGCGAACGTACCGAGAAGACCATCAGGCATACGTGTCGAAAAATCGCGAGTTGCAACGAATACGTAACAGTCAGCCAGGGAAAGTTGCAAAGATGGACGTGTCAGCCTTCGGAGAGCACTTGCGTTCGGGCCTCTATGTGCTCGCGCACACGACGCGCGACGATGTTGCAAAGATTGGCGCGTGGATTGTCCACCTGACGGTCATTGCTGAGCTCGCGAATTAGCGATTCGGAATTGCAAAGATACGACCTGTCACCGTCGTGATCTTCACCTGTTATCGTAGTGCGGCCGACTGCTGGCTCACGCTTCCTCAAGCCAAACAATTGCCGTAACGGCAGGTATCGGAACATTCTTCCGGAACAACTGTAGCTCTACTAACAAGCTCCTTTCGGGAGTTTCCCATGTCGGTTGAACTAGACGCTGAGCCGCATCAAGGCCGTGAGAATTTGGTCCCAGCCGTGGAGTACGTGCGCATGTCGACAGAGCATCAGCAATACTCAACGAGCAACCAGCAGGACAGAATTCGAGAATATGCTGCCAGGCGCGGGCTTACCATCGTCAAGACCTATGCAGACGAGGGGAAGAGCGGGCTGAGGATCGACGGGAGGGCCGCTCTGCAGCGTCTGATCTTTGACGTCGAAAGTGGTCACGCCGACTTTAAGGTCATCCTTGTCTATGACGTCAGCAGATGGGGCCGATTCCAGGATGCGGATGAAAGCGCGTATTACGAGTATGTCTGCCGTCGCGCGGGAATTCATGTTTCCTATTGCGCAGAGCAATTTGAAAACGATGGTTCACCAGTTTCGACGATTGTAAAAGGCGTGAAGCGCGCAATGGCCGGCGAGTACAGCCGTGAGCTATCGACAAAGGTGTTCGCTGGACAATGCAGGCTAATCGAGTTGGGATTCCGTCAAGGCGGCCCTGCTGGATACGGATTGCGTCGAATTCTCGTGGGGCAGGACGGTCTGATGAAGGCCGAACTGGAACGAGGACAACACAAGAGCCTCCAGACCGAGAGGGTCGTTTTGATGCCGGGCCCGGAGGATGAGGTTCGCATAGTCAATCTGATCTATAGGTGGTTTGTCGAAGAGTCGAGAAATGAGCAGGAAATTGCGTCACGCTTGAACGCAATGAAGGTTAGAACCGATCTCGATCGCGAGTGGAGTCGCTGTACTGTCCACGAGATCCTCACGAACGAGAAATACATTGGGAACAACGTATACAACCGCACTTCATTCAAGCTGAAGGTGCGCCGGGTTGTGAATCCATCGGATATGTGGATTCGAAAAGACAGCGCGTTTCCGTGCGTCGTTGCACGGGACGTCTTCTACACGGCTCAAGGAATATTGCGGGCACGCGCACGTCGATACACCGATGAGGACTTGATAGAACGTTTGCGCGCCCTGTACAAGTCCAAAGGGTTTCTTTCCGGTCTGGTCATAGACGAAGCCGAAGGGATGCCGTCCTCCTCCGTATACACGTACAGATTCGGGAGCCTGATTCGTGCGTATCAGGCTGTCGGCTTTACTCCCGATCGGGACTATCAGTACATTGAAATCAACCGCTTTTTGCGTCGACTTCATCCCGATATCGTGCGGCAGACTGAAACGAAAATCGCGGAGGTCGGCGGCGAGGTAACGCGAGACCTTGCTACAGATTTGCTAAGAGTTAACCACGAGTTCACGGTATCGCTTGTCCTTTCCCGGTGCCAGTTTAGCGCCGGCGGCAAGAATCGTTGGAAGGTTAGATTCGATGCAGGACTGCTTCCGGATATCACAGTAGCCGTGCGACTCAATGACGGCAACGACGCTCCGCTCGACTTTTACCTGCTTCCGAGACTGGACTTCGGGCAGACCGGCATCCGGCTCAGCGAATATAACCCGATTGAATTCGAGAGCTACCGGTTTGACTCGCTGGAGTACCTGTACAGAATGGCTGAACGCGTGCGCCTGCGGAGGGTTGCATGAATACGTCGAAGAGTGCCGGTGAAATCCGACTGATTCGCCTGGATAGGATCGAGGTTTTGAATCCACGCGAACGAGGAAGTCGGGTGTTTGAGGAGATTGTCCGTAACATCAAGACTATCGGACTTAAGAAGCCTATCTCTGTAACGCCGCGGATTGACGCGAGTGGCGCTGAGAAATACCTGCTGATTTGCGGAGAAGGACGTTTGAAAGCGTATCAGGCATTGGGCGAGGAGGAGATTCCCGCACTGGTGGTTGATGTGCCCGATGAAGACGCTTTCATCATGAGCCTCGCAGAAAACATCGCGCGGAGGCAACATCATCCCCTTGAGTTGCTATCAGGAATCCGTCAACTTCTGGATAGGGGGTATACGATCAGGTCGATCGCCGAAAAGACAGGCCTGAATCATTGCTACGTGCAGCAAATATGCAACCTGTTACGTATGGGCGAGGAGCGCCTCCTCATCGCAGTGGAGAGTGGCGGAATTCCGATTAATGTCGCAGTCACGATTGCGGGGGCAGGAGACGACGACAAGGCGGTGCAGGCCGCTCTTCAGGAAGCTTATGAGAGTGGCGCGCTACGCGGTCGCCAACTTACATTGGCAAGGCGGGTCATTGACAAGCGGCAGCGTTTAGGACGCGCGGCCGGACGCACAAGCACGACGAAGCATTCACACATCTCGACGACGACCGTCATACGAACGTACCAGGACGAGGTCAAACGGCAAACTGCGCTTGTACGGAAGGCAGAGTTTTCGCAACAAAAATTGCTGCTGGTGGTCGGCGCGTTGCGCCAGTTGCTTTGCGACGAGAACTTCGTCAATCTTCTGCGGGCCGAAGCGCTCACTACGATGCCAAAATATCTTGCCGAGCGCGTGTGGCCAAACGGGAGTCACGCATGACGGGGGTAACTCTTGGCTTCGTGCCGGAGCCTGTCGTCGTGGCAATCGACGATATCCTGCCGACACGAAAATTCCCGTCGAGCGTATTGAAGACGCGCAAGTTCCGGCAAATCATATCGTCGATCGCTGAAGTGGGGTTAATTGAGCCGCTGTCGGTAACAACGCGTGATGCAACGACGCAAAAGTACACGCTGCTCGATGGGCATCTGCGCTTGCTGGCCTTGCGTGAGCTAGGGCGTGGTGATGCTGCCTGCCTCGTCGCAACGGACGACGAGGCGTATACGTACAACAATCGTGTGAACCGCCTTGCGACAGTACAAGAGCACTACATGATTCGTAGGGCGATCGGTCGTGGCGTAACTCCGACGCGCCTGGCGAAAGCGTTGGGAGTGGATGTCAATCATCTGATCGCGCGGATCACCTTGCTGGACGGACTATGCCCGGAAGCTATCTCAATGCTAAAGGATCAGCAGTTCTCTCCCTCGCTTTCGAAAACTCTGCGGAAGATGAAGCCGACGCGCCAGGTAGAGTGTGTCGAACTGATGCTGGCAGCGAACTGCGTGACAGCGTCATATGCGAATGCGCTTCTGGTCGCGACCCCAGCGAACGCTCTCGTCGAAGGGAGGAAGCCGTCCAGGGTGGCGGGAATGACCCAGGAGCAAATCGCTAAAATGGAGCGGGAGATGTCGAACCTGCAAGCACAGTACAAGCTCGCCGAACAGAATTATGGGCAGGACGTTCTGAATCTTGTTCTGGCTCGCGGCTACCTCGGCAGGCTTCTTGAAAACGAGGCGGTCGCCAGTTACCTCAACGAGCACTATCCAGAGCTGCTCACGGAGCTTGAAGCGATCGTTGAAGTCGAATCAATCGAGCAGTAGGTAGGGCACGACTTAGTCGACGCTGTTGGTGGAATCGAACTGGACATCGCCAAGTGGAATATTGGGCGCATAATTTCGAGAGGAGCGCATTAGGGTAACTGAAGAATGCAAGCCGAAATCAGAGTGATGCCGATGGACGACGAAGCGAGAGCGGAACTGCTCACCTTCCTGGTGGTAGGGCAGCTTTTTGCACTTGCCCGTAGTGGGACATGGCTCCGGACAGATCATTTGATTGAGTCCTCGCAGATCTGGATGAGTTCGAACAGCGTTCAATGCGACTGGTTCGAAAGGGCCAAGTTGGTGACGGCCTCCCGAGAATTGGCCGAGCGGGCGAGCACGTGGCCCTTTCCCAAGGACGAAGCTGACCTTCTTCGACTCTTCAATCTAAAGACGGGGTGGTTTCTGGACTACCGGTCGCATGTGGTCCAGAGGCTGCACGCGTTTTGCGCGGAGCATTTGGCTCAACGCGGTTGAGTCGCCGATTCAATATACGCCTATCCCCGTGCGAATCGAACGACTGCTTGCTGCATGTCTGGGTCGTTTGAATGTCGTGGCCGCGGCGTTCTGGAGCGACCGATACTGGCCGACCGCCGCCCCACGCGGTCGCCCGTAATCGACCCCAACCTGTCCTTCAGCCTCTCTAAGTTCTGCGGCCGCTTTGAGATCGAAAACAGCCTCTGAAATTGCTGGCCAGATGCGCGTCAGGATTCCAGATATCTTGCTATAAAGCTTTGACCCTGGATGCGGGCAGCCTCAAGCGAGAGTGCATAGGGCGAGGGTCAATCACGCAGTTTCTGATTTCGAAACAATCGAGCAGCCCGTGAACGTAAATGTGTTCGCACATGGTCGATGTAGTCGACAGACCGTTACGCCTTGAAGTTGGCACGTTAGAAGTCTTTCCCAGAGGACTATGACAATGGCACTTTCGCGTAGGGATTTTCACCGTGTGAGTATGGCAGTAGTCGCAGGCTTTGCAGCCGGCGGAAACAGCCCGAACGTCGCGGCCGACGAGGCGCCGAAGCCTCTGGCGTCGGGAGCGGGGAGTCCCATGGAGCCGCTGGGCGGCCAACCTCCTGCGGGCTCGACTGTCTCGATCAACGACTTCGAGTACCAGATCAAATATCAGCGCGCGTTCGAAGCGGTTCTCTGGAACATGCCCGCAATCGCCATCTACAGCTTCCGGCGGGCGGCCTTCGACAATCTGGGTGTCAAGGACAACGACATCATTTCCTATTCAGCGCCGGCTACGCCGAAGCTCGAAGCAATCACAGCCAATAGTACGACACCATACATCACGGCATTTACCGATCTGCGAAAAGGGCCCGTAGTGCTGGAGGTTCCCACCGCCGGCGCCGACGGGAGCGTCTACGGACAGGTCGTTGATGCCTGGCAGTTTACGATCGCGGACGTTGGGCCTTCTGGGCTCGACAAGGGCAAAGGTGCGAAGTTTCTTTTCACTGCGCCGGGCTACAAAGGCTCCGTTCCCAAGGGCTATCTCCATGTCGCCTCGCCAAACTTCAGGATCGCACTGGCATTCCGCTCCGTTCGTGCACCCGGCAAGAGTACAACGGACGCTTATCACTATGCCCAGCGGCTACGAATGTACTATCTGTCGGAAGCCGCGAATCCGCCGAAGCAACGCTTCATCGATCCCATCCACGATCGCTATCCAACGCTGCCGTTTTTTGATGAGCGTCACTTCGACGACATGCACGCCATCATGAGCGTGGAGCCGGTCAATCCGCATGACAAGATCATGATGGGCATGCTCACGTCGCTGGGAATCGAAAAGGGCAAGCCTTTCGCTCCGGATGAAACGACGAAGAAGGCTATGCGCCAGGCGGCGATCGACGCGTGGTTCTACCTGCAATACTGGTACGACCATTTCCCGCAGGAAAAGCTGTTCTGGCCGGATCGGCACTATGCCTCGCTGCTTCAGGCCGACGACAACAAGACGTTCACGTTCGTCTACGACGACAGGATCGACCTGATCAATCGCGCGGCGGAGTATTTCTGGTGCACGTACATGCCACGCGTTCTGACCGACGATCCCGCCACACAGTACCTGATGGCGCTGGCGGACAACAACGGCAATCTGCTCGAGGCAGGCAAACTCTATAAGCTCGACGTGCCAGCGAAGATGCCGGTCAAGCAATTCTGGGCACTGACGGTCTATGACCGGGCCACGAACGCATTCATCTACAGCGATTCCAATCGCACGACGCTCTCTTCATACGATCTCGATTCTATGAAGAAGAATGCGGACGGCAGCGTCACGCTTTATGTCGGCCCTAACGCTCCCGAGGGCCTGGCGGCCAACTGGATACCGACATCTGGAAGGCGTCCGCTGCCTGCAATGCGTCTTTACGGCCCCACTGAAGAGATCAACAACAAGACTTTCAAAATGCCGGATTTTCAACTCGCTTGACGCATCCCGATGGACAGGGCGCTTGTCGCGACGCATCGCGAGATGGTTGGGGATCGATATCCGGCCCCACCGAGGGGCAGCATTTTCCCTGCCACAGCAGGACTGCACTTTCCGATTCGACAACGTAAAAGGAGTAACGCCGTGAAGACGTCGCAATCCGTTATCACGAGGAATCTGACTAACGCGCTGGTCGCGCTTGCCGTTGCGGGATATTGCGCTCAGGCATTAGCTCAATCACAGCAGCCAACGCCCACTCAGACTCTTGCCGCGAGCCGTGACGCGCTCGCGAATGCGCCGTTTTCTGGTGATTTTCCTACCAACGAATCGGCCGAACTGCTCCGGGACGAACTGTATTTCCAGCGGGCCGTACAGGTTTATTTGTGGTCGCTGCCCGCTATCAACATGTTCGCGATGAAAGAGGGTTCGGAGAAAATCTACGGTGCCGGATACAACGTTCTTCCGGTCTGGAAAGAACGCCTTAATGCACAAACGCAAGTCACCACGCCGAACTCTGATTGTCTTTACGCGATGGCGTACGTCAATATCGCGCAAGACGGGCCGATCGTTGTCGAGGTGCCTCCCCAGAATCAGGGCATCCTGGATGACTTCTATCAACGTCCGCTCTCCGGCCCGACGATAGGCGGGAAAACCTATACAGGGGACTTCGGATTCGCCGGGCCCGACGGCGGCAAGGGCGGCAAGTATCTGATCGTTCCGTGGAACTACAAGGGAGCCGCGCCCAAAGGTTATTATCTTTACCGTTCCCGGACCAACAATGTATTCGTCTTTTACCGTGGCTTTTTCACCGACCCGAAAAATCTCAAACCCGCTAACGCGCTGATTGCAGGCACGCGCATTTATCCGTACGGCAAAAAAGAATCTGCCAAACCAATGCAGTTTCCCGATGGATCGGCGACGCCGGCCGATATGCTGTTCCCGCATGACGGAACCTATTTCGACATGCTCGCCCGTTTTGTCGATCAGGAAACGGTCGACCCCGCGGATATGGACTGGCGCGGCATGATGGCGGCGATCGGCATTGAGAAAGGCAAGCCCTTCCAGCCCACGGCCCGGCAGCGCGAGTTGCTGGACAAGGCTGCCAAAACCGCGTTCAGGATGAGCAAGGTCGAAATCTATAACGGACTGGTGGATCAACCCGAGGCCAAATACTATCCGGACCGGCAATGGGTCAACGTGTTCGCCGGCCAGAACCCGTTGTTCCAGGCAAGCAAATCGTTCACCAACCTCGGTCAACGGGATGCGTACTTCACGACCGCTTACGCGACCAGCCCCGGCATGGTCGTCGACCTCGTTGAAAAGGGCGCGAAATATCCGTCAACCTGGCGCGATGCGGACGGTAACTTCCTGGAGGGTGGAAGCACCTATCAACTTCATCTGCCGCCCGATGTTCCTGCCGCCAACTTCTGGTCAGTCACGGTATATGACTCGATCAATGCGTCCGGATTGCAGAACGGCCAGCCCCTGCCTTCGTTGAATTCAATGGATAAGCCGGTGCAAAACGCAGACGGTACCTACGATCTTTACTTTGGCCCGAATGCGCCAGGTGGTAAGGAACGCAATTGGGTGAGGACGGTTCCAGGCAAGGGCTATTTCATCATTCTGCGTTTGTATAGCCCCAAGGAGGCGTTCTTCAAGAAGACCTGGAAGCCTGACGACCTCAAGCGCATTTCGCAATAGGAAAACAGATGTGTCAGGCAGGCCGTTCACGTCGAACTGAGTGATCGGCCGCTTCCAGAGTTGAAGCCGACCTCCCCACGACCGGCAAGCGGCATATCCGAAGGGCCGGATTTGGCCGATACCGGCAACTCCTCCTCGGTGCCACGCCTTCGCGAGCCAGCCATTGACCGCCGGATTCCCGGGTCGCATGTCTCGCGAGTGGTAACGCAATTAGTACGGTAACGGTTTCACCTTTAATACGGCCTGCGTGAGCGGGGCGAAAACGACCGGCAGCGCTCTTCGCGATCCTCGCCACCCGCTCGATCGCCTTGAGCGCGGCCTTCGATACCGAGCTCTGCCAGTAACGCGCTTTTGTCCTGCGTGCGATTTCCATCAGCCACCCACAGGAGACAAGGCGACGGCGTGGTGGCCGGCAGCTCGATCGGCCGCCCGCGCCGAACATCGTAGTGTAGTGAGCCCGCCTGGCTTGCCTTGGGGCCGAGAAGCCAGTGCTCCTCCGGACGGCTCCCCGCTGGTCAGCTCATCAGGTGAATTGAGGTTCGCTCATCGTGCGCAACAGTTCGTCAAGACAATCTTCGCTGCCAGGCGCCTGGCAAAGAAGAAAGGCGGCAAAGCGTCTCGCCTCCCTATCCTCGTTTTCCTCCGCAGGGAGACGGGTCTCCGCGTGCCGGTTGTAGGCCATGAAGGCGCTCCAAAATGAGTCGTCGAACTGCTTGACGAAAGACTGATAGAAACTCGCAGAAGTCCGGTCGATGATCGGACTAGGGCCGACCATTTCCCGCATGAAATTCCTAATGGCCTCCTCCTCCGGAAGCAGCCGCATAAATCTTTTGAGCCCATCGCCACCATCGCGTTGCTCTAACACGTAGCGAACGATATACCCTCCCCCGCTCATGTTTAGCATCTCGTACTCCATACTATCCGCCGCGTCGGCGAATATGTCTCCTGCGTCACTCAACAGCGCGATGCCCTGTGCTTTCTCTTCCGTCGAGAAGCAGTAAAAGGACGCTTCGCGGACACTGCGCGCGACAAAATCCACTGCAAATGCGCGAAGACTCGTCCCGAGTGGCGCACTTCGGAGGTTGCTGACCGTATCGCTAAAGTTGACAGGTTCTTTTGAGTCATCGTTACTTCGTACCAGCCAGTTTGAATAGGGATTTCTCGCGGCCTCATCGAGTCCGGCGATGAGCGCAGCATTTAAGGATCGGCAAATATCGACACACGTCTTGGCCACTTCACTTGTGTCCAACCACGCCTCAACACACGTGTCGTATCTCTTCCCATCCTGTTGCCGCGGTTGTCTTCTGATCTGATCGACAACTTCTTGCGGAAACCTAACCTTAGGATGCGATAGAACTCGAAAAACGCGTTGCTCCCGCTCGACCACCGTGGCGTTCCTCGATTCAGCTAGAGATGCCGCCGCTACAACCTTCGCGGTTGCCCAGATGAAAGGCATCTTCGACTTCAGCTCATCATTGAATCTGGAAAACTCGCTCGACAGCGTAAAGAAAGGCTTAAGCGCCTGCTCTAGCGATTCCGTGGCGTATCTCTGATTCTCTCGTCTCTCTGCTTGGGCGCTGACGATCAGTGCAGTTTTGGCCGTTTTCAGCGACGCATATCCGAGAAAAATTGCCGCTATCGCGCCGATGAGAGACGCGGCAACGCCCAGAGTGCCCTGAAATATTGCGCCAACCGCTTGTGTCGCGCCGGTAACCGCGTCGCGATTAGAGTTCTTCACCGCAGCGGCAATTGTGATTCTTGAACTGATCAGATCCCAATGCTGAATTAGTGCATAAAATACCCCGCCAACGGCAATCAAAAATCCCAATGCCGCAAGAAAGAACAGAATTTGAAGCCACCATTGAATTCTAATTTTCATCTGAAAGTCGCCAAGTTTCTCTTGGAAGCAAAATTGTTTCGACACGATCTGGCGGAGCCAGAATCAACCGACCCGAGCGCACCGACATTGTGAGAGATGGAACCCGCATGCCACCACTTTCACCCTTGCATGGCAGCGCCGCAGATGCTTTACGGCCTGGTAAGCAGGAACTTAAGGAGGTCAGACCGGGAATCGCTGGAATTGTGCGCATCTCAGCTCAAGCCGCTGGTTTGAGGCGAAATCGAGCGTCCGGGCGTGTAATGGCACACAATGCAGGAGGTCCAGCAGGTACCAGCGTCGTTCGAGATTCTCATTACACTTTCGGCTGCTGTTTCCGCTTCGCAGCACTCGCGGCCTTGAAACGGGCCAGACGATCAACCTTTGGCGAATGCTTCACCGGACGAGTTGCCCGGACCGCGACTGGTGTTACGCGACCTTTACTGCTTTTTCGTCCGTGCACTGCATGTCCGTATTTACCGATACTGTAGTCGGAGAGATGCCCCATAAGCTTCGCAGCATCCTCCAGCGAGACAGTTGGGTCCGCTTTCAAATCTGAGGCGAACTGGTTTCGAAACACGTACGGACTAATGCGTGTACGCATAGCCGGATACGTTGCCTTTCCCAGAGAAACGACGCAGTTATATAGATAGTCCGCATCGTGCGTCACAACTAGCTTGTGAATCCCGGCTTCGTTCCGTCCTTCTGTCTGAACCAAGTCAGCTAAGAAAGCGAATGCGGGGCTCTCTGCCGCACCGAGTGAATCCCGGTTGAAGACGACTTGGCGTATCGGTTGCCCTCTCTCGCGATCGCCGGCATCAACGATCTTCGCGCCCTTAACTTCGAACACCAGCGTCCCGTTTGCCCAGCCGATGGTAATCCCGGAAGCGATTTCCGCTGGGCGGCATCCAAGCAGCCAAAGGATTGCGAGAGCCCGTTGTAGCTTCGGCCTCGAAGCCCTCCATTCGGCTGAGGATGCGGTTCGCCACATGTCGTCTTGCCAGTTCGATGGCAAGTTCTTGAGGGCTCCCTTCTTTGCTTTCCCCATTCTAGAGATCTCCATACGAGTGGGTTCTACCTTGTCTACTTTCGTGCTTGTGTGGTTTCTGCATCGCTAGAAGTCTGTTCAACCCCACCCCCGAGTCGCTACGCACCTCGACCCCTGAGGGGTTGGGGCCTGTCTATTTTGAGTCGCAACACGCCATGCTTTCGCATGTCTGTGTTACGCCTCAAAACCGCCAAGCCCCCTCTTGACCGACATGAATTTCGGTCAAGAGTCCGACATGATTTCTCCCTGTGAGAAACCTACCTTTTAGGAAACTGTGCCGCAATCGACAACTAGAGAACTAGTAGGCAACAGGTCGGGCTACTCGTAGGCAACAAGAATGCAATCGAAGTAGTCCTAGAAAGCAAGGAGGCAACATGTATGGGTACAAGCCAGTAACTGCCCGCGCCACAAGTAGGCAACACACAGCAATGAAATTCCCCTAACTCACCGTGACGTTGTCCGGCCCAGTGCAGAGAATCACCTCAGAGATTGACCACGAGAGACGTTGATCCACTTAAGTCCGTGCTGACACTAAGAACATGGGATACCGCAGTGGCCGATGACGCAACGAGGGCAGCACTGAGTGTGCTGAAGGCTAAGACAAAGAGCGGGCAGCTCCGCGAACTGCTGCCGTTGATCGATATCAAGATTGCTGCGGGGGTACGCCACGAGGACATTCTGGAAATTCTCGAACGCAACGGATTGCCCATGTCATTTGAGACTTATAAAACTACGCTTTACAGAATTAGGAAGAACAAGAAGAAGCAGGTCATCTCGCCAAGTACACAAACTCCGCAACCGATTAGCGATGCCGTGCCATCTTCCGAAGCTTCTCATGAAGTCATCCATGAAACGACAACTGAAGCCTTGATCGAAATACTCGGAAGCCAATCAGCAGTCGGCGAAGGAAAATTCGCACAATACGGAAAATCACTAACCAAATCCCTTGTAAAGAAAAAGGAGTCTTAGAATGCGCGTCGCTGTCGTCAATTTCTCGGGAAACGTTGGAAAATCGACTCTCGCCCGCCATCTTCTCGCCCCGCGCTTTAACACCGAGTTGATCGCGGTCGAAACCATCAATGCAGATGAAGGCGGAGAAAATATCCGAGCCAGCCAGTTCGATGAACTTCAAGGCCACTTGCTTACCAATGACGTCGCCGTTATCGATGTCGGCGCGTCAAATATCGAGGCTTTTATTCATGCGATGAATCAATATCGTAAGTCACACGAGGATTTTGATTATTTTGTGATTCCGGTCGTTAGTGAAGTCAAACAGCAAAAGGACACGATAGCGACAATCGAGGCACTGATGACGCTCGGGATTCCACCCAAAAAAATCCGCGTTGTATTCAATAAGGTTGAAGCCACAGCTGACGTTCTGGAGGAATTTGGCCCGATCTTCGGATATGCAGAGGCAGAGAAAAAGTGCGTCGTTCGCCCTGACGCTACAGTATACGTTAACGACGTATTCGAGAAAAGCAAGGGCCTCGGCAAAACGGTGAGTGAAATCCTCATCGATCCGACGGATTACCGCGCAAAGCTGAAGGAGTCGAAAGACGAAGACGAACGTGAATCGTGTGTCCAGATGATTCTCGCCAAGCGCCTAGCAGAATCTGCAGGCGAGAATTTGGATGCCGTTTTCAAGGTACTCTTCAAGTAACAGGACCCTGCCATGCCGGCTCTGGATAAAGACCTCAGTCCGAGAGAGGCAATCAATCGGACTCGCGAAGCCATGTTGGCTCAGCAATTTGAGGAAATTGACCGCTTGACTGAGCGTCTGGAGGGCGTCGCGCTTCTCATCCAAAAAAATCAAGCTGCACTTCTCGATGCCGCAGACAAACTCGCGGCCGAAGCGCTTACACCCGTCGCTCATATGGCGAAAGTTTTTGACGCACTGGAAAAGGCCGGAAACATAGTCGGTAGCGTCGCCAAATGCAATTTCAAACCGACCGCACCGGGACGAATTTCCGTCGATCAACCATCTAGAAAGCCGACGACGATCCAGCCAAACAGTATCAATTGGATAACTGTCGCCGTTGCAATTGCAGCGGCGATTATTAGCTGTATTTTTTTCGCCCTAATATTTCACTGACGACATAGATCGATTTGGTCAAACATATTAACAGGACTACGTATTTTAAACTAGTTCGCTATCACCCCCGCTTGGCGTGGTCAAAACATCAACCGAGATGCATAACATGCGCGCACTTAAATACGTTCACGCGATCCCTCGCCTCAAGGGGCGACCCCGTCGCAATCCCGATTACAAGCTCGGCCTCACATTAACGGCAGAAATCACCATCGTTCAAATGCTCATCGCAGTTTGGATTATGCGTGCGCTTGAACTGCCGCACAACTCGGTGACGTACTGGAACATCGTGTTCTGGGAAAGCATCGTCGGCGGTCTCTTTCTGTTGTCCTGGGTCACGTTCATCCAGATGCTCATCAGCGAACTTCGCCCTCTAGTCGAATTTAGGATCGCTCAATGAAAGAGAACGACAAACAGCAAAACAACGAACAAAACGCACGTTCCAAGCTGACCCTTGTCAAGAAGGTTGGAAAAGCCGTCGCGCTCAACATGATCCCAGGCTACCCGCTCGTTGGAGCCATCAAAAGCTTTCGTGAAACGACGACTCCAGGCGCAATCGTCATTGCGGATCTCGCGAAGCGGCTGCCACAGAAGCGGAAGGGAAAACGTGTGCGCACCTGGAACCAGGCGTTCGCAGCACGTCCCGCCGACGCACTCCCTCTACGCGAGATTGAGCGCCTCAACACGCGTGCGAAGCACGTTTTCATGGTGCTTGGCTTTCTCGGCCTGTGTTCCAATCTTGGCTGTGCGGTCAATCTCAACAGGGCAGGTCTTTTGAGTGGTGGCCTCTTTGTACTTGTCTGTCTCATGCAGATTTTTAAATTTGAATTGCGGCTGCGCCAGATGGAGACCGGGCCGCAGAACCCGGATCAGCCGCTAATGTCGCCTCGAGAGTTTCTGCGTGGCCGTGGGTTCGTAAAGCACTTCTTCAATCCCCGTATTGACTGGAAATGATCATGCGCAAACGTCATTTCCTACGGACTGCGAGCGTTGTGCTAGCGCTGCTGGGCTCAACCCAGCTCGCGCGCGCACAATCCACCGAATCCGTCGGCTCGATCACGAGCGCCGCGAACAGCGGCACCGATCAGTCGATGGCGCTGCTGAAAAGCGTGTTCGGCGGCGTCATCTCGAATCCGATTAATGGCGGTGGGTCGGCTTCCGCCATCGGCCAGGTGTTCGCTACCTTGAACGCCTGCATTCTCGTCGTCGGAGCATTGTGGGCCTGCTACCTCTTTGTTGCCGCCATGATCGCGACGGGCTCAGAAGGAGAGTTCATGGGCCAGAAACGTTCGTCGATCTGGTTCACAATCCGCAACGGGGTGGGCTTCTCACTCCTTGTTCCTCTTCCGCTCGGCTACTCGGGCGCGCAGCTCCTCATGTTGTGGGCAACGATGATGGGCATCGGCATCGCCAATCTCGATGTTGCGACCGCAACTTCGGTGCTGGCAAACGGTGGCGCGCTTATCGCGAGTCCCCCTGCGCCACAGGTAACGAATCTCGCAAAGTCGATGTTCGAGGCGAACTTGTGCGCGCAGTCCGCGAACCTTGCGGCGAATAGCCTGACTGGCGATACCGGAGGCGTAACAGCCGATGCCGGGGAGCAGTTCAACACACAGTCCACCACGGGTCAGGTGGTGTTGATGAACGGCAATGGGTTGTCGTGTGGAGGCGCATCGGTCAGCCTGACGTTGAACTCGAACATCACCGGCGACTCCGTCTCAACTTCCGGGTTCACGGCGATCGTGCCGGATGTATCCGGCGTGGTATCGACGATGCAATCCGCACAGCAGAGCGCACTGAGCTCGATGCAGGCCACATTGCAAAGCGCAGCGGCGACGTACGTCCAGGCGGTCGCATCCGGAAGTCACCCGGCAGACCCCCAGATAACGATCAACAATGCGGCGCAGGCGTATCAGCAGTCGATACAGGGGGCTATCGCTGGCGCATCCAGTTCCATTAGCGGTTTGTCGAGTCAGATCCAGTCCAGTTTGTCGCAAAACGGCTGGATCATGTTGGGTTCGTGGTACCAGACGTTCGCGATGGCGAACACTCAACTCACCAGCTCGACATCGACCGCGGCGACCGCGATCCCACCCACGGATCCAGCAAACCTGCCGTACCCGGATCTGTATAACAACGTGCTTGTGACATACCACCACCAGCTGGCGCAGGACGCCTCGACGACGGTCGCCGGTAGTTCCTCGTCAAGCTCGGGTTCGACTAACCTGTCGTCAATATCGAGCGATCCGGGACACGTTCTTTCCGGGCTCTTCCCTGGCCAGCGGTTGGTCAATCTGGTCACAACCTCGATTCAGAATATCGGCACCGGGACCGGAACCAATCCGCTGATCGGGATGAAGAATGTCGGGGACTACATTCTCGACGCCGGCGATGTAATGCTCGCGGCCTACGTCGCCAATTCTGCATTCGAGGGTGCAACTGGTTCGGGAATCGGTTGGGTCGCGGATAAGGCGCTGGACGTAGTGACGCTTGGTGCGTCGGATTCCGTAAAGGGCGCACTTCAGCAGGTGATCAAGGACCTGTCGCCGATCATCATGCTGCTGCTATTGAGCCTGTTCTTCTTCGGGGTAATGCTGTCTGTCTATCTGCCGATGCTGCCGTTCATGATCTGGTTTGGTGGCATCCTGAGCTGGTTCGCAGTCGTATGTGAGGCCGTCATCGCAGCTCCGTTGTGGGCCTTTGCGCACCTCGACGGCGAAGGTGAGGGTATGGGGCCGCGAACTTTGTACGGCTATGTCTTCCTGTTGAACCTGATGCTCCGCCCGGCGTTTATGGTGATCGGTTTCCTGATCGCGAGTATCGGGATCGTGGCTTTCGGCACGCTTCTGAACTCTCTGTTCGGAACCGCGTTGGCAAATGCGCAATTCAATAGCACTACCGGAATCGTGAGTATCATCGCTTACATCGCGCTCTACGTCGGCATGTGCCAGTCGCTTTGCCAAGCTCTTTTCGGAATGGTGAATCATCTACCGAACACCGTTTTTGCATGGTTGGGCGCATCGATGGGCAACACGGTCGGGCATGACATGCACGACAAGTCACATGGGCACCTTGGCGCGGCGAGCGGCACGACCCGCGGCCATGTCGATCGCGCCCTTGGACGCGCGGGCGGCGACACTTCCGCTTCACCTGGTGGCGATAGGATCGGTCCTGCCGGAAGTGATAGGCCGCTCGGATAGTCTCACAACGAACACAGCCCGCTAAGCGGGCTTTGTTCGTTACTCGTAGCAATCACGGCCTAGGTTTTCCGTACGTCCCGTAGGCCGTATCAATGATTTTTTGCCGGTTCTCCTGAACTGTCAGGTAGTGATTCGGGTCGAGTTTGGCAAGCTCAGTGAGCGCAACATTCTTGAGGGTCGTCATCGCCTCAAGACCTGCTTTCGCGTTCACCAGTTGCTGCTCAAGCTGGCGCGCGTAGTTTTGCCAGCTATCGGCCGTCTTCGCGTTACGCTCGGCAAGCCCCAAGGTGTAGCCATCGATGGTCATTTTCGGGTCCCCTCAGATAAGCCCGGCAGGCGGCTTCATTGCCGGCACGTGCCGATAGTACGTCGCCCGTTAGCGACTTTCGGGCGCGTTCGTCTGGTTCGCAGAAGGCTGCATGTCCTCGCTCACTAGTTACACGATTTCGTCCTTACGCACCGCGGCGAAGGCTTACTATGTCGCCTACAGTCCACCTGCCCGAACCGAGCGTGCAGCATTGCTGCGCGACTCGATGGCATGGGCGGGCGCACCGCTCGTAACCTTGGCATTGTACGCTTGCCGCTGAGTGGGACCGACTTACATCGCAATTATCTACTTTCGTCAAATTATCTAGGAATCCAAATAATGCGACGAGTCATCCACCAGTATTGAAATCTTCTTCTCAATCCTTCGTGACTAAGCGCATCTCCACCCACGATTGGCAACACGGCCTATTGCCTGATGAACAGCACAAAAGAAGCATCTCTTTTTCAGTCTGACGCAGAACCAGAGTGCGTGCACGCCGCAATTCAGACTGTCTTCGAAGCGGACGCGAAGGCCGGTTGGCCTGATAGCCACGACTGAAGAACTAATATCATTAAAAATCAACGGCTTTGGAATCTAAAGATCCACATATGGTACGCCAATGGACGCGAAGCCTTCTCGTAAAAACAAAAGCCTCTTCCCACGGCGAGACCCGAAGACTCGTCGGATTATTTTCACTAAGTAACTGATTTCATCGAAGTCAAAAATTTTGACAAAGTCAGAATAGACTTCGAAAAACGGAATGCGGTTGGTCAACCAACGACCGATGTTGCTCGTACACTCCGATGTCTGCGAGATTGATGCTCGCTCGGAGAACCCCGATTTCTCTTTGCCGGCCGCCCTCGAAGCTAACACCCGGAGCCGCCCCTGAACGATATGAACTCGTCCCGTCAGCAACTCCTCCGTTGCAGCTTCGTCTTGAGGCACCGCGTACGCGGCTTGGAGGATTTTGCCGACGGTGGATTCACACCTACAATCAAGCGAGCCCAACATGAAGCTGCAATCGCATCTGAGAGGCATCCGGCGGGGTGTAAGGCAGGTTTACATCTGACTTGTGGTAACAGCCTGTGGAGCTTGTGGGCAGTTGCCGACCTGTTGGCAAGGTGGGGCAACTCGAAAAGTTGTCCCGGCTTGTCACCAGGGGAGCGCGTAGCGCTCAGGCGGGCACCACGCACAGCGTGGCTGTCCACAAATCCATAGGCGTCTTGCAGTCGCTTCTCGGAGGCCACAATCAAGACAGTCTCCTTGGCGCGCGCCGAGCCGCGCTGAGCTGGAGTTCGATGTGCTGCTCACGCGTAGGCACCATCTGGTTTACATCTGTGTTTACATCTGTGTTTACTAGGGATTTGCCCTCGGGGGCCAATCCATTCGCCCTAGTCAGCGAATCCATTTGCCCCTGACGGCAGACCGATTTGCCTTTGACGGCATGTCCATTTGCCCCAGAGGGCAAATCGGTGGCGACGGGCTCTAGATCGAGATAACGGGTTTCGTCGGCGAAGGCATACCACGTCCGGCGGTCATATTTGTTTTCATGGAAGTGCCCGGTCAGCAAGACGTTCTTCTCGACCAGTTTCTCCAACGCCCCCCGAATTTGCTTCAGCGTCAGATACGGAAACTGCTTCTCAAATGCTTTCAGACTGTTATAGGTCCACCAACGTTCATCGTGGAAATTCACCTTGTTGGCTCGGTTGTGCTCGATCCAAAAGGAGAGGTGATTGATCAAGACAGCTGCAATAACACCGTGCTCTGTTGCAATGGCGGGCGAGAATGAGTGAGGTTTCGGATCTCGCGCCATCACTCAACCTGCTGCATGCCGTCAAGCCAAGCGCGGACATCGCCAGCGCGCCATCTCACACAGCGTTTTTCACGGACAACCGGGCGCGGAATCTTGCCGACCCGTAGGCGGAAATCGAGTGATTGACGACTGACGCACAGGAGCGCCGCGAGCTCATCTGCAGTTATCAGGGCGGAGGCATCCAGCTCTCCAAAAACGGCACGAAAATCTCTCTCGCTACATTGATGCGCTTCGCGCTGACCGATAGAACGTTGCGCCGACCATTTGGCCTCTTGCATTTGCTGACCCCTTCTCACCCTTGCGAAGTGGTCCCAAGGTACGTAGGATTGCTTCATTGTGCGAGGTGAATTAAGGGAATTTCATTATGGGTCGACCAACCGGTGGCAAACGGCGCTCGAAAGAGGATGTCCAAGAAGCTATGGTCGCCAAAAGGCTTGGATTGCGCCGTCCGGAACCTTGGCGAAGTCGAGCAGCAAAGACGAACGCTGTTAAGGCAACTCAAAGTGTGGTGCGCGCAATCCTCGCCAAAGAACCCAATCCCTTAAAGCTGCAGCTGCTAGGGATCTTTCCTGGTTGGTTCCACAACAATCTATCTGAGTACGTGCGTGGCGGTCAGGCCATGGACCAGCCACATCGTCTCGAAATCGTGTTGCGAGGGTATAAGCAGAAGTTTTTGAGCCGTGACCAGCTCCGAGACTTGGGCTGCATTGTCCTGGCCGATGACGAATCGATGGCAGGTGCTATCGACGTAGCAGTTGACAAATATGCTAAGGCGCGCGAGCGTGCAAAGAGAACATTCGACAATGGTGTCGATCGATTGCTAAAAGGCTTCATGCCAGTTAAAGCAAGGCCGATTGGTGCAGTTGGTCGAGCGTCCGCGATACCTAGGGCTCCCAGGCACGCTGCCGAAATGGAAGGTAACTACACTTCCTGGGTTGCGAAAATTGAGAAGCTTGGGGGGCGCGTCACGACCGACACTTGGACCCCAGCTTGGTATGAGGCCTTTGAAGCGGCAGAACAGAAATCCATTGAAGACGCTTGGGACGCGCAATGGGCGGCCATGTCAGAGTGGCAGCGTGAAATCGAGGAAGCCCACCTTGAGCAATTGCTTTGTGATCCATGGGCTGACGAGGATGAAGCCGGACGCAATGGCGTCTGCCAATCGGCTCCGATTCCCGCTTGGCACCCGTACAAGGTCCGTCGTTTGAAGCTATGGTTTGGCGGCCGAGAGTGGTCTCCGTGGCCTCGCGCAATCGAAGACGATTGGTGGGCACCAGTCGGTGGTGACGATTGGAGTGAATTCCTCGATGGCCATGACACTCGATTAGAGGCAAGATATCTGGCCGCAATCGAAATCGAAAAGGCCAGAACGGTATCACCACCTGGCGGCCCTGGAGCTTTGCCGAACTGAGATCATCTATTGACCGATCGAAATTTCCTTAACTCGCGATGACGCCAATCGGTCCAACGCAGAGAATCACCCCAGATTCACCATGAGGCGCGCTGATCCACTTCGATCCGCGTTGACATCGATAATCTGGGGTTCAACGTGTCACCGAAACTGCATCGCATCAACGTCGCGGCGGGCTTGCTGGGCGTATCCCGTCCAACAATTTATCGGCTCGTTCGGGCTGGCCGCTTGACGCTCGTAAAAATCAGTCGAAATGCATCTGGCATTACCGACGTGAGCCTTCAAGAGTTTCTGCTTCAGAACACGCGGCATGTAGATGATCGAGGTGCTGCATGAGCGAGCATCTGATGGCTCCGGCCGACCTTGAGCGCGTAACCGGGTACAAACGTAAGGCCGAGCAGTTTTCCTGGTTCCGGCGCACCTTTGGCATCGAGCCGATCACCGCAGCCAACGGCGCTATCATCATGTCGTGGGCCATTTTTGATTCCCTCCAAGCGCGCAAAAGTGGCCTGTCTTCCGACACTACGATGCGCGAGCGCCCCGCACTTCGACCTGTACATGCATGAACGCGAAACGATCCACCCCCGCGCGACGTGTATATGTGCGCGGCGCGAGCTAATACTGGGTGCAGCCTTACACGGAAAAGTGGATTCGGCTGTGCAAGATCGCAGACGGCGAAGTTCGGATGCACGAGCGCCTCGCACAGGAAAAGGCCAAGTCCGAGACGCCAGCCGGCGCCGGAAACGTGCCGCACCTGGTCGATAAGTACGTCGCCGCGCATGAGAAAGACCACAAGGAGAAGTCCTGGCCAAGCTATGGACGATACGTAAAGCGCGGATTCGCCGACGTCAACATTGAGCACATGGACGTGCCGTACGTACGGCAGTTCCTCCGCGACAACTGGAAGGACAAGCCGCACATGCAACGCGTGATGCGTGCGTTCCTATCTGGCTTCTTTGACTGGTGTATCGACCGACGTCATATCGGCACGAACCCGTGTCGCGACGTGAAGCTGAAGAAACCGAAGCCGCGGCGCACGCTGATCGCCGACGAGCACTTCGCGGCTATCCGCGAGGCCATGCTCACGACAAGCTATGTGCGAGAGGGAAAGGAAGTAACTGCCGAAGTACCGACCGGGCCGATGATGCAATGTTTCGTCGATCTATGTTACTTGACGGCGCAACGCTCGACCGAAATCCGCAATCTGCGCTGGGCGGCCGAACCGAAGAACGACGAGTGCTCATGGGTGGATCGCCTCACCGGCGTGATCCATTTCCGTCCGTCGAAGACGGAAGATTCAAGCGGGCTCGCGGTAGACGTAGTGATCACGCCGGAAATCGACTTGGTCCTGAAGCGCGCGAAGGCAATTGGCGTGGTGAAGAGCATGTACGTGATTCACACCCAGAAGGGGAAAACGTACGCTGCGAACACCGTGCTAAAAGCGTGGAAAGTTGCGAAAGGCCGGGCGAAGCTCGCCGACGTTCCCTATACGGTGAAGGACATCCGCGCGAAAGCGCTCACCGATGCGAAAAATGCGGGGTACGACATCGAGGCGCTAAAGGATCACGCAGCGCACACGAATGAGGGGCAGACAGCTGATTACATCAAGTCCAGGCACATTCCACGAAGTGAAGTGAGACTTCACATTCCGAAAGCAAGTGCCGCTTGAGATGCTGCTGTCAGGAAGTTTTTGGAAATCGCTTGGAAGGAATTTTGGAAGCGGCGGGAGCCGCCGCCTCCAAACCCTTGATTTCATTGGTCGGAGCGATAGGATTCGAACCTACGACCCTCTGATCCCAAATCAGATGCGCTACCAGGCTGCGCTACGCTCCGACGAATCAGCGATTGTAGCGGTAGTGCCCCTACGCCGTCAAATCCCTGTACGACAAACCAACAAAAAGCGGCCAGCATCCCGCGCTTGCCGCTCAGGGGCGGGGCGTGCACCATGAACGCACACGCCGCACATGCCCCTATCCGCCAACAAAAGGAGACGCCATGCACCTTATCCTCTGGCGCCACGCCGAAGCCGAAGATATCGCCGCCAGCGACCTCGCCCGCCAGCTCACCACGCGCGGGCGCAAGCAGGCGCAGAACGTCGCGCGGTGGCTGCGCGCGCGCCTGCCCGACGACGCCGTGATCCTCGCCAGCCCCGCCGCGCGCACCATCCAGACCGCCGAGGCGCTCACCGATCAATACCGCGTCGTGCGCGAACTCGCGCCCGACGCGAGCGTCGAGCAGGTCCTCACCGCCGTGGGCTGGCCCGAAGGCCTCGCGTCCACGGTCGTGGTGGTTGGCCATCAGCCCACGCTCGGCGAGGTCGCGGCGCGGCTGCTCTCTGGGGGCGCCGATTCGCGCAGCTGGGCCGTGAAGAAAGCGGGCGTGCTCTGGCTTGCCAGCCGCGAACGCAGCGGCGACGATCAGGCCGTCCTGCACGCGGCCATCACGCCCGATCTCGTCTAACAGTCCTCCAACCCGCCTCCCCCGTTGGGCCGCGTGTACGCGGCCTGTACAGCGTTTCAAGCGCCCCCGCCTCCCCCGGCCTTTCAGCCGCCGCGTCCGTCTGCCTTACACCACGTCATTGAATCGTCACTGCGTTTTCATGGAAACGTAACGGCGTATTACTAAATTGCCGGGAAAGTTCTCTTACTTCCGACCAGGACGCCCCATGCGAGATCTGCCGACGCCCTCCCTGCCGTTCGCCTCGACGCTGTTCGAGACGAACCGACGCTTGCCGCGCGCCGAAGAAACGGTTACCGCGCAGCATCGGCTGCAGGTAGCCTGGGCTCGCACCGACGAGGAACTGCGTGAGGCCCAGCGTCTGCGCTACCGCGTGTTCGCGGAAGAAATGGGCGCACGCCTGACCGGCCCCGCCGGTCTCGACGTCGACGCCTTCGACTCGTACTGCGACCACCTGCTCGTGCGCGACCTCGACACGCTCAAGGTCGTTGGCACCTACCGCGTGCTGCCGCCGCACCAGGCGGCGCGCATCGGCCGCCTCTACGCCGAAAGCGAATTCGACGTCTCGCGTCTTGCGCATCTGCGCCCGAAAATGGTCGAGGTGGGCCGCTCGTGCGTGCACCCCGACTACCGCAGCGGCTCGGTCATCATGTCGCTGTGGGGCGGTCTGGGCGGCTATATGCAGCACAACGGCTACGAGACGATGCTCGGCTGCGCGAGCGTCGCCATGGCCGACGGCGGCCACTACGCGGCGAACCTGTACTGCGCGCTCGGCGCGAACGCCCTGACCGCGCCCGAGTATCGCGCGTTCCCGCACACGCCACTGCCCGTCGAGGAACTGCGCACCGGCGCCCCTGCCGTGCCGCCGCCGCTCATCAAGGGCTATCTGCGCCTCGGCGCGAAGATTTGCGGTGCGCCCGCCTGGGACCCCGACTTCAACACCGCCGACTTCCTCACGCTCTTCCGCCTCTCGGAGATCAATGAGCGTTACGCGCGTCACTTCCTCGGCGAAGCCATTACGCGCTAAGACCACATCCGCCCTTCCGTGGGCAAATTCAGCGGATGAAAAAAAGCCCGGCTCAACAACGAGCCGGGCTTTTTCATTGGCGTGGCGCGCAACGCGCGGCGCTCACTCCTCCGTATAAACCACGCGATACGGTATGCCGATCTTGCCCCATTCCGCCGCTTCCTGAACGAGGTTGTAATCGGTGAGCGGATTGTTCTGGACCCACGCATTGGGCAGCAGCACTTCGTAGCCGTTGCCCTCCTGCGCCACCGTGATATGCGGCAGACCGACGTCGGCGCGGCGGCGCGTGAGCAGCGCGGCCAGACGCAGGCAGAACAGCAGCGGCCACTCCACATCGCGCGTTTGCGAGAGCTTGCCGAGCTTGCCCACGTGGCCGAGCACGAGCGCGGCGAGGCGCGCCTGGTCGGTGCGCGAGAAGCCGGGCATGTCCGCGTTGCTGGCGATGTAGGCCGAGTGCTTGTGATACGCGCTGTGCGAGATGGACAGCCCGATTTCGTGCAACGACGCCGCCCACGTGAGGAACATGCGGTTTTCTTCGCGACGCTCCTCGTCGGGCTCCTCGAACTGGTCGTAGAACTTCACGGCCAGCTCGCCGATGCGCCCCGCCTGCGCGCGATCCACGCCGTAGCGGCGCATGAAGCCCTCCACCGTGACCGTGCGCATGTCCTCGTGCTGCGAGCGGCCCAGCAGGTCGTAGAGCACGCCCAGACGCAGCGCGCCGTCCGTGGTGTCGACGTAGTCGATGCCGAGTTCCTCGAACACCGCGATCATGATCGAGAGACCGCCCGCCAGCACGGGAATGCGATCGGGCTTGAGCGCGACGAGCTTGAGCCGGTTCACGTTCTCGGCCTTGATGAGCGCGCGCTTCAGGCGCTCGAGCCCGCCGCGCGAAATGCCGTGCGTGATGCCGGGATCGTTGAAGCCGTTCGCCTCGACGAGTTCCGCGAGCGCGCGCGCCGTGCCCGACGAGCCGATCGCCTGGTCCCAGCCGGTCTTGCGGTAGTCGGCGGAGATGATCTGAATTTCGCGCGTGGCCGCGAGTTCGGCCTGGCGCATGGTGTACTCGTCGACGTTGCCCGACGGGAAGAACTGGCGGCTATGGCTCACGCAGCCGATATAGAGGCTTTCCATGCGGATCGGCGTGTAGTGCGCGCCGATGATGAATTCGGTCGAACCGCCGCCGATATCCACCACGAAACGTTTGCCGGCGCTCGCCGGCACCGAGTGCGCGGCGCCCGCATAGATGAGGCGCGCCTCTTCGCGGCCCGCGATCACTTCGATCGGGAAGCCGAGCGCGGCTTCCGCCTCGCTGAGGAACTCGCGCGAGTTCTTGGCCACGCGCAGCGTATTGGTCGCCACCGCGCGCACCTGGTCGGGATGGAAGTCGCGCAGCCGCTCGCCGAAGCGCTTGAGCGCGTCCCAGCCGCGCACCTGCGAGGCGCGGTCGAGCAGCTTGTCCTTCGACAGGCCGGCCGCGAGCCGCACGGGTTCGCGCAGGGCATCCACCGGATAGATCTGGCTGCCGGCGTCGGTTTCCTCGACGCGGCCTACGATCAGACGAAAACTGTTCGAACCGAGATCGACGGCGGCAAGCAGTTGGGGATTGGTGACCATCGAGGGGGCAGGCTCCATGCGTGCATACAGAGACGACCGCGCGGCCATGCGGGCTTGCTGCGCCGCCGCCGCGCCGTCCAAATGCGTCATTTTAAGCGTAGCCGACTTCACCATGTCGCTCCTCGCATTCGTCATGACCATGGGTACTTTTACCCAGCGTGCATGTTCGCAACGCGACTTGTCGATTTCGTGAAAATGCGGCGTAAAATTTATGACACACCGAATGTCACAATAAAGTCATATTACTGTGAGAATTTCCGAGCGTCCGTTCGAATCACTTCCTGACATTCCGTTTTCATTGCCGATGTCCATCCGCTATCCCCTACTCAATCGCGAACTGGGCATTCTGGGATTCAACGAGCGCGTGCTCGCACAGGCGTCCGATCCCGCTGTTCCTTTGCTGGAGCGCTTGCGCTTCATCTGTATCACCAGTAGTAACCTCGACGAATTCTTCGAAGTCCGCATGGCCGGGCTTCAGGAGCAGATGCGCGACAACCCCGGCGTGCTCTCGCCCGACGGCATGTCGCTGCAGCACGTGTACGACCTCGTGGTCGAACGCGCGCAGCGTCTCGTGCATCGCCAGTACCGCATGCTGCACGACACCGTGCTGCCCGCGCTCGAACAGGAAGGCATCTATTTCCACGGCACCGACGCCTGGAACGAGGCGCAAACCGCCTGGGCGCGCAAATACTTCCTCGACGAACTGCTGCCCGTTCTCACGCCCATCGGGCTCGATCCCGCGCACCCGTTCCCGCGCGTGCTCAACAAGAGCCTGAACTTCGTGGTCGAACTCGAAGGCAAGGACGCCTTCGGGCGCCAGGCCGTCATGGGCATCGTGCAGGCGCCGCGCGCGCTGCCGCGCCTCGTGCGCATGCCGCAGGAGCTTTCCGGCTTCCAGCACGGCTTCGTGCTGCTCGGCTCGCTCTTGCAGCGCTTCGTGGGCGAGCTGTTCCCGAGCCTCGTGGTGCGCAGCTGCAACCAGTTCCGCATTACGCGCAACAGTGAACTTTTCGTCGACGAAGACGAAATCACCAACCTGCGCGTGGCGCTGCAGGGCGAACTGCCCGCGCGGCACCTGGGCAATGCGGTGCGTCTCGAAGTGTCGGCGGAAACGCCGCCGCATCTCGCGAAGCGCCTGCTCGACGAAAGCGGCCTCGACGAAAAGGACTGCTATTACGTCGACGGCCCCGTGAATCTCGTGCGCCTCATGCAGTTGCCCGAGATGGTCGATCGCCCCGACCTCAAGTTCGTGCCGCATGTGCCGGCCATTCCGAAGCGCATCGCCACGAACAGCAACATGTTCGACGTGATCGATCAGGGCGACGTGCTCCTGCATCATCCGTACGAGAGCTTCCAGCCCGTGCTCGAACTGCTGCTGCAGGCCGCGAACGATCCGAACGTGGTGGCGATCAAGCAGACGATCTACCGCACCGGCACCGACTCGCCGCTCATGGACGCGCTCATGCAGGCCGCGCGCAACGGCAAGGAAGTGACGGTGGTCGTGGAGCTGCTCGCGCGCTTCGACGAAGAAACCAACATCAACTGGGCCGCGCAGCTCGAAGCCGTCGGCGCGCACGTGGTGTATGGCGTCGTGGGCCACAAGTGCCACGCCAAGATGATGCTGATCGTGCGCCGCGTGCCCGTGAACGGCCGCATGGTGCTGCGCCGCTACGTACACCTCGGCACCGGCAACTACCACCCGCGCACGGCGCGCCTTTACACCGACTTCGGCCTCATGACCTCGGAGCCGAAGATGTGCGAGGACGTGCACCACGTCTTCCAGCAGCTCACGGGCATCGGCGGCGAACTGCAGTTGCATGATCTGTGGCAATCGCCGTTCACGCTGCATCCGAAGATGATCGAGGCGATTCGCAACGAAGCCGACGCCGCCCGCGCAGGCAAGAAGGCGCGCATCGTCGCGAAGATGAACGCGCTGCTCGAGCCGACCGTCATCGACGAGTTGTACGAAGCGTCGCAGGCCGGCGTGAAGATCGACCTCATCATCCGTGGCGTGTGCTCGTTGCAGCCGGGCGTGCCGGGGCTTTCGGAGAACATCACGGTCCGCTCGATCGTCGGGCGCTTCCTCGAGCACCATCGCATTTACTACTTCTATGCGGGCGGCAAGGAACACGTCTATTTGTCGAGCGCGGACTGGATGGATCGCAACCTGTTCCGCCGCGTCGAAGTGGCGTTCCCGATCCACGACCGCAGGCTCAAGCGTCGCGTGATCGCCGAAGGCCTTTCCACGTTCCTCGGCGACAATCAATCGGCCTGGCTCATGCAAAGCGACGGCCACTATCGCCGCCGCCGGGCAGGCAAGGCCGTGCGGAACGCGCAGTTGAGCTTGCTCGCGAAGTTCTGTCCGTAATGCGCTGACGCACTGGCTAACGCTGCAAACAAAAAAGCCGCTTCGAATGAAGCGGCTTTTTCAATTGCGCCTGCCGCTTCTCACACCGGCGCGGGCTGCCTTCTCGTCGTGCGCGCGGTGGGAAAGCGCACCGTGAACGTGCTGCCCCGCCCTTCCTCGCTCTTCACTTCGAGCGCCGCGTCGTGGCGCTGCAGCACGTGCTTGACGATCGCAAGCCCGAGGCCCGTACCGCCCGTGTCGCGCGAGCGGCTGCGATCCACGCGATAGAAGCGCTCGGTCAGGCGCGGAATATCGGCGGCCGGAATGCCGAGACCGCTGTCGGTGACGGCAAACACCGCGCTGCCGTGCTCCGAGCGCCACGACAGATGCACCGTGCCGCCGTCCGGCGTGTAACGCACCGCATTGGTCGCCAGATTGCCGAGCGCGCTCATGATCTCGGTTTCGGAACCGGTCACGCTCAGGCCATCGTCGAAATCGGCCGTGATGCGGTGATGCCCGCCAGAAAGGCTTTCGGCGTCCTCGCGCACGTGCCCGAGCACCGCGCGCATGTCGACCATATGGTCGCCGGGCTGACGCCCCTCGCCTTCCAGCTTCGCAAGCACGAGCAGGTCGGTGACGATATGGCGCATGCGCGAGGCCTGTTGCTCCATCAGCTCCAGGTAGCGGTTGCGCTCGGCTTCGCCAAGCGGCAGCTCGCGCATCGTCTCGAGGAAGCCCGAGAGCACCGTGATCGGCGTTTTCAGTTCGTGCGAGACGTTGGCCACGAAGTCGCGCCGCATGGCGTCGGTGCGCTCGAGTTCGGTGATGTCCTGCGAAAGCACGAGCTTGCGGTTCTCGCCGTACGGAAACACCTGCACCGAGATCACGTTCTGACGCTTCGCGCCCATGCCGCGCATGATCAGCATGTCCTTGTAGTCGTGCGAATTGAGGTAGCGCACGAAGTCCGGCTGACGTACCAGATGCGTGATGTGCTGGCGCAGGTCGCGCTTCGCGTCGAGGCCGAAGTGGATTTCGGAGATCGCGTTGCACCACTCGATCTGGTCGTGATCGTCGAGCATGGCGACGCCATTGGGCGAAGCCTGGATCGCCTGGATGAAACGCGAATGCTGCTGCTCCACCTGGCGCACCTGAGCGTGCCAGCGCTTCGCGAGCTTGTGCAGACGGTAGTAGATTTCGCCCCAGATGCCGGGAGCGCTCGGCACCTCGCCGTAGACCGGCGCGTCGAGCAGGCGCCAGAGACGCTGCTTGTGGAACGTGCTGAAGAGCATTTGCCCGAGCAGCGCCAGCACGGCGATGCCCAGCGCGATCTTGACGCCGAAAAGCGCGCCAATGCCCGCGCAAATGAGCGCGAGCAAAACAATCGATACGAGGGAGCGCGCCCAGATGATGTTCATGTTCCTGCGATCGAAGAAAAATACGGTCGGATGCGGGCACGCGACATCTTGTTACCACCGCACGAATCCCGGCGGCAGTGAAGCGGCCGCGCCGCCCGGTGACTCACCCTGCGGCGCGGCCGTTGTTCCAGCTCAGGCGCTCTTGGCGAGACGGTAGCCGCTGCCGCGCACCGTTTCGATCATAGCATCGCACCCTGCCGGCTTGAGCGCGGCACGCAGACGCTTGATATGCACGTCCACCGTGCGCTCTTCCACGAACACGTGATCGCCCCACACCTGGTCGAGCAGTTGCGTGCGGCTGTGCACGCGCTCGGGATGCGTCATGAAGAAGTGCAGCAGACGGAACTCGGTCGGACCGAGGTCGAGCTTGATTTCCGAGCCTTCGGCGGCGGCCGCCACGCGGTGCGTGGCCGGATCGAGCTTCAGACCGTTGATCGCCACCACGTCTTCCGTGAGCTGCGGCGCGCGGCGGCGCAGCACCGCCTTGATGCGCGCCATCAGCTCCTTGGGCGAGAACGGCTTCGTCACATAGTCGTCAGCGCCGATTTCGAGGCCGAGCACCTTGTCCTGCTCGTCGCCGCGCGCGGTCAGCATGATGATCGGAATGTGCTTCGTGCGCTCGTTGTTGCGCAGATCGCGCGCGAAATTCACACCCGACTTGCCCGGCAACATCCAGTCGAGCAGGATGAGATCGGGCAGCACGTCGCTGATCAGGTTCTGCGCCTGCTCCGCGTTGTAGGCGCGGATCGGGCAGTGGCCTGCGTGCTGCAGGTTCACCGAAATCAGCTCGGAAATTGCGGGCTCATCTTCGATGACGAGAATGCTGCTAGGCATCGGCACCTCTTGACCTTGTTACCTGTGGATTGATTAGCTGAGTGCTTCGCGTTCGAGCGCGTCGCGCGACTTGTGGCGCACGTCGGTGCCCTTCACGATGTAAATGATGAATTCCGCGATGTTCTTCGCGTGGTCGCCGATCCGCTCGATCGCCTTGGCGATGAACAGATAGTCGAGGCCCACGGAGATCGTGCGCGGATCTTCCATCATGTAGCTCACGAGCTTGCGCACGAACGCACGGAATTCCTCGTCGATCGCCTTGTCGTCGCGCACGATCTGCGCGGCGGCCACGGTGTCGAGGCGCGCGAACGCGTCGAGCGCGCGGCGCAGGATCGACACGGCCATCTCGCCCGAGACCTTGATCTCGGCGATGTTGACGGTGCGCGAAGCGCCGTCTTCCATCAGGCGCTTCGTGCGCTTGGCGATCTTCTCGGCTTCGTCGCCGGCGCGCTCGAGGTTCGTGATGGTCTTCGAAATGGCGAGCACGAGGCGCAGGTCGCGCGCGGCCGGCTGGCGGCGCGCGATGATGTTGCTGCACTCCTCGTCGATCTCGACTTCCATCGTGTTGAGGCGGTCTTCAGCGGCGATCACGCGCGCGGCGGCTTCGCCGTCGAAATCGTTGAGCGCCTGCATTGCCGTGATGATCTGCGATTCGACGAGGCCGCCCATTTCGAGCACCTTCGACGAAATGAGGTTCAAATCGGCGTCGAACTGGCTGGACAGGTGTTTGTCGGACATGATTGGCTCCCTGCAACGATCAGCCGAAACGGCCGGTAATGTAGTCTTCCGTTTCCTTGCGGACCGGCTTGATGAAGATCTTTTCGGTGTCGCCGAACTCGATCAACTCACCAAGGTACATATATGCAGTGTAGTCCGAGCAACGCGCGGCTTGCTGCATGTTATGGGTGACGATCACCACCGTGTAGTCGCTCTTGAGTTCCGCGATCAGCTCTTCGATACGGCCCGTGGAAATCGGGTCGAGCGCCGAGCACGGCTCGTCGAGCAGCAGCACTTCGGGGCGGATCGCAATGCCGCGCGCGATACACAGGCGCTGCTGCTGGCCGCCCGAGAGGCCGTAGCCGCTCTGGCCGAGCTTGTCCTTCACTTCGTTCCAGAGCGCGGCCTTGGTGAGCGCCCACTCCACGCGATCGTCCATTTCCGGGCGCGAGAGCTTCTCGAACATCTTCACGCCGAACGCGATGTTGTCGTAAATCGACATCGGGAACGGAGTCGGCTTCTGGAACACCATGCCGATGCGCGCGCGCAGCAGCGAAATGTCGCGCTTGGTCGCGAGCAGATTCTCGCCGTCCATCACGATCTCGCCTTCGGCACGCTGCTCCGGATAGAGCGCGAACATCTTGTTGAAGGTGCGCAGAAGCGTGGACTTGCCGCAGCCCGACGGGCCGATGAACGCCGTCACCTTGCCTTCGGGAATCTGCAGGTTGATGTTCTTCAGCGCGTGATACTTGCCGTAGAAGAAGTTCAGGTCCTTCACTTCGATCTTCGGCTTGCCCAGCGCCGGCAGGCGTGCGTTCTGGGCGGGGTCCGCGGGTTCAAACCCAGCGGAGGGCGCATTGCCGTGCGCAGCGGTGTTGAGGTGACTCTCAGCCATGTTCATCGGGAACTCCGCCCTTACTTTTTCGAAAAGATCGTGCGCGCGAGGATATTCAGACCCAGCACGCCCAGCGTGATCAGGAAAACGCCGGCCCACGCAAGCGACTGCCATTGCGAAAACGGGCTCATCGCAAACTTGAAGATCGTGACCGGCAGGTTCGCGATCGGTTGATTCATGTCGGCGCTGAAGAACTGGTTCGACAGCGCGGTGAACAGCAGCGGCGCGGTTTCGCCGGCAATACGGGCGATGGCGAGCAGTACGCCCGTCACGATGCCCGCAATCGACGCCTTGAGCGTGATGGACAGCACCATCTTCCACTTCGGCGTGCCGAGTGCGAATGCCGCTTCGCGCAGCGCGTTCGGCACGAGCTTGAGCATGTTCTCGGTCGTGCGGATCACGATCGGGATCTGCAGCAGTGCGAGCGCAATCGCGCCGGCCCAGCCGCTGAAGTGGCCCATCTTCGCGACCACGAGCGCGTACACGAACAGACCCACGACGATCGAAGGCGCCGACAGCAGAATGTCGTTGATGAAGCGCGTGACGCTCGCGAGCCAGCCCTTCTGCCCGTATTCCGCGAGATAGATGCCCGCGAGAATGCCGATCGGCGTGCCGACGAACGTTGCGATCACAACGAGCAGCAGGCTGCCGATGATGGCGTTCAGAAGACCGCCGCCATCAGTGTTCGGCGGCGGCGTGGACTGCGTGAACAGGTCGATCGAAAGACCGCCGATACCGAGCGAAATCGTCGTGTAGAGAATCCACACGAGCCACAGAAGGCCGAATCCCATGGCGGCGAGCGAGAGCGCGAGCGCGATTGCGTTAGTGACGCGGCGGCGACGCTGCAGCTTGTCGCGCATGCGATCGAGTTCGGGGCCGTAAATCGCACCCGGAATTTTCATCATCGGTTCGCTCATCGCGCACCCTCCGATTTTTCAAGGCGCAGCAACATGAGCTTCGAGATCGACAGCACGATGAACGTAATCACGAAGAGGATCAGGCCGAGTTCCATCAGCGCGGCCGTGTGCAGGCCCGGGCTCGCTTCCGCGAACTCGTTGGCGAGCGCCGACGTGATGCTGTTGCCCGGCGAAAAGAGCGACACGTTGTCGAGCAGGTTCGTATTGCCGATCACGAACGTGACGGCCATGGTCTCGCCCAGCGCGCGGCCAAGGCCGAGCATCACGCCGCCGATCACGCCGGTCTTGGTGAACGGCAGCACGATCTTCCACATCACTTCCCAGGTCGTGCAGCCGATGCCGTAGGCCGACTCCTTGAGCAGCACAGGCGTGACTTCGAACACGTCGCGCATGACCGAGGCGATGTACGGAATGATCATGATCGCGAGAATCACGCCGGCGCACAGAATGCCGATGCCGATGGGCGCGCCCTGGAACAGCGCGCCGACGATCGGCATGCCGCCCAGCAGCGTGCCGAGCGGCTTTTCGAACCATTGCGCGAAGATCGGTGCGAACACGAGCAGACCCCACATACCGTAGACGATCGACGGGATCGCGGCGAGCAGTTCGATGGCGATGCCGAGCGGCCGGCGCAGCCACGCGGGCGAAAGCTCGGTGAGGAAGAGCGCGATGCCGAAGCTCACGGGCACGGCAATGATGAGCGCGATAAGCGAAGTAGCGATCGTGCCGTAGATGGGCACGAGCGCGCCGAACTGCTCGCTGGGAGGATCCCAGTCGGCAGTCCAGAGGAATGCGAAACCGAATTTCTGGATCGTCGGCAACGAGGCGACGATCAGCGACACGATGATGCCGCCGAGCAGCAACAGCGTGACGATGGCGGCAAGGCGCGCGAGGCCGCCAAAAATGATGTCCCCTGCCGGGCTGGGCGCTTTTTGCTGCGCGGCGTTGCCGGGCGGGTTCGACACGAGCGGGACGTCGGACATGGTGACCTGGTTCCAGTTGCCGCGAGCGCGGGGCTCACGACGTTGATGCAGCCGTAGGACTGCAGATCGCCCGCCTTCCGGCCGTTAATACAGACTGGCCGGAAGGCGGGCGGCACATCATGGACAGCGAGGAATCAGGCAAGCCACAAGCGAACAGGCCGCGCGCGTCACGCGGCGGCCTTTTTTACGCTTGCCTGACGCTTCGCTTACTCGGCGACCGGCTTGCCGCTCGCGTCCTTGACCTTCTCCTTCCACTGCGACTTGATTTCGCTCACGACCGACGGCGGCAGCGAGATGTAGTCGAGGCTGTCAGCAGCCGGCGTGCCATTCTTGAAGGCCCAGTCGAAGAACTTGAGCGTTTCCTTGCCCTGGTCCGGCTTGTCCTGTGCGGTGTGCAGCAGCACGAAGGTCGCGCCGACGACCGGCCATGCGTCCTTGCCCGGCTCGTTCGTGAGGATCTGGTAGAACGACTTCTTCCAGTCCGCGCCAGCGGCCGCTGCCTTGAACGTTTCGGTGTCCGGCTGAACCACAGCGCCCGACTCGTTCTTCATGGCAGTGTAGACCATGTGATTTTGCTTCGCGTACGCCCATTCGACGTAGCCGATCGCGCCCGGCAGACGCTGCACAAAGGCTGCGACGCCGTCGTTGCCCTTGCCGCCCGTGCCCGTCGGCCATGCGACGGTCGTGCCTTCGCCGACCTTGGTCTTCCACTCGGGGTTGACCTTCGAGAGGTAGTTCGTCCAGATGAAGCTGGTGCCCGAACCATCGGCGCGGCGGACCACGGCGATATCGAGATCAGGCAGCTTGACCTTCGGGTTCAGCGCGACGATGGCCGGATCGTTCCACTTCTTGATCTTGCCGAGGTAGATGTCGCCGAGCACCGGGCCCGACAGCGTGATTTCGCCGGCCTTCACGCCCGGCACATTGATCGCCGGCACGACGCCGCCAACCACCGTCGGGAACTGGAACAGACCTTCCTTGGCCAGATCTTCGTCCTTCAGCGGCGCGTCCGAGCCTGCGAAGTCAACGGTCTTGGCTTGAATCTGCTTGATGCCGCCCGACGAGCCAATGCCCTGGTAATTCACCTTGCCGCCGCCCGACTTCTGATAGGCATCCGCCCATTTCGTATAGATCGGTGCTGCGAAGGTGCTACCCGCGCCAGTGATGTCAGCAGCCTGCGCTGCGATCGCGAAGAGCGCGCCAGCAACGCCAGCGAGCGCGGTTTGCATCAATTTCATGAGACCTCCAGTGTGTGAGCGGATGAACGACACCGCGAAGCTTAGGGGGTCTCTGTGACAGTACTGTGACGATTCATGAAGCGAACGTGACAGTACGATTACTGGCTGAAAGGCGCGTGGATATGCGTATTGGGCGATTTGCGAGGCGCGCTCGCGGCATGGCCAGCAAGTGGGATTGCGGCTGGAAAGCCCGCCAGACGGGCGTTCGGACGGTGCCCCGGGGTCCGATGAAAAAATTCGAGGAATTCCTCGAAAATGGTTTGCAAACCGTTATGTGAATGTTTTAAACGTTTGCCCGATTTCGCTTCGACGCCGGAAAAGAAGCAAAAAAAGATGCGCATGAGCAGTGGGCACGGCGGCGGGTTGCACCGCCGTGCTCATCGATTCGGCGCCGGCGATTACGCGATCGAACGCTTGACCACGCCTGCGATCGCCTCGGCGTAGTGCACCGTGTCGCGCTCCTCGCGGGCCTCGACCATCACGCGCAGCACCGGCTCCGTGCCCGAGGCGCGGATCAGTACACGCCCCTTGCCCTTCAATTCCGCCTCGGCGGAAGCGATCGACTTCTGGATCTCGGCGTTGCCCTTCCAGTCGGCGCCATGCGCGATGCGCACGTTGATGAGCTTCTGCGGAAACAGCTGCACGCCGTCGAGCAGCTGCGCGATCGTCTTGCCGCTGCGTTTCATCGCCGCGAGCACGAGCAGCGCCGAAACGATGCCGTCGCCGGTCGTGTGACGGTCGAGCGAAAGAATGTGGCCCGAGCCTTCGGCGCCGAGCTGCCAGCCGCGCTCGCGCAGTTGCTCCAGCACGTAGCGGTCGCCCACGTTCGCGCGCACCAGCTGCACCCCAAGGCCTTCGAGCGCCTGCTCGATCGCGAGATTGGTCATGAGCGTGCCGACTGCGCCTTCCACCTTGCCATCGGTCGCGATGCGGTCCTTCACGAGCACGTAGAGCAGTTCGTCGCCGTTGTAGAGGCGGCCTTGTGCGTCCACCACCTGGAGACGGTCGGCGTCGCCGTCCAGCGCGATGCCGAGGTCCGCGTGATTCGCGCGCACCGCGCGCACGAGCGCATCGGGCGCGGTCGCGCCTACGCCGTCGTTGATGTTGAAACCATTCGGCGACACGCCGATCGGAATGACGTCCGCGCCCAGTTCGTGGAACACGTGCGGCGCGATGTCGTAACCCGCACCGTTGGCGCAGTCGATCACGAGCTTGAGGCCCCGCAGGTTGAACGCCTGCGGGAACGTGCTCTTGCAGAACTCAATGTAGCGGCCGCCCGCGTCGTGCAGACGGCGTGCACGGCCGAGCTGCTCGGACGGCGCACAGGCGAGCGGCTGTTCGAGCTGCTCCTCGATTTGCGTCTCCACCTCGTCGGGGAGCTTGTTGCCGTCGGCGGAGAAGAACTTGATGCCGTTGTCGTAGTACGGATTGTGCGACGCGCTGATCACGACGCCCGCGGCGAGCCGCAGCGCGCGCGTGAGATAGGCGATGCCGGGCGTCGTCATCGGGCCGGCCAGCATCACGTCGATGCCGGCAGCCGAAAGCCCCGCTTCCAGGGAAGCTTCAAGCATATAGCCCGAAATACGCGTGTCCTTGCCGATCAGCACGGACGGGCGCGGCCCGGATGCCCCCGCCGACCCCGCGAGCACCTTGCCCGCCGCATAGCCTAGCCGAAGCACGAAATCGGGCGTGATCGGCGCCTCGCCGACCTTGCCACGCACCCCATCAGTTCCGAAATAACGACGTCCCATCTTTCTATCCCTCGGTTTGCTACTGCCTTGTCCTGTATTTTCGCCGCCCGGATGCGTTAGTGCATCTCGTGTCGGAATGCGCCGCCTGCCAGCGCGTCGCGCATCGCCGCCCAGACCTTGAGCGCATCCACGGTGGGCGCGACGTCGTGCACGCGTATGATCGCCGCACCGCGCTCGGCCGCGCATACGGCCGCCGCCACGCTCGCGGCAACACGTTCGGGCGCGGGCCGGTTCACGAGCGCGCCGAGCATCGATTTGCGCGACATGCCGGCAAGGATCGGATACGGCGCGACGCCAGCCGCAACCTCCGGCGCCGTCTCGGGCAGGTGCGAGAGCAACGCGTAATTGTGCTCCAACACCGCCTTGCCGAAACCAAAGCCCGGATCCACGCTGATGCGCGCCTTCGCCACGCCCGCCGCTTCGAGTTCGGCGCAACGCTCGGCGAGAAACTCACGAACCTCGCGCACGACGTCCACGTAGTCGGGCTCGCTCACCTGCATGGTCTGCGGCTCGCCAAGCATGTGCATCACACACAGCCCGCAGTCACTGCCGCGCACGGCGTCGATCGCGCCAGGCATCCGGAAACCCCAGATGTCGTTGATCAGGTCGGCGCCTGCCGCGAGCGCCGCGCGCATGACTTCGGGCTTGTACGTGTCGATCGAGAGCGGCACGTTCGCGTCCTTGAGCTTTTCCACCAGCGGAATCACGCGCTCGAGTTCCTCGTCGAGCGGCACGGGCGGCGCGCCCGGCCGCGTCGATTCACCGCCAATGTCGATGATATCGACGCCGTCGAGCATCATCTGCTCCGCGCGGCGCAAGGCGTCGCCAAAAGCGATATAGCGGCCGCCATCGGAAAACGAGTCGGGCGTGGCGTTGAGGATGCCCATGACGAGCGGGCGCTCGAAAGTCAGCGTGAAGCGGCCGCACGCGAGCGGCTCAGGTGGGAGACTACCTTGCGAGGAGATGTTGGGCACGTCAAGAAACGTCAGATGTGTAACGAGATGCGGCGGCCCATCAACACGCAGGCGCGCCAGAAATGCAAAACGGGCCGATGTGAACATCACACCGGCCCGCAACTTTACTCGATAAGGATCACGCCGGTGCAGTGGCGCTACCGGGTTTGACCTCGGTGCCCGTGCTGCCGCCCGAGGATGCGTCGCCCGGCGACGGCGAGCTCTTCGGCGAACGCGGCGGACGGCCGGCCATGATGTCGTTGATCTGGTCGGCGTCGATCGTTTCCCACTCCATGAGTGCCGCGGTCATGGCTTCGACCTTGTCGCGGTTCTCGTCGAGCAGGCGCTTCGCGAGGCTGTACTGCTCGTCGAGCACGCGGCGGATTTCCGCGTCGACCTTCTGCTGCGTCGCTTCCGAGATCGCGCGCGTGAAGCCCTTGCCAAACGGGCCGCCGTCGTTGTCGTCGTCGGCATAGACCATCGGTCCCATCGCGTCGGTCATGCCGAAGCGCGTGACCATGGCGCGTGCCGTTTGCGTCGCCTTGTTGAAGTCGTCCGAGGCGCCCGTGCTGATCAAGTTCATGAACAGCTCTTCCGCCACGCGGCCGCCGAACAGGATGGCCAGACGATCCAGCAGATAGTCCTTCGAATACGTTTCGTTGTCGTGCTCGGGCAACTGCCACGTCACGCCCAGCGCACGGCCGCGCGGAATGATCGTGACCTTGTGCACCGGGTCCGCCTTCGGCAGCAGCTTCGCGATGACCGCGTGGCCCGACTCGTGGTACGCCGTAGCGCGCTTCGCTTCTTCGCGGATCACGGCCGACTTGCGCTCCGGACCCATGAAGATCTTGTCCTTCGCGTCTTCGAAGTCCTGCATTTCGACGATGCGCTTGCCGCGGCGCGCCGCGAAGAGTGCAGCTTCGTTCACGAGGTTCGCGAGGTCGGCACCCGAAAAGCCCGGCGTGCCACGCGCGATCACCGCTGCATCCACGTCGTTGGCGATCGGCACCTTGCGCAGATGCACCTTCATGATCTGCTCGCGGCCACGAATGTCCGGCAGGCCAACATACACCTGGCGGTCGAAACGGCCCGGACGCAGCAGCGCCTTGTCGAGCACGTCCGAGCGGTTGGTTGCCGCGATCACGATGACGCCCGAGTTCGCCTCGAAGCCGTCCATCTCGACCAGCATCTGGTTCAGCGTTTGCTCGCGCTCGTCGTTGCCGCCGCCCATGCCGGCGCCACGATGGCGGCCGACCGCGTCGATTTCGTCGATGAACACGATACACGGCGCGTGCTTCTTGGCCTGCTCGAACATGTCGCGCACGCGGGCCGCGCCCACGCCGACGAACATTTCCACGAAGTCCGAACCCGAGATGCTGAAGAACGGCACCTTCGCTTCGCCGGCAATGGCGCGCGCAAGCAGCGTCTTACCCGTACCCGGAGGGCCGACGAGCAGCACGCCGCGCGGGATACGCCCACCCAGCTTCTGGAATTTTTGCGGATCGCGCAGGAAGTCGACGAGTTCCGACACTTCTTCCTTAGCTTCGTCGCAACCCGCGACGTCGGAGAAGTTGACCGCGTTGTTGTTCTCGTCGATCAGGCGGGCGCGCGATTTACCAAAGGAGAACGCCCCGCCTTTGCCGCCCCCCTGCATCTGCCTCATCATGTAGAACCAGAACACAATGATCAGTATCGTCGGTCCAAGGTAATACAACGCCGAAACGAGCGCATTCGGCTCTTCGTCGGCCTTGCCGCTCACCTGCACGCCGTATTTCATCAGGTCGCCGACCATCCAGATGTCGCCCGGAGAGACGATCTGGTATTTCTGGCCGTCAGCCGGAGTGACCGTGAGGTTCCGCCCCTGCACCACGACACTCTTGACCTTGCCGGCCTTCGCGTCGTCCATGAACTGCGAGTACGAAACGCCTTCCTGGACACGGGGCTTGTCGAACTGCTTGAACACCGTAAACAGCACCAGTGCTATTACCAGCCACACTGCTGCCTTCGAAAACATGTTGTTGTTCAAAGCACCACTCCTTCACTCATAGATGGGCGCCTACATTTGCCTTGCGACACCACCAAAGCATTCTAATCCAGTACACCGACCCCTGCCATAACGTTTCGCTACCGCAGGAATAGCCCGAGCGCCTTGTCCTGCCCGCCTCTTGCACCCATAGTGCGGCCAGTTCGCGCCTTTTTGTACGGCAATCGTACCCCGTTTAACCGGGGTGCTTCAGATGTTTACCCAATATAAACGTTTCGGACGATTTATCGCGCGAAGCCTTCGGTTTGCGCGCCGCCACGACCTTAAACTGCTGCTTGAACTTCTCGACGATCTGGCTATAACCGCTGCCGTGAAAACATTTGACTAAAAGGGCACCATCGGGTTTCAGATGATTCTGCGAAAACTCGAGCGCGAGATCGCACACGTGCTCGATACGCGCCGCGTCGGCAGACGCGACCCCCGAGAGATTGGGCGCCATGTCCGAAATTACAAGATCGACCGGGCGCCCACTCACCAATTCTTCCAGTTGCGCGAGCACGTCGTCTTCGCGGAAGTCACCCTGGAGGAACTGCACGTCGGAGATGGGTTCCATCGGCAGGAGGTCGAGCGCAATGATCGTGCCGTCGATACCGCCCTGTCGCTGGTCGTCGCGCTTCGTGCCTTGCGCGAGCTTGTTGCGCGCGTACTGGCTCCAGCTGCCCGGCGCGGCGCCGAGGTCCACGATCACCATGCCGGGGCGGATCAGCTTGTCCTGCTCGTCGATTTCCTTGAGCTTGTACGCGGCGCGAGCGCGATAGCCCTCCCGCTGCGCCATTTTCACGTACGGGTCGTTGATATGGTCGTGCAGCCACGACTGGTTGAAGCGATTTTTTGCCATTAAAGATGAACTCTTGCTGCGTGATTCCGCGCTTTTAGCGGATAATACGCGTTTTATTCGTGCGGCCGTCGCGGCCCGCCTGGCCGGATGTTCTTTGCTCCGCCGGCGTTTTTTGCCCGCGCCCTGCCGTTCCCCACGGTTTTCCGTTGTTCCGACGCGCTTTGCCCGCTGGCGGCCCGCTATTCGCGGACCGCATCCACGTCTGCCAGGTTGTCAATTCATGCCTGGCGATACGCGCGGCGCCGTCATTTTAGTCGAGTCTGCCACATCCCATGCCCGCCCTCACTCTTTCCGCCGAACAGCGCTCCGAACTGCGCTCCCAGGCTCACGCGCTCAAACCGGTCGTGCTCATCGGCGCCGAGGGACTGACCGACGCCGTCATCAAGGAAATCAAGGTCCACCTTGACGCGCACCAGCTCATTAAAGTGCGCGTGTTCGGCGACGAGCGCGAAGAGCGTCTCGCGATCTACGAAGAGATCTGCGACCGACTGAGCGCCGCCCCCGTCCAGCACATCGGCAAGCTGCTCGTCATCTACAAGCCCGAGGAAGCCAAGGCGAAGTCCACCACCGCGCGCGCCGGCGCCCGCGGCACCGTGTCGCGCCCCTCGGCCGACGTCCCGAGCGCTCGCGAAGCGGGCAAGCGTGGCGCGGCTCCGCGCGTCGTGAAGGTCGTCAAGGCCAGCGACAACCCCATGCGCAAGCCGAAGTCGCAAAAAGTGACGGTCAAGGGTAACGAACGCGTCACGCAAGGCGGCAACATCAAGCGAGCCAAGAAGCGCCAAACCAGCTCCAAGCGGGCCCACCAGGGTTCGAAGTAAAAAAGCGCGGCCTTCGAGCCGCGCTTTTTTGTTTGCGCCAGCGGCGGGTACGTTCGCTTACTGCGCGGTGTCGCCAGGACGCCGCGGCAGCGCGCCACGCGCCGAAGGCAGCAGCCAGACGAGCCACGCACCGAGCAGGCTCTGCACCAGATAGAACAGGCTCGACACACCGTGCAGCAAGCCGAAGCGGCTCGCATACGGCGAACTGGCCACATCCATGCCGGCGCTCATGGCCTGCACGCGCAACGCGTTCATGAACGGCTGCAACGCGAAATAGCCGATCAGCACGCACAGCAGCATGGCCGCCAGAATCCAGCGCAAGCGCCGATAGCCCAGCGCGCCGCGGCGCGCGAGCACGTTCGACAGCCCAAGCAGCAGCACGCCACACACCACGCCAATCAGGCCTTCCAGGCGAAAGAGCTGCGCGGCAAGCTCGCCGGCTACCACCCTTTCGAGCGACGCGAACAATACTGGCGCGACCGCATAGCCGATGGTCAGCTGGCTGCCGACCCACAACATGGTCAACAGCCCGAAGATCCGGTGCGGAACGAGCGAAACGGGAGCGGCATAGCCTGCCTGACTTGCGGTACTCACGTCGATGGGCCCTTAGACGTAGCGAACCTCGATGACCTCGTACTCGCGCACGCCGCTCGGGGCCTGCACTTCGGCGACGTCGCCTTCGGACTTGCCGATCAGCGCGCGCGCGATGGGCGAGCTGACCGAGATCAGGCCGTGCTCGAGGTCAGCTTCGTCGTCGCCGACGATCTGGTAGGTCACCGTCTTGCCCGAATCGAGGTCTTCGAGATCCACGGTCGAGCCGAACACGATGCGGCCGTCCGCTTCGAGGGTGGACGGGTCGATGATCTGCGCGGCCGACAGCTTCGATTCGATTTCGGCGATGCGGCCTTCGATGAAGCCCTGCTTTTCCTTCGCCGCGTCGTATTCGGCGTTTTCCGACAGGTCGCCCTGGGCGCGCGCTTCGGAGATCGCGTTGATGACCGCCGGACGCTCGACGGATTTCAGGCGCTGCAACTCTCCGCGAAGTTGGTCTGCGCCGCGCTTGGTCAAGGGAATCGTGCTCATAAACAACTCGTACGGCCCACGAGGGCCTAAAGAAGGCCGCGCCACGCACGCTTGTCGCGCGCGTTGCGGCCATAAAAAAATTCCGCGGTTAAGTGCATCCCGCGAGGGCGGCTGCGCGGTCTGGCGCAGCCTGAAAACCCTGTTGGGACGCCGCTTAACCGCGGCACATTCAGCTTTTTTAGCCTGCCTCGTTGAGCGTTAGACAGACAATTGAAGCCTTAGTTTAGGCGAGCATGGAGGCCTTGTAAATCATAGACTTCCAGGTTCTTCAGGTAGCGCAGACCCTCGACGGCCGCGCGGGCGCCCGACATCGTCGTGTAGTAGGTGACCTTGTTGGCCTGCGCGCTCATGCGGATCGAACGCGAATCGGCGATCGCCGAGCGGGTTTCATCCACCGTCGTGAAGACGAGCGAAATCTCGCCGTTCTTGATCATGTCGACGATGTGCGGACGGCCGTCCTTCACCTTGTTCACGACCTTCACCGGCACGCCGGCCGCTTCGATCGCTGCCGCGGTACCGCGCGTCGCCACGATCGAATAGCCGAGTTCGTGCAGCATGCGAGCGACTTCGACCGCCTTCGGCTTGTCCGAATCCATCACCGTGATGAAGACGGTGCCCGACTCCGGCAGACGCGAACCAGCCGCGAGTTGCGACTTGAAGAGCGCTTCGCCGAACGTCTTGCCCACGCCCATCACTTCGCCCGTGGAGCGCATTTCCGGCCCGAGCACCGGGTCGACGGTCGGGAACTTGATGAACGGGAACACCGCTTCCTTCACGCTGAAGTACGGCGGCACGACTTCCTTCGTCACGCCCTGCTGCGCCAGCGTCTGGCCGACCATCGCGCGCGCCGCGATTTTCGCGAGCGGCAGGCTGGTGGCCTTCGACACGTACGGCACGGTACGCGAAGCACGCGGATTCACTTCCAGCACGTAGATGATGTCCTTCTTCGAACCATCGTCCTGCGGCACTTGCTGGATCGCGAACTGCACGTTCATCAGGCCGACCACGTTCAGCGCCTTGGCCATCGCGGCCGTTTGACGCTTGAGTTCCGTGACCGTCTCCTGCGACAGCGAGTACGGCGGCAGCGAGCAGGCCGAGTCGCCCGAGTGGACGCCCGCCTGTTCGATGTGCTCCATCACGCCGCCGATGAACACGTCGGCGCCATCGGAGATGCAGTCCACGTCGCATTCGATCGCATCGTTCAGGAAGCGGTCGAGCAGCACCGGCGAATCGTTCGACACCTTCACGGCCTCGCGCATGTAGCGTTCGAGGTCGCGCGGCTCGTGGACGATTTCCATGGCGCGGCCGCCCAGCACGTACGACGGACGCACGACGAGCGGGTAGCCGATTTCGTCGGCGAGCTTGAGCGCTTCGTCTTCGGCGCGTGCGGTGCGGTTCGGCGGCTGGCGCAGGCCAAGGTCCTGCAGCAGCTTCTGGAAGCGTTCGCGGTCTTCGGCCGCGTCGATCATGTCCGGCGACGTGCCGACGATGGGCACGCCGTTGGCTTCGAGGTCGAGCGCGAGCTTCAGCGGCGTCTGGCCGCCGTACTGCACGATCACGCCAACCGGCTTTTCCAGGTCCACGATTTCGAGCACGTCTTCGAGCGTGAGCGACTCGAAGTACAGACGGTCGGACGTGTCGTAGTCGGTCGAAACCGTTTCCGGGTTGCAGTTGACCATGATCGTTTCGTAGCCGTCTTCGCGCATGGCGAGCGCGGCGTGCACGCAGCAGTAGTCGAACTCGATACCCTGACCGATCCGGTTCGGGCCACCGCCCAGCACCATGATCTTCTTGTTGTTCGTCGGGTTCGCTTCGCACTCGTCCTCATAGGTCGAGTACATATAGGCGGTCTTCGTGGCGAACTCGGCCGCGCAGGTGTCCACACGCTTGTAGACCGGGCGCACGTTCAATTCGATACGACGCTTGCGCACGTCGGCAGCATTCGCGCCGAGCAGCTTCGCCAGGCGTCGATCCGAAAAACCGCTTTGCTTGAGGTAACGCAGCTCGTCCTTCGAAAGGCTCTCGAGCGTGCGGCCACGGACGGCTGCTTCCTTCTTGATGATTTCTTCGATCTGCGCGAGGAACCACGGGTCGATCGCGGTTTCTTCGAAGATCTCTTCGCGCGTCATGCCCACGCGGAACGCGTCGCCCACGTACCAGATGCGGTCCGGACCGGCTTCACCGATCTCGCGGATGATCTCGTCGCGGCTCGTGGTCTTTTCGTCCAGACCGTCTACGCCGACTTCGAGACCGCGCAGCGCCTTCTGGAACGACTCCTGGAAGGTACGGCCAATCGCCATCACTTCGCCCACCGACTTCATCTGCGTGGTGAGGCGCGGATCGGCTTCGCGGAACTTCTCGAACGCGAAACGCGGAATCTTCGTGACGACGTAGTCGATGGTCGGCTCGAACGATGCCGGCGTCGCGCCGCCCGTGATTTCGTTCTTCAGCTCGTCGAGCGTGTAGCCGACGGCCAGCTTCGCTGCAACCTTGGCGATCGGGAAGCCCGTAGCCTTCGACGCGAGCGCCGACGAACGCGACACGCGCGGGTTCATTTCGATCACGATCATGCGGCCCGTCTTCGGGTCGATCGAGAACTGGACGTTCGAGCCGCCCGTATCCACGCCGATTTCGCGCAGCACCGCGAGCGAAGCGTCGCGCAGGATCTGGTATTCCTTGTCGGTGAGCGTTTGCGCCGGCGCGACCGTGATCGAGTCGCCGGTGTGAATGCCCATCGGGTCGAGGTTTTCGATCGAGCAGACGATGATGCAGTTATCCGCCTTGTCGCGGACCACTTCCATCTCGTATTCCTTCCAGCCGAGCAGCGATTCTTCGATCAGCAGTTCGCGCGTGGGCGACAGATCGAGACCGCGCTTGCAGATCTCTTCGAACTCTTCGCGGTTGTACGCGATGCCGCCGCCCGAACCGCCGAGCGTGAACGAAGGACGGATCACGACCGGGTAGCCGCCCGTGCCGGTGGCTTCGGCGATCTCGCCTTGCACCTTGATCGCCTCTTCCATCGAGTGCGCGACGCCCGACTTCGCCGAACCGAGACCGATCTTGGTCATCGCGTCCTTGAACTTCTGGCGGTCTTCGGCCTTGTCGATCGCTTCCGGCGACGCGCCGATCAGTTCGACGTTGTACTTCTTCAGCACGCCGTGGTGGTGCAGGTCGAGCGCGCAGTTCAGCGCGGTCTGGCCGCCCATCGTCGGCAGGATCGCGTCGGGGCGCTCCTTCTCGATGATGCGCTCCACCACTTCCCACGTGATCGGCTCGATGTAGGTGACGTCGGCCGTGTTCGGGTCGGTCATGATCGTCGCCGGATTGCTGTTGACGAGGATGACCTTGTAGCCTTCTTCACGCAGCGCCTTGCATGCCTGCGCGCCCGAATAGTCGAACTCGCACGCCTGGCCGATGATGATCGGACCCGCGCCGATGATGAGAATGCTCTTGATGTCTGTCCGCTTGGGCATAACGCTCTCGCTAAATATTCCTGTGTCTTTTCCGTCTGGCGGCTCGCTGCCTGCTTTGCTTGCCGCCGGGCGCGCGCGTGGGCCGTTCTTCAAACCGGCTCGCTGCACACCCTGCTCTGCTCTTTCGCTTCGGCTTCAGCGCGACGCTTACGCCTTCGCCTTGTCCATCAGCGCCGTGAAGCGGTCGAACAGATAGCCGATGTCCTGCGGGCCGGGCGACGCTTCCGGGTGACCCTGGAAGCAGAACGCGGGCTTGTCGGTCAGCTCGAAACCTTGCAGCGTGCCGTCGAACAGCGACACGTGCGTGACGCGCGCGTTCGCGGGCAGCGTGGCGGCGTCCACCGCGAAGCCGTGGTTCTGCGACGTGATGACGACGCGGCCGTCGGCCAGATCCTTGACCGGATGATTCGCGCCGTGGTGGCCAGTCTTCATCTTCAGGGTCTTCGCGCCGACGGCGAGCCCCATGATTTGGTGACCGAGGCAGATGCCGAACGTCGGGATGCCGCGCTCGATGAAGGCTTGCGTTGCCTTGATCGCGTAGTCGCACGGTTCCGGGTCGCCTGGGCCGTTCGAGAGGAACACGCCGTCCGGGTTCAGCGCGAGCGCGTCTTCAGCCGTCGATTGCGCCGGCAGCACGGTGACGTCGCAGCCGCGCTCGGCCAGCATGCGCAGGATATTCTGCTTCACGCCGTAGTCGAACGCGACGACCTTGTACTTCGGCGCCGACTGCGTGCGGTAGCCTTCGCCCAGACGCCATTCCGTGGTGTTCCACGTGTACGACTTGTCCGTCGAAACGACCTTGGCGAGGTCCATGCCCGCGAGGCCCGGGAACGAGCGCGCGAGTTCGATGGCCTTCGCTTCGTCGTCGGAACCGGCGAGGATCGCGCCGTTCTGCGCGCCCTTGTCGCGCAGGATACGCGTGAGCTTGCGCGTATCGATGCCGGCGATGGCGACCACGCCTTCGTCCTTCAGATACTGGCCGAGCGTGCGCTCCATGCGGAAGTTCGAGGCGAGCACAGGGAGGTCGCGGATGATCAGACCGGCGGCATGGACTTTCGTGGCTTCGACGTCTTCGGCGTTGACGCCGACGTTGCCGATATGCGGATACGTGAGGGTGACGATCTGGCGAGCGTAGCTCGGGTCGGTCAGGATTTCCTGATAACCGGTGATGGCCGTGTTGAACACGACTTCACCGATCGTATGACCCGGCGCGCCGATCGAGTAACCACGAAAGACCGTGCCGTCGGCGAGCGCGAGCAGAGCGGGAGAGAATGACGGCAACACGGGAGACTCCTTGGGGGAGCACCCTGTGCCGACCTGTTATCCGACGTTGCGATCTTGCGACCTGAGAGCGGCTGCGGCGTCGGCATCCTTTTCCGTGAGGTTCGGGATGCGCGCGCGGCTCACTCGCTACGCGACCTCATCGTGCGGTCGACCGTTGTGGCGCCGGGCCACGAGCGCGCGTTTGTGACGCAGGATCGGGCGGCAGCCGGCCAGTTGACGATGAAGCGCGGGCGGCGGATGAACGGATGGGAAGAGGTAGGCGCTAGGGTGCGGGTTGATAAGCTCAAACCTTGAAATTATAGCGCGAAAGTCACCTTTCCTTCAAATTCCAGGATGACGCCGGCGACGGGGAGCGTGCTCGCGGCCCAGTGCGCGGCCCTTATCACTATAGCGGGCGGGGGCACGGCGGCAAGCGCCGCTCCTGTTTTTGGCACCCACGAATGAAAACGCCGCCACCTGGCGGGGTGACGGCGTCAAACACAACAAAAACGGAAAAGTGATCGGAGCGAAATACCATGCGCTGCCCCCGCAACGCATGTTTGAGCACCCTTCGCCAGCCGCTATTTTGTCTGGTGCTTCTGCGCGTGGGTTTCGGCCTTCGGGCGGCTCGCCGCACCCTTCGACGCCTTGCTGGGCGCAGCGCTGACCGTTTTGGCCTTGACGGGTTCGGAAACCTTGACGACCTCGGTGCGCGCGCGACCGTGCTTCTTATCGTATCGCGACTTCGACCCGGTGTCTGCAACGCGGGTGCCAATTCGCTGCACGGCACCGCCAGAAACGTTCGTTGCCAGACGCTCCGGCCCCGGTTCGCTCGGCATGGCCTTGTTGACCGGCACGTGCAGCACCAGCACCTGGCCCGGCGCGACATAGTCGCGGTGAGTCTTGTTCCACGCCTTCAACTGACCGAGCGACACGCCATAGCGGCTCGCCACCGCTTCCATCGACTGCTTGCGGCGCACGCGGATCAGCATCTTGCGCGTGTCGGGCACATCGGGCTCCATCGCCAGCACGGCGCTTTCGGCCACGTCGGCGCTGATGTCCTCGTCGTCGCCGTCGTCGGTGCGCGGCACCACGAGCGTCGAGCCCGCCTTCAGGCGCATGCCCGCCGGAATCTTGTTCACCGACATCAGCGTATCGGCATCAACACCGATCTTCTGCGCGATCGCCGCCGGCGTGGTGCGCGCGTCAGTCGTGTAGACGGTCCAGGAGGAAAGCTGGCCGGAGTAGGCCTTCAGGTTGCGCTCGAATGCGCTCGCGTTGTCGAACGGCAGCAGGATCTGCGGGTCGGTCGCGCCGAGGATCACGGGCTTCTTGAACGACGGATTGAGCGAGCGGAACTCGTCGGTCGTCATGTTCGCGAGCTTGGCGGCGACGTCCACGTCGATGTCGTGCGAGGTCGTGACCGTGACGAAATACGGGTGGTTCGGAATGGACGGCAGCGTGAGCCCGTACTGCTGCGGGTTCATCACGATGTTCTTGACCGCCTGCAGCTTCGGCACGTAGTTACGTGTTTCGCTGGGCATGCGCAGGCTTTGATAGTCGGTTGGCAAGCCCGCCGCCTCGTTGCGCGCGATGGCGCGCTGCACGTTCCCCTCGCCCCAGTTGTAGGCAGCAAGCGCGAGATACCAGTCGCCGAACATGTCGTGCAGGCGCGAGAGATAGTCGAGCGCGGCGCTGGTCGAGGCCAGCACGTCGCGGCGCTCGTCCTGCCACATGTTCTGCTTGAGGTTATAGGTGCGGCCCGTGCCCGGCACGAATTGCCACATGCCGGCAGCTTTCGCGACCGACAGCGCCTGCGGGTTATACGCCGATTCGATGAACGGCAGCAGCGCGAGCTCGGTGGGCATATGACGCGCCTCAAGCTCTTCGACGATGTGATAGAGGTACTTCTGCGAACGCTCGGTCATGCGCGCGACATAGTCGGGCCGCTGGGCGTACCAGTTGGCGTTCATGTCGACGAGGTCACTCTGCAGGTCGGGCATCTGGAAGCCGCGGCGGATGCGCCCCCAGAGGTCGGCGTCGGGGCTCGTGAGCTGATCGACGGAACCTTGATCGACGTTAATGGTTTCCTTCGCTGCTGAGGTCTTACGAATGAGGTCGGCGTTGGCCTGGGCGTTGGCTGGTGCTAGAGAACTCGCAGACGGTCCCCCACTCGCACAGGCGGCGAGCATGAGGACCAGCAGCGCACTGATTATGAATCGCATGAAAATCTACATCCGCATGGCTGGAATTTGCAGCCGATAGTACGGAACGCGTCGATTTCCGTCAATCGGAATTATTGGAAAAAAATCCATGAAATCCGCAGCTTGGGCGTGATTCCATACGATTGGGTTGAGCATGCCCCCTGACCCCGGTGGGTCAGCGGAACCGATTCTTCCATTCACGCATCATCGCGAAAGCGGCCAGCCGGTCCGGCACCGATTCATGCAGCGCCTCGGCGAGCGCGGCTTGCACCGCCGCATTGCCTGCGCGCAGGAACGGATTGACGGCGCGCTCGTGCGCGATCGTCGTCGGGAGCGTCGGCACGCCGCGCTCGCGCAGGGCCGCCGCCTCGCGGCTCCACTCGCGCAAATCGCCGTTTTCGGGATCGCAGGCGAGCGCGAAGCGAATGTTCGACAACGTGTATTCGTGTGCGCAGTGCACGTGGGTGTTGCCGGGCAGCGCCGCGAGCGCGTCGAGCGAGTCGAGCATCTGCGCGGGCGTGCCCTCGAAGAGGCGGCCGCAGCCGCAGGCAAAGAGCGTGTCGCCGCAGAACACGTGCGGTGTGCCGGCGGCATCCGCCGCCTGGAAATAGGCGATGTGGCCGCGCGTGTGGCCCGGCACGTCGATCACCGTCAAGTCGAGCGCGGGGGCATCCAGATGGACGGCGTCGCCGCCCTTCACGCGCGTGACGAATGGGTCGAGCGGGCCAAGCGCCTCGCCGGCGGGACCGTAGACCGGCACGCGGGCGTCGGCGAGCAGGTCCGCCACACCACCGACGTGGTCGTTGTGGTGATGGGTGAGTAAAATAGCGGCGAGCCGCCAGCCGCGCTTCGCGAGGTACGCGCGAACCGGAGCGGCGTCGCCCGGATCGACGGCAACGGCATTCTGGCCGTCCGAAACGACCCAGATGTAATTGTCTTCAAAAGCCGGAACCGGTACGTACTCGTAGGCGCACGCATCGCTCGCACGCGCGTACTCAAGCGGACTCTTCATGGGGCGACGTATTCTTCGACATGTCTGACCGATTGATTATAGACTGGCCCGCCTGGACCGCCTCCCCCGCTGGCAGGTATGTGCTCGGCTGGGAACAGGAGCAGCTCGACCGCGTGGTATCGAACATATTCGGCTACCATGCGCTGCAGCTCGGCCTGCCGCAGCTCGACGCCCTGCGCGAGAACCGCATGTCGTGCCGCGGCCTCGTGCTCGACGCCGCCAGTGCCGCCAGCGCCCCCTACTCCGTACCCGGTGCGTCGGCCCATCTGCCCCCGAACGGCGGGCAGACGACGCCCGGCGCGGACAGCGCAACGCAGGACCGCAGCCCGCTGCTGCACGCGCCCGCGGAGCGCAGCACCGTCTGGTGCGACTATCTCGACCTGCCGTTCGAGGCGCAGAGCGTCGACCTCATTGTGATGCCGCACACGCTCGAATTCACGAGCGACCCGCACCGCCTGCTGCGCGAAGCCGAACGTGTGCTGATGCCCGAAGGGCAATTGCTGATCGTCGGTTTCAACTCGCTTTCGCTGTGGGGCGCGCGCCAGTCGGTCGGCAAGCTGACCGGCCATCCGTTCCTGCCCGCGCGCCAGGACCTGATCGCCTTCACGCGCCTGAAAGACTGGATCAAGCTGCTTGGCTTCGAGCTTGAACGCGGGCGCTTCGGCTGCTATCGTCCGCCGCTCGCTACTGATCAGTGGCTCGGCCGCTACAGCTTCATGGAAGCCGCGGGCGACCGCTGGTGGGCGATTTTCGGCGCTATCTATATGGTGACGGCGATCAAGCGCGTGCGCGGCATGCGCCTCGTCGGGCCACGCAAGGTCAAGAAGCCGGTGCTGGCCGCGAGCCTCAAGCCTGCGGCGACCACCCCTTCCCCAACACGCAACAAGGACTCATGAGCACACCCGACTTCGTCGAAATCTTCACGGACGGCGCCTGCAAGGGCAACCCCGGCCCCGGCGGCTGGGGCGCGCTGCTGCGGTTCGGCACGCAGGAAAAGGAACTGTTCGGCGGCGAGGCCGGCACGACCAACAACCGCATGGAGCTGATGGGCGTGATTGCCGCGCTCGAAGCGCTCAAGCGCCCCTGCAAGGTGATCGTGCACACCGACTCGCAGTACGTGCAAAAAGGCATCAGCGAGTGGATTCACGGCTGGAAGAAGAAGAACTGGATGACGGCTGCCAAAACGCCGGTCAAGAACGACGACCTCTGGAAACGCCTCGACGCGCTCGTCGCCCAGCACGAGGTGGAGTGGCGCTGGGTGAAGGGCCACGCCGGCCATCCGGAGAACGAGCGCGCCGACGCGCTCGCGAACCGCGGCGTCGCCACGCTCGCCGAACTCTGAGGCCGTTTTTTTGCGACCGCTTTTTTCAGCCACTTTGCGGCCGCCCCACGCTTTCACGCTTTACAAGACATGCGCCAGATCATTCTCGATACCGAAACCACCGGCCTGAACGCCCGCACGGGCGACCGCATCATCGAAATCGGCTGCGTCGAGCTGGTGAACCGCCGGCTCACCGGCAACAACCTGCACTTCTACGTGAACCCGGAGCGTGACAGCGACCCGGGCGCACTCGCCGTGCACGGCCTCACGACCGAGTTTCTCTCCGACAAGCCGAAGTTTGCCGAAGTCGCGGACGAGATCCTCGACTTCGTTCGCGACGCGGACATCATCATCCACAACGCGCCATTCGACATCGGCTTTCTCGACGCCGAGCTCGCGCTGCTCGGCAAGCCGGGGTTCAAGGACCATTGCGGCGAGGTGATCGACACGCTCGTGCAGGCCAAGCAGATCTTCCCGGGCAAGCGCAACTCGCTCGATGCGCTGTGCGATCGCTTCGGCATCAGCAATGCACACCGCACGCTGCACGGCGCACTGCTCGACTCGGAACTGCTCGCCGAGGTCTATCTCGCGATGACGCGCGGCCAGGAAAGCCTCGTCATCGACATGCTGGGCGAGCACGCCGCGCCTGGCGCGGCCGCCGCGCCGCGCGTGCAGCTCGAGTCGATCGATCTGCCAGTGATCATGGCGAGCGACGAAGAGCTCGGTGCGCACAACGCCGTGCTCAATGACCTCGACAAGGCGGTCAAGGGAACGTCCGTATGGCGCACCGAACCCGCCCCAGTCGAAGCAAATACGGCCGATGCGCAAAATGCTTAAAAAAGGGCTTTACAAGATCGGAAACGCCCTGCATAATCTCAATCTCTTCGGGTGGTTAGCTCAGCGGTAGAGCACTGCCTTCACACGGCAGGGGTCACTGGTTCGATCCCAGTACTACCCACCAGAATTCCTGGTGTTGGTAACGACAAACACCGAAGAATAAAGGCCTCGTTGCGAAAGCAACGAGGCCTTTGCTTTGCGCGAAAGAAGCATGCGATATCGCGCCGCCACCCCGAGGATTACCCTGCCCTACCCGCTTGGGGGGGTTGCCCCGGGTTGCCACACTCCTAAGGTAACGCCAGATACAGGCACTACCGAAGCGCGCTCGACGATGCCGCGCACGGACAAGGAGACATCATGAACGCACCGCGCGTCGCCGCCCCCCTCTTCAATCTCGAATTCACGGCTTCCCCGTACTGATTCCACCGCTCCGAACCCGGCGCGAAGCAGTCCACGCCCTTGCGTTGCCCGCAACATCCCGGCGCCAGCCGACACAACGAGATCGCCCATGTCCACATCACCTTCCTGGCAGCCGAAGTCCGCCTGGACCGTCACGGCCCTGCTCACCGGGCTCGCCATGATCAACTTTCTCGACAAGATCGTTCTCGGCATGGTCGCGGTGCCGCTCATGGCCGACATGCATCTCTCGCCTGCGCAATTCGGTTTCGTCGCCGGCAGTTTCTTCTGGCTCTTCTCGACGTCGACGGTTCTCGTCGGCTTTCTCTCGAATCGCGTCCCGACCCGCTGGATCCTGCTCGCCATGGGCGCAAGCTGGTCGGTTCTGCAACTTCCGCAGGCCTTCACCACGAGCACGCTCGCGCTACTGCTCTGCCGCGTGATTCTCGGCGCGGCGGAGGGCCCATCGTTTCCAACCTCGGTCCACTCGCTCTTCAAATGGTTTCCGGACCAAAGACGCAGTGTGCCCGTGGCGGTCATCAATCAGGGCGCAGTTGTCGGCATGGTGCTGGCTGGCCTTGCGATTCCCGCGATCACCCAGCGCTGGGGTTGGCGCACGAACTTCCTCGTGCTCGCCGCAATCGGCACGCTCTGGTGCGTCCTGTGGCTGGCCTTTGGCCGCGAAGGGAACCTGGACACCGTACGCCGTACGCCGTCCGGATCCGCGGCTCTCACTTCAGACGCCGGCGACGCCGCCCGCTTGCCCTACCGGAAGATCCTCACCGACGCTTCCGTGCTCTCCATCTTCCTGCTCGGCTTCGTCGCCTACTGGTTGCTCGGCCAGACCATCACGTGGCTGCCCACTTACCTCGAAAAGGGACTCGGCTTCGGCGGTATCGCATCGGGACGCCTCTTCGCGCTGGTCATCGCACTCGCTGCGCCTGTCAACATCGGGCTGAGCGCCCTCTCCCAGCGCATGCTCCAGCACGGCGCGACCACTCGCGAGGCTCGCGCACGGCTTACGAGCGTCGTCATGATCGCGGGCGGACTGCTCTTCCTCGCCCTGGCAGCAATCGATCTCACGCCGATGCAGAAAGTGTTCTGCTATGCCGTGGCGGCCGCGCTGCCCACGTTCTGCCTGACGCTCGCCCCCGCCATGCTCGCCGAGATGGTGCCGCTTGCCCAGCGCGGCTCGGTCATTGCGATCAACACTGCGGTCGCGAGCCTCGGCGCGGCGATCGGGCCGGCCATCGTCGGCCGGCTCGTCCAGTCTTACTCAGCGACTGGCGCGCACGCTTATGAAATCGCCATTGCGGTAACGGCCGTGCTGCTGATCCTCGCGGCAGTCGTGGCACTGCGCTGGCTGCACCCCGAACGCTCGATGCGCACGCTTGGCGAAGCCGCCACGCCGCTCACCGCCTGAGCGAACACACCACGCGTTTCGCGCCAGGCGGAGCGCGTGAGCCGTCAATACGACCAGCATCACAACCACAAATACATATTGATATCGGAGAGTGACATGCAATCAACAATTAGTATGCCTAACGAAGTAGAAACCCATCCCCGGAACGCCGAAAACTGGCCTTTCACGCTCACTCGTCATACCCCTGCCATTGGCGCGGAAATCGGCGACATCGACCTGCGCGAGCCGTTCGACGATACGACCTGCCTCGCCTTGCGCCGCGCGCTCCTCAAGTACAAGGTCCTGTTTTTCCGGGACCAGGACATCACGCCCGCGCAGCACGTAGCCGTTGCCCGTCGCTTCGGCGAACTGGAAGTCCACCCAACGTTTCCGCATCATCCGGACCACCCCGAGCTGGTCATTCTCGGGCGCAACGACTCGAAACGCGGGCGCGAGAATCTCTACCACTCCGACGTATCGTGGCGCGAGATTCCGTCGATGGGATCGATGCTGCGCTGTGTGCACTGTCCCGAAGTCGGCGGCGACACGATGTGGATCAACATGGCCGCGGCCTACGAAGGCCTGCCCGACGACATCAAGACACGTATTGCCGATCTCACAGCCGTGCACGATTTTCTGCCGCTGTTTGGCATCGCGATTCCCGAAGACCAGCATACGGAAGTGAAAAAGAAGTTCCCGCCCGCCACCCACCCGGTCGTGCGCACGCATCCCGAAACGGGCGAGAAGATCCTTTACGTCAACGAGGCATTCACCACCCATCTGGCCAACTACGGCCACAAGACCGTCGATCAGTACCGCGTGGGCTTCGATTTCAAGCTCGCCGAAATGGAACTGCTGCAGCTTCTGTTTCGTCAGGCACAGGTGCCCGAATATCAAGTGCGGCTCAAGTGGCGTCCGAACACGATTGCCTTCTGGGACAACCGGTCGTGCCAGCACTACGCCATTCAGGACTACTACCCGGCGGTGCGCCATATGATGCGCGCGACCGTGATTGGCGATCGGCCGTTTTGAGCCGACGGTCCAGCGATCAGGAGACGCCCTATGAAAACACTCAACCGCTTCTATATCGACGGACAATGGGTCGAGCCTGCGCAGCACGGTGCGGGCGCCGCCTCATTCGACATCGTCGATCCTGCCACCGAAGAACGGATCGGCACGCTGGCGATGGGCAATGCGCAAGACGCCGATAACGCCATCGCTGCAGCGCGCGCAGCCTTTCCAGCGTGGTCCGAAACCAGCCGCGAGACGCGTATCGCGCTGCTCGAGCACATCGCGACGATCTACCAGCGCCGCTTGCCCGAGATCGCCGATGCCGTGCGCCAGGAAATCGGCGCGCCGATCTCGCTGTGCAGTGCGCTGCAAGCGCCGATCGGCCTCGCCCAGTTGCGCGCGGCCATCGACACCCTGCGCGACTTTCCGTTCGAAACGACACACGGCAAGAGCTACGTGCGCCGCGAGGCGATCGGCGTCGCCGCGCTCATCACGCCCTGGAACTGGCCACTGAACCAGATCACGGCCAAGGTCGCACCCGCGCTTGCCGCGGGCTGCACCGTCGTGCTCAAGCCCTCGGAAATCGCGCCGCTCGATGCGATTATCGTCGCCGAGATCATGCACGAAGCCGGTACGCCGCGTGGCGTATTCAACATGGTGTTCGGCGAAGGCCGCACTGTTGGCGCGAGGCTTGCGTCGCACCCGGACGTGGACATGGTTTCCATCACGGGTTCGACCCGCGCGGGCGTCGAGGTGGCGATCAGCGCGGCGCCCACCGTCAAGCGGGTCGCGCAGGAACTGGGCGGCAAGTCTGCCCTGCTGATTCTCGACGACGCCGATCTGCAGTCCGCCGTGGCAAGCGGTGTCGCGCAGTGCATGGCGAATTCCGGGCAAACCTGTATTGCCCCGACACGCATGCTGGTCCCTCGTACGCGTTACGACGAAGCGGTCTCGATCGCGGCGGCAGCGGCGAACGCGATAACGGTCGGCGATCCGGCAGAGCCGGCAACGCGCATGGGCCCGATCTCGAACCGCGCACAGTACGACACGGTGCAGCGCATGATCGAAGCCGGCATTGCGGAAGGCGCACGCGTGGCGGCGGGAGGCCTCGGCCGCCCGCCTGGGCTCGCGCGCGGCTTCTACGCACAACCGACGATCTTCGCCGGCGTGCACAACGGCATGACGATCGCACGCGAGGAAATCTTCGGCCCGGTGCTGGCGGTGATCCCCTACGACGACGAAGAGGACGCGATCCGTATTGCGAACGACAGCGTCTACGGGCTTGCGGGCTACATCGCGACGAGCGATCCGCAACGAGCGCGCAAGGTGGCGGCGCGTCTGCGCGTGGGCTCGGTGCGCATCAATGGCGCAATGCTCGACGTAACAGTGCCGTTCGGCGGTTACAAGACGTCGGGGAACGGCCGCGAGTATGGCGCAGAGGGGCTGGCCGAATTCCTCGAGTGCAAGTCGGTGACGATGTAAGACACCGGCAAACGCTGCGCTTCGCGAATTCGGCGCAAGCGTCGCTCGCTGCGCGCCGTCTACCAAAAGAAAGCGGGACCGGCTTCCGGTCCCGCTCTCCCCTCACACGGCTTATCGACACGCTAGAAAGTCGAAAGCGTCAATGTGTTGCTCACCGATGTCACACCGGCCACGTTCTGGGCAACGCGTGTCGCCTGCTCGATCTGCGCCTGCTCCGGCACCCATCCCTCAAGCGTCACGGCGCCATTGACCGCACGCACGGTGATACCGCTCGCGCGCAGTCCCTTCGCTTTCGCGAGCGCATTCAGCACACGCCGGCGCAGCGCGCGGTCGGCGGCTTTCGTCGAAGCCGGCGCCGCGCCGACGGACGCAGCGACGGCAGCGGGCGTCGAAGACGACGCCCCGCCGCCCTGCGCGTGCGCCTGCAACGAAGCGGCGAAAAGCGTGGTCACGGCAAGCAACCGGCCGTAGCGAATGACATTCATCGTGTTCCCTCCTTATGGATTGTGAGTAGCGGCCGCGCCGCACCGTACGCGCCGGTGACGGCAGCGCGGCGCGGCATTGCCCGGTCAGAAGCGATGCGTCATGCCGATCACGGCGAGCACCTGCTTCGTGTCCGTGCTCGTTACCGAAACGCCCGGCCAGCTCATCGTTGCCGTGCCGTTGTTCTTCAGGTAACCCGCGCGCATATAGAGCGCTGTGCGCTTCGAGAGGCTGTGATCCACGCCGATCTGCACGCCCGGCGTGTTGTCATGCGCGCCACGAACATTGCGCTCGATCCCCGCAATCTCGAATGTATCGGCCGATGTCGCCTGAACCGTCGCACCGAACTCCATGACACTCGACGATTTGCCCGCACCGAGCAACGCCGCGAGCGAATGAGCCGGCGCGTCGTGCGGCTTGTTGTACGCATAGTTGAATTGCAGATTGACGATGCCGATGCGATAACTGATCACGCCCGTGTAGTGTTCCGTGCCGAGCAGGTTGAGCGGACCGGGCAGCCCCGCGATCGTCGCCGTGCCGGGATGCTGATACTGATAGGCGATGCCGGCGTAGAGTCCGTAGCCCGAATAGGTGAGACCGAGGTCGAGCATGTTGCCCGAGGTCTCCGGCACGGGCTGTGTGACGGTGGCAGAGAAGCCGTACATCGCGTAGAGCTGGACCCCCGCGAGATTGGGCGACTTGTAGAGCACGGAGTTGCTCGTGCGACCCGTTGCGTACTGGCTAGCGAGCGTATTGCGATCGACAGCGAGCACCGCGGCCGAGAGCGGCGAGAGCACTTCGTTGCCGCGGAACGGATCAGTCGGATAGACGACCCAGAAGGTCGGCTGATACTGGCGCCCGAATGTCAGCGATCCATAGTTGTCGTGCGTAAGGCCAACCCACGCCTGGCGGTAGAAAAGCGCGCTGGTATCCGCGAAAAGACCGCCGTTGTTGATGTTGTAGCCGGCTTCCATATCGAACACCGCCTTCAACCCGTTGCCGAGATCCTCATTTCCCTTCAGGCCGAACATCGAACCCGTGTTCCCCCCGCTTCGTTCGGAATACGAATTCGCTCCGCCATTGTGCAGATACTGGATGAACACATCAGCCACGCCATACAACGTCACGCTCGACTGCGCTGCGGCGCTGCCGGCCACCACGGCCAGCGTTGCGCCGCAAATACCCTTGCTGATAGAACGCATGCATGTCTCCTCTTTATGATTGCCGCCTGCGACAGCGCGGCGAATGGGTCATCCGTTTGGCACAGCGAAGCACATGCGGCGCAGTGTTGCAGGGTCGATGGAGGGGGCAACTACCCGAACGGAGTGGGGACGGGAATACCCGAACCGGCGCAAGCGTCCATGCGCGGCTCGCCTCGAAGCAGGCTCACGAAACTCGCGCCTGGCTGCGCATCCCGTGCGAGCGATCCGTGCCAACCACCCGCGCGGGGTGGTGACACTGCGCCCCAACCGATTCACGATCGCGATATCGCGCCTGGCGTTGCAGTGGCGCATTCTGGAGCGGCATCGCATGTCTCAAAATCTCAGCGCAAGCGCATCGCGAAAGTTGGCGCACACACGTCGGATCGTCTGCAACGGCTACTTGCGTGACGACGGTCTGTACGACATCGAGGCCCACATGACGGACGCGAAGGGACACGATTCGACGCTGTTGTTCAAGGACGTGCCGCGCGGCGCCCCGATCCACGACATGCGGTTCACGATCACGATCGACGCAAGTCTCGTGATCCGCGCGGCGCGCGCGCACACGGACAGCGCGCCCACGCCCTGGTGTTCGCAGATCAACGCAGCCTACGCAAAGCTGGCCGGCATTGCGATCGGCAACGGCTTCATGAAGGAAGTCAAGGCGCGCCTGGGCGGCACGTTGGGCTGCACGCACCTCACCGAGTTGCTTGGCCCGATGGCCACCACGGCGTTCCAGACGATCATGGGGCTGCAGGAGGGTGCGCACACCAGCCTCGCAGCAGTCGCCCGCGGCGAGGGGAAGCCACTTTTGCCCATGCTCGACGCATGCCACGCATGGCGGGCGGAAGGCGAAGTCGTGCAGGCGCTGCGTGAGCGCGCGGGCGAGCCTGCCGCTCGCGCGCGAGTGCGCGCCGATGTCTAGCGGCCTGCATCGCCCCGAGCCGGCACTCATTGCGCTACCGCAAAGCCGAACGGCACGCGTGGCACCCGCGCTCGCGTGCCCGCGCAATCGCGCGCGCTACAATAGCCTGATACTCGTTTCGTCATCGGGCGTGCGCAGTCGTCGCGGCGCCACGACTTCAAGGCGCACGCGAACATGCCGCAACGCCGGCCCGACTCCCCATCCGCCGCCACCGGCGCACCCTCGCGAGTGATGGCGCCGCGCAACAAAACGCGCGTCGTTGCGCGCGAGCGTGTGGTCAGCCAGCTCATCGAGGCCCGGCGCAAGCGTTGCATCGTGCTCCAGGGGCCGGCCGGCTGCGGCAAGACCACAACCCTGCTCGCCTGGCGCGAGGCGCTGCTGCCGCTAGGCTTCGATCTCGCCTGGCTTACGCTCGCGCCGGAAGACGACGATCTCGCAAGCTTCATCGACGGACTCGTCGCAAGCCTCGCTCAGGTCGACCCGGCCATTTGCCGCGAGGCGGCCATCCTCGGCGGCCGCGGCGTCGACGACGAAGCCGTCGAGCGCACCGTAATCGCGCTCGTGCGCGCCATCGCCAGCCGCTCCACCGACCTCGCCCTCGTCGTCGACGATCTCGACCATGTCACCAATCCACGCAGTCATCGCGCGTTCCAGTGGTTGATCGACTACGCGCCATCGAATCTGCATATCGTCCTGGTGTCGCGCGGCAGTTTTCCCGTGTCGCTCGGCCGCCTGCGCGACCGGGATCTGGTGCTGGAACTCAACATGCGCGACCTGCGCTTCACCTTTGCCGAATCCGCCCAATATCTACGGGCGCAGATTGGCGAAGTCAGCGAGCAGGATGCGCGCGAGATGCACGAGCTGACCGATGGCTGGGTGGCTGGCCTGCAGCTCTTCTCCATGCACCTGAAGCGACGGCGCACGACGGACGTCGTGGCGCCGCTCGCGAGCATGCAGCTTCACGACGCGAGCGCATTTGGGGACTACTTCGAACGGGCGGTGCTCTCCCGCCTTTCGGCAACCGAGATCGAGCTGCTCGTGCGCACTTCGGTTTGCGCGCGCCTGTGCTCCTCGCTGTGCGTTGCCCTCGTCGGCGACGAGCAGCCGCCGGAGGACGTCCTCGCGCTGCTCGCACGGCTCGAAGCGGACAACCTCTTCATCGCGCAGGTGGAGCGCGTCGGCAACGAGACGTGGTACCGGCTCAATCCGCTCTTTCGCGAGACTTTGCTCGATCGCATGCGCACGCGTAGCGAGGCCCTGCAGCACGCGGTACACCATGCGGCCTGGTGCTGGTTCCGCGACCACGGGCTTCCCGAAGAAGCCGTGCGCCACGCGCTGCAGGCCGGCGAGGCGGCCGCCGCTGCCGAACTCGTACTGTCGGTGGCACGCGATCTGCAGTTGTCCGGCGATCTGCGCAAGCTCGTCTCGCTCATTCACCTGCTGCCGCACGCCGAGATCGAGGCGCGCATCGACCTGCGCCTGTGGCGTCTGCAGCTCGAACTGTATGCGCGCGACTTCGAAGCCTGCGCCGAGAGCATGGCGCGCCTCGAAGCCTCGATCCCCGCTGAGGACATCCAGGCACGGTACCGGCTCTTGCTGCTGCGCGCGGCCGTCGACGTGCAACGCGATGACGCTGACAGTGCCACGGCGATCCTGCCCGCCATTCTCGCCGCCCCGGTCGACGCCACGAGCCAGTCGATCGGTGCACGCAGCAACCTGCTTTCCTGGCTCTACATGCGGCGCGGCGAATACGAGGAGGCACGCGCCGCGCAACGCGATACCCCGCGTCCGCTGCACGCCGGCTCACCGTTGATGGGCACGTCCGCGGGCGTCCTCAACGGGCGCTGCCTGGTCGGCTTCAGTTACGCGCTCGAAGGGCAGTTTCTGCAGGTCGAGCGCATCAGCCGCGAGGTCCTCGCGGAGGCCGACGAGCGCGGCAGCAGCACGGCGGAGGCGGCGTGCTTCGCTGCGGCGCTGCTCGGCGAGGCGCTCTACGAGTTCAACGACATCACCGGCGCGAGAAGGCTGCTCGAAGATCGCGTCGATGTGCTCGAGCGCGTCTCCATCCCGGACTCCGTACTACGTGTGCACACTGCGCTCTCTGCCGCGCATTGGGCAGAAGGCCACCGGCTCGATGCATTCGCGTATCTCGAACGGCTCGAGGAGTATGCAACCCGGCACGGCCTGCCGCGGCTCCTCGCGCACAGCCTCGCCGCGCAGGTACGCCAGCATGTGCATTGCGGCCAGTTCGAAGACGCTGAAGCCGATCTCGCGCGGCTCGACACGATCGCGGCACGCCTGCGGCCCACGCGGCCGAATGCATGGCACGACGTCCACGCGCTCGCGGAGCGCTCGCATGTCGACTGGTGCCTCGCACACGAAGACTTCGAGGGCGCAGCCTTGCGCCTGCCCAACCTCATTTCGCACTGCAGCGAGCGCGGCTGGCAGCACCACATCGTGCAGTTGCGCATGCAGTCGGCGCTCGTCGATCGCCGCCGTGCTCGTCTGGAAGCTGCCCGAGAAGCCGCGCTCACGGGCTTGCGCCTTGCCAACCGGCTCGGCCTCGTGCGCAGCGTGCTCGACGTGGACGCCGGGATCGTCGCCTTCGCGGAGCAAGTTGTGCATGGCATGGAGAGCCAAACGCACGGTACGGACACTGGCGCCGATCCCGTGCTGGCGTTTTACGTCGACCGGTTGCGCACTGCGCAGGAATCGGCAGTAGCGCTCGCCAGTACAACGAATGGAGCTTCGCTCCAGCGCGACGCAACGCCAAACGGGGCCGAAACGCTCAGCGAGCGCGAGACGAAGGTCGTGAGTCTGCTAGCGCAGGCGCTGCCGAACAAGAAGATCGCCCGCACGCTCGGCATCTCGCCCGAAACGGTCAAGTGGCATCTCAAGAACATCTACGGCAAGTTGGGTGTATCGAGCCGTGATGAGGCGGTTGCGCGCGTGCGCGATCTGGGCATCGATCCCTGACGGGCGCCCCCGCCCCTGCGCCACCCGGTACGGGTGGTACGACTGCCGGCACCACCCGCTATGCTTGTTTTCAAGGGGTTCCGCCCGACGGAACCCCTCCCGACAAAATCAACGTGGTGCGCCCCAAGGGGCGAACGCAAACGTTCAGGAGACAAGGCTTAATGAGTACGCTCTCGGCCAGCATTCAACCGGCGGTTGCCGTCCGGCCGCTACCCATGCCCCACCGTCAAACGCTCGTCGAGCGGCGCAGCGACGGCAGCCTGATCCTGCGCCCGGCGAATCCGCCACCAGCCATTACGCAGAAAAGCTTCGTGGATTTCGTCGAAAGCTGGGCGCTCACGCGCGGCGAGACCGCCGTGTTTTGCGAGCGCGGGAGCGACGGCACGTGGCGGCGCCTGAGCTGGCGCGAGCTTTGGCAGCAGGTGCAGTGTGTCGGCGCCGCGCTGCTCGAGCTGGGCCTCGATCAGGCGCACCCGCTCATGCTGCTCTCTGGCAATTCGATCGAACAGGCCGTCGTGCTGCTCGCCGCCGAATACGTGGGCATTCCCACCGCTCCGGTGTCGCCCGCCTACGCGACGCTGAGCCAGGACTTCGGACGTCTGAAGGCCATCGTGGATCTGGTGCCGCCCGCCGCACTATTCGTGCAGAACGCCGCCTCCTTCGAACGTGCACTCGGCACGCTTGCGCATCTCCACGCGCCGGCCATCGCCGTGCAAGGCGCCGGCGCCGGCCAGCTCGACTGGGCGACGCTCGCGCAGACCGAACTGAACGCATCGCGCCGCGCGGCGGTCGCCGCCGCGCACGCCGCGATCACGCCGGATGCAACGGCACGCGTGCTTTTCACGTCCGGCTCGACCGGAACGCCCAAAGGCGTCGCCCTGACTTACGGCAACCTCAAGGCCGTAGCCGCTTACTACGCCGACAATCTCGCTTTCCTGCTCGACACCGAGCCCGTGTTCCTCGACTGGCTGCCGTGGCACCACGGCCTTGGCGGCGTGCTCAACCTGGGCCGCGCGATCCAGTTCGGCGCGACTCACTACATCGACGATGGCCGTCCCGTGCCCGGCCTCATCGAGCGGACGGTACGCAATCTGCGCGAGGTGGCGCCCACGATTTTCACGAGCGTGCCGTCAGCCTGGGCCGTGCTCGCGAACGAACTCGAACGGGACCCCGTACTCGCCGCGAACCTGTTCTCGAAGGTTCTCTTTTTCGGCTATGGCGGCGCGAGCCTGCCCACCGATATCCATGACCGCATCCAGCGCGTGGCCGAAAAGACCGTCGGCCAGCGCATCGCCTTCGCGACCGGCCTCGCCTGCACGGAAACGAGTGGCATGGGTACGATGTGTGGCTGGATCACCAACACGATCAGCAATATCGGCACACCGGTTCCGGGCTCCGAAGTGAAGCTCGTCCCGCTCGAAAGCGCAGATGGCCGCTACGAGATCCGCATGCGCGGCGCGAACGTGTTCGCCGGTTACATCAAGCAGCCCGAACTCACCGCGGCCGCCTTCGACGAAGAAGGCTTCTTCCGGCTCGGCGACGCCGTGCATCTCGCCAACCCGGACAATCCATCGGAAGGCTTGCTGTTCGCCGGGCGTGTCGTGGAAGACTTCAAGCTCACCAACGGCACATGGGTGCGCACGGGCGCCATGCGGCTCGCGCTGCTCGATCGCTGCGCCCCGCTGCTCGCCGACGCCGTGATCTGCGGACACGATCACGATTACGTCGCCGCGCTCGCCTGGCCGAACGTTGCCGCGTGCCAGCGTCTCGCACCGGAACTCGCTGGCCTCGACGCCGAAGCGCTGACGCAACACCCCGTCGTCGTCGCCGCGCTGAGCGAGCGGCTGCGCAGCCAGCGCTCGCAAGGCGCGAGCGTTCACGTCGAGCGGATCCTGTTGATGGCCGAGCCGCCCTGCATGGACGCGAACGAAATCGCCGACAAGGGCTATGTCAATCAGGCCGTCACACGCTCGCGCCGGGCCCACCTCGTCGACGCGCTCTTTCACTCCGAACCCGCCGCGCGCGTCGCTCGTGCGCGCTGAGTTCCTCCCTCCAACATCCCTAACAGCAACCGCTAACGTTCAGGACTCCGATATGCAAATCAACCGTAACGTCTTTCGCGACGATCACGAGATGCTGCGCACCACCGCCCGCCGCTTCCTCGAAAAGGAATGCGTGCCGAGGCAAGCTGAATGGGACAAGGCCGGCAAGGTCGACCGCGAGACCTGGCTCAAGGCTGGCCGCGAGGGCCTGCTCTGCCTGACGCTGCCGACCGAATACGGCGGCGGCGGCGGCGACTTCGGCCACGCGGCCGTATTCAACGAGGAAGTCAGCCGGGCCGGGCTGAGCGGCCTCGGATTCGGGGTTCATTCGGACATCATCGCCCCGTACATTGCGCGGCTTGGCAACGAGGAGCAAAAGCAGCGCTGGCTGCCCAAGGTCTGTTCGGGCGAACATATCCTCGCCATCGGCATGACCGAGCCGGGCACGGGCAGCGACCTGAAGGCCGTGCGCACGACCGCCGTGCGCGACGGCGACGAGTACGTGATTAACGGCAGCAAGACCTTCATCAGCAACGGTCTGAACGCAGACCTCATCATCATGGTCTGCAAGACCGATCCGGCAGCCGGCTCCAAAGGCGTGAGCCTGATCGTCGTCGAAGCCGACCGCGAAGGCTTTCGCCGAGGCCGCAAGCTCGAAAAGGTGGGCCAGCACGCGCAGGACACCGCGGAACTCTTCTTCGACAACGTGCGCGTGCCGGTCTCGAACCGTCTTGGCGAGGAAGGCAAAGGCTTTACCTACCTGATGACGGAACTGCCGCAGGAACGCCTCTCGATCGCCGTAAACGCGGCCGCCAAGCTCGAAGCCTGTCTCGAGCACACGCTGAACTACGTGAAGGACCGCAAGGCATTCAATCAGACCGTGTGGGACTTCCAGAACACCAAGTTCAAGCTCGCCGACATCAAAGCCCAGGCGCTCGCGGTGCGGCTCATGGTCGATCACTACCTGTCTGAACACGTTCGACGCCGCCTCACGCTGGAAGAAGCCGCCGTCGTGAAGCTCTTCGCGACCGAAGCGCTCGGCAAGGCGCTCGACGAAATGGTGCAATTGCACGGCGGCTACGGCTACATGCTCGAATATCCGGTGGCCCGCGCGTTCGCCGACTCGCGCGTGATGCGCATCTACGGCGGCACGAGCGAAGTGATGCGTGACCTCATCTCGCGCAAGCTTTAAAAAAATCCAACTCACTCAGGAGTACTGATATGACTCGAAGCGCATATATCGCCGGCGTCGGCATGATTCCGTTCAAGAAGCCCGGCGCGAGCGACACCTACGACGTGATGGGCGCCACCGCGATCCGTCAGGCGCTCGCCGACGCGGGTATCGACTACAGCGACGTGCAGCAGGCCTATGCGGGCTACGTCTACGGCGATTCGACCTGCGGCCAGAAGGCCCTTTATCAGGTCGGCATGACCGGCATTCCGGTCATCAACGTGAACAACAACTGCGCGACGGGCTCGTCCGCGCTCTATCTCGCGCGCCAGGCCGTGCAGAGCGGCGCCGTCGAGTGCGCGCTCGCCGTCGGCTTCGAGTTCATGCAGCCCGGTGCGCTCAAGTCGGTCTGGACGGACCGCAAGAGCGCCCTCGAGCGCGCGCTCGACATCACCGATGAGCTGGTCGGCCAGCATGAGGGCATGAGCAACGCCATCCGCCAGTTCGCGGGCGCGGGTCTGTCGCACATGAAGCAATACGGCACGAAGCTCGAAACCTTCGCGAAGATCCGCGCTAAGGCGAGCCGCCACGCGGCGCGCAATCCGCTCGCCGTGTTCCGCAACGTGATCTCGACCGAAGATGTGATGGCCGCGCCCATGCTCTGGGAAGGCGTGCTCACGCGCCTGATGGCCTGCCCGCCCACCTGCGGCGCGGCGGCGGCGCTCGTCGTGTCCGAGGCATTCGCGAAGAAGCACGGTCTGCGCACCGACGTGCTGATCGCCGGCCAGGCGCTCACCACCGACACCCCGAGCACGTACGACGCGCGAGACATGATCCGCGTGGTCGGCTTCGACATGACGCGCTCGGCTGCGAAGACTGCCTGCGAGCAGGCCGGCATCGGCCCGCGCGACATCGACGTGATCGAACTGCACGACTGCTTCGCGCAAAACGAGTTGCTGACCTACGAGGCGCTCGGCCTGTGCGCGGAAGGCGAAGGCGAGAAGCTCGTGAACGACGGCGACAACACCTATGGCGGCGAATGGGTCGTGAATCCGTCGGGCGGCCTGCTCTCGAAGGGGCATCCGCTCGGTGCGACTGGCCTCGCGCAATGCTACGAGCTCACCCAGCAACTGCGCGGCACGGCGAGCGAGCGCCAGGTGGAAGGTGCGAAGGTCGCGCTCGCGCATAACGTAGGTCTCGGCGGCGCCTGCGTCGTCACGGTCTACAAGTCCGCGTGAGCGTAAGCACTGCTGACGACTGGGAGCCAATCACATGATCGACAAGCAACACATCGGCAAAACGCTGCCCGCGTTTCGCGCCGTAGCCGAAGCCGGCCGGCTGCGCTTCTTCGCAAAGGCGATCGGCGAAACGAATCCCGTCTACTTCGACGAGTCCGCCGCGCGCGACGCGGGCCACCCCGCCCTGCCGCTGCCGCCCACGTTCCTGTTCTCGCTCGAATTCGAGCAGCCGGACGGGTCCTGGCGCGACGAAATCGGCATCGAGCTTCCGCGCATCCTGCACGGCGAACAGTCCTTCACGTATCACCGGCTCGCGTACGCGGGCGACGTGCTGCTGTTCGAGTCGCGCATCGCCGACATCTACGACAAAAAGGCTGGCGCGCTGGAGTTCGTCGTGCGCGAGACGCGCGTCACGAACCAGCGCGGCGAGCACGTAGCCGATCTGCGCAGCGTGATCGTGCAACGCAACGGCTGAAGGGAGACCCCGCATGACCATCCAGTACGACACGATCCAGGTGGGCGACACGCTCCCTCCCCTCGAACTGCCGAGCGTGGACCGCAAGATGCTCGCGCTCTTCGCGGGCGCCTCGGGCGACCACAACGCGGTGCATATCGACATCGACTATGCGCGGCGCGCGGGCATGCCCGACGTGTTCGCACACGGCATGCTCTCGATGGCCTGGCTTGGCCGCCTGCTCACCCAATGGGTCGATCAGCGCCAGTTGCGCCAGTTCGGCGTGCGCTTCGTCGGCATCACTCATCTCGGCCATCGCATCGTCTGTACGGGACGCGTGGTCGAGAAGTTCGAAGCCGAGGGCGAGCGACGCCTGCGCCTCGAAATCCAGACCGCCAATCAGTATGGCGAACCACGCGTCGTGGGTGACGCCGTGGTCGCACTCTGAATCCACCCGCATCATTCGATAGAAGGAGTCAACAGCATGGGTAAGCTCGATGGCAAGGTGGCGCTCGTCACCGGCTCGGGACGCGGCATTGGCCGTGCAATCGTGGAAAAGCTCGCCAGCGAAGGCGCGCGCATCGTCGTGAACGACCTCGACGCCGATCCGGCGCACGAAACTGTCGAAGTGCTGCGCAAGGCAGGCGCCGAAGCGGTGGCCTGCGTGGGCAACGTCACGGCGCCGGACTTCGCCGAACGCTTCATCAACACGGCGATGAGCACGTTCAAGGGCATCGACATCATCGTGAACAACGCCGGCTACACCTGGGACGACGTGATCCAGAAGATGACCGACGAGCAGTGGTACGCGATCCTCGACTGCCACATGACCGCGCCGTTCCGCATCCTGCGCGCCGCGTACCCGCACGTGAAGGCGCTGCACGCGGCCGATGTGGCCGAGGGGCGCGAGGTGTATCGCAAGATCGTGAATATTTCGTCGGTGTCGGCACTCAACGGCAACGCCGGGCAGATGAACTACTCGTCCGCGAAGGCGGGTGTGATCGGTATGACGCGCGCACTCGCGCGCGAATGGGGGCGCTTCAACGTCAATGTCAATGCGGTGGCGTTCGGCCTGATTCACACGCGCATGACGAGCGCCGACGCGAAAGCGGGTGCGACGGTGAGCATCGAAGGGCGCGAGATCCGCGTGGGCCTGAACCCCGAGATGCTCAAGACGCATGCGCAGCGCAATCCGCTCGGCCGGGGCGGCACGCCCGAAGAAGCGGCGGGCGGCGTGTATCTGTTCTGCTCGCCCGAGTCGAACTACATCACCGGCCAGACGGTCGCGGTAGCGGGCAATCTTCAGTAAAACGAAGCCGCGACCTGCTCGCACCGGGAAACCCGCCGACGCGCGGGTTTTCTTTTTTCGCGGCCTGGGTGCCCTCCGGGTGGTCTATTCGGCGGCCGTATCGAGGCCGATGCCGCGCGCCATGCCCGTCGCCGCGAACACCATGACGACGAGCAGCACCGTCTGCCAGCCGCCGATGCGTGCATATTTCGGCGCACCGGTCAGATCCGGCACGTCGCCTCGGCGTACGGCGAGGCGCCAGCGTAGCAGCGCCATCATCGGCGCGATCTCGAGCAGGAGGATCAGCACGAGCGCGCCCATCTTCACGTGAAAGAGCGGTTCATGGAGGTAGTACGCGGCGCCCTTCTCGAAGCCGCCGAACGCGCGCATGGCGCCGGTGACGATCAGCACGACGGCCGAGCCACCCCAGCCGTTGTCGGCGCTGAAGATCGCGGGCAGGTCTTCGGTGGAGGTGCAACGGCGCAGTCCGCGCGTGCGCCGCAGGATAGAGGCGAGCGCGAAGCCGAAGGCCAGCAGGTGAATGGCGGCGAGCAACCAGCGTATGAGCATTGCGACTCCTTCGAGTGGACGACAGGAACGGCAAGCAACAAAAAATGCGGGCGTAAGTCCGGGCCCGGCGTCATGCGGCCGCGCTATGTCAGGTACGTCAGGCTTGCTTCAACGCCGAGTCGAGGGCACGCGAGGCCGCGCGATCGGCTTCGGAGGCGAGCGACACGCGAAACACGGTCTGACGGTTGTGACCCGCGGCAGCCGGCGAATCCCAGAGCAATTCGATCTTCGGCCGGCGCGCGGGCTTGCCCGCCGACTTCGACGATGACGACGGCGACGCCTGGCGCGGCGCATCGTGCGCGCCGGGTTCCCGCGTAGCCGCGGCTTCGGGAGTCTCCGCACTGGCAACCGGCTCGGCAACGCCTGCCGTGGCGGCGGGTTCGTCAGCCTGGGCGCGCTCGGGTGCAGGCAAGCGCGCAGGCACCGCCATGACCACCCCGCCCTGCGGCGCCCCTGAAAGCCAGCGCACCGACAGTTCGCGCGCGTCGTACTGCCCGACCTTGCGGCTCTCCTGCCAGACGACCGTCGTGCGCGTGGCCGAATCGATCGACACGGCGAAGCGCCCGATCGCGAAACGCCGCCCCGCGAAGTTGCTGCGCCAAAGCGCGCGCGGCCGGCAGATCCAGACCACGGCGGCATAGAGCGCGGGGGCGGCCACGAGCCAGCCGTTGGTATCGGCCACGGCGTGGAAGGTGCGCCGCCAGCCGGCGGTCCAGACAAACATGCCGATCGAGCCGATTGCAAACAAAAAACCGAGCACGCCGAAAAAGCGCAGCGCCTGGCGCAGCCACTGCGGCAGCGGGTGAAACGGCCGCTCGACGCGCGCCTTGGCGCCAGGCAGCACGATCAGCAGAAACAGAAAGACGAGATTCAGGCTCGCCGCCGGCGACGACGCCATGCCTTCGAGCGCCGCGAGGAAATTCATCTGCGCCATGGAGTGCAGCCAGCGCGCGAGTATCACGAGCCCGATCGCGCGCAGCGCGAAAAGCGTCCCGGCACCGGGTACGGTCGCCGTGGGCGTCGGTCGGGTTCTGGCCAAGGGTCTTCTCCTCTGTCGACCAGCGTTCGCGCTTCAGCGCGTTACTCTGGTCCCATGCAAAGCACGCTTTTGTGGGCGCCGCGGATTTACGGCACGGCCATTATAGGGACATTAAGCGTGCGCCTCACTTGCCGGCGCCGCGAATGTGACAACGCCCCGGTGCACAGGCACCGGGGCGTTGGGGAAAAGCGGAAAACCGGGCGTGCAGCAGCGCTGCCCGGTTTCAGTGCGCAGCTTAGCCGGCGTTGACTTCGCGCAGCACGGTGCGATGCTTTTGACGCAGCAGTTCTTCGTAGACGGCCACGTAGTTGCGCGCCATCACCTTCGACGAGAAGCGCGATTCGAACGCGGCGCGCACCTTCTCGCGCGACAGCGTCGGCAGACGCTTGACCGCCGCGACTGCGCTGATTTCGTCTTCGACGACAAAGCCCGACACGCCATTCTCGATGACTTCCGGCACCGAGCCGCGCTTGAACGCGATCACCGGCGTACCGCAGGCCATGGCTTCGATCATGACGAGGCCGAAGGGCTCCGGCCAGTCGATCGGGAACACCAGTGCATGCGCATTGCCGAGGAACTCGCGCTTTTCGTGCTCGCCGATTTCCCCGATGTACTCGACGTGCGGCAGCGCCATCAGCGGCTTGATGACTTCTTCGTAGTAGGCGCGGTCGGCCTTATCGATCTTGGCGGCGACCTTGAGCTTCATGCCCGCCTGCCCGGCGATGCGGATCGCGCGGTCAAGGCCCTTCTCCGGCGAAACGCGGCCGAGGAATGCAAGATAGCCGGGCTCGACGTTCGGAATCGGCGTGAGCACGTCTTCCGGCAGGCCGTGGTAGACGGTCTGCTGCCAGTTGGCTTGCTGCAGCGGAATGCGCTGGTTGTCCGAGATCGAAACGACCGGCACGTCGTTGAACGCGTTGAACACCGGCTGCAGTTCCGGCAGATCGAGACGGCCGTGCATGGTCGTGACGAACGGCACCGGCTGGCGCGCGAACAGCGAGAACGGGTAGTAGTCGATGTGGAAGTGCAGCACGTCGAATTCGTCCGCCCGGCGGCGAACTTCTTCGAGCAGCAGCATGTGCGGAGCCATCACGTCGCGGATCGTCGGGTCGAGGCGCAGTGCCTGCGGCCAAAACGCTTCGAGCTTTGCCGAGGTGATCGAATCGCCGCTGGCGAACAGCGTGACATCGTGGCCCTGTTCGACCAGCGCTTCGGTCAGGTAGGAGACCACCCGTTCCGTGCCGCCGTACAGCTTGGGAGGAACCGCCTCGTGCAACGGAGCGATTTGAGCGATTCGCATAGTGGTGAACTCCTTCCTCGTAATAAATCGGGCAATAGACTGCAAATTTGACAATCGACCTATGCAGGCTGCGGCTTCCTTGTCGCCACGCGCCTTACAGGCGTTCCGTACCGCTAACCGCGCCGGAAATCCGGACACAGAGCCGACGCAGTTGTGAAGCGGCAAGAGAGCGCACACGCGGCGGTTCAGGCGGTAAACGCGCAGGGTTCGCGGCCGTTGACATAGAAGCTGTCAAATTCCCTACGCCGTCCGAGTCGGCATTATCCCGGTCCAGGGTAAATACCGGCTAGATCATTTCAAAGTCTTTACGTTGTTACAAACCGGAAACACTCCGCAACCCATTGTTTTCCAAGAGAGTTCTAGATTGGGTGCTGCGCTGCGGAATACAACTGCGGGCGATTGTCGCGGCACGGCGCGCATCCATCGATGCCGCACCTCGTGCGGGTCTGGTTCGCCGCCGGCTAACGGCGTGGGCGAGCAAGCACAGCGCTTTTCCGAATGCAATCCGTAATTCTATCTCTAAAACACCGATCTCTAAAACGGTCCGCGATTCCTGTTGAACCTCCGCTGCAACAACGTGTCCCCAATCTGTATCCCGCGCTATCGTGTCGCGATATGATGCGCGTCCGCCGGGCACAGGCGGTGCGCGACGCGCATGGGGTGTTTACAATGCGGTAAGTCCGCCTTCGTTGCCGCGCGCCCAAAGCCGTTCGTCGCCTCAGCGCCAGCTATCTTCCTTTGAACTTGCACGGACGAAATTCCGTCAGACCGACCACCCGATCAATTGGAACATCTGACCACCGCCCAGCGTAATGCCCACAACGCAAAGCTCGCGAGCTATGCGCGGCATCCGCTCGCGTTCCTTTTCCGCTACATCAAGCGCCATCCGTTCGCCCACGCCGTCGTGCTCGCCAGCGTGTTCGCGGCTGTGGGCTGCGCGCTTGCGTCGCAGTACGCCATCAAGCATCTGATCGACGTGCTCGGAGCCGGACGCCATCATCCGGGCCCGCTGTGGACCGCATTCGCCATCCTCGTCGGCCTGATCGCCGCCGACAACCTGCTCTGGCGGGTCGGCGGCTGGTTCGCCGCGCACACCTTCGTCACCGTGACGGGCGACCTGCGGCGTGATCTCTTCCAGTACCTGAGCGGCCACTCGCCCACCTACTACGCCGAAAAGCAGCCCGGCACGCTCGCCAGCCGCATCACCGCGACGTCGAACGCCGTCTACACGGCCGAGAACACCACCGCGTGGAATGTGCTGCCGCCCTGTATTGCCGTGGCCGGCGCGATCGTCATGATCATCGCCGTCAATCCGCTCATGGCAGCGGGCCTGCTCATCTGCTCGGCGATCCTTTCGGTGATCCTCTTCAAGCTGGCCGGGCGCGGCTCGTCGCGCCACCACACCTTCGCCTCCAAGGCGGCCGCCGTGGACGGCGAGCTCGTCGACGTGATCGGCAACATGGCGCTCGTGCGCGCCTTCGGCATGACGTTCCGCGAGCAAAAGCGCTTCGGCTCGACCGTCAAGGCCGAACTCGACGCGCGCCGCTCGAGCCTGCTCTACCTCGAAAAGCTGCGTCTGCTGCACGCCGTGATCACGGCCATGCTGTCCGCCGGCCTGCTCGGCTGGGCGCTGTGGCTGTGGGATCAGGGCAAGGCGACGTCGGGCGACATCGTGCTGGTCAGCTCGCTCGGCTTCACGATCCTGCACGGCACGCGCGACCTCGCCGTCGCGCTCGTGGACGTCACCCAACACGTGGCGCGCCTTGCCGAAGCCGTGCAAACCCTGCTGGAGCCGCACGGCATGCCCGACCGCGACGACGCCAAGGAACTCATCGCCCAGGGCGGCCGCGTCGACTTCGAGGGCGTGACCTTCGCCTATCCGCACCGCAAGCCGATTCTCGATCATTTCGACCTGCACATCGAGGCCGGTCAGCGCGTGGGCCTGATCGGCAAGTCGGGAGCGGGCAAGACAACGGTGCTCGCGCTGCTGCAGCACTTCTACGAGACCCAGGGCGGCGCCATCAAGATCGACGGCCAGGACATCGCGCACGTCACCCAGGACAGCCTGCGCCATGCCATCGCGCTCGTGCCGCAGGACATTTCGCTCTTGCACCGTTCGATCTACGAGAACATCGCCTACGGCCGCCCCGAGGCAAGCCGCGAGGAAGTCATCGCGGCGGCCCGCGAGGCGCGCTGCGCCGAATTCATCGAGGCGATGCCCGAGGGATACGACACGATCGTGGGCGACCGCGGCGTGAAGCTGTCGGGCGGCCAGCGCCAGCGCATCGCCATCGCGCGCGCCATTCTCAAGAATTCGCCGATCCTGTTGCTCGACGAAGCCACCTCGGCGCTCGACAGCGCGTCCGAAGAGGCCATTCAGCAGGCGCTCGACCGGCTCATGGTCGGCCGCACCGTGATCGCGATCGCCCACCGCCTCTCCACGCTCAACAACTTCGACCGCATCATCGTGATGAGCGCGGGCAAGGTGATCGACGACGGCAGCCCCGAAGAGCTGCGCAACCGTCCGGGCCTCTACCGCGACCTCCTGGCCAAGCAGTACGGCAAGCACTCCACGCTGCATCTGGGCAGCAAGAAGACCGACGAAAAGCACGTGGCCTGACCACCCGCGCAGGCGGGGGCGCCGCCCGCTTCGCCGCTATCGTGCGTCGCCAAACGCAAAAAAGCCGCTTCAGGGCATCGCCTGAAGCGGCTTTTTTTCGCTCCCGCCAAGGCGGGCGAGGCTTGTGTGCTCAGCCCCGCGCGGGCTCGAGCGGCGGCAAGCCGACGCCTTGCCGCACGCGGACCTGGCCGAGATCGCGCATGAAGCGGTCGCGCCAGACCGAGACGTTGTTCTCGCGCAACTGGGCCATCATGTCCTGATAGCGCGCGAGCCGCTCGGCGAGCGGCATGGCGAGCGCGGCATTGAGCGCATCGGCCATGCCGTCGATATCGAGCGGATTGACGATCAGCGCGCCCGACAGCTCCTGCGCCGCGCCCGCAAAGCGCGAGAGCACGAGCACGCCCGGATCTTCGGGGTCCTGCGCCGAGACATATTCCTTGGCGACGAGATTCATGCCGTCGCGCAGCGGCGTGACGTAGCCGACATTCGACGCCCGGAACAGCGCGGCCAGCACCGCCCGTTCGTACTGGCGATGGATGTACCAGATCGGCGTCCAGTCGAGTTCCGCGTATCGGCCGTTGATGCGCCCGGACTCGGCCTCGAGGCGCAGGCGGATGTCCTGATAGGCGTGCAGGTCGGCGCGCGTAGGCGGCGCGATCTGCACGAACGAGACCTTGTTGCGCTGCGCCGGCGCGTGGTCGAGCAGGCGTTCGAAGGCGCGAAAGCGCTCCACGAGCCCCTTCGAATAGTCGAGCCGGTCCACGCTCATGATGACCTTGCGCCCGTGCAGCGTCGCCTTGAGCGTGCGCACCGGCTTGCCTCGCTCGCCGGCCTTGGCGAGCTCCGCGATCTCGTCGGGATAGACGCCGATCGGGTAATCGCCCGCGCAGAGCGTCTGCCCGAACGCCTCGATACGCGTGAGACCGTCCGCCTGCGGCGCGGTCGTGCCCCCCGCCTCGTTCACGATGTAGTCGCAAAACGCGCGCAGATCGGGCTTGGTCTGGAAGCCGAGCAGGTCGAACGCGCAGAGCGCCTGCACCAGCTCGCGATGTGGCGGCACGGCCAGCAGCACCTGCGAGGCCGGAAACGGAATGTGCAGGAAGAAGCCGATGCGGTTCTTCACGCCCGCCGCGCGCAGCGCCTGGGCGAACGGAATCAGGTGGTAGTCGTGGACCCAGATCACGTCGTCTTCGCGCAGAAGCGGCACGAGCTGTTGCGCGAGCCACGCGTTCACGCGGCTATAGCCCTCGTACTCGTGGCGGTCGTACTGGACGAGATCGGCGCGGTAGTGGAACGCGGGCCAGAGCGTCGCGTTAGAGAAACCACGGTAGTACTGGTCGTAGTCGCGCCGCAACAGGCCGATGGTGGCGAAGGTCACGGGTCCGCGCTCTTCGAGCGCGATCTGCGGCTGGCCGGAGGTGAGCACGTCGCCGCTCCAGCCGAACCACATGCCGCCGGTTTCCTTGAGCGCGTCGTACACGCCCACCGCGAGGCCGCCCGCGGCCGGACCGCCTTCGGAAATCGGCGCGACGCGGTTCGATACGATGATCAATCGGCTCATGAGGGGCGGGGTCCGTGCAGAAAATCCGGAAAGCTTGGCGTGCGCGAGGCAGCGCCTCGCGTCATGCTATCTACGTGGGGGATCAAACGAGACATGCGCGCGGTCACCGGGCGCCCGGCATGGCCGCGACGAGCGATGCGAGCCAGCCGATCAGCGCGTCGACCGAATCGATACGCGTGTGCGCGATGGTATCGCCGCCGCCGACCTTGATCGACAGCCCGCCGAGCGCATTGACGACGTCAAAGCCTTTCTCGTCGGTCAGATCGTCGCCGGCGAACACCGGGCGGCGGCCCGCGAAAGGCGGCTCGTCGAGGAACGCGCGCAGCGCGCGGCCCTTGTCGACGTCCTTCGGCTTGATTTCGTAGACCATCTTGCCGGGCTGCAGCACGTAGGCATCGGCGTAATCGGCGGCGAGGCGCTCGGTCGCTGTGCGCGCGGTGCCCTCGTGTTCCGGGGCGTTGCGGTAGTGCAGCGCGAGCGACGCGCCCTTGATCTCGAGCAGCATGCCCGGATGCATGCGCACCACCTCGGCGAGCACCTGCTCCATGTGCAGCAGACGCTGATCGTTAAAGCCGACACGCTGCGTGTCGCCGTTGGCGTCGCGCCGCTCGGCGCCGTGCAGGCCCGCCACGGGCAGATCGGGCATGCCGAGGAAACCGTCGATGCTCTCGATGCCACGCCCCGAGACGATCGCCACGGCGCCGTGCGTCGCGCGGCGCAACTCGCGCAGCAGCGCGAGCATGTCGGGGCGGACGAGCACGCCGTCGGGCGTAGGCGCGAGGTCGACGAGCGTGCCGTCGAAATCGAAGAAAAATGCCGTCTGGTCAGGCGGCAGGACTGCCGGAAGTGCTTGCATTGCGTTCTTTTCACCCATCGGCCAGCTGGCCGGGTATGGCCCCGGGCTGCGCCCAGGGAAAGTGTGCGAATCTTACCGCGCCTTGGATCGATTATCGAGAAAGTAAGGGGCTGACCGGCCGCGCAGGCTTGGCCGGAGCCGAATCGGTCCGGCTGCGGTCCGGTGTGTCGAAACCTGAACTGCGCCGCCAGAACGACGATTCAGCCCATATGAACCGATGCGGCATATCGACGCGAGCGATCCGCACGACCGGGGCACTCGCGACCGGGCGGACCCAATTTTGCTACAGTCGCAGCGACAAGCCGGCCCAGTGGTCTGATCGAGCGCGCGGCCAACGTAATCCAATCGAGTCGACGAGATTGCCTTTGTTCCCCACCTTCGAGCCCCCGCAGCGCACATTCCGAGCCCGGCTCTGCGGCGCGGCGCGCAGCCTGCGGCACGCGGCGCTCGCGGCGGGCGCCATGCTGCTCGTGGCATGTTCACACCCGGGCGAGCCGTGGCAGCTCACGAACGTAAGCGGCCACCTGCCCGATCTCGACTTCGCGCTCACGGCCGACAACGGCCAGCCCGTGACGGGTACGAATTTTCGCGGACGCGCGACGCTCGTCTACTTCGGCTATACGCATTGCCCGGACGTCTGCCCGGAGACAATGGCGCGTCTGATGCAGGTTATAGCGATGCTCGGCCCCGACGCACAGAAAGTGCGGATACTCTTCATCAGCGTCGATCCGGCGCGCGATACGCCGCAGGCCTTGCACGCCTACGTCGGCGCATTCGATGCCCAGCATGCACGCGGCCTGACCGGCACCGACAGCGAGATCGAGTCGCTCGCGCGGCGCTATCGCGTGGCCTACCAGATGGAAAAGCGCGACCCCGACGGCAGCTACGAAGTCACCCACAGTTCGGCTGTCTATGTATTCGACGCGCAGGGCCACGCGCGCCTGCTCGCCACCGACAGCGACACACCGGACGCGATCGCACACGACCTGCGCCGCGTCATCGACGACCCGGCGTGAACCCATGCCACCTCGCGGGTCGAATCATCGAGTCTTAAAAGAGCACCAACCGCAACAGGAAACCTCATGACGAAGAACCTCAAGTCACTCACCGTCTCGCTCGGCTGCGCGCTGAGCACCTTCGGTGCGCTCGCCGCTTTCGCGCCCGCCGCAAACGCCGCCGCCGGCGCGCTGAGCACGCAGGACGCGTGGGTGCGCTGGCTCCCCAACGACCTGCCAGCCGCGGGCTATGTGACGCTCAAGAACGATGGCGACCAGCCGGTCGATCTCGTGGGCGTATCGAGCGACGCTTACGGCATGGTCATGCTGCATCAGACGGTCTCGAATGGCTCGACGCAAAAGATGATCATGGTGCACAAGGCGACGGTGCCTGCGCACGGCACGCTGGCGATCGCACCGGGCGGCTACCACCTGATGCTGGAGAAGGCAAAGCACAAGATCGCACCGGGCGACACGGTGAACGTGAAGCTGCAGTTCTCGGACGGCGAAACGCTCGACACGCCGTTCGCAGTCAAATCGCCCTCGGGCCAGTGAGGCCGCAGCAAAACAAACGCGCGCGTCCGATATGGTTGCGCGCGCAAGCATGTTGACTCCGCGATGAGGCCGCCGCCATGCTCGCGATGACCCTGCTCTACTGGCTCCAGCCCTGGGAGCCCTCGCCGACCGTGATGATCTGCACCCTGCTCGCGGCGGTGGTGTTCGTTCGCGGCAAACGGCACGCGCGGGTGTCGCTCGCGCGCCAGCTCTCCTTCTGGTTCGGGCTCGGCGCGCTCTACGTCGTGCTGCATACGCGGCTCGACTACTACTTCGAGCACGAGTTCTTCATGCATCGCGCGCAGCACCTCGTGCTGCATCATCTGGGGCCGTTCTTCATCGCGCTCGCCTACCCGGGCGCGGCGCTGCGCGCGGGCATTCCGTTCAAGTGGCGCCAGCGCTTCGTGCGCCCGGTGCTCGCCGCGCGGCCCGTGCGCGTCGCACTCGACATCGTCATGCATCCCGTCGTCGCGGTCGGACTCTTCGTCGGGCTCATCTACTTCTGGCTCTTTTCGCCGATCCACTTTATCGCCATGCTCGACTGGCGCCTCTACCGCGTCATGAACTGGAGCATGGTGATCGACGGGCTGCTGTTCTGGTGGCTCGTGCTCGACTCGCGCCCCGCGCCGCCCGCGCGCCTCTCGCCGGGCAAGCGCGTGCTCGTCGTGATCGCGGCGATCCCGCCGCAAATCGTGCTCGGCGCGTTTATCTTCTTCACGCCGCGCGAGCTTTATCCGGTCTATTCGATCTGCGGGCGCGCATTCACCTGGCTTTCGCCCATGCGCGACCAGCAGATCGGCGGCCTGCTGCTGTGGATTCCGGGGTCGATGATGAGCGTGGTCGGCGCACTGATCGCGCTGCGCCACTGGATGCGGCTATCCGCGCGCGGACGTTTGGCGCAGAATCGGCGCAGCGCGCGACCCACATCGAATCAGGCCGAGCGCATCCACACGTGAGGAATGCCGTCCTCGTCGTGAATCTCGCCAACCGGTGAAAAGCCGAACGCGCCGTAGAACTTCTGCAGATGCGCCTGGGCATGCAGACGCATCGCGACGTCCGGCCATTGGCGCGCGATCTGCGCGATGGCGCGTTCGAGCAGCGCGTTGCCGAGCTTGATGCCGCGATGGTTCTGCGACGTCACCACGCGGCCGATACGCACGTCGGCGTCCTCTGCGTCAGGCAGCAGCACGCGCAGATAACCCGCAAGCGCTCGCTCGCCGCCCTCTTCGCTCCACGCGAACAGATGCCACGCGCCGAAATCGAGGCCGTCGATATCGCCGTACACACAGTGCTGCTCGACGACGAACGCGTCGGAGCGCAGCTTGAGCATGGCATAGACTTCACGCGCGTCGAGCGCGTCGAAGGCTTTCCATTGCCAGTCGAATTGGGGCAGCGGCAAGGCGGTGGACTGCACGGTCATGGTCTGTGATTTCCCTCGAAACATCGTGAACGACCACGATTATGCCGCGCGGTGCGTGCGCCACAAACCCGCCGCTCCAACAGCGCTCACTTCTTCTTGCGCGGCTGCTCGTATTTGCGCCAGTACTGGAACGGGTCTTCATGCAGATCGATGTCGAGATCGACGATGCGCGCCTGCATGCTCTCCTGCGCGTCGGCAATGGCCTTGTTGTAGACGGCCGGCGCGATCTCTTCGAGAAAGAAGCCCAACAGCGCGCCCGCCGCGATGTTGCCGATCGGCTCTTCCATGTTCGCGTCGAAATAGCGCTGGATGGAAGCGATCGCTTCGCTGCGCGCGTCTTCGGGGAGTTCGATGGACATGTCGGGAAACCGCAGAGGATGGGTTCCGGCTATTTTGCGCCACATGCGTGAACGCGCAGCAAAAAACAAAAGCCACCCGAAGGTGGCTTTTGTTTTGCATCTGGAGGCGCGAGCCGGAGTCGAACCGGCCTACACGGCTTTGCAGGCCGCTGCATAACCGCTTTGCTATCGCGCCAGAAGCGGACTGACTGGAACGCGGCGAACATCAGGCAAACTGCGTGCGCCCACAACGACCAGACAGATTTGTTTTTTTCGGCTTGATACTGATCGAAGCCTGCCAAACAAAAAGGGAAGCACTGCTTCCCCTTGGCATTTGGAGCGGGAGACGAGTCTCGAACTCGCGACCTCAACCTTGGCAAGGTTGCGCTCTACCAACTGAGCTACTCCCGCAAATGTCCTGCTTTACTGCATTTTTCCTGCTTCAGCGCTTCGTTTTCCCTACTGCAAAAACGCCGCACCTTAAATTCTGGAGCGGGAGACGAGTCTCGAACTCGCGACCTCAACCTTGGCAAGGTTGCGCTCTACCAACTGAGCTACTCCCGCATATTCGCTTCCGATATATGCTCAACTTCCGCTTATCTTCTGCTATCTCCACCGCATCTGCTTGCTTGCTACTGCGTCGTGCAGCGGAGAAGTGAGATTATGTATAACCCGCAGAATCGTGTCAACCCCTTCGTGTGATCTTTTTGGAAAAAGACGCATGGGGTTCACAACACTCTGCTCACAGGCTTCCCCGTTCGCGGATCTGCGGCCATGCGAGCTTCATGTAGTAGAGCATCGACCAGATCGTGAGGAACGCCGCCACATAGATGAGCCACGCGCCCCACACGCGCGAGTCGAACAGCGTCACGCCGCCAAGCGTGAGCGGCGCGTAGAACAGCAACATGGGAATCGCGACCATCTGGCACGCGGTCTTGAACTTGCCGAGCGAGTTCACGGCCACGCTCTTCGACGCGCCAATCTGCGCCATCCATTCACGCAGCGCCGAAATCGCGATTTCGCGTCCGACGATCACGAGCGCGATCACGGCATCGAGCCGCTGCAGATGCACGAGCACGAGCAGCGCCGCGGTCACCATCAGCTTGTCCGCGACGGGATCGAGGAAGGCGCCGAACGAGGACGTCTGATTCCACTTGCGCGCGAGAAAACCGTCGAACCAGTCAGTGAGCGCCGCGAGCACGAAGAGCAGCATCGCCAGCACGTTCTGCTGCATCGGGGAAAGCATGGTCTGCGGCAGATAGAACACGCCGACCACGAGCGGAATCGCCAGGATCCGCAGCCAGGTCAGGAGAATCGGAATATTGAACGGCATCGGCTGGCGCTATCTGTCGGGGGAGATGCAATTATGGGAGATGCAATTGTGCCGCGTCGCCGCACCTGCCACAAGCAACCGTAAGGATTGGCCGGGGCGAACCCGGCCAACGGGGCCGCCGCATCAGTGAAGCTGCTGGTAGATCTGCTCGGCGAGCGCGCGCGAGATGCCCTCCACGCTGGCCAGATCCTCAACGCTCGCCGCCATCACGCCGCGCAGGCCGCCAAAGCGCGCGAGCAGGCGCTGACGGCGCTTCGCCCCCACGCCTTCCAGTTCTTCGAGACGCGAAGTCTGGCGCGTTTTGCCGCGCTTCGCGCGCATGCCCGTGATGGCGAAGCGGTGTGCCTCGTCGCGAATCTGCGCGACGAGCATGAGCGCGGCGCTCTCCTTGCCGAGTTCGAGCGGCGCGCGGCCATCGGCGAACACGAGCGTTTCGAGACCGACCTTGCGCCCCTCGCCCTTCGCCACGCCCACGAGCATCGCCGGATCGAGACCCAGTTCGGTGAACACCTGGCGCGCGATCTCGACCTGCCCTTTGCCGCCGTCGATCAACACAATGTTGGGCAGCATGCCGCCGGGCGGCGGGGCTTCGACGGCCTCGGTGGCCTCATTGGCCTCCTCGGCTTCCGATGCTGCGTTCGGGTCGGCGGGATCGGGGGCCGGGACGGGTGGCGGCGCCTCGGCGCTTTCAGCGCGCGCTGCTTGCGCGACCATCTTCTCGTAGCGGCGCGTGAGCACCTGGCGCATGGCGGCGTAGTCGTCGCCGGGCGTGATGCCGGTGATGTTGTAACGGCGATATTCGGCCGACTGCATCTTGTGATGGTGATAGACCACGCACGACGCCTGCGTCGCCTCGCCCATCGTGTGGCTGATATCGAAGCATTCGATGCGCAAATGCGCGAGATCATCCAGTTCGAGCCCGAGCAGTTGCGCGAGCGTGCGCGTGCGAGCCTGCTGCGAACCCTGCTCGGAGAGCAGGCGCGCAAGCGCGAGCCGCGCGTTCTGCTCGGCCATCGCGAGCCACGCGCGCTTCTGACCTTGCGGCTGACGCAGCAGCGTGACCTTGTGCCCGGCCTGTTCGCTCAGCACGTCGACGAGTTCGCGGTTTGCGGGCGGATGGCTCACCACCAGCACGGGCGGCACGCGGTTGCCAAAGTAGTGCTGCGCGATGAAGGCGTCGAGGACTTCGGATTCGATGCCGATCTCGCGCTTGCCGCGCGTGCCCGCTTGCGTCTCGAGCGCGGGCGTGGCGGCGGGTGCATCGGATTCGGCATCGCCTGCATCATCGACTGCATTGTCTTCTTCGTCCGCAAGCTCGGCCGCGATGGCCAGCGGATCGGCTTCGAGCGCCGCATCGTCTTGAGCGTCGGCCTGTTGCGCTTCTTCGACGTAATCCTCCACCGTCTTGCGCGCGAGCGTTGGCAGCGACTTCAGCGCGCTCGCCGCGACCACGGTGTCGCTGTCGATTTCCTCGGCAACCCCACCCTCCTCGTCGGTCAGCGCGCGCTCGACATGCGTCGGGAAATACGCCTTGTCGCCCAGATGCCGGCCGCCGCGCACCATCGCGAGATTCACGCAGACGCGACCGCCCAGCGCCACCACGGCAAGAATGTCGACGTCGCTCTCGCTGCCCGTTTCGATGGCCTGCTGATGCAGCACGGTCGAAAGCGAACTCATCTGGTTGCGCACGGATGCCGCCTGCTCGAACTTCAGCTCGGAGGCGAACGCGTGCATCTTCGTCTCCAGTTCCTTCATCACCTCGTTCTGGCGGCCCAGCAGAAAACGCGATGCGTTATTCACGTCGCGCGCGTAATCCTCCTCGCTGACCGCCCCCACGCAAGGCGCCGTGCAGCGGCCGATCTGATGCAGGAGGCAAGGCCGCGTGCGGTTGTTGAACACCGAGTCCTCGCAGGTGCGCAACTGGAACACGCGCTGCAGGATCTGGATGCTCTCGCGCACGGCCGAGGCGCTCGGAAACGGCCCGAAGTACTGGTTATTGCGATCGACTGCGCCGCGGTAGTACGCCATGCGCGGGAATTTGTGGCCCGTGATCTTGAGAAACGGATAGGACTTGTCGTCGCGAAACAGGATGTTGTAGCGCGGCGTGAGGGCCTTGATGAGATTGTTTTCGAGCAGCAGCGCCTCGGCCTCGGAACGCGTGACCGTGGTTTCGATGCGCGCAATCCGCGTGACCATCATCGCGATGCGCGGCGAAAGCTGCGTCTTGGTGAAGTAGCTCGACACGCGCTTTTTCAGGTCGCGCGCCTTGCCGACGTAGAGGACCGCGCCATGCGCGTCGTAGTAGCGGTACACGCCCGGCAGATGCGGCAGCTGCGCGAGCGCCTTTTTCGGGTCGAAAACGTCGGTGTCGGTCATCCAGTTTCGGGGGACGGGCGGTGCGTCGAGAGAAGTGAGACGTTGCACAGCGCGCCGCCGTCGCGACGCGTTCATGGCTGTGTCCTAGAATCGCAAGTTTAGATCATTCCATGCCGCACGGAACCCGCGCCGAACTTGCCATCCGGGCGTTCTCCACCCGCTTGAGGAGAGGCCGTGATGGTTCTGCCGCGCCGCACGCCACCCCACGCCACCATGACAGAAGCTCACACCCCCGCCGCCGCTCACGATAGCGCCATCGCGTGCGACCTCTTTTGCGCCGTCATCGACAATTTCGGCGACATCGGCGTGTGCTGGCGGCTCGCGCGCCAGCTCGCGCATGAGCACGGATGGCAGGTGCGCCTCTTTGTCGACGACTTGCATGCATTCAAGAAACTCTGCCCCGCGCTCGATGCGAGCCGCGCCACGCAATCGGTCGAGGGCGTGCTCGTCGAGCACTGGCACGAGCCCGAGCATGCAGGCGAGACGCTGCAGATCGCCGATGTCGTGATCGAAGCGTTCGCGTGCGAGCTGCCGCCCGTCTACGTCGCGGCGATGGCCGAGCGCGTGCGCAAGCCCGTCTGGCTCAACCTCGAATATTTGAGCGCGGAAGACTGGGTGGCCGATTTCCATCTGCGGCCCTCGCCGCACCCACGCTACGCGCTCGCCAAGCACTTCTTCTTTCCGGGTCTCGGGCCCGGCACGGGGGGCGTGCTCAAGGAGCGCACGCTCGACGCCGCGCGCGCGGACTTCGAGCGCTCGCCAGACGCGCGTGCTGCGTGGTGGCAGCGTGCCACGGGCGGGCCGCCGCCCGGGCCGGATGCCACCGTGATCTCGCTTTTCGCCTACGAGAACCCAGCCGTTGATGACCTGCTGGCCCAATGGCGCGACGGTGCGACGCCGGTGGTTCTACTCGTGCCGGAGGGCCGCATCTCAGGCGCGCTCGCGCGCTTTTTCGGGGAGCCGGCGTTCGGCGCAGGCACGCAGGCGACGCGCGGCGCGCTCCGCGCGCACGCGCTCGCGTTCACCGAGCAACGCGGTTACGACCCTCTGCTGTGGGCGAGCGACCTGAACTTCGTGCGTGGCGAGGACTCGTTCGTGCGCGCGCAATGGGCCGCGCGACCGTTTGTCTGGCACATCTACCCGCAAGCCGACGACGCTCATCTGCCCAAACTCGACGCCGCGCTCGAGCACTACGGCCGCACGTTGCCAGAAGCGCCGCGCGCCGCGCTCGAACGCATCTGGCATGCGTGGAACGGCCGCGGCACGCCGGACTGGGCCGAATTCGCGCGGCATTTGCCCGTCTACGCGGCGCGTGCAAACGCATGGGCCGCCGAACTCGGACAGGCTGGCGATCTCGCTGGAAATCTCGCCGGTTTCGCAAAAAGTCAGTTAAAATAAGCGGTTATCCGACGGCAGCCGTCTCAAGCGCTTCGAGTTTCGCGCCCCGCATCGCTCATACGCGAATGAGGGTCGCAGCAGTTGACCCGCAGCACCGGCAACCAACCGAATCCGCTTGCGACGTTTGCCGTCGAGCACACTCGAAGCTACTTAAATCTGGACAGGACAGTTTTTTATGAAGACCGCACAGGAACTCCGCGTCGGCAACGTCGTGATGATCGGTAATGACGCGATGGTCGTGCAGAAGGCCGAATACAACAAGTCGGGCCGCAACTCCGCCGTCGTGAAGATGAAGTTCAAGAACCTGCTGACCGGCGCCGGCATGGAAACCGTGTACAAGGCAGACGACAAGTTCGACGTCGTCGTGCTGGATCGCAAGGAAGTGACGTACTCGTACTTCGCCGACCCGATGTACGTGTTCATGGACGCCGACTACAACCAGTTCGAAGTCGAAGGCGAGATGATGGGCGACGCCCTGAACTACCTCGAAGACGGCATGGGCTGCGAAGTCGTGTTCTACAACGAGAAGGCCATCTCGGTCGAACTGCCGACCGTGCTCGTGCGCGAAATCATCTACACGGAACCGGCTGTCAAGGGCGACACGTCGTCGGGCAAGGTCCTGAAGACCGCCAAGCTGAACACCGGCTTCGAGCTGCAAGTGCCGCTCTTCTGCAACATCGGCGACAAGATCGAGATCGACACGCGTACGAACGAGTACCGCAGCCGCGCCTAAATGTAACTGCGGGTAACCGCGGCATACTGCAGCGCAAGCGCTTGGTCCCGCTGCCCTTGGCAGCCAAGGCGGCAAGCGTCGTGAAAGCGCCCCCACGGGGCGCTTTTTCTTTTTTTGCTGAACGTGTATGTTTGAGAGTGCTACGGAAAACCTTACCGGTTATGCGTAACGGATTGCGTACTTGCCGTTTTAGCAGGCGGGCGGCGAGCAAGCGCAGCGTCACCGGTCAAAGTGACTACCGCGGCACGGTTTCTGCTGTGAGGCGAGAGAGCATGCGTTCCACACTCTTTCCCTTATCAGGAGAAACACAATGAACAACGACATTGCTGAAGGCAAGTGGAAGCAGTTGATCGGCAAGGCCAAAGCGGCATGGGGCGAGTTGACGGACGACGAACTCGCGAAAGCCGAAGGCCGTGCGGACCGGCTCGCCGGGCTGATCCAGGAACGTTACGGCAAGACGCGTGACGAGGCGGAACTGGAAGTGCGCCGCTGGTTCGACGCACACCGGCCGCGCGACTGACCTGACGTCCACGGCATGGCCGGTACGGTCGTCGCCCGCTTGCAGGCAAACAGGGGGTTGCACGCAAGCCTGAGCGCCCGGCGCTTCGGGCTCGCGCTGCTGCTCGGCCGCCGGCGGTTCGCTGCCCGGGAGGGCCGTCGCGCCCCCGCTCTGGCGCAGCACAACTGGGAGGACCGGAACTGAACACCCTGCTACGAGACATCTCCGTGATCTCGGTGAAATCTTTCGCATCGTGCCGCGCTTGCTCGCGCCGCGCGGCTGTCTGCCGGAGCGCGTACGCTACCCAGCGTGCGCAGCGCCGGCGCGAATGCGCTCATCCGTAAGCCGCTACCGCCATGCCACATGCCCTGATTGTCGAAGACGATCCCAATAGCCTGTCAGGTCTCTCAGCGATCCTGTCGGCCGACGGGTTCTCCGTCGACACTGCTGCCACGCTCGCGCAAGCGCGCGCCGCACTCGCCCGCTTCATTCCCGATGTCGTGCTCGTCGACCTGAACCTGCCCGACGGCGGCGGGCTCGAACTGCTGCCGCACTTGCCCGCACAACCGCCCGGCGGCGCGCTGCCCGTGATCGTCATGACCGGCAACGCCACGGTCGAAAGCGCGATCGAAGGCCTGCGCCACGGCATCTGGGACTATTTGCTGAAACCCGTCAACATTCCGCGCCTTCGCAGCCTGCTCGCACGCATTCCGCGCCCTTACGAGCTGACGGAAGAAGTGCGTACGCTGCGTGCCGCGTTGCGCCAGATGGGCCACTTCGGGCCCATGCTCGGACGCAGCAGCGCGATCCAGCATGTCTACGACACGCTCGAACAACTCGCGCCCACCGAATCGGCGCTGCTCGTGCACGGTGAAGCCGGCACGGGCAAGGAAGTCGCCGCGCGCACGCTGCACCAGTTGAGCCGTCGCCGCAAAGGGCCGTTCGTCGTGTGCGACGCGCGCTCGCTCGTGGCAGAAGCGGCTGCGGGCCGCCCGCTCGCAAGCGTGCTGTTCGGCCATGAGCGCGGCGCGTTCACGGGCGCGGAACAGCGCGAGCCGGGCCTTGTCGATCAGGCAAGCGGCGGCACGCTCTTTATCGACGAGCTGACCGACCTGACCCGCGAGCAGCAGGAAACGCTGCTGCGTGCGCTCGATTCGCAGACCTTCATGCGCGTGGGCGGCAACAGCGAGGTGGGCACCGATTTCCGCCTGATCGCCGCCACCCGGGCGGTACCGCGTGAAGCCGTCCAGCTGGGCGCGCTGCACAACGATCTATGGCTGCGCCTCGATGCCGCGGCGATCCCGCTGCCGCCGCTGCGCGAGCGCGATGACGACGCCGCCCTGCTCGCGCTGGCGTGCGTCGACGAGCTCAATCAGGAAGCCCAGTTGCATGGTCTGGCCGGCGCGACGCGGCTCGTCGCGCCTTCGTTCATCCGCGAGTGTCTCGCCTACGACTGGCCCGGAAACGTGCGCGAGTTGCACGAACGCGTAAGGCGCGCGTGGCACGCCTCGGGCGAGGTGCTGGAAACCTTGCAGGCCGAGGAAAGCAGCGGCGCGGGCCCGCGCGACATGAACGGCGGGCGCGTGCAGGTGACCGTGGGCACGCCGCTCGCCGACGTGGAAGAGATGCTGATCCGCGCGACGCTCGACGCCGTAGGCGGCACGCGGCACCGCGCCGCGTCGTTGCTCGGCATCAGCCCCAAGACGCTCTACAACAAGCTCCAGCGCATGCGGCTGAACTGAGTCCGCGAACACGCGCGGCATGTAGAAAAGGCGGCCCTTCGTTTCCGAAGGACCGCCTTTTTCGTTGTGCCGGCGCGGCAATCAGGACATCAAGGCAACACGCTGCGCATCAATGCCTGCGCCTCGACGTACCCCGGGTCGGCCACCATCTTATCCCAGCGCAGCGCCTTGCCGCGTGCGCGCATGCGCTTGATGCGCAGCGCCGACGCCTTGGCGGCGCGGCGCGGCTCCGTGGTGCGCAACGCGTCGAGCACCTTTTCGGCCTCGTGCGGCTGGTTGCAGATCAGCACCATGTCGCAGCCCGCTTCGAGCGCGGCGCGCGCGCCCTCGGTGAGCGTGCCGCCCTGGCGCGCGGCCTCCATCGAGAGGTCGTCGCTGAAAATCGCGCCCGTGAAGCGCAGCCGCTTGCGCAGAATCTCCTCGACCCAGATCCGCGAGAAGCCCGCGGGCTTCGAATCGACCTTCGGGTAAATCACGTGCCCCGGCATCACCGCCGTGAGCGAGAGGCCGAGCCAATCGTACGGCAGCGCGTCTTCACCCAGGATCGCCTCGAGCGGCCGCTCGTCGACGGGCACCGCGACATGCGAATCCGCCGTCGCGAAGCCATGACCCGGAAAATGCTTGCCGCAATTGGCCATGCCCGCCAGAGACAGCCCGTGATTGAGGCTCTTGGCGAGCAGCGTGACGACGCGCGGGTCGCGATGGAACGCGCGGTCCCCCACCACCTTCGACTGGCCGTAGCCGAGATCGAGCACCGGCGTGAACGAGAGATCGATTCCGCACGCGCGCAGTTCGCTCGCTAGGATATAGCCCACCGCCGTCGCGAGCTTGGTGGCGAGCAGCACGTCCTTGTCCCACAACGCCCCGAGGCGCCCCATGGCAGGCAGCACGGTGAAGCCGTCGGTGCGAAAACGCTGCACGCGGCCGCCTTCGTGGTCGACCGCGATCAGCAGATCCTCGCGTACCGCGCGGATGGCGTCGGTCAGCGCGACGAGCTGCGCGCGGTTCTCGTAGTGGCGCGCGAACAGGATCACGCCACCGGTCATCGGGTGCGCGAGGCGGCGCACGTCGTCGTCGTTCAGCGTGGTGCCCACCACGTCGAGCATGACTGGCCCGGAATTATTCTTCATCGATGAGTTTTGCTGAGTTTGGCGTAGATGCCGCGCGACGCACGGCGATGGATTTCAGCCGTTGACTGCGTCTTTAACTTCGGCAACCACGAAGGAAACCGCGTAGTCGTGCTCGTCGGTGATGCTCACGCGCGCCGTGATGCCGCGCTCGTCGAGCCACTGCGCGAGTTCGCCCGAGGCGACGATCACCGGCCGGCCGCCGGGCTCGTTGAGCGTCTGCATGGCGCGCCAGGTCATCGGCATGCGCATGCCAAGGCCGATCGCCTTCGAGAACGCCTCTTTCGCGGAAAACCGCGTGCACAGGTACGCGAGGCCTCGCACTTCCGAGCGCGCCTTGCGCGCCTCATACACAGCGAGTTCGTCCGGGCCGAGCACGCGCGGCGCGAAGCGCCCGTTGGTGCGCTCCATGACTGCCGCCACGCGGCTCACCTGAATGATGTCGGTGCCGATACCGTAGATCGCCATGAGACTCCCGTCGAATTATGTCGATTGCGTGAGCGCGGCTGCGAAGGTTGCAATCAGCCGCGTGTGCCGAGGCGCGCCGCGACCATGATCGCCTTCATTTCGCGCACCGCATTCTCCCAGCCCGCGAAGATGGCGTGCGCAACGATCGCGTGACCGATATTGAGTTCGACGATGCCGTCGATGGCCGCGATCTGCTGCACGTTCGTGTAGTGCAGGCCGTGTCCGGCGTTCACCTTCAGTCCGAGGCTGTTGCCGCAGTTCACGCCTGTCACCACGCGTTCGTATTCGCGCTCCTGCTCGCCAGCGTCGTGCGCTTCGGCGTAGCGGCCCGTATGCAGCTCGATCACCGGGGCGCCCGTTTCGTGCGCCGCGCGGATCTGCGTTTCGTCCGGGTCGATGAAAAGCGAGACGCGGCAGCCCGCATCCGCGAGCTGACGGCAGGCGGCGGCAACGGCGTCGAAGTGGCCCGCGACGTCGAGGCCGCCTTCGGTCGTCAGTTCGGCGCGCTTTTCGGGCACGAGGCAGACATCCTGCGGCTTGATCTCGCATGCGATGTCGAGCATCTCGGCCGTCACCGCGCATTCGAGGTTCATGCGCGTTTTCAGTTGCGGGCGCAGCGCGCGTACGTCGGCGTCGACGATATGGCGGCGATCCTCGCGCAGATGCAGCGTAATGACATCGGCGCCCGCCTCTTCGGCGAGCAGCGCCGCGCGGATGGGGTCGGGGTAAGCGGTGCCGCGCGCGTTGCGCAGCGTGGCGACGTGGTCGATGTTCACGCCGAGGTCGATCACGTTGGGCGAAGTGAGAAAGAAGCTCATAGGTTCTGCAAGTCGATCAGGATCTGGCGCGTCGCGAGCGGCGTGCCGCCAAGGTAAGTGTTCAACAGGAAGCGCATGAGCGCCTTGCTCTGCGCAACCGTCTGGGGTCGATGGTAATCGTCCTCTTCCATGTCGAGCAACGTCTGGCCCGAAAGCAAGGGCCATTGCGCGGGCCATTCGTCCGAGGCTTCGCGCACGCCGCGTTCCGGATCGAATACGTAGCGGCCTTCGGCCACCACGGCCTTGCGATTCACGGTTCGGTTGAGCGCCAGCGCGTAGCCTGCCTCGCGCAGCAGCACCCGCTCGAACGAGCGCAGCACCTGCACGGGCGGCTCGTCGTGCGCGAGGCGGGTGAGCGTGACGACATAGTGGCGAAAGAGTTCGGGGTGCGGGTCTTCGCGCGCGATGAACTTCACGAGCAACTCGTTCACGTAGAAGCCGCACAGAAGCGCGTCGCCGGTCAGCGGCAACATGCCGCCGACCCACTCGGCGCCCGTGAGCGTGCGCACCTCGCCCTTGCCGGTCCACGACAGTGCGAGCGGCTGGAAGGTTTGCAGCACGCCGCGCAACGCCGAATGCGGACGCTTTGCGCCCTTCGCGACGAGCGCCACGCGGCCGTGATCGCGCGAGAGCACATCGATGATCAGGCTCGTCTCGCGGTACGGATAGCTGTGCAGCACGAAAGCCGGCTGCTCGGCGATGCGGTAATCGGGGGTCGTGCTGCGTGAAGCGCGCGGCAATTGCGAGCGCGCGGTGGTCTTGCGGGCCGGCCGCGGTTCAGCGCGGCCTTCGAGCGCGGCGTCGGCGCCCTCGGTCATCGCGTTGCGCGTGACGGCGCCTTTCGTCGCCTTCGTGCTGCGCGCGGGCGTCGTGCTTTTGGCGGGCGCGCGCCGGGTGCCGCGTTCGGTCGCTTCGCCCGGTGCAAATGCCTCGTCGGCCTGCGCTTCGTCGTGCGCGGGCCAGTCGTCGTGCAGGGTTCCGGCTGCGCCGTCACTCATACGCGGTGCCCGTCGTGCTTACTCGTAACCGTAGGCGCGCAGCCCGGCATCGTTGTCGGCCCAGCCGCTCTTCACCTTCACGAAGGTCTCGAGATAGACAGGACCGTCGAAGAGCTTCTCCATGTCGAGGCGTGCTTCAGTGCTGATCTGCTTGAGCTTCGCGCCCTTCTGGCCGATCACCATCGCCTTCTGTGTGTCACGCTCGACGAGAATCGTCGCGAAAATGCGGCGCAGGCGCCCTTCCTGCTCGAACTTGTCGATCAGCACCGTGCTCGTGTACGGCAGTTCATCGCCGGTCCAGCGGAACACCTTTTCGCGCAGGATTTCGGCGGCAAGGAAGCGCTCGCTGCGGTCGGTGAGATCGTCTTCGCCGTAGATCGGCTCGCCTTCGGGCAGATACGGCTTGAGGGTCGCGAGCAGGCGCTTAATGTCGGCGGGATCCTTCGCCGAGAGCGGCACGATCTCGCGAAATTCGCGCAAGCCCTGAACCTGCTGGATGAACGGATAGAGCGTGGCCTTGTCGTTCACGCGATCGATCTTGTTGGCGATCAGGATCGTGGGCGCATTCGGCGGAATCAGGTCGAGCACCTTCTGATCGTCGGGGCCGAACTTGCCGGCCTCGATCACGAACAGCACGGCGTCGACCGAGCTGAGCGTGGAGGTCACCGCGCGGTTGAGCGAACGGTTGAGCGCCGTGCTATGGCGCGTCTGGAAACCGGGCGTATCGACGAAGATGTACTGCGCGTCGTCGGTCGTGTTGATGCCGGTAATGCGATGGCGCGTGGTCTGCGCCTTGCGCGACGTGATGCTGATCTTCTGGCCGACCAACGCGTTCATCAGCGTCGATTTGCCAACGTTCGGACGGCCGACGATCGCGACCATGCCGCAACGAAAACCGGCAGGAGTGGAAGTGGGAGCGTTCATGATCGGACCGGAATATAAATACGGGAGGCGCGCTCGCGGCGCGCCTGAGTGGAATCAGTGACCGGCATCGGCCGCGCGCACGGGAATGGCCGTACTGGCTTCGGCGTGGGCCTCGGCGTCGGTGCCAGAGCCGCCGGTCGTCGCGGTTTGCGCGCGCTCGACGGTGCGCAGCGCCGATTCGGCCTTCGCAGGGGCAGAACGGTGGGCAATGGAGCCGGCGCTCGGTACGGCATCGAAGGCCGCCGCTTTGTCGGCTGGCTTGTCGCTGGCTGGCTTGTCGCCCGCTTTCTCCGCAGCGCGTTCGGCTTTCTCCGCCGGGCGCTCTTGCACGTGCGCGGCGCGGATCACCGCGAGCGGCGCGCCTTCGGTCGCAGCGGTTAGCACCGGACGCTCGCTACGCGCCGCGGCGCGCTCACGACGCTCCGGTGCCCGGAGGTCGAGCGCGCCCTGCACGCCCGTCACGCCTGGGACGACCTCGGGCTCCGGCTTGGGAGCACGCGCCCCCTTCGAGCGGCGCGGCTTCGCAACCAGCGCCGGCGCCGCGGCCATGACCTCGTCGAGCGCCTTCTTCGCCGCGGCCTGCTCCGCCGCGCGACGGCTCGCACCCGAGCCCGACACCTTCACGTCGAGCTTCGGCACCGTGCATTCGACTTCGAACTGTTGATTGTGCGCCGCACCATGGGTCGCGACGACCGTGTAGGTCGGCAACGCGATCTTGTGGCCTTGCAGGTACTCCTGCAGCAGCGTCTTGGAATCCTTGCCGAGCGTGCGTGGATCGATGTGATCGAGGATCGGCACGTAGAGGCGCTTGATGACCGTCTGGGCGGCGTCGAAGCCACCGTCGAGGAAGATCGCCCCGAAGATCGCCTCCAGCGCGTCCGCGAGGATCGACGGGCGGCGGAAACCGCCGCTGCGCAGCTCGCCCTCGCCAAGACGCAGCCCGTCGGCAATATTGAGGGCCTGAGCGATCTCGTAGAGCGACTGCTGCTTGACCAGATTCGCGCGCACGCGCGACAAGTCGCCTTCGTCCAGCTTGCCAAAACGTTGGAACAATAGGGCAGCCACCGCGCAATTCAGAACCGAATCACCGAGGAATTCGAGGCGTTCGTTATGCGTGGCACTGTGACTGCGGTGGGTTAAAGCCTGGCGCAACAATTCCGCATTGCGAAATTCGTAGCGCAAACGGCTTTCCAACGGAGATTGGGGCATGGGGAGAGTATAACGCGCCCGCCGCCCCCGGCGAAAACAGGGGGCGGCGGGCGAAAAACCGTGATGAAGCGACGTTACCGAGGATTCTTCAAGTAGCGCGCGAAGATGCGATGTGCGTTGTGCGAGCAAGACTCCTGTTCGCGCATCCGCTTTTTTCTCGCTGCTGCTTTGGCTTCTTCGCGCGGCGTGATCGACATGCATCGCACGTCGATCAAACACATTACTCGAACGAACCGATGCGACGCAGGTTGCTGAAGTTCATCCAGATGAAGAACGCACGGCCCACGATGTTCGCGTCGGGCACGAAGCCCCAGTAGCGGCTGTCTGCGCTGTTGTCGCGGTTGTCGCCCATCATGAAGTAGTTGCCCGGCGGCACCTTGCAGATCACGCCGCGCGCGTTGTACTGGCAATTGTCGCGATACGGATAGTCTTCTGCGCCCACGATGAACGGCGGCACCGCGGGGTTGTTCAGGATGTTGTTCTTGCGGCCGTTGCCGAGATCTTCCGTGAACTGTTTCGCGTAACCAATGCGCTCTTCGTCGAAGAAGTCGGCTTGCGGCACTTCCGGCACCGGCTTGCCGTTGATCGTGAGTTGCTTGTCCTGATAGGACACCACGTCGCCCGGCAGACCGATCACGCGCTTGATGTAGTCGACCGACTCATCCTTCGGATAGCGGAACACGACCACGTCGCCGCGCTCGAGCGGGCGACCCTGCGTGACCTTCGTATTCGTGATCGGCAGGCGGATGCCGTAGTCGAACTTGTTCACGAGGATGAAGTCGCCGACGAGCAGCGTGGGCACCATCGAACCCGACGGGATCTTGAACGGCTCCACGACGAACGAGCGCACGAGGAACACGATCAGGATGACGGGAAAGAAGCTCGCCGTGTACTCGAGCCACCACGGCTGGCGCAGCTTTTCGTTGCGCAGGTTCTGACGCGTGACAGGCGCGTTTTCATCGGCGAAACGCTCGCCGATACGTTCCTGCTGACGGTCGAACTCCGCGACCGCCGCATCGGCGGCGAGGCGCCGGCGCGGCATGAACACCAGTTTGTCTGCAACCCACGCAACGCCCGTCAAGATAACGAGCACAAAAAGTATCAGCGCAAAATTCATGTAGAGATCCGTTGTCCGGCTTATTCGCGTTACTTATTTATCTTCGACACGAAGGATGGCGAGGAAGGCCTCTTGCGGAATCTCGACCGAGCCGACCTGCTTCATCCGCTTCTTGCCTTCCTTCTGCTTTTCGAGCAGCTTCTTCTTACGCGTGATGTCGCCGCCGTAGCACTTGGCCAGCACGTTCTTGCGCAGCGCCTTGATGTTCTCGCGCGCAATGATGTGCGCGCCGATCGCGGCCTGAATGGCCACGTCGTACATCTGGCGCGGAATGATCTCGCGCATCTTCGCCGCCACTTCGCGGCCGCGATACTGCGACTGCGTGCGGTGCACGATAACGGACAGCGCATCGACCTTGTCGCCGTTGATCAGCATGTCGACCTTCACGACGTCCGAGCTGCGGTATTCCTTGAACTCGTAGTCCATCGACGCATAGCCGCGCGACACCGACTTCAGACGGTCGAAGAAGTCGAGCACGATCTCCGCCATCGGAATTTCGTAGGTCAGCTGCACCTGGCGGCCGTGGTACTGCATGTTGATCTGGTTGCCGCGCTTCTGCGTACAGAGCGTGATGACCGAACCCACATAGTCCTGCGGCATGTACAGGTTGACCGTGACGATAGGCTCGCGAATCTCGCCGATCTTCGAGGGCTCCGGCATCTTCGCCGGGTTCTCGACCTTGATCAGGGTCCCGTCCGCCTGCACGACTTCGTACACCACGGTCGGGGCCGTGGTGATGAGGTCCATGTCGAACTCGCGCTCAAGACGCTCCTGCACGATTTCCATGTGCAAGAGACCGAGGAAGCCGCAACGGAAGCCGAAGCCCAGCGCCTGCGAAACTTCCGGCTCGTACTGCAGCGAAGCGTCGTTGAGCTTGAGCTTTTCAAGCGATTCGCGCAGCGCGTCGTACTGGTTCGCCTCGACCGGATAGAGGCCCGCGAACACCTGCGGCTTCACTTCCTTGAAGCCCGGCAGCGGTTCCGGCGCAGGCTTCGCGGCGAGCGTGACGGTGTCGCCCACCTTGGTCGCGGCGAGTTCCTTGATGCCGGCGATGATGAAGCCCACCTGCCCCGCCGAAAGCTGCTCGAGGTTGCGCGACTTCGGCGAGAACACGCCGACGTGCTCGACCGGATACTGCGCGCCGGTGGCCATCAGCTTGATCTTGTCCTTCGGACGCAGCGTGCCGTTCACGATACGTACGAGCATCACCACGCCGACGTAGTTGTCGAACCACGAGTCGATGATGAGCGCCTGCAGCGGCGCTTCCGGATCGCCCTTGGGCGGCGGCACCTTGGCGATGAGCGATTCGAGCACGTCTTCCACGCCGAGGCCGGTCTTCGCGCTGCAGCGCGTGGCGTCGGTCGCGTCGATGCCGATCACGTCCTCGATTTCCTCGATGGCGTTTTCGGGGTTGGCGGCGGGCAGGTCGATCTTGTTGAGCACCGGCACGACTTCGACGCCGAGTTCGATCGCGGTGTAGCAGTTCGCCACCGTCTGCGCCTCAACGCCCTGGCTCGCGTCCACCACGAGCAGCGCGCCCTCGCACGCGGAGAGCGAACGGCTCACCTCGTACGAGAAGTCGACGTGCCCGGGCGTGTCGATCAGGTTCAGGTTGTAGACCTTGCCGTCACGCGCCTTGTACGAGAGCGCAGCGGTCTGCGCCTTGATGGTGATGCCGCGCTCGCGCTCGAGATCCATCGAGTCGAGCACCTGCGATTCCATTTCGCGGTCGGACAAGCCGCCGCACAGCTGGATGATGCGATCGGCGAGCGTCGACTTGCCATGGTCGATGTGCGCAATGATCGAGAAGTTACGAATATGATCCATTCAGTGCCGATCAAGCGAAAAAGGCGCGCCCCAACGATTGCGTGGCACGCCTCGTAAACAGATGAAAAACCGAACTATTTTAGCCGAAAAGGGGCCCCACAGGCGAACCATCCGGTGATGTAACGGATGTGTCATGGCGCGCCTGCGCGTCGAGCGGCGCACTGCACGTGTGTTTCATGCACCGCTCGGGGGCTTTTGCAGCGCGTTCGGAGCGTCGGCGGCGAGGCCCAGCATTGCGCGCACGCGCGCCTCGTCGAGATGGTAGTGACACAGTTCGATGCCGTCGCAAAGGAGCACCGGCACGAGTTCGTCGTAGCGCGCCTGCAGTTCGGGGTCGGAATCGACATCGATCACGTCGAGCCGAGCGCCCGCCGCCGCGGCCAGCGGCTCGAGCGCCACACGCATGTCCTCGCACAGATGACACCACGCGCGCCCGTACAGCACGAGATGCGCGCTCGCTCGCTCGAGCGCCCCCGGCGCTGCCGACGAAGACCGCACGGCCGGGCGCATCCGCGTTACTTCTGGCCCGGTGCGCGCGGGCGCAGCGGCACGAACTGCGTGTTGTCGCCGCGCCGCACGAGCACCGCCACCATCTTCTGCGGATCGAGATGCGCCGTCACGTCCTGGAACTGCTTCGCGCCCGTAATGTCCGTATCGCCCACGCGCAGGATGATGTCGCCCTTTTGCAGGCCGGCGCGCGCTGCCGGGCCGTCCACCGAATCCACCAACGCACCGCCCTTGATCTTGAGCTGGGCGAGCTGGTCGGCGGGGATATCGACCACCGCGATACCGAGCGCCCCCATCGCGCGCGGCTTGGGATCGGGCGCCTTTTTCTGGTCGGCCTTCGCGCTCTTGTCGGTCTGCATTTCGGCGATCGTGATCGGCAGATCGCGCGTCGCACCCTTGCGCCAGATCGTGACGGTCGCCTTGGTGCCCGGCTTCGTGTCGCCAACCATGCGCGGCAGGTCGGTCGCAGCGTCGACGCTCGCACCGTTGAACTTCAGGATGATGTCGCCCGGCTGGATGCCCGCCTTGTCGGCCGGGCCGCCCGGCTCGACGCTGGAGACGAGCGCGCCTTGCGCCTTGGGCAGACCGAGCGAGTCGGCCACGTCCTTCGTCACTTCGCCGATCGCCACGGCAATACGGCCGCGCGTGACCTTGCCCGTCGATTTCAGTTGATCCGCCACGCGCATCGCCTCGTCGATCGGAATCGCGAACGAAATGCCCATGAAACCGCCGGTGCGGCTATAGATCTGCGAGTTGATGCCGATCACCTCGCCCTGCATGTTGATGAGCGGTCCACCCGAGTTGCCGGGGTTCACGGCCACATCGGTCTGGATGAACGGCAGATAGTCGCCCGTGTCGCGCCCCTTCGCGCTCACGATGCCCGCCGTCACGGTGTTCTCGAGGCCGAACGGCGAACCGATCGCCACGACCCACTCGCCCACGCGCACCTTGTTCGAATCGCCCATCGTCACGGCCGGGAGATTCGCGGCCTGGATCTTCACCACGGCAACGTCCGTGCGATCGTCCACGCCGATCAGCTTCGCCTTGAATTCGCGCTTGTCGGTGAGCGTCACGTAAATGCTGTCCGCGTCGTCGACGACGTGTGCGTTGGTCATCACGTAGCCGTCGCTCGACAGGATGAAACCCGAGCCCACGCCACTGTTTTGTTCGGTATCGTTGCCGCTGTCCGGGCCCGAGTCCGAGCCACCGCCGCCCGGGCTTCCGCCCTGACCGCCGCCCTGACCGCCGCCTTGTCCACCCTGCGGCCCTTGCGGGAGCGGGATGCCGAAGAAGCGCCGGAAGAATTCCGACATGTCGCCTTGGTCCATGCCCGGCGGCAGGCCGCGCTGGGCTGTGGAGACACGTGTGGTGGTGCGAATATTGACGACCGACGGCCCCACTTTGTCCACGAGGTCGGCGAAGTCGGGCAGGTTGGCAGCCGGCGCCGCCGATGCCACGTGCGGTGCGAACGGCAGGCACGCCGCCACGACCGCGGCCGCGAAGAATTTGCGCAGCGGGAGAATCGTCATATCGAAGTCAGCCGAAGGAGGAGTTACCTGGGAGCCTTGTATTCTATGGCAGACGCGAACTGCTGCAACGTGGTCTGGGGCACTTCGCCGAGCAACGTGATGAAGTAATCGCCGTTGCGCTTCACGAGCACGTGGGTCGCACCACTGCTGCCCGAGCCTTCCTTGCGACTGTTGTTCTTGACCGGTTCGATAAAGACGGAAAGCGTGGAAAGGCCATCAGAGAATACGGCCTGATCGACCGGAATGGGCGGATCGCTCGCGTCGCGCGCCGCCATCGGCCGGCGCACTTCCCGAATCTTCTGGAAGCCCGGCGCGGCCTGGCCGAACGACCAGCCCTGCGCTTCGATATCGACCGGCTGGAGCGGCGGTCGCACCACGTTCCAGCCCTCGATATTGCGCATGCCGTTCACGATCGGCGTTTTGTCGACGGGGCCACCGATGCGAACCTGCGTGAACGCGAGTTGCTGAAGCACCTGGCCGTTCGAAGGGTCGAGCATCTGCGAACGCAGCAGCAGGCCGGTTTTCGCGTCGGCCCACAGCTTATAGGCGAAGCGGAAATTGTCCTTCGGGTCGAGCTGGATGACCTGACTGTCGAGGCCCGCCACGCGGTCGTTGCCGAGCATCTTCGGTTCGTAGACGCCCAGCACCTGGTCGCCGCTCGTGGAAAGCAGCGCCGGGAAAGCGTCCTTGTTCTGGCGCTTTTCGACGACGAGCAGCTTGCGCTCGGGCACGAAAGTATAGAGATCGTCGTTGTGGCGCAGCATCGTGCGCGGCTTGCCGTCAAGGCTTTCGAGTTTCTCGAACTCGCCGTCCTGCTTCGAGGCGTAATGCGTGATGCGCGAGGACTGCACGAACTCGCCGCGCTGGTAGACGAAGGTGCCTTCGTAGCTTTGCTGCTGGGCGGCCTGCTGGATACGGTCGAGCAGCTGCGCCGCGCTCTGGCGCGTGGCGGCATCGGCCGCGGACGCGCCTTGCGCGTGGGCACGCGGGGCGACAGACAGAGCGGTGAACATCACGGCTGCGCAGCACAGGAATGCCGGCAACCGCCCCCAGATCGTCTTTTTATTCAACCGCAATGTCTGCATCAAACTTATTGGCCTTGCGTGGTGAGAGCGGCTGAGCGGATGTACGGCATGGAATCCGAGATGACCGGCTGCTGCGCGAACTGCTGATGCGCCTGGAGGTATTCGTCGAGACGCGCGTCGCGGATGATATTACCGTCCTGAGCGGCGGTGACGGGCGCCGGCGTGGTGTTCATCGCCACGCGCTGCACACCGTCGCCTTGCGACTGGACGGCGGCGATTTGCGGCGCGCCGGCCATGCCCACGCCGCGCATTTGCGGCATGACGATCCACGTGAGCGTGGCAGCGGCGGCGGCCACGGCCAGCGACGGCACCACGCGGCGGCGCAACGCCAGAATACGGCCCACGCGTTCATTGCGGCCAGCCTGCGCCTGCGGCAACGCAGCAGGTGCGAGTAGATGCGGCTCTGCTTCGAAACGTGCGGCGAAACCCGTCATGAAGGCGCGACTCGCCGCCTGACTGAGGGCCAGATCGTCCGAGCGCAGCACGTCGCCGATCAGGTGGTACTCCGACCAGGCTGCGCGCCCTTCGCCGTCGAGTTCCAGATATTTTCCGTTCAGATGCTCCTGCGCCGACGCTTCACCGTCGACGAAGGCGGACAGACGCTCGCCGCGCGAGCTTGATACCGATTGCATCGAGACCGAACCCATGATGCTCCCCATTCCCTAACAGACGTCCCTGGTGACACCAACTCATTCTGATGAATCGCGCCGCTGCCCGGGGCGAAGCTGGTTGTTCTTCTTACCAGCGCTTGCCTTCCGGAGTGTCCAGCAGCGGACGCAATTTTGCCGCAATGGCTTCCCGAGCGCGGAAAATTCTCGATCTGACGGTGCCGATCGGGCACCCCATCATTTCGGCAATTTCCTCATAGCTTAGGCCTTCTATTTCCCGAAGCGTAATGGCGGTGCGCAACTCTTCCGGTAAAACCGCCATTGCAGCATTGACCGTCTGTGCGATCTGCTTGCTCATCAACATCGACTCGGGCGTATTGATATCCCTTAGTTGATCGGCGTCCGAGAAAGTTTCCGCTTCTTCTGCATCTGCCTCAGTAGAAGTCGGCGCGCGTCTTCCCTGGGTCGCAAGGTAGTTCTTCGCCGTATTGACAGCAATCCGGTACAACCACGTATAGAAAGCCGATTCGCCACGAAATTGCGGTAGTGCGCGGTAAGCCTTGATGAAGGCGTCCTGGGCCACGTCCTCGACCTCGGCGGGGTCCCGCACAAGGCGCGAGATCAGCCGGATGATCTTGCGGTGGTATTTCGAGACCAGGAGCTCGAACGCGGCCTTGTCGCCTTGTTGCACGCGCTCGACCAGAACCTGATCAATTTCTTTTTCGCTCACCTGAGAAATCCGTTAGCACATGAAGGAGACATGGGGGCACCATTGTAGCGTCCCCGCCACGGTCTCACGTTACGCGAGTAACAGCGGTTACAAGCTTTACAGCGAAGGGAGGCTCAGCGGCCGGCCGCGCTGCGCGCGCGCACGGCGAGCGTACGGAAGGTATCTGCGGCAACGGCGTCGGCGGCAACGAGAATCGTCGCGCGGCGTGCGCCCTGCTCCACGACGAGGGCGAGCAGCCATGCGCCCCATTGCGACGCACCGGCAAGCCTCCCGGCCGCGAGGCAGTCGCCATCGCGCGAATACGCCGCGAGGAAATCTGACCCGATTTCAATGAATGCGGGTTGCTTGCGACGCCACGCCGCAGCGGCAAGACCTCCGCTCGCGAGGAACGCGAGGGCAAGAGGCAAGGCTCGCCAGACGCCGAGCCATGGCGCGAGCGTCGTGTAGACCGCGGCCGTGGCCACGCCGAGGCCCGCGGCAACGAGTAGCTGCAGCGCGAGAGAGGGACGCAGGGAAAGAAGCGGCGCGAGTGCGCGCCGCGAGGGGAAAGCGGGAATGCGGCCGGCCGAAGTAGCGTGTGTGCTACGCGGCGCGGCCGCTGTCTCGTCGTGCGGAATCAAGCGTGACGCTTGAACACGAGCGTGCCGTTCGTGCCGCCGAAGCCGAACGAGTTCTTCAGCGCGACGTCGATCTTCATGTCCCGCGCGGTGTTCGCGCAGTAGTCCAGGTCACATGCCGGATCCTGGTTGAAGATGTTGATCGTCGGCGGCGACACCTGGTTGTGCACGGCCAGCACCGTGAACACCGACTCCAGGCCGCCCGCGCCACCCAGCAGGTGGCCCGTCATCGACTTGGTCGAGTTCACGACGATCTCCTTCGCATGATCGCCGAAGGCACGCTTGATCGCCGTGGTTTCCGCGAGGTCGCCGAGCGGCGTGGACGTGCCGTGCGCGCTCAACCAGTCGACTTCACTGGTGTTGACGCCCGCGTTCTTCATCGCGGCAAGCATGCAGCGGCGCGCACCGTCGCCATCTTCCAGCGGAGCGGTCATGTGATACGCATCGCCGCTCATGCCGTAGCCGCCGATTTCCGCGTAGATCTTCGCGCCGCGCGCCTTCGCATGTTCGTACTCTTCCAGCACCATCACGCCTGCGCCCTCGCCCAGCACGAAGCCGTCGCGGTCCTTGTCCCACGGACGGCTCGCCGTCGCCGGATCGTCGTTGCGCTGCGAGAGCGCACGCGCGGCCGCGAAGCCGCCGATGCCGAGCGGCGAAACGGTCGATTCCGCGCCGCCCGCGATCATCACGTCGCAGTCGCCGTATTCGATCAGACGCGAGGCTTCGCCAATGCAGTGCAGGCCGGTCGTGCAAGCCGTGACCATCGCCAGATTCGGGCCCTTAAGGCCGTACTTGATCGACAGGTGGCCCGAGATCATGTTGATGATCGAGGCAGGCACGAAGAACGGCGAGATACGGCGCGGGCCGCGGTTGAGCAATTCGGTTTGCGTGACTTCGATCATCGGCAGACCGCCGATGCCCGAGCCGACGTTCACGCCGATCCGCTCCGCGTTTGCTTCGGTGACTTCGAGACCGCTGTCCTGGATCGCCTGCATGCCCGCGGCGATGCCGTAATGGATGAACGTATCCATATGGCGCGCTTCTTTCGCCGGCATGTAGTCTTCGACGTTGAAGCCCTTCACTTCGCCGGCAAAACGGGTCGAGAAGTTCGTCGCGTCGAACTTCGTGATGTTGGCGATGCCGGACTTCCCGGCGACCAGATTGGCCCAGCCGTCGGCAACATTATTGCCAACAGGCGAAATCAGCCCCAGGCCTGTAACAACAACTCGACGACGGCTCACGGTAACCCCTTATCCATAGATGACAAAAACAAAAGCCACAGAGGCCACAGGAAATGCTCCTGTGAGCCCTGTGGCTAGTTGACCGGCAGATGCCCCGCAGCGAGTGCGGCAGGCGTATGCGGTTTCACGGGCGAGCGTCCTCGCGGGCCGCCAGCGCAAGCGTTGCGCGGCCCAGGCGGGAATCGGGCGCTTAGGCCTTGACGTTCGCGCGAGCGTAGTCGATCGCTTGCTGAACCGTCGTGATCTTCTCGGCTTCCTCGTCCGGGATTTCCATGCCGAACTCGTCTTCCAGCGCCATGACCAGTTCGACGGTGTCGAGCGAGTCTGCGCCCAGATCGTTCACGAACGAAGCTTCGTTCTTGATTTCAGCTTCGGCGACGCCCAGTTGCTCGGCGACGATCTTCTTGACGCGCTGTTCGATGTTGTCCATTACCCCTCCAAGGGAAAAAAGTTAGCTCATGAATGCGAGTGCGCGCATTTTATCAGGTTTGACCTGGCTGAAAAGCGGCGCTCAAAGTTCCGGAATGGCTATCCGCGACAGCGCCTGAGCAAGGTTTTGCATCAAGCGCATCAAGGCGCGGATAGTACCTGAATCCGGTTAAGACATATACATGCCGCCGTTCACGTGCAACGTCGTGCCCGTGATATAGGCCGCTTGTGGCGAAGCGAGGAACGCGACCGCGTGCGCGATGTCGTCCGGGCTGCCGAGGCGGCCCAGCGGAATCTGCTGCTTGAGCGCGGCTTGCTGCTCGGCCGGCAGGTCCTTCGTCATGTCGGTGTCGATGAAACCCGGCGCGACGCAGTTCACGGTAATGCCGCGGCTGCCGATCTCGCGTGCGAGCGCGCGCGTCATGCCCGCCACGCCGGCCTTGGCGGCCGCGTAGTTGGCCTGGCCGGGGTTGCCCGACGAGCCCACGACCGACGTGATGTTGATGATGCGGCCGCCCTTGGCCTTCATCATCGGACGCAGCACGGCGCGCGAGAGGCGGAACACCGACTTGAGGTTCGTGTCGATGACCGAATCCCACTCGTCGTCCTTCATGCGCATCGCCAGGTTGTCCTGCGTGATGCCCGCATTATTCACGAGGATCGCAAGACCGCCGAATTCCTTGACCGTTGCATCGATGAGCGCCTCTGCCGCAGCGGCGTCATTCACGTTGAGCACGGCGCCGCGGCCCTTCAGGCCCGCTTCTTCGAAGGCGGCCGAGATCGCTTGCGCGCCGGCTTCGCTAGTGGCCGTACCGATCACCGTCGCGCCCTGGCGCGCCAGTTCCAGCGCGATCGCGCGGCCAATGCCACGCGTGGCGCCGGTCACGATTGCGGCTTGATTGTCGAGAGTCTTTTCCATCGTTTGAATCCGTTAGCGGTAGTAACGTAGGCGCTTAGGCCTTCAGAAGCGCGAGCGCTTCGTCGAGCGACTTCGGATCGAGCACCGAGGCGCCGACCAGGTTGCCGTCGATACGCTTGGTGAGGCCCGCGAGCACTTTGCCCGGACCGCATTCGACCACGTGTGTCGCGCCTTGCGCCGCGATGGCCTGCACGCACTCGACCCAGCGCACGGCGCCCGCGGCCTGGCGCACGAGCGCGTCGCGGATCTTCGCGGGATCGGTTTCGAACGCGACGTCGACGTTGTTCACCACGGGAATTTGCGGCGCGTTCAGCGTGACGTTCGTGAGGTACTCGCGCAACTGATCCGACGCGGGCTTGAGCAGCGACGAGTGGAACGGCGCGGAAACCGGCAGCGGCAGCGCGCGCTTGGCGCCCTTCGCTTTGGCGATTTCGCAGGCCTTCTCGACCGCACCCTTATGACCCGCGATCACGACTTGTGCCGGCGCGTTGAAGTTGACGGCTTCCACCACGCCGCCGCTCGCGGCTGCGGCTTCCGTGCAGACTGCGCGCACGGTGTCGTCGTCGAGGCCGAGCACGGCGGCCATGCCGCCCTCGCCCACCGGCACCGCGCTTTGCATGGCTTGGGCGCGGAAGCGCACGAGCGGCACGGCGTCGCGGAACGAGAGCACGCCGGCGGCGACGAGCGCGGTGTATTCGCCGAGGCTGTGGCCCGCGACGATAGCCGGCGCCGGGCCGCCCGCCTGCTGCCACGCGCGATAAACGGCGTAGGCGGCGGTGAGCATGACCGGCTGCGTGTTGGTGGTGAGGTTGAGCTCTTCGGCGGGGCCTTCGGCGATCAGCTTGCCGAGGTCCTGGCCGAGCGCGTCGGACGCTTCTTGCAGCGTCTCGCGCACGATGGTGTTATCGGCGAAGGCGTCGAGCATGCCGACGGCCTGCGAGCCTTGTCCGGGAAAAACGAACGCGAATCTCATAACGTCCCCAAATTCGATCAATACAGGTGGGCAGTGCGCTCGGATGAACCGCCGCCGGCTGCGCACAACATGGATGTCGTGCGCACACCCCGGCTGCGGGAGCGCGAAAGCCCGCTCAGGATGCCTAGAAGCGGATGACGGAGGCGCCCCACGTGAAGCCGCCGCCCACGCCTTCGATCAGCACGTTCTGGCCGCGCTTGATGCGGCCGTCGCGCACCGCGACGTCGAAGGCGAGCGGAATCGAGGCCGCCGAGGTGTTGCCATGCTCGCCCACCGTCACCACCATGCGCTCGGCGGGCAGGCCGAGCTTGCGGCAGGTGCCTTGCATGATGCGGATGTTGGCCTGGTGCGGAATCAGCCAGTCGACCTGGTCGGCGGTGAGTTGCGCCTTGTCGAGCGCCTCGATCGCGACCTTTTCGAGCACGTTCACGGCGAGCTTGAACACCGCCTGGCCGTCCATGTGCAGGAACGCGTTGCCCGCGATCACGCCGCCATTCACGTTGCCCGGCGTGCACAGGATGTGCGCGTAGCTGCCGTCGGCGTGCAGCGCGCTCGAAAGCACGCCCGGTTCGCTCGATGCCTGCAGCACGATCGCGCCTGCGCCGTCGCCGAACAGCACGCAGGTGGTGCGGTCGTTGAAGTCGAGAATACGCGAGAAGGTTTCCGCGCCGACCACGAGCGCCGTGCGGTTCTGGCCGCTGCGGATCAGGCTGTCGGCCACCGAAACGGCGTACGCGAAGCCCGAACACACGGCCTGCACGTCGAACGCCGCGCCGTGATTGCGGATGCCGAGCTTGTTCTGCAACAGGCAGGCCGTGCTCGGAAACACGAAATCGGGCGTGGAAGTGGCGACGATGATGAGATCGATCGACTGCGGATCGACATCGGCCGCGGCGATCGCGCGCTGCGACGCCGCAAGCGCGAGATCGCTCGTCGTGACGTCGGGCGCGGCGAAGTGGCGCGCATGAATGCCCGTGCGGGCCACGATCCACTCGTCGCTCGTCTCGACGCCTTTCGCGGCGAGCCGTTCGGCGAGTTCCTGGTTGGTGACGCGATCAGGCGGAAGATAACTGCCCGTGCCGATCACGCGGGAATAGAGAGTCGATTGAGCCATTATGCCTTCGAGGATGATGCGGCGCCGGGCGGTACCTCGCCCGCTGCCTGGCTGGGCACGCTAGTCGCCTGCCCCGCCTGCGCGGCTTGCACGTTGTGGGCGCCGCCGGGCTCGTCTGCCGCCTGTTCGAGCGAACCGGCGTTTTCTTCCATGGCGCGCGCGAGGCGCTCCAGCACGCCATTTTTGACGGCATCATACCCGCGATTGATCGCACACTCAAACGCGTAGGCGTCGGCCGAGCCGTGGCTCTTGATGACGAGGCTCTTCAAGCCGAGCAGCGCCGCGCCGTTGTACTGGCGATGGTCCACGCGCTTCTTGAAGCGCATCAGCACGGGCAGAGCGGCAATCGCCATGAGCTTGGTGAGCCACGAGCGACCGAACTCTTCCTTGATCATGTCGTTGAGCATCTGCGCGAGGCCCTCCGACGTCTTGAGCGCGACATTCCCAACGAAACCGTCACAGACGATAACGTCGACGGTGCCCTTGTAAATGTCGTTGCCTTCGACGTTGCCGCGGAAGTTCAGCGTGCTCGCGCGCAGGAGCTCGCCCGCACGCTTGATGGTCTCGTTGCCCTTGATGACTTCTTCACCGATATTCAGGAGCCCGATGGTTGGGCGATCCTTGCCCTCGAGCGCCGCGACGAGCGCATGGCCCATCTCCGCGAACTGCAGCAGATGCTGCGGCTCGCAGTCGACGTTCGCACCGAGGTCGAGCATCGTCGTGTAACCGCGCGGATTGGGCAGTGCAAAGGCAATAGCCGGGCGTTCGATGCCCGGCAGCGTTTTGAGCACATAGCGCGAAACGGCCATCAGCGCGCCGGTGTTGCCGGCCGAGATGCAAGCTTGCGCCTCGCCCTCTTTCACGCGATTGAGCGCGACGCGCATCGACGAGTCTTTTTTCTTGCGCAGGGCGACTTCAACCGGATCGTCCATTTCGACGACCTCGGTGGCGGGCACGACGGTAAGCGCGGGATGGTCCGCCGCCTTCAGCTTTTTCAACTGGGCGCGAACCGCCGACTCGACGCCCACGAGCATAAGATGCGCGTCAGGGTGCGAGCGGACGAAATGGACTGCGGCAGGCACCGTCACAGACGGGCCGTGGTCGCCTCCCATGCAATCTATCGTGAGCGTAACAGTCATGGAATGCGACGGATTTCAGGCATAAAAAAGCGGCAGTTGAATGCCGCCTTTTTGCCGAGCCGAAATATGGTCAAGCGAACGGGATCGTCAGATGCGGCACCAGGCTGGGAGCCATACGCCGCATGCTGGAACGATTAGTCGTTCTTGGTCTTGACGACTTTCTTGCCGCGGTAGTAGCCGTTCGGGCTGATGTGGTGACGCAGATGCACTTCACCCGTGCTCGGCTCGACGGCCAGCGGCGCGCCCGTGAGGAAATCGTGCGAGCGGTGCATACCGCGCTTCGACGGCGACTTCTTGTTTTGTTGAACTGCCATGATAACTCCTGAAAATTTTCCGAATTCTAACACAGCCCGATCCGGCCGCCGCCACCCTTAGGGGGTGGCCGGACTCCGGGCTCAGGCCCACGCGTCTGGTACTGCCTGCCCCACGCAGCCGCCTAAGGCTTACCTTGGCTTGCCTTAGTGCTTGCTGCCGGGACCGTCCTTCTTGAGCGATTCGAGCGCCGCAAACGGGTTGACGCGCTCTTCCGGCTCGATTTCCTGCTCCGGCACGTCGTCCACGGAATCCACGCCTTGCGCGCCGTCGGGACCCGAGGCGAGACTTTCGTGAATTTCCGGACAGACTTCGTGCTTCGGCACCAGCGGCAGCGCGAGCAACAGCTCCTCTTCGATCAAGTCGACGAGATCGAAATGGCGCGAGCCCACGATCACTTCGACTTCATCGTCGTCGAGCGGAAACTCGTCCGCCTCTTCTTCCGTCTGGACGATACGGAAGGTCGCATCCGCATTGAATGCCTGCTCGTAGGGAGCGAGGCACCGCTGGCACGCGAGCCACGCGCCACCGTGAACGGCAAGGCGCAGGTATGGCTGCGGCCCTTCGGTGCCGTTGTCCTGCAATTCCTGCTCGGTAAAGCCCGCAGCCTGCCAGGTGAACGCGGTATCGCGATCTGGCGCCTCGGCCGGGACTTCGTTTAACATGCGCGGCAGTTGCGAGACGCGCACGACGCCTGCTGCTTCGCGCTCGCTGCGCGCGAATTCGAAGAGATCGAAATCACGCGGGTTCAGTTCGGCGCCAGCAGGCTTACCAGAATGTTCGGTCATGTGCGCTCTCCTGCTTCAAGGCTTGGGCGACCGGCGAGCGATGCGCGTAAGCCAACAGCGGCTCGCAGCAATCCAGCTTGCACCGGTCCGCCGCTTTAGCCAACCGCTTTGGCCATCTTTGGCCAACCGATTTGACCATCTTTGGCCGGAATTGATCATCGACACTGGCGCCCGCACAAGACGTGCGGCGAGAGCATACCGATGAAAAGCCCAAAATCATATCGCCTTTATCTTTGTGAGTCAAACACTTAAGCTCGCGTACGCAAGTGTCTGTGCGAGCGCGGTTTTCGGGCGTCTTTGACGGCGTTTTGCGAAGTATCCGCCCCCGTTTTCGAGACGAAATCGACCCGAAAAGCCCAAACCACAGTCGCACCTTCCAGTCATACTCGCAGCCGCTTTCATACTTCGATCGAACATGCAGGATTCTCCCTCGCAGGCCCCGCGCACGGGCCGCCCCGCCCTCATCCTCGCCTCCAGCTCGCGCTACCGGCGCGAATTGCTCGAGCGTCTGCGCATTCCTTTCGAGACGGCCGTACCCGCCATCGACGAAACGCCGCACCCCGGCGAAACGCCCGAGGCGACGGCGCTGCGCCTCGCCGCCGCGAAGGCCCGTGCCGTGGCCGCCGCCCTGCCCGCGGGCGCTAGTCGCGCGCTCGTGATCGGCTCCGACCAGGTCGCCACGTTCGATGGCCGCCAGATCGGCAAGCCCGGCACGCACGAACGCGCGCTCGAGCAGCTGCAGGCCATGCGCGGCCGCGATGTGTTGTTCCATAGTGCCCTGAGCGTGCTCGACACCGCTACTGGCCAAACGGATACCGTCGATGTCGTCACGAAGGTGCGCTTTCGCGACCTCCCCGATGCGGCGCTCGACGCCTATCTGCGCGCCGAAACGCCCTACGACTGCGCGGGCAGCGCGAAAGCGGAAGGGCTCGGCATTGCGCTGCTCGAAGCGATCGAATCGGACGATCCCACCGCCCTGATCGGCCTGCCGCTCATTGCGCTCACGCGCATGCTGCTCGCCGCGGGCTATCCGCTGCTGGAGACGCAAGCATGACCCTCGGCACCCTCTATCTGATCCCCAACACGCTAGGCGAAGGCGACGATGCCGCGCTCAACGCGGTCCTCCCCATGCCCGTGCGCGAGCGCGCCGGCGCGCTCGCAAGCTATATCGGCGAAAACGCGAAGACCACGCGCGCGTTCCTCAAGCGCGTGGGCACGACGCGTCCGATCCAGGAAATCGACATCCGCGAACTGAACGTCAACACGCCCGCGGGCGAGGTCGACAAGCTGCTCGCTCCGCTCCTCGCGGGCATCGACACAGGGCTCGTTTCCGAGGCGGGCGTGCCCGCAGTCGCCGATCCGGGCGCGCTGCTCGTGCGGCGCGCGCACGAACGCGGCATCAAGGTCGTGCCGCTCGTGGGGCCGAGTTCGATCCTGCTCGCGTTGATGGCGTCCGGCCTGAACGGCCAGAGCTTCGCGTTCCACGGTTATCTGCCCGTCGATGCGAACGAGCGCGTGAAAAAGCTGCGCGAACTGGAGCAGACCTCGCGCAAGGGCAAGCAGACGCAGATCTTTATCGAGACGCCCTATCGCAACCGCACGCTGCTCGACGCCCTGCTCGCGACCTGCGCGCCCTCCACACTCGTGTGCGTCGCGGCCGACCTCACGCTGCCGAGCGAGACGATCGTGAGCCGCGCCGTAGCCGACTGGAAAAAGAAGCCCGCGCCCGAATTGCACAAGCGGCCGGCGATTTTCCTGCTGCTCGCGAACTGAACGCGCTTTGGCGCACAAAAACGAATCGGCCGCTGCGCAACCCTTGCGCAGCGGCCGATTTTTCTTGAGGACGAACGGCACCTGAAGTGCCGCCGGCGCTCAGTGCACTGACAGCTTGCCGCCCATCAGCAGCGAATGCACGGCGGCCGAGCCAATGTTCGCGCCCACGCGCTTCGCCACGCGATCGGTCAGGCTCTGCTTGACCGTGTAATCGACGACGTCCGGCGCCTTGATGACTTCGCGCGCCACATAGTCGGTGTCGCCGTAGCCATCCGCGAGACCCAGCTCCACACTCTTTTGCCCGGTCCAGAACAGGCCCGAGAAGACATCCGGCGAGTCCTTCAGGCGCTTGCCGCGACCCGCCTTCACGGCGTCGATGAACTGCTGGTGGATCTGATCGAGCATTTCCTGGGCATGCGCATCCATTTTCGGCGTGTCGGGCGAGAAGGGATCGAAGAAGCCCTTGTTTTCGCCGGAGGTGCGCAGGCGCCGCTGAACGCCGAGCTTGTCCATGAGTCCGGTGAAGCCGAAACCGTCCATCAGCACGCCGATCGAGCCCACGATGCTCGCCTTGTTGACGTAGATCTTGTCGGCGGCGGCCGCGACATAATAACCGCCCGAAGCGCACATGTCGCCCACCACCACATACAGCGGGATGGCCGGGTACTTCGTGCGCAAACGGTGAATCTCGTCGTTGATGATGCCGGCCTGCACCGGGCTGCCGCCGGGGCTGTCGATGTGCAGGATCACGCCTGCCGTGCCGTCGTCGTCGAAGGCGCTGTCCAGCGCACTGATGATGTCCTCGGCGTTCGCCGATGTGTCAGAGCCGATTTCGCCGTCGAGCGAAACGAGCGCCGTATGACGCCCTTCACTTTCCACGCGCGCGCCCGAAAGATCGAGGATCGCCCACGCGATCACCACGAACACGGCGAGAAACGCGAAGCGAAAGAAGATGCGCCAGCGCCGCGCCGCGCGCTGTTCGGTGATCGCCGCGAGCGCGATGCGTTCGAGCGCCTCGCGCTCCCAGCCAGGCGCGGGCGCGCCGCGGTCTGACGAAGCCGCGCGGGGCGCTTCGTTCGAATCAGGGGTCGGATTGTCGGACATGCGAGCGGGTAACGGGTCGAAGGTCAGAGGTCAGGTTGGGGTCGGACGCAAAGCGTCGTCCGGCAGCCAGAATACCGCACGGCCCTCGGGCGTGTCGCGTTCCTCGACTTGCACGGGGCGCAACCGGCCGCCGCGGCACGGGCCGCCCACGCACTTGCCCGTGTCGGGCTGATAGATCGCACCGTGCGTGGCGCACATCAGATAGAGCCCCGACGACTCGAAGAACTGGCCCTCGACCCAGTCGAGTTCCATCGGCACGTGCGCGCAGCGGTTCAGGTAGCCGTACACCTCGCCGCCGTAGCGCACGAAGAACACCACGGCGTCGCCGCCCGCGTAGGTCGCGTTCATGCGGCGCCCCTCGCCGCCCTCGGCGAGGTCCTCGGCCGCGCACACGCGCACCGGCTCGAGCGTCGGAGCCTGCGCCGCCGTACTCATGCGTTCTCCCGCAGCCAGCCCGCAAGCGCGGCCACGTCCTGCGCGACGAAGCGCGGCTCGAGCTTTTCGAGCGCGCCGCTCGCATGCGCGCCATACGCCACGCCAATGCCCGCCGCGCCCGCGTTGATCGCCATCTGCAGGTCATGCGTGGTATCGCCGACCATCACCGTGCGGCCGAGATCCTGCCCCAGTTCGCGCGTAAGTTCCTGAAGCATGGCCGGATGCGGCTTCGAGAACGTTTCGTCGGCGCAGCGGGTGCCGTCGAAGAGGCTCGTGAGCCGCGAATCCGCCAGCGCGCGATTCAGCCCCACGCGGCTCTTGCCCGTCGCCACGGCAAGCAGGTAGCCGGTGTCGCGCAGTTCCGCGAGCATCTCGCGCACCCCAGCGAACAGCTCGGTCTGCTGGTCCTTCAGTAAATAATGAATGCGATAGCGCTCGACCAGCCGCGGGTAGTCGGCCGGATCGAGCGTGGGCGCGGCAATCTGCAGCGCCTCGCGCAGGCCAAGGCCGATCACATAGCTCGCCGCCTCGTCGCCCGGCACGGGCAGGCCGAGGTCGCGGCACGCCGCCTGGATGCTGCGCGTGATATGGGCGGTCGAGTCCATCAGGGTGCCGTCCCAGTCGAACACAATCAGATCAAATAACTCTCGAGCCATGCAGGACTTCTCCAAACGCTGTCAGATTCGGTGTCATTCGGGACGGGCTGCCGCGGTGGCGTCTTCGCCAGCGCCACTCTCGCGCTGCGCGCGCAGCGCGTCGACGAAGCCGCGGCAATCCGCCGGCAACGGCGCCTCGAACTGCAATGGGGCGCCCGTAATCGGGTGAGCCAGCTTCAACCGGTGCGCATGCAGAAACATGCGCTTGATGCCCGGCCGGGCACTCGTGCGCGCGAGTTCCTTGTTGAGCGCGAAATCGCCGTACTTGGCGTCGCCGACGATCGGCAGCCCGAGGTGAGCGAGGTGCACGCGGATCTGGTGCGTGCGGCCCGTCTTCAACTCGGCTTCCAGCAACGCGTAACCCGGCCAGCGCTCGACAAGATTGAACACCGTATGCGAGGGCATGCCGTCCGGCTGTACGCGCACGCGGCGCTCGCCTTCCGGGGTCAGATACTTATGAAGCGGCTCCTTCACGGCGCGCCGGCGGCCCCAGTCACTCGCCCATTCGCCATGGACGCAGGCGAAATAGCGCTTGTCGGTCTGGTTGTCGCGCATCTGCGCATGCAGGCCGACGAGCGCGGCGCGCTTCTTCGCGAGCATGAGCACGCCCGACGTTTCGCGGTCGAGCCGGTGGACCAGCTCGAGAAACTTGCCCTGCGGACGCGCTTCGCGCAACTGCTCGATCACACCGAACGCCACGCCACTGCCGCCGTGCACGGCCACGCCGGCGGGCTTGTCGATGACGAGCAGCGCGTCGTCCTCGTAGATGATGGGAAACTGAGCCGCCGGCACCGGCGCGGCACCGGCCGGCGTGCTCGATTGCGACGTGCGAATGGGCGGCACGCGCACGATGTCGCCTTCGGCGAGCCGATACTGCGCATCGACCCGACCCTTATTTACGCGCACTTCCCCGCTACGTAAAATGCGATAGATGTGGCTTTTCGGCACGCCTTTACAGACGCGCACGAGAAAGTTGTCGATGCGCTGACCGGCCGCGCCCTCGTCGATTTCGACGAACGAAACCTGGTCGCTTGCGACCTGATTCTGGGATGTTTTGCCTAACCCTTTCATTCTGAATATAATTTGCCCAGCGCCGACGCAACGGTAGGCCTTTCGGCCAAATGTCCTGCGAACCCCAAGAGGGTTATCCTGGACTCGGACCACGCGGCGAGCGCAGGCTGCAAGCAATAAACGGTTATTTTACTTGCGCCCGGGGCTGGTTGCTCACCCCGCTTGATGAGAAGCAACGAGTTGCACGCACGGAACACCATTCCGGCAGGGACGGCGCCCACAGGCACGTTCGGTCAGGAGCGGCTCCGACGGTAACGGAACATTGGTATAAAGAATTTATCCGGCGCGTCCCGCCGCGCGGTCGAAGTGACCGCCGAAGGAGGCGCTGGTGGCGAAAATACGGCGAGCGCCCGAAGCGTCCCGGCAATGTGCGGGACAAGGCGACGTCAAAAGTGGCGAGACACCCCGAGGGGGAAGGCGGGCGTTCCTGAAAGCTTCCCGTGCGCGGCCCTGATTGAATCTTGAGGCCGCGAACCTGATCCAGTCGCAAGCGCGCGCGGTTCGCCGCTGCGGCAGGCGTCTGTCACGGCCAGTGCGATGAGTTCAACTATCGGCACAACCATGGCCACGACAGGCAGGTGGATTGGAAGCACAGGAAAACGTTGCCGTCGCGAACCCGCGGCATGTCTTTTCGCTTCTTGAAGACGTATTTCGCATGTGCCCACGCGGCCCCGTCCACGGCAACGTAACGCCGGACCGGCGCCCAGAAAAGGCAATTCTCCTCGCCATCGTTCCCGCTCCAGCGTGCTTGTGACAACACAATAAGGCGCGGCTCGCCGCTGCCCGCACCGTGCTGCCTGGCGTCGCCGCCGCGCACCGTGCGGCTCGCGCGCGAACGCACTGGAGTCGTTCAATGAAACGAATGCTGTTCAACGCGACACAGCAGGAAGAACTGCGTGTCGCCATCGTCGATGGACAGAAGCTCATCGACATCGACATCGAAACCGCCGGGCGCGAACAGCGCAAAGGCAATATCTACAAGGGGATCGTCACCCGTATCGAGCCTTCGCTCGAGGCGTGTTTCGTCAACTACGGCGAAGACCGCCACGGCTTCCTGCCGTTCAAGGAAGTCGCCCGCCAGTACTTCCGCGAAGGCATCGACATGCGCGGTGCGCGCATCCAGGACGCCCTCAAGGAAGGCCAGGAACTGATCGTTCAGGTCGAGAAGGAAGAGCGCGGCAACAAGGGCGCCGCCCTCACCACGTTCATCTCGCTCGCCGGCCGCTACCTCGTCCTCATGCCGAACAACCCGCGCGGCGGCGGCGTCTCGCGCCGCATCGAGGGCGACGACCGTCAGGAACTGCGCGAAACCATGGCGCAGCTGCAACTGCCGGACGGCATGAGCATCATCGCGCGCACGGCCGGCATCGGCCGCTCCGCCGAAGAGCTCCAGTGGGACCTGAACTACCTGCTGCAACTGTGGCGCGCCATCGAAGCCGCGTCGCAGGCCGGCCAGTCCGGTCAGCCCATGCTGATCTACCTGGAATCGAGCCTCGTCATTCGCGCGATCCGCGACTACTTCCAGCCCGACATCGGCGAAATCCTCATCGACACCACCGAGATCTATGACCAGGCACGCGCCTTCATGGATATCGTGATGCCGGATAATGTCAACAAGGTGAAGCGGTATCACGACGACGTGCCGCTTTTCTCGCGTTTCCAGATCGAGCACCAGATCGAGACGGCTTACTCGCGCACGGTGCCGCTGCCCTCGGGCGGCGCGATCGTGATCGACCACACCGAGGCGCTCGTCGCCATCGACGTGAACTCGGCGCGCGCCACCAAGGGCGCCGACATCGAGGAAACCGCCGCGCGCACCAACCTCGAAGCCGCCGACGAAGTGGCGCGCCAGTTGCGCCTGCGCGACCTGGGCGGCCTGATCGTGATCGACTTCATCGACATGGAGTCCGCCAAGAGCCAGCGCGAAGTCGAGCAGCGCCTGAAGGACGCGCTGCGCCACGACCGCGCGCGCGTGCAGATGGGCAAGATCTCGCGCTTCGGCCTGATGGAACTCTCGCGTCAGCGTCTGCGCCCCGCCCTCTCGGAAGGCAGCCACGTCACCTGCCCGCGCTGTAACGGCACGGGTCATATCCGTGATACCGAATCGTCGGCGCTTCAGGTCCTGCGCATCATCCAGGAAGAGGCGATGAAGGAGCACACCGCGGCGATCCATTGCCAGGTGCCGGTCGAAGTGACCGCCTTCCTGCTCAACGAAAAACGTTCGGAAATCAACAAGATCGAGTCGCGCTTCAAGGTCGGCGTCGTGCTGATCCCGAACAAGCATCTCGAAACGCCGCACTACAAGCTCGAGCGCCTGCGTCACGACGATGCACGCCTCGACGATCCGCGCGCTTCGTGGAAGATGGCCGAGGAAGCGGCCCGCGAACTCGAGTCGGAAACCGGCTACAGCAAGCGCACGGCCGAAGCCAAGCCCAAGCAGGAAGCCGCGGTGAAGGGCATCACGCCGGAGCGTCCGGCACCGAGCGCACCGGTCAAGACGGCCGAAGCCGCACCGGTCGCCGCGCAAGTGGCCGTGACGCCCGCGGGCGGCGGCTTCTTCGGCTGGGTCAAGCGCCTCTTCGGCGCGCCGGCTGCGGCACCCGCACCGGCACCGGTTGCTCAACCCGAAAAGGCCACCCGTCCGACCCGCGAAGCGCGTACCGAGCGCGGCGAGAAGAGTGGCGGCGACCGTAACCGCAATCGCCGCACCGGCGGTCGCGACGCGGCAGGCCGCGGCGAAGGCGCAGGCGGCGCACGCACCGGCCAACAGGCTGGACGCCGTGAAGAGCGCGAACCGCGCGAGCCACGCGAACCGCGTGAAGCACGCGAAGGCCGTGGCGCCCGCGAGCAACGCGAGCCGCGTGAACAACGTGAGCCGCGCGAGCAACGTGAACCGCGTGAAAGCCGCGAAGCACGCGCCGAGCGCGAACAGCGCATCGAGCGTGTCGAGCGCGGCCAGGACCGTAGCGATACGACGGCGGAAGCCGGCGCCGCACGCGGCGAGCGCCAGGAACGCGGCGAGCGACGCGAACGTGGTGAACGCGGCGAGCGCGGTGAACGCAATGAGCAGCGTCGCCGTCAGCAAGCCGAGGCTGCGGAAGCCCAGGAAGAGCGTCTTGACGCCGCATCGGCAGGCGCCGAAGGCGTCGAAGCGACGCAGACGGAAGAACTGCCCGAAGGTATGAGCGCGGGTGCCGACGAAGAAGGCGCGCCGCGTGAAGGCGAAGAGCGTCGTCGTCGTCGTCGTGGCCGCCGTGGCGGTCGCCGCGAGCGCGAAACGGATGCAGCGGGCCTCACGCCGGGCGCGGACGCGCCGGAAGGCGAAGAGGAAGCCGCACCGGCCCAACCGGCCGTCGAGCAGCCTGCCATTGCCGCACAACTGCATGAAGCACCGGCCGTCGAAGCGCGCACCGAGGCAGTTGTCGAGACTGTCGTGACCGCACTGCCGGCCGCCGCCGTCGTCGCCGAAGCCGCTCACGTGGCCGCCGTCGTGACGGCTACGCCGGTCGAAACCGTTGCGCCCGCTGCAGAGCAAGTTCCGGCTCCGGCACCTGCCGAAGCCGCACCGGCGAGCGTGGAGACCGCGCATGGGGTCGAGCCGAAGGCCGAGGAACCCGCAGCACCGATGGCTCCTGTCGCTCCTGTGGCGCCTGCCGCAGCGGACGAACCTGTCGCGCCGGCAGCCCCGGCCGAGCCGGTCCAGGCCGAAACGCAGCCCGTAGTCGTGCGTGAAGACCGCGTCGAAGCGCCGCAGACCGAAGTGCCGGCGGCTGTGCCCGCCGCGCAACCGGAGCCGGTGCAGGAAGTGATAGCCGCGGCTCCTGCGGTCATCGCGCCCCCCGAGCCGGCTGCACAGCATCCGGCTCCGGTGGCAGCGGCGGCGCCCTCGCCGGCTCCGGCCGCCGCGGACACGCTGCGCCCGATGCTGGAATCGGCGGGTCTCGTCTGGGTCAATACCGACGCCGACAAGCTGCACGCCGCCCAGCAAGCCGCCGCGCAGCTGGTGAAGCCCGCACGCGCGCCGCGCGAGCGCAAGGCGCTGCCGCCGGTCGACAGCACGCCGATGCAGCAGGTCGAAACCACGCGCCAGCCGTAAGCGCCGCAAGCGCAACTGGCCGCGCGCCGGGCCTCGAGTCCGGCGCGCCCCGAAGAGCCCGCCCTACCCGGCGGGCTTTTTTTTGATATATCAGCGTTCTCCCTCGTCTGTCGGTGCGCGCGGGTTCAGCTAAAATCGAATCAACGCGAGAATGAAGAGACCATGACACGACGCATCATCCCCGTTGCCGATATTCGATCGCTGCCGCCGGAACTGCCCGGGCAGGCCGTGGGGACCGTGCGCGCGCCATCTGGCGCGGTCTTCGACGCACTCGCCAGACCCCTGCGCGACCTGCGCATCTCGGTCACGGACCGCTGCAATTTCCGCTGCGTGTACTGCATGCCGCGTGCGGTGTTCGACAAGGACTATCCGTTTTTGCCGCATTCCGCGCTGCTTTCGCTCGAGGAAATCGAGCGGCTCGCGCGGCTTTTCGTCGCGCACGGCGTCACCAAAATCCGCCTCACGGGCGGTGAGCCGCTGCTGCGCAAGAACATCGAATTCCTGATCGAGCGTCTCGCCGCGCTGCGCACGCCCGAAGGCGAGGCGCTCGACATCACGCTCACCACCAATGGCTCGCTGCTTGCCCGCAAGGCGCGCGCCCTGCGCGACGCAGGCCTCACGCGCGTGACGGTGAGCCTCGACGCGCTCGACGACGCCCTCTTTCGCCGCATGAACGACGCGGATTTCGCGGTGGCCGACGTGCTCGACGGCATCGCGGCGGCCCACGCCGTGGGTCTCGCGCCGATCAAGGTCAACATGGTCGTCAAGCGCGGCACGAACGACGGCGAGATCGTGCCGCTTGCGCGCCATTTCCGCGGCACGGGCGTGACGCTGCGCTTCATCGAGTACATGGATGTGGGCACGTCGAACGGCTGGAACATGGCCGAAGTACTGCCTTCGGCCGAGGTCGTCGCGCGGATTGCCGAGCACTGGCCGCTCGTGCCGCTCGAGCCCCACAATGCCGCCGAAACGGCGCAACGCTGGAGCTATGCGGACGGCGCGGGCGAGATCGGCGCGATCTCCAGCGTGACTCGCGCCTTTTGCGGCGATTGCACGCGCGCGCGCCTCTCGACCGAAGGCAAGCTGTATCTGTGCCTGTTTGCCTCGATGGGCTACGACCTGCGCGCGCTGTTGCGCAACGGCGCCACGGATGCGGCGATCTCCGGCGCCATCGCGCAGGTATGGGAAGGCCGTGCCGATCGCTACTCGCAATTGCGCGGGAGCGCGCAGGCGCCGGGTTCCACTGATGAGCGGCGCATCGAAATGTCCTACATCGGCGGCTGAGAAGCCAACGACGCCGATGAGCGCCAACACCCTATCCACCGGATCGATCACGGGCCTCGTACTCGCGGGCGGCCGCGGCCAGCGCATGGGCGGCGCGGACAAAGGTCTGCAGAGGCTGCACGGCCAACCGCTCGCGGCCCACGTTCTCGCGCGCCTCGCGCCCCAGGTGGGCGCCCTCGCGATCAGCGCGAACCGCAACAGCGACGCCTACGCGGCGCTCGGCGCGCCATGGCAAGCCAGTGTGCTCGCCGACACGATGCCCGACTTCCCCGGCCCGCTCGCGGGGCTGCTCGCCGGTCTGCGCGCGGCGCAGACCGAGTGGCTCCTCACGGCGCCCTGCGACTCGCCCTGGCTGCCAGCCGATCTCGCCGAGCGCCTCGGCCACGCCGCATCGGCGCGGCATGCCGATATCGTGACCGCGACCACGACGAATGCCGCAGGCGAGGTCTCGCTGCATCCCGTCTTCGCACTCGTGCGCACTGCCCTCGCCGACGACCTCGCCGCCTTTCTGGCTGCCGGCGAGCGCAAGGTTCGTGCGTGGTACGCGCGCCACACGGCCGCCGAAGTCGCCTTTGCCGATGAACGTGCGTTTTACAATATCAATTCCTTACAGGAACTGGCCGAACTCGAACGCGCCTGAATTGCAATCGGGCGGCGCCCGGCCAGCCGCCGTCCCCGGCACACGGCCGGCACGCCCGCCTGGACGATCGCCGCACAGGCCGTGCGGATGCGACGCTTCCTCACTCGATGACCACGCTTAACCATCCCTCCGGCAACGCCGGTTGCATCAGCCAGTACGATCCGCAAGCTTTGCCCGTCAGCGCCGCACAGGCCATCGTGCTGCAGTGGGTGACGCCGCTCGCGGGGAGCGAGCGCGTCCCGCTGCGTGAGGCACTCGGGCGCGTGCTGGCCGAAGACGTGATTTCGCCCATCGACGTCCCCGCACACGACAACGCCGCGATGGACGGTTATGCGTTCGACGGCGCGGCGCTGGCCAACGTCTCTGGCCGTCTCTCGCTCGCGGTGTGCGGCAAGGCCTTCGCGGGTCACGCCTACGCGGCGGAAGTCGCCGCGCTCGCCTGCGTGCGCATCATGACCGGCGCGCCGATGCCCCTGGGTTGCGATACCGTCGTGCCCCAAGAGCATGTTTCGGCGCAGGACGACGTCATCGCTTTCGATGCGGACATCGTCAGGCGCGGTGCAAACGCGCGCCGCAAAGGCGAGGATCTCGCGCGCGGCGGCGTGGCGCTCGCGGCAGGCCGCGTGCTGCGCGCTTCCGATATCGGCTTGCTGGCCTCGCTCGGCCTCGTCGAGGCGAACGTCAAGCAACGTCTGCGTGTGGCCTACTTTTCGACCGGCGACGAATTGCGCTCGCCGGGCGAGCCGCTCGAACCCGGCTGTATCTACGACAGCAACCGCTACGCGCTCGGCGCGATGCTCCAGCGGCTGAACGTCGAGGCGATCGACCTGGGCGTCGTGCGCGACGACCCCGCGGCACTCGCGGCGACGCTTGGAAAGGCTGCCGAAAGCGCCGATGTCGTGCTAACCTCCGGCGGCGTCTCGGTCGGCGAAGCCGATTTCACGCGCACCCAGTTGCAAACGCTCGGCGACGTCTCGTTCTGGGGCCTCGCCATGCGCCCCGGCCGTCCGCTTGCGTTCGGCCGCATCTGGTCGGGCGGACGCCCAGGCGCGGGCCGCGCGGCGCTGCTGTTCGGCCTGCCGGGCAACCCGGTCGCGACGATGGTCTCGTTCTACCAGATCGTGCGCCCCGCCCTCATGGCGATGGCAGGCGCGCAAGCGCAGCCCGTCCCGCTCGTGCCGGCACTGAGCGATCAGCCGATCAAGAAGCGGGTGGGCCGCACCGAGTTCCAGCGCGGCCTCGCGCGCCGCGACGATCGCGGCCAGTGGCGCGTCGCGCCGACCGGCTCGCAAAGCTCGGGCGCGCTCAGCACGATGAGCGAGGCGAACTGCTTCATCGTGCTCGCCCACGAAGCCGGCGATCTCGATGCCGGCGACGCCGTCGACATCATGCTGTTCGATGGACTCGTCTAGCGCGGCGGCGCCTCAGAGGCCATCAAACGTATCCACACGTCCACACCTGCATAACGGACCGACTACTATGAAAAAACAGATCTCGTTCATCGCTGCGGGCCAGACCGCCAAGGCGCTCATCCTCGTGTACCTGACCTTCAGCGTGCCTATCGTGCTGCTCGGCGTGCTCGTGGCGTTCGTGCGCTATGGCTCGGTCGAACTCTCGACCATCTTCAGCGCGCTGCTGCTCAATGCGATCGTCGGCTTCATCCTGCTGTGGATCGCCTGCCACGCGTACAACTGGGTAGCCTCGCGCTTCGGCGGCATCGAGATCCATCTCTCCGACGTGCCCGAGGAAGCGTGATGGCCGCAACGATCCGCGCCGCCACGCCCGCCGACGTCGGCGCCATGCACGCGCTGATGTACGAACTCGCCGAGTTCGAAAAGCTCACACATCTGTTCACCGGCACGGCCGAGGGCCTCGCCGACGCCCTGTTCGGCACGCGCCCCGCTGCCGAAGCGCTGGTGGCGGAAGACGCCGGCCGCATCGTCGGCTACGCGCTCTTCTTCCACAACTACTCGACGTTCCTGAGCCGCCGCGGTCTCTATCTCGAAGACCTCTACGTGCAGCCGTCGCAACGCGGCACCGGTCTCGGCACGGCGATGCTGCGCGCGCTCGCGGCAATCGCTGTCGAACGCGGCTGCGCCCGCTTCGAATGGACCGTGCTCGACTGGAACACGCCCGCGATCGGCTTCTATGAAAAGCTCGGCGCCACCGTGCTGCCCGACTGGCGCGTGGTGCGCATGACCGGAGACGCGCTCGACAAGCTCGCAGCGCCTGGCGTGGCGGCGCTCGGCTAACCGAACCGCACGCTCGAATGCAAACGGGCCGCCTGATTCAGGCGGCCCGTTCTCTTTTGGCGCGGCGGTTTTCCTCACTCGTCGCCGAATCCTCCTTCACTACCGGCTTCGCCATTGCGCAGCGCGTCGCCGAGCAGATTCGCGGCGGCCTCGCCCGGCAGTGCCTCGACGTCGCGCAGCTTGCGGTTCATCGCGCGCGTGCGCACCTCGGCAGCCTCGATCGAACGCGTGACGGTTTCGAGCTGCGACTTCGTGCGCGCGAGCACGTCGCCGAACTTGCCGAACTCCGTCTTCACCGCGCCGAGTACCTGCCACACCTCGCTCGAACGACGCTCGATCGCGAGTGTGCGGAAACCCATCTGCAAGCTGTTGAGGAGCGCCGTGAGTGTCGTCGGCCCCGCCACGCTCACGCGGTAATCGCGCTGCAAGACATCGGTCAGACCGGGGCGGCGCAGAATCTCCGCGTAAAGCCCTTCGGTTGGCAGGAACAGCAGCGCGAAATCGGTCGTGTGCGGCGGCGCGACGTACTTCTCGGCGATGGTGCGGGCTTCCGCGCGAATGCGCAGTTCGAGCGCGCGGCCCGCCTCCTCGATTGCGAGCACGTCCGCGCGCTCCTGTGCGTCGATGAGACGCTCGTAATCCTCGCGCGGAAATTTGGCGTCGATGGGCAGCCAGACCGGCTCGCCTGATTCCCCTGCGCCGACGCCACGCCCGGGCAGACGAATCGCGAACTCCACGCGCTCATTGCTCTTGGGCACCGTCGCCACGTTCTTCGCGAACTGGTCGGGCGTGAGCATCTGTTCGAGCAACGCTTCGAGCTGCACCTCGCCCCAGGTGCCGCGCGTCTTCACGTTGGTGAGCACCTTCTTCAGGTCGCCCACGCCCGCCGCCAGCGTCTGCATCTCGCCAAGCCCGCGATGCACCTGCTCCAGCCGGTCGGAGACGAGCTTGAACGATTCGCCAAGGCGTTGTTCGAGCGTCGCGTGCAGCTTCTCGTCGACGGTGCGGCGCATTTCCTCGAGCTTCGCCGCGTTGTTCGCTTCGATGTCTTTCAGACGCTGTTCGAGCGTCGCGCGCACTTCGGCGAAGCGCCGGTCGTTGACTTCGGTGAGTTGCGCGAGCTGCTGCGTGAGCAGCGAGCCGAAATGGCGCAGCGCGGCGCCCTGCTCGTCGCGCGCCAACTGGGCTTGCTGATGCAGGCTCTGGCGCACGGCGTCGAGCTGCTGCGTATTGGCCGCCGTGAGTTTGGCGAGCTGCTGGGCGAAGCCGTCGATCTGGCTGTTCTGCACCGTCGCGATGCTGCCTAGCTGCGCCGCCAGCGCCTGCTGCACCTGTGCGAAGCCGCCGCCGAATTCGCTGCGCGAACTCTGCGCGGTGCGCGCGATCTCGTTGCGCAGTTCGCGCTCGATGCGCTCGGCCGCGCGTGCCTGCGTGTCGGTCGAGGCGGCGAGGCGATCGCTCAGTTGATCGAGCGCGTCGAGCGTGGACTCTGCGTCGCTCTCGCCATGACCGTGACGCGCGCGCAGCAACGCCACGAGCGTCACGACGAACGCGATCGCCAGCGCAACGATCGCCAGCGACATGACTGCGAACGGACTCATGGACGCGCTTTCCCCAGCACGGCGGGGTTGATCGGATTCGGCGGCTGACCCGCGCGCGGACCCTCGCCGAGCGCGGCGATGAGGTTGTCGGCGGCGAGGTTCGCCATCGCGCGGCGCGTGGCCTCGCTCGCGCTCGCAATGTGCGGCGTGAGCACGACGTTTTCCACTTCGAGCAGCGCCGGATGCACGCGCGGCTCGCCCTCGAACACGTCGAGGCCCGCCGCGGCGATCTGGCGCGTGCGCAGCGCGTGCGCGAGCGCCGCGTCGTCGACGATGCCGCCGCGCGCGATGTTGGTGAGCGTGGCGGTAGGTTTCATCAGCGTGAGTTCGGCTGCGCCGATCGTGTGATGGTTTTCAGCCGTATAGGGCAGCACGAGCACGACGTGGTCGGCCTGCTTGAGCAGGTCTTCCTTCGAGCGATATTCGGCGTTCAGCTCGCGCTCGATCTCCGGTGCGACACGCGAACGGTTGTGATAGACCACACGCATGTTGAAGCCGCGCGCACGGCGCGCGAGCGCCTGACCGATACGGCCCATGCCGATCACGCCGAGCGTGGCACCGTAAATGTCCGAGCCGAGAAACGCGTCGAACGACCACTTGTCCCATTTGCCCGCGCGCAGGAAGTGTTCGGACTCCGTCACGCGGCGCGCGGCGGCCATCATCAGCGCCCAGCCGAAATCGGCCGTGGTTTCGTTGAGCACGTCGGGCGTGTTGGTGCCAAGCACGTTGGCCGCGTTGAAGGCGGCCATGTCGAAGTTGTTGTAGCCCACGGCCATGTTCGACACCACGCGCAGGCGCGGCGCGGCGGCGAGCGCGGCGGCGCCGATCGGGTCGCCCGCGGTGAGCGCGCCGTCCTTGTCGGCGAGACGCTGGTGCAGCGCCTCCGGCGCAAGCGCCTCGCCGTTGTTCCAGTCGACATCGAAATATTGCTTCAGCCGATCGATCACGTCGGGAAAGATCGGGCGCGCCACGAGAATCTTTTGCATCGTTGCTCTCCACACTTCAGTCGTTGTCCGTCATTGTTGCGCGTGACGGGGCGCTCAGGGAAGTCTCGCGCGCTATTCGCAAGCTGCTTCCAGGCGAGCTCCGGCTAGACGAAAAAGAGCCAGGTGGCCGCGAGAAAGACCGGCGTGAGCAGCACGCCCGACCAGCCAAGATAGCCGAAGAAGCCCGGCATGCGCACGCCGCGCGACTGCGCGATCGCCTTCACCATGAAATTCGGCGCGTTGCCGATATAGGTGAGCGCGCCCATCCACACGGCGCCCGCCGAAATCGCGGCGAGCGTTTTCGCGCCGCCGGACATCAGCGCATTGGCGTTGCCGCCGGCGAGATTGAAGAACACGAGGTACGTGGGCGCGTTGTCGAGAAACGACGAGAGCAGACCCGTCGCCCAGAAGTACATCGCTTCGTTGGGGCGGCCCGGCGCGTCGTTCACGAAGCGGATCAGCGCGGCGAATGCGCCCGCCTCGCCCGCGCGCAGGATCGCGATAACGGGCGCGATCGTCACGAAAATGCCCGCGAAGAGCTTGGCCACCTCGACAATCGGCGCCCACTCGAAACCGTTGTCGGCACGCGCCTGCTTCGACGTGAGCGCGAGCGAGATGAGTGCGAGCGCAACGAGTCCCGTATCGCGCACGAGGTTCTGCAACTGCACATGCGCGCCCGCGACCTCGAAGGCGATACCCGGACGCCATACGCCGCTCATCAGCACGAGCGCGATGAGCAGCGCGAGCAGCACGAAATTCGCCTTGCCACCGATCGCGAGCGCGCCCGTGTCCGGCGTCGGGTCGAGCGAGGCGGGGCGCACTTCCCCGGACTGGCTGAAGTACCAGCTATCGAGCGCGTAGAACACCGCGAGCAGCACGCCGCAGACGAACAGCATCGGAAGCGCAAGATGCTGCGTAGTCCAGAAGAATCCCACGCCGTTCAGGAAGCCGAGGAAAAGCGGCGGGTCGCCGAGCGGCGTGAGCAAGCCGCCAGCGTTCGCGACGAGAAAGATAAAAAACACGACCACGTGCACGTTGTGGCGGCGGTTGTCGTTGGCGCGCAGGAGCGGCCGGATCAGCAGCATCGCCGCGCCCGTCGTGCCCATCACGCTTGCGAGCACGGTGCCCAGCGCGAGGATCGACGTATTCATGCGCGGCGAGCCACGCAAATTCCCATACACGCAGATACCGCCTGCGATCGTATAAAGCGCGCCGAGTAGTACGATGAACGGAAGATATTCGTCGATAACGGCGTGCACAAAGAGCGGATACGTCGCGCCAGGACCGTGCGTGGCCGCAAACGGCAGCAGGAACGCCAGCGCCCAGGCCGCCGAAATCTTGCCGAAGTGGTGATGCCAGAACGTGGCGGCGAACATCGGGAAGAACGCGATCGACAGGAGCATGCCGGCGAAAGGCAGCGCCCAGATGGCGCCAAGCGATGCGCCGTCGAACGTCGCAGCGGATGCGTTCGCGCTGAACAGCGCGAGCGCGGCGAAGAGCGTTCCCGCGCAAGCGCTCGCCGCGTTGCGCTTACGCGCCATGCACGACGATCACATGCACGCGATACGGGCCGTGCGCGCCAAGAATGATGGTCTGCTCGATATCGCCGGTGCGCGAAGGCCCCGAAACGAAATTGACCGCGCGCGGCAGTTCTCCGCGTTCGGCGCGCATGAGCGCGAAGGCGTCCTCGTGGCCCGCGACGATCCGCGAAGCGGGCACGACGGCGATGTGCGTTTCGGGCAGCAGCGCGCCCGAGGCCCACGTTTGCGGACTGGAGAGCAGCACCAGCGTGCCGGTTTCGGCCGTGGCGCAGAAACACCCTGTGAGGCCGACGAGATCGCGGTCTTCGGGCTTGCGGAATTGAACCGCGAGACCCGCCCCAGCCCAGTCGAATGTTTTGAGCGTTTGCCACGCGACCGCCTGCATCGGCAGGCTGCGCTCAGCGAGATAACGCTGCGCGGCGGCGGGCACGTCGGCCATCTGCTGGACTTCGTCGACGGTGCTCGCCATTTTGCGCGCCTCGCCGATGAAGCGCGCGACCAGATCGCCTTCCAGCGGCGGACGCGGCCCCTCGGGATGCTGCGCGAGGTAGTCGGCCACGGCTTCGCGCTCGTGCGGCGCGGGCGTGGCCTCGCGTCCCTGCGCCGCGCGAATGCGCGCGAGTATGCTGCGGCGGGCGGCCGTCGTGTCCATGAACGTCCTCGTCAGATAAAGAAAAGCGACGCGCCGATTATACCGGGGCGTCGCCTTGTGATTTACGGGTTCCGTGTGCGCTTACTTGCCCGCGCACTCCTCTTCCACCGGCTGCTCGATGCCGAACACCTGGCGCAGATAGGCGAGATACGCTTTGTCGTCGCACATGTTCTTGCCCGGCGAATCGGAGAGCTTGGCGACAGGCTGACCGTTGCAGCGAACCATCTTGATGACGATCTGCAGCGGCTGATAGCCGAGGTCGTTGGTGAGGTTCGTGCCCACGCCGAACGCGAGGCGGCAGCGCCCGCGAAAGCGTTCATACAGGCGCAGCACCTTGGGAATGTCGAGCGCGTCCGAGAAGATCATGGTCTTCGTGCGCGTGTCGCAGCGGTTGTCCTCGTAGTGCTTGAGCAGGCGCTCGCCCCACTCGAACGGATCGCCCGAATCGTGCCGCGCGCCGTCGAAGAGCTTGCAGAAGTACATGTCGAAGTCGCGCAGGAAGGCCTGCATGCCGTAGACATCCGAGAGCGCGATGCCGAGGTCGCCGCGATACTCCTTCGCCCACATCTCGAAGCCATAGATTTGCGAGTCGCGCAAACGCGGCCCGAGCGCCTGGCACGCCTGCAGGTACTCGTGCGCCATCGTGCCGAGCGGCGTGAGGTTGTGCTTCATCGCGTAGTAGACGTTGCTCGTGCCGGTGAACTGCTCGCCGAGATCGTCCTTGAGCGTGAGGATGACTTCTTCGTGCCAGCGCTTCGAGAAGCGGCGGCGCGTACCGTAGTCGGCGATCTTGCAGTCGGCGAATTCGGGCTTCGCGCCGAGCAGCTCGATCTTGTGGCGCAGGCGCTCGCGCCCTTCCTCGTACTGCGGGTGATGCTGCGTGTTGCGGAAATACACCTCGTTGACAATGGCGAGCACCGGGATCTCGAAGAGGATCGTGTGCAGCCACGGCCCCTTGATCTCGATGTCGATCTCGCCATTGCCCTTGGGCGACGGCGTGACCGAGATGTACTTTTCGTTGAGGTGAAAGAGCGCGAGAAAGTCGATGAAGTCGCCCTTGATGAAGCGCATCTTGCGCAGATACTCTAGTTCGGGCTCGGCGAAGCGCAGCCTGCAGAGCTTCTGGATCTCGCTGCGGATCTCGTCGACGTAGGGCACGAGATCGACGTTCGGCGTGCGGCAGCGGAAACGGTATTCCACAGTGGCCGCGGGGAAATGATGCAGCACCACCTGCATCATCGTGAATTTGTAGAGATCGGTATCGAGCAGCGAAGTAATGATCATGATGGGCCAGCCGGACTGCAATCGGATAGCGCCCGCGAAGCGGGAACCGGACTCGCTGCGCGGCAGATGCCTCGCAGCGGCTCCGGGCGGCGAGCGCCAGCGGTGCGCCCATGTTACCCGAATGCCTGCGCGCCCCGCGTGCCCGCCGGCACGTCCCCTTGCGCGCAAGGGGTAAAACGTTGCGGATCACCCCATCTTATAAACTAATCACGAAACGATATAAGGACGGTTGCGGGCCTGTGGTTGGGGTAATTCCTCATCAGTTACAATAGCGCCTTTGGCGAACCGCCATCCCCCGATACAAAAAGCTTGCAGGAGCTGCCTGAATGACTCACGTTGTGACCGAAAGCTGCATCAAGTGCCGCTATACCGACTGCGTCGATGTGTGCCCGGTGGACTGCTTTCGCGAAGGTCCCAACTTCCTCGCGATCGACCCGGACGAGTGCATCGACTGCGCCGTGTGCGTTGCGGAATGCCCGGTGAACGCCATCTACGCCGAGGAAGACGTGCCCGGCGACCAGCAATCGTTCATCGAGCTGAATGCCGACCTCGCCAAGAGCTGGCCGAGCATCACCAAGACCAAGGCCCCGCTGCCGGAAGCCGACGAATTCAAGGACGTGAAGGACAAGCTCGCGCTTCTGGCCCGCTGATTGCACGTTAATCGCACGCCGGTCGCGCATTGCCCTTAAAGAGATAGCGACAGGGTATTGACAGGCTTAGCCATACCCCATAGAATCTCTTTCTCTGCTTTTGTTGATCCCCGATAGCTCAGTCGGTAGAGCGCCGGACTGTTAATCCGTAGGTCCCTGGTTCGAGCCCAGGTCGGGGAGCCAAGATTCGCAAAAGCCCGTTAATCACAACGGGCTTTTTTATGACGTAAAGCGTTGTAGCTGTATTGCTGTTCCCCGATAGCTCAGTCGGTAGAGCGCCGGACTGTTAATCCGTAGGTCCCTGGTTCGAGCCCAGGTCGGGGAGCCAAAATATCGAGGGGTTGCGTGTTTGCACGCAACCCCTTTTTCTTTTGCTGCGCGGGTTGCGCGCGCACCAATACCCTCCCTCAGGTCAAGCCGTCACAAGGCCAGTCAACATGCCGATAGCCACGCTGGTGTAGTATTACCAGGTGATACCCATCTGCAGGAACGGCCATGGCCACTTCCATCAAGCTTGACGAAGACCTCAAAGACCGCGTCCACCACATCGCCGGATTGCAGCATCGCTCGCCGCACGCCGTAATGCGCGAAGCCATCGCGCAGTACGTCGAACGCGAAGAAGCGCGGGAGCGCTTCAGGCAGGAAGCACTTGCCTCCTGGCAGCACTTCAAGGAAACCGGGCGGCACTTGAACGGTGACGAGGTCCGCGCGTGGCTGGATAGCTGGGGAACGGAGGACGAGAAGTCGGTGCCCGAGTGCCACGACTAATCGTCACCGAGCGCGCTGTCGAAGGTTTGGAACGCTGCCGGCGATTCCTCTCCCGCAAGGCACCGGAAGCAGCGCGACGCGCGGCACAAATCATCAGCCAGCAACTTCTCCATCTCGAAAAAACACCTGCAATTGGACGCCCAGTGGACGGGCCGCCCGAACTGCGCGAACTCGTGATTCCCTTCGGTGACTCGGGTTACGTGGCACTGTACTTGCACGACACAAACGACGATACCGTGTACGTGCTCGCGTTCCGCCATCAGCACGAAGCGGGCTATTAGGGCGGCGCAGATTGTCTATGCCGTCTCGCCCCGGCATCCCCCACCCTCCCCGATAATGTCGTTTCGTCATATTCGGGAATCCGCATGAAATCCGCCCGCCTTACTCCCCTGCTCGCTTGCGCGAGCCTCATCGTCTCGGCTGCCGCCCATGCCGAACAGATCGGCAGCGTGAACACCAATTTCCGCGTGACCGGTTCCGACAAAGTCGTCGTCGAAGCCTACGACGATCCGCAGGTGCAAGGCGTCACCTGCTATGTCTCCCGCGCACGCACGGGCGGGGTGAAGGGCACGCTCGGTATTGCGGAAGATCCGACCGAGGCATCGATCGCGTGCCGCCAGGTGGGACCGATCTCGTTCTCAGGCCCTCTCAAGCAGCAAGACGACGTCTTCAACGAGCGCATGTCGTTCCTCTTCAAGACGCTGCACGTCGTACGCGTGGTCGACGCGAAGCGCAACGCGCTCGTGTATCTGACCTACAGCGACCGCGTGGTGAGCGGCAGCGCCAAGAACAGCGTCACGGCCGTACCCGTGCCTGCGGGCACGACGATTCCGCTGCGCTAAACTGGGGATCTGAGCAGGATCCCTCACCATGACCGATTCCCGTTATCGAGATTCCGCCCGCTACTGGCGCACGCCGCTTCTGCCCGGCGCGGATCTCGTCACGGCCGAATACAACGAACACACGTTCGCGCCCCACTGGCACGAGGCCTACACGATCCCCGTGATCGAGGGCGGCGCGGAATGCTATCGCTATCGCGGCGCGCAGCATGTCGCCGAAACGGGCAGCGTGCCGGTCATCAACCCCGGCGAGCTCCATACGGGCTCGCGCGCCGCCGAGGAAGGCTGGAGCTATCGGGTGATGTACGTCCCGATCGACTTCCTGCACGAACTCGCCGGCGAAATCGCGGGTCGCGCGCAGCCGCTGCCGTGGTTCGAGCCGGAGGTGATCCACGATCTCGATCTCGCGCATCGGCTCTCTCGCGCGCACCGGCTGCTGGAAGCCGACGCCGACTGGCGGCGCGCCGCAGCCGTAGCGCAATCCAGCGCGAGCGCTGGCGTCGCGGCGCTTCCCGCGTCTTCCGCTGCGCCGGGTTCAGCGCAGTGCTCCGATCTGCTGGCCGTGGAAGGCGCCCTGCTCGACGCGCTCTCGACGCTGCTTACGCGCTACGGCCGCACGCGCGAGGCGGCGCTCAGGCACGGCCCGAACGATCCGCGCGTGGAAACCATGAAGGCGCTCCTCGCCGCCGATCTCGCCATGCCGTTGCGCGTAGCCGATCTCGCCCACGCAGTCGGCCTCTCGCCGTTTCACGCCACGCGGCTCTTCACGCAGACGACCGGGCTGCCGCCGCACGCGTGGCGCACGCAGTTGCGCCTGCAACGCGCGCTCGGCCCGCTGCGCGAAGGCGCCACGGTGGCCGATGTCGCCGCGGCAAGCGGCTTCACTGACCAGAGCCATTTCACGCGGCACTTCCGGCGTATGTTCGGCGTGCCGCCGGGGCGCTGGCAGTCGTCCTGAGCGCGCCGGGCCGCCGCGCGCCGCAAGAACGTACAAGCCACTCGCACGGCCGCCCGTTATGCTGTCCCCTTGTATCAGGAGGACAGTTTGACCACGCATCCCAACCGCTTCGCCGAATTCATCGCCGGCGCGCGCGACATGATCCCCATGATGATCGGCGCCGCGCCCTTTGGCGTGATCTTCGGCACGCTCGTCACCTCGGGCCCGCTTTCGCTCTGGCACGGCCAGTTCATGTCGCTCGCCGTGTTCGCCGGTTCCGCGCAGTTCATTGCGCTCGGGCTGATCGCCTCGCACGCGAGCTTCGCGGTCATTCTTGCCACCACGTTCATCGTGAACCTGCGGCATGTGCTGTACAGCGCGACGCTCGCCCCTTATGTCTCGCACCTGCCGCTGCGCTGGCGCCTCGTGCTGGGCGGCCTGCTCACCGACGAGGTGTTCGCCGTCGCCTGGGCGCATTTCCGCCGCCATCCGCCCGGCGACGACGTCTCGCCGTGGCATTTTCTCGGTTCGGGAGTCTCGATGTACCTGAACTGGCAGCTCTGGACCGCTGCCGGCCTGCTGTTCGGCGCGGCGTTCCCGGGCCTGCAGTCGCTCGGCCTCGACTTCGCGATGGTCGCGACCTTCATCGCCATCGTCGTGCCGCAGTTAGTTGCCGTGCGCTACCTCGCCGCCGCCGCCACCGCGGGCGCGCTCGCCTTTTTCTGGCAGGCCTGGCCGTACAAGCTCGGGCTGCTCGGCGCCGTGCTGGCGGGCGTGGTCGTGGGCGTCGTCCTCTCGCGCCCCGGTTCCTCGCGCGGCGCCCGCGCCGCAAGCGGGTCCTCCCGCAAACCCACCAACGTCCAACGCACCGCAGGAGCCGGGCAATGAACTACGTCGTCCTGATTCTCGGCATGGCCCTCATCACCCTGGTCATTCGCACGGCCGTGTTCGTGCTCGGCGACCGGCTGGTGTTTCCGCCGCTCGTGCGTACCGCGCTTGGCTTCGTGCCCGTCACCGTGCTCACGGCGATCATCGTGCCGATGGCGGTCTCGCCCCACGGCCAGGGCGCCGAGCTGACCTGGCGCAACCCGCAGCTCGTCGGCGCGCTCGCGGCCATTGTTGTCAGCGCGCTCACGAAGCGACCGCTGCTTACCATCGCGGTCGGGCTCGGCGTGTTCTTTCTCTGGCAAGGCGTCGTCCTGCGCTAGAGCGGTCCCTCGGCCCTTACGCTCAAGTTTCACCCCGGCGCGCCGTTAAACCCGTCAAGGCCTGCTCTGGCAGGCCACTGCTCGAACGGCGAGAGCACGCGAGAAGCGATAAGGATTACACCGGGGCAACCACAATGGGGCATATCACCCTCAATCTGAAGGATGAAACGCTTGCGTCGCTGCGCAAGGATTTCGAGGCGTTCCTGCGCGTCTCGCTCAAACTCGATCCGCAGTTCGCCACGCCGGAATTCGAGGATTACCTGCGCGCGAAGCTGCTCGACAACATGACGCCGCTCACGGAGCACGCCGTCCAGCGGCTCCTGCAAGGCGGCCAGTACGCGTGGGCCAAGCGCACGCTCGACAAGGAGTTCCCCGAGGTCGTCTCGATCCTGATGCGTCAGGCGGGCGAATTCGGTTTCGGCTTCGCGTCGCGGCCCGAATGGACTCCGGACGAACTCTCGAAGCAGTGCCGCGACTGGGCGGCCGCCATCGTGAGCGAAGCCCAGGGTGAAGAAGCGCTGGTCGATCCGCTGGCAGCGCAGATCAAGTCGGGTGTGCAGGACATCCAGGCGCTCGAAGAGTCGATGCAGACGCCCGCGTGGCGGCTCACCGAATCGCTGCGTCAGCGCGTATACGAAGCGAAGATCGGCTGCGAGCAGGCCAGCGGCAGCTTGGCGCGCGAGCGTTTGGGTGAACTGCGCGGGCTGCTGAGGCTCGGCGTCACGCATGGCGTGTTCCAGAAGCAGGAGGCGCAACAGATCATGGAATATCTGCGCCTGCTCAAGCCCGAGATATTCGTCGAGGAGCCCGACGACGTCTTCACGCGCCTGGCCGCGTGGCTGCGCAACTTCTTCATGCCGCCGCAGCGCGGCACCGCTCGGGAGCAAAGGCGCTAAGCGCCCCGCCAAGCGCGCCTCGCCGGGCGCGCCCCTCAGTCCCACATCTTCCTGAGCCTGGCGGCGATCTCGACCTTCGCCTGCGCGGCGGCGGCGAGTCCCGCCGCGCTCGGCGCGCCTGCCACGGGCGCGGGCGGCCATGCGCGCGATTCGAATAGCGGCAGCATGGGCGCCGCGATGAAGCGCGTGCGCGAGGCCCACACGTGCCGGTCGCCCGACGCCACCTGGTTGTGCACGTAAAAGCGCTGCGGCACGACGATGTGCAAATCCTCTTTCGCTCGCGTCATGGCCACGTAGAGTAGCCGCCGCTCCTCCTCCAGCTCCTCGTCGCTGCCCGCGCCGAGATCGGACGGTATGCAGCCGTCCACGCCGTTGAGCACGAACACGTTGCGCCACTCCTGCCCTTTCGCCGAATGGATCGTCGAGAGGATCAGATAGTCCTCGTCGAGCAGCGGATCGGCGGATTCGGCGCTCGTGGCGTCCGGCGGATCGAGCGTGAGTTCGGTGAGAAAACGCTCGCGCGAAGCGTAGGTGCTCGCAATGCTCTCCATCTGCAGCAAGTCGGCGAGCCGCACCTGGGCGTCCTCGTGATTGCGCTCGAGATGCGGCTCGTACCAGCGCCGCACGCGCTCGAACTCGGCCGGCCACGGTGTGGCGCGCATGGAGAGGCTGTCGATGAGCGAGGCGAACGCCGGCCAGTCGTCGGCCGCGCGCGGCGGCGGCGCGAAGGCCGCGAGCGCCTCGGCGGCGCGATACGCGCCCGTGCACGCGGCCACCTGGTCGAGCAGGCGAGCGGCGTTGGCGGGCCCGACGCCCGGCAGCAATTGCGTCACGCGAAAGCCCGCCACGCGATCGAGCGGATTCTCGGCCCAACGCAGCACCGCCAGCACGTCCTTCACGTGCGCGGCATCGAGAAAACGCAGTCCGCCGAATTTCACGAACGGGATATTGCGCCGCGCCAGTTCGATTTCGAGCGTGGCACTGTGGTGCGCCGCGCGAAACAGCACCGCCTGCTGCTTGAGCTTCATGCCCGCTTCGCGCGCCTCGAGAATCTGCTCGACGACGTAGTGTGCCTGGGTTGCCTCGTCGGCCACCGTGACGAGGCGCGGGCGCTGCTGCGAAGGACGGTCGGTCCACAGGTTCTTGGTGAAGCGCTCGGCGGCGGCGTCGATCACGGCGTTCGAGGCCGCGAGGATCGGCGCCGTCGAACGGTAGTTGCGCTCGAGCGTCACCTGGCGCGCTGGCGGATCGAACTGCGCCGGGAAGTCGAGAATGTTGCGCACCGTCGCGCCGCGAAACGAGTAGATCGCCTGGGCGTCGTCGCCGACCACGGTCAGGCCACGGCCGTCGGGCTTGAGCGCGAGCAGGATCGAGGCCTGCAGGCGGTTGGTGTCCTGGTATTCGTCGACGAGGATGTGATCGAAGCGGCCCGCGAGATCGGCGGCAATGGCGGGCTCCGCGGCCATGTGCGCCCAGTAGAGCAGGAGATCGTCATAGTCGAGGACGTTCTGCTTCTGTTTGGCGTCCACGTACGCCGCGAACAGCGCGCGCAGTTGCGGCTCCCATTCGAGGCACCACGAGAACGAACGGTTGAGCACGTTGGCGAGCGAGTCGCCCGTGTTGACCGCGCGCGAGTAAATCGCAAGGCAAGTCGATTTCGAGGGAAAGCGCTTTTCCTTCGCCGAGAATCCCAGCTCGTGGCGCACGAGATTCATGAGATCGGCGGAATCTTCGCGGTCGTTGATCGTGAACGCCGGCGAAAGGCCGATGTGATCCGCGTACTCGCGCAACAACCGGGCGCCTACACCGTGAAACGTGCCCGCCCAGTTGAGCCCTTGCGCGAGCACTGCGGCCGCGCCTGGCGCGCTGGCGGCGATGCGCGCCACGCGCCGCGTCATTTCCTGCGCGGCGCGGCGCGAAAACGTGAGCAGCAGGATGCGGTGCGGGTCGGCGCCGCCCGCGATCAGGTGCGCGACGCGGTGAGCCAGCGTGTTGGTCTTGCCCGACCCGGCGCCTGCGATCACGAGCAACGGGCCCGGCAGCGCCGAGCCCGGTGCGTAGCCCGCTTCGCCGCCGTGCTCGACGGCCTCGCGCTGCGCGTCGTTGAGTTTCGCGAGCCACGAAGCCACGAAATTGGCCGCGTCGGCACGCGCGTGGCTGGCGTCGGAGACGGAGGAATCGGCAACGGAAACAGTGGACACGGCGGGCGCTGGGACGATGAATATGGCGAATCGGAACGAAGCGACGCATACTGTATATCCATACACCCCGCATCCGCAAGCGCCTGATTCCATGGCGATCTGGCGGGATTTAACAACAACGCGGCGGCGCGTTTCAGCACGCGATGCGCTCTGGATTCATCAAGCGAAGCGGCGGCGTCCGTTACCGGACGCCGCCGCTCGTGGTCCTGCCAGGGACAGCGCCCAGGACGCGGGCGCTGTCTGCGTCGGCCGCGCGTTAGTGAGTTAGCGCGTTATTGCGACTGGCCGCCCTGCTGCTGGGCCGACATACCGCTCATCTGATCCTTCATTTCCGAATCGTTGGCCTGACGGTCGGCCTTGTGATTGATCTTCGCGTCCTTCACCTGCGCCTTGTACTGCGACTTCGCCTGCTTCTTCGCGTCGCTGTACTCTGCGTTCGCCGACTTCTTCGCGCTGCGGTATTCGGCATTGGCTGCGGCGTTCGCGTTGCGCTTTTGCACCAGCGGGTCGGCGGATTGCGGAGCGGTCAGCGCTTGCGGCGCGGGCGCGGGTTGCGCAATCCCGGCGGCCGCCGGCGCCCGGCTCGGCGCCTGCTCGGTCATCTGACCGGGCATTTGGCCAGGCGCGGCACCCGGCGCCATGGCCGGTGCGCCGGAAGGCGCCATCGTTGGGGCTTCGCCGGCCTGTGCCGCGCCCTGGGTCGCGTTTTGTGCATAAGCGCCCTGCGCGAATACGGCGGCAGTGGTCACGGTGGCAAAAGCGGCGGTAGCAGTGAGCAGCTTACGAATCTGGGTCATGGCGTATCCTCCTTGCAGTGGTTCCGAAGGCGCGATTGCAGCGGGCAAGCCGCCGTAAGCCGCGCCCCCGCTCGCTGGCGCCGCACCGGGCAAATCTGGGCGGCGCTGTCGATCCGGGTGAAACCATTTTGGTATGAAGATCGCCGTGAGGTCCCGCGACGTTACGCAACGTTTCATTTTCTGACGAATTCATAACATCTGGCCCCGAACTGCGACAGACGCTGCGACAAAGCCGCCATCGCGTATGATGCTCACCCTTCGCGCGCTTGCCGCACGCCTTTCGAACTCCACTCCGCCATGCCCAACCTCGATTTCACGCTGACCGGCGACTACGTCGAACTGCACAACCTCCTGAAGATCACTGGACTCGCCGACAGCGGCGGCTCGGCCAAACAGATCGTCGCCTCGGGCGCGGTGAAAGTCGACGGCGAAGTCGAGTTGCGCAAGACGTGCAAGATCCGCGCGGGCCAGGCCGTGCTGTTGGGCGACACGCGCATCGCCATCAAGGCGCACGAGTAACCGACTCCCGGACTTGCCTGCACGCGCCAGCTATGCACCAGATTTGAGCATCAGGATCGACAAGGTCGCTGTCTCGCAATAAGCTTTCAGTTTTGACAGACGAACCCTGCCGCGCGGCGCGCATTTCTCGCGCCGCTTGTTTTTCATGACTCGAACCACGCTCTCCCGCCGCGCCGTTTCCGCCCCGCCCACGCTGCGCCGCCATGCCGCCGACACCGCGCGCCTCGCCGGGCCGCTCGCGATCGCCCAGCTCTCGCAGATGGCGATGAGCGTGACCGACACAGTGCTGCTTGGCTCGCTCGGCGCCGACGCGCTCGCTGCGGGCGGCCTCGGCGCGAACATGTTCTTCGTCGTGGTGACCGTGCTGCAAGGCGTGCTGACCTCGGTCAGCGTGAGCGTCGCGCAGGCGCGCGGCGCCGATAACGAAAGCCACGTGCCGCACATCTACTGGACCGGCTTCGCGCTCTCCCTGCTACTTTCGGTGCCGGCGTTCGCGCTGCTCTCCTTCGCCGAGCCGATCCTGCGTGCGCTCGGCGAGCCGACGTTGCTTGCGCATCACATCGGCGAGTACACGGCCGTGTTGCGCTGGGGCGCACCCGCAAGCCTGATCGGCGTGGGGCTCATGCGCTCGTTCCTGCCCGCCATCGGCGCGGCGCGGCGTCTGCTGTGGGTGTCGATTGCGTGCGTGTTCATCAACGGCTTTCTCAACTACGGGCTGATCCACGGGGCGTGGAGCCTGCCGCGCCTCGGCTTTCTCGGCTCGGCGGTGGCCACCACGATCACCGTGTGGCTTACCGCGTTCGTGCTGATGGCGCTGCTGCACCTGCGGCCTTCGCACCAGCATTTCGTCGTCGCGCGCCGGCCCACGGCGCCGCTGATGGGCGAACTTTTCACGATCGGCTGGCCGGTTGCGATCACATACGCCGTCGAGGCGACGCTCTTTCTCGCCACCGGCCTGCTCGCGGGCCTGCTCGGCGAAACGCCGCTCGCGGCACACCAGATCGCCCTGAACGTGGCCTCCGTGACCTTCATGGTGCCGCTCGCGATCGGCCAGGCGGCCAATGTGCGCGTGGGTTACTGGTCCGGCGCGGGCGTGCCGCGCGCGGCGCGCCATGCGGGCTTTGTTGCGCTCGCGCTCGGCGTTGGCTTCATGACGCTCTCGGCGCTCGTGATGGTGCTCGCGCCGCACTGGATCGTCGGGCTCTACCTGCACCTCGACGACCCGGCCAACGCGCACACGGTCTCGCTCGCGGCGACGCTGCTCGGCGTCGCCGCGATCTTCCAGATCGTCGACGGCGCGCAGACCGTGGGTTCGGGGTGCCTGCGCGGCCTGAAGGACACGCGCGTGCCGATGCTCGCGGCCACCCTCGGCTACTGGGGCATCGGCTTTCCGCTCGGGTACGCGCTCGCGTTCCACTTCGGTCTTGGTGCGCTCGGGCTCTGGTACGGACTGGCGGCCGGGCTCACCACCGTCGCCGTACTCATGACGTGGCGCTTTCACCGCATGAGCCGGCGTGCGCAGGCTCACGCCGCGGCGCCTGGCCGCATTGCCTGAAGCGTTCACTTAACCCGCCGGGCCGTACCGGCGTATCCGGTTAAAATACGCGCCTGGCGCCGCGAGCGGCGTCCGTCCCACGAGGGCACGAACAGTCTGGAGACAACCGCGCCCCGCGAGCGCCGCCGGCCACCCCGGCTACGCCTGCCGCGCGCGGAGCAGTCGGGTCGCACGCATCGACGCCTCGCCACGATCCGACGCACAGCGCGACACCTCAGCGCTCAACACCAGCGGCCACGCCCAGCGCGCGTGCCGCTGAACTCCCGCGCCACGACATATAGCGAACCCACTCACGGACCACCCTTTCATGCTTGCCCCGATTACCCGACTCTTCCCGCTCTGGGCCGTTCTCGTTTCGTTGCTGGCCTATTTCGATCCGGGCCTTGTCGCGCCGATCGCGCCGCATGTCACGACGCTCCTGATGATCATCATGCTGGCGATGGGCGTCACTCTCTCGTTCGCCGACTTTCAGCGCGTCTTCACGCGGCCCGCACCGGTCGCGGCAGGCATCTTCCTGCATTACCTCGTCATGCCGCTCGCCGCCTGGGCGATCGCCAAGGTGCTGCGCATGCCGCCCGATCTCACGGCAGGCATGGTGCTCGTGGGCAGCGTGGCGAGCGGCACTGCATCCAACGTGATGATCTATCTCGCGCGCGGCGACGTCGCGCTTTCAGTGACGATCAGCGCGCTTTCCACCCTGGTCGGCGTGTTCGCCACGCCGCTGCTCACGCGCCTGTATGTCGATGCGTCGATCGTCGTCGACGTGCGCGGCATGCTCATGAGCATCCTGCAGATCGTCGGCCTGCCGATCGTCATCGGCCTGATCGTCAACCGGCTCGCGGGCGGCCTCGTGCGCCGCGTCGAGCCCCTGCTGCCGCTCGTCTCCATGGTGTCGATCCTCGCGATCATCGCCGCCGTGGTGGGCGGCACGCATGCGAGCATCGCCACGGTCGGTCCGCTCGTCGCGCTCGGCGTGGTGCTGCACAACGGCATCGGCCTGCTTGGCGGCTACTGGGGCGGGCGTCTGCTCGGCTTCGACGAGTCGGTGTGCCGCACGCTCGCCATCGAAGTGGGCATGCAGAACTCGGGACTCGCCGCGACGCTCGGCAAGCTCTACTTCTCGCCGCTCGCGGCCCTGCCGGGCGCGCTGTTCTCGGTGTGGCACAACCTCTCGGGCTCGGTGCTCGCGGGCTACTGGGCCGGCAAGCCGGCGCGCGGCAGCGCACGCGATGCGCAACGCGCCGCGAACGCTTCGCCCGAGCGCGGTTGATCAAACGCCGTGGCGAGTCGCCGGGCCACGCACCGGCGCTTACGCAACTCGCTCCTCCGGTGGGTGGCTTCGCGCCCCCGCCAGCCTGCGCGGCGCACGCCGCGCCAGCCTCACCTGCAGCCATGCCCGCAGCCTCGCGAAGCGCCATTCGCGCGGCTGCGCCAGAGGCTCGACCTCGCATCGCACTTCGACGCGCACCGCTTCCCGCCATCCACTGATGCGCGCCCGCTCGCCGCGCGCAAGCGGCAGCGCTTCGCCGGGTTCGAGCCAGTAGTCCCCGGCGTCGCCCTCGACCGTCATCCACACGCGGCCTTGGAGTGGCGTCACCACGCCGCCCTGCGTCACGCGAATCGTGCGGCAAGCGTCACACGGCACCCACAGCACGAACGCGTCTGCGAAATCTGCGTGGGTATCCACGCGCGTTCCCGCTCTCATTGCACTCTCCCGTCGTCCAGAATGCGCGCAGTGTCGCGCCGCCAGCGCCGCGGACGTTTCCGGCCGCGCTGAAACGTCAGTTGCATGCGGCCCGAAAATTGCGACGGCAGGTTGCCAGCCGCCGCAGGCCCAGCCGGCCGCTTCTCGTAGAATCGTCGTGAAGCCGTGCAATGAAAACGAACCTTCACGCGGAGGCCCGTCATGGAGAATCCGCTTGCCCGCGCATCCCGCCCCATCCGAAGCCGTTATGCGACACATGACGAAACCCTGCGCCTCGCCGCGCGCGCCCATCGTTGCGCGGTATGCCTCGCTGTATGCCCTCTTCGCGCTCGCTTGCCTCGCGCTGGTCGCCGGCTGCGCGACACGCCCGCCCGCCACCGATTACCCGCGCCAGACGAGCGCGGCGCTGACGGCCCCGGAAGCCAGCGCCACGCCGCTTGGCGCCGCCCTCGCCGCACCCGAAGCCGCGCATCCGGGCGAATCGGGCTTTCGCCTGCTCGCCACCGGCCCGGACTCGCTGCAAATGCGCATCGCGCTCGCGCGCGCAGCGACGAAAACGCTCGACATGCAGTACTACATCGCCAACGAGGACACCACCGGCAAGCTGCTGCTAGGCTCGGCGCTCTATGCGGCCGATCGCGGCGTGCGCGTGCGCATGCTGGTGGACGACCTGAATTTCCACGACATCGACCAGTTGATGGCCGCGCTCAACAGCCATCCGAACATCCAGATCCGCGTGTTCAATCCTTACGGCAGCACGAGCGAGTCGATGTACCTGCGCACGCGCAACTTCTTCACGAACGTCGACCAGTTCACGCGGCGCATGCACAACAAGGCGACGATCGTCGACAACGAGATGGCGATCGTCGGCGGCCGCAATCTCGGCGACGAGTATTTCAACGCCAGCCCGACGATCGACTTCCGCGACCTGGACGTGCTCACGGCCGGGCCGGTCGCGCAAAGCGTATCGGCGAGCTTCGACGAGTACTGGAACTGTTCGATCTCGTACCCCTTGAGCGTGCTCAATCATCAGAAGTTCGACGCGCACGATCTCGACACCGCGCGCGACGACCTGCGCAAGCACTGGCGCGAGAGCGCCGAGCCTTACAACGCCAAGCCGCTCAACGCCACGCCGCTCGCGCAGCAAATCACGGGCAACACGCTCGGGCTCGTCTGGGCGAAATGGGAATTCGTGGCGGACTCGCCCGGCAAGATCGCGGGCAGCGAAAAGGGCGAGCTGGGCGACGCCATGCGCTCGCTGCTCGATCGCATCCATCAGGCGCAAAGCAGCGTGCTGGTGTTCTCGCCGTACTTCGTGCCGCACGACACGGGCGTGCAGACCCTCCGCACGCTCACCTCGCACGGCGTGCGCGTGGCGATCCTCACCAATTCGCTCGCCGCCACCGACGCCGTCGCGGTGCAGGCCGGCTACAGCCCTTATCGCGTGCCGCTGCTCGAGGCCGGCGTCGAGCTCTACGAGTTCAAGCCGCAGCAGCCCGAGCACACCGACCAGCGGCGCTTCGGCGTGGTCGGTTCGCGCTCGCGCGCGAGCCTGCACGCCAAGGCGTACGTGATCGACGACAACACGCTCGTGATCGGCTCGCTCAATCTCGATCCGCGCTCGGCGCACCTGAACACCGAGCTTGCGCTCACCGTGGAGAGTCCGCCGATCGCCCACCAGGTCGCGGACCTGTTCAAGCGCGCGACGTCGCCGCAAGTGAGCTACCACGTGACGCTGGCGACGCCCGCGCAACTGGCGCAGCTGCAGGGCACGACGATCAACTCGCCGCTCGTCTGGACCGACGAGGAGAACGGCATGATGCGCACCTACAACCTCGACCCTGGTGCGGGTTTCTACAGAAATGTCCTAACCGGGCTATTCTTGCTGTTGCCGGTCGACAGCCAGTTGTGAAGCACCTTGTAAGCAGGACTTGAGCTAACGGCCGCGCAAGATCGCTTGATTTACGTCGTATCGTCCGCCGTCGAGCCAGCCGCGAAGCCGCCTTCAGCGCCATGCGCGTCGCGCCTTCGCAACGGCCGCGCACGCGAGCAGCGCCGCGCCGCCGCAGCCCAGCCACCACGCGGATCCGAACCCGTCACGAAAGCGGCGCCCTCGCACGCACTCCACACAGCGCGAGCAGAAGGCGCCGCCTCAATCACCGGAGTATCAAATGACCGCAAGCAACGAAAACGTCCGCATGGAGCGCGACACGTTCGGCGAGATCGCCGTGCCCGCCCAGCAGCTTTGGGGCGCGCAAACGCAGCGATCCCTGCAGAACTTCCGCATCTCCACCGAAAAGCAGTCGCCGGAACTGATCACCGCGCTCGCGACGATCAAGCGCGCCGCCGCCGAAGTGAATCTCTCGTTGGGCGTGCTCGACGAGACCAAGGCGAAAGCAATCATGCAAGCCGCCGATGAGATCATCGCGGGCAAGCATGCCGGCGAATTCCCTCTCGCGGTGTGGCAAACGGGCTCCGGCACGCAGACCAACATGAACCTCAACGAGGTGATTGCGAACCGCGCGAGCGAGATTCTGGGTGGCGAGCGCGGCGAGGCGCGCAAGGTGCATCCGAACGACGACGTGAACCGCGGCCAGTCCTCCAACGACGTGTTCCCGACCGCGATGCACGTGGCCGCCGCCTACGGCATCGTCAAGCATTTGCTGCCGGCGCTCAAGACGCTGCGCGATACGCTCGATACCAAGGCCAAAGCCTTTGCCGACATCGTGAAGATCGGCCGCACGCACCTGCAGGACGCCACGCCGCTTACGCTCGGCCAGGAGTTCTCGGGCTATGTCGCGCAGCTCGACCACGGCATCAAGCACGTGGAATCTTCGTTGCCGCATCTGTACGAACTCGCGCAGGGCGGCACAGCCGTGGGCACGGGCCTGAACGCGCATCCGCAGTTCGCGCACAAGGTCGCGGAAAGTATTGCGAAGCTCACGGGCGTGCCCTTCGTCACCGCGCCCAACAAGTTCGAAGTGATGGCCGCCGCCGACGCGCTCGTGTTCGCGCACGGGGCGCTTAAAACCGTGGCCGCGAGCCTCATGAAGATCGCCAACGACATTCGCTGGCTCGCAAGCGGCCCGCGCTGCGGTTTGGGCGAACTGTCGATTCCCGAAAACGAGCCGGGCAGCTCGATCATGCCGGGCAAAGTGAACCCTACGCAGTCCGAAGCAGTGACGATGCTGTGTTGCCAGGTGTTCGGCAACGACGTGGCCGTGAACATGGGCGGCGCGAGCGGCAACTTCGAACTGAACGTGTTCCGCCCGATGATCGCGCACAACGTGCTGCAGTCCATCCGCATGCTCGCCGACGGCGCGCTCAGCTTCAACGATCACTGCGCGGTGGGGATCGAACCGAACCGCTCGCGCATCGACACGCTGCTCAACGAGTCGCTCATGCTCGTGACGGCGCTCAATCCGCACATCGGCTATGACAAGGCCGCGCAGATCGCGAAGAAGGCGCACAAGGAAGGCACCACGCTCAAGGCCGCAGCACTCGCGCTCGGCCACGTGACCGAGCAGCAGTTCGACGAATGGGTGAAGCCCGGCGAGATGGTGGGCGACGCGAAGAAATAAGCCTTGTTTGAAGGGCTGAAATGCACGACGGGCGGCGAGGTTCACACCTTCGCCGCCCGTTTTTACATGCAGCCGCAACGGCGCGCATGCGCATCAAACCTGCCCTTTCGCCACTTCCTCGGGCTTGAGTTCGACGATCGCGTCGAGCGCTTCCTTCACGTCGAGCGCGTATTTCGCGAGACGCTTCTGCTCGTCCGTTTCCGGCACGTACGTCGGCACGGGAATCGGATTGCCGTTTTCGTCGACGGCCACGAACACGATCAGGCAATCGGTGGTGAGGCGCAGCTGGCCGCTCTTCGGATCGCCGGCGTGGACGGTAATATGGATGTGCATCGACGTGCGGCCCGTGGCGACCACGCGCGCGCGCAGCTCGACCATGTTGCCGACGAGAATCGGCCGGCGAAAGCGGATGTTGCCCACGCTCACCGTCACGCAATAGCGGCCGGACCAGACCGCGGCGCACGCGTACGCCGTCTCGTCGATCCATTTCATCAGCGCACCGCCGTGCACTTTGCCGCCGAAGTTCACCGAAGTCGGCTCGGCGAGGAACCGGAACGTCGTTTCTGAACGGTCCAGCGGCTGGGTAGGCGTCTTCATCTCGGCTTGGCTCATGGCGATTACCGCATACGGCGGCCCGTATCGTATTGTGGGTATGGAGGCGTCGATTATACGAGTGCAATAAGACAGACAGTCGCAGCCGCTTGCGAAACACCCTCCGCGATTGATTTAGCTCGCCGCGAATCGCGCCCGATATTCGAGCGGCAGCACGCCATAGCACCGCTCGAACGCGCGCCGCAGATTCTGCTCGGTGCCAAAACCACAATCGGCCGCAATGCGCTTGAGCGGCCGGCGCGACTGCGCAAGCGCGTGCGCGGCGGCCTCTACGCGCATCGCCGCGACCGTGCGCGCCGGCGTGCGACCCATCGCGTCGACATAGCGGCGCGCAAAGGTACGCGGGCTCATACGCGCTTCCTCGGCCAGGCGCTCGACGCTCAGCTCGCCGTGCAGGTTGGCGGCCATCCAGCCGTGCAACGCGTCGAACTCCCCGCCCGAGGTGGCTTGCGCCGCGAGCGCCTCGCTGAACTGCGACTGGCCGCCGGGCCGCTTCATGAACACGACGAGGCGGCGCGCCGCCTGCATCGCGACCGCATGGCCGCAGTCCTCCTCGATCAGCGCGAGCGCGAGATCGATGCCCGCCGTCACGCCCGCAGACGTCCAGACCACGCGGCCGTCGCGCTCGTCGCGGATGAAGATCGGCTCGGGATCGACTTCGACGCGGGGAAAACGCCGCGCGAGCTGGGCCGCGTTGCGCCAGTGCGTGGCGGCGCGCCGGCCGTCGAGCAGCCCCGCCGCGGCGAGATAGAACGCGCCCGTGCAGACCGACGCAACGCGGCGTGCATGCGGCGCGGCTGCCGCGATCCACGCGACGAGTTCGGGCTGCAGCGCCGTGGTGTCGTCGATGGGGACGCCGGGCACGATCAGCGTGTCGATCGTGGCGGGGTCGAGCGTGTCGAGCCGCTCGGTGACGATAGGCATGCCCGCGAAGGTCGGCAGCACGCCGCCAGCGACCGAGGCAAGCGTCGTGCGGTAAGCGCAAGGCTCGGCACCGCTTGCACTACCGCTCGTGCCGCTGGCCGCGCGCAGCGCCAGCTCGGCGCGCCAGAACGCCTCGACGGGGCCGCAGGCGTCGAGCAGCACGAGCTCGGGCGCGACGGCAAATACGACGTGGCGTGCAGCGGCGGGGGAAGACGGTTGAAACGACATGACGGCGAACTCGATGCAGACGAAGTCTGACCATCATCGCACGCGCGCAGTTGGCAGTCAGGTCAAAGAAACATCAAATTCTGCCAGCCAATCTACCGCGACGACGGTATGCCTTTGGCCGCTCACTTATGGAACGTGACGCCTTCGTCGATCGTGCCGTACATCGTTATGCCGCTCGCGCTGTTCGACGACGGCATGGAACCGCCTGCACAGGCGGCGCACAAGGCGGCGAGCGCGACGGCGGCGAAAAGAGCCAGGAAGCGTTTCATAAAGGGCAAACCAATTGCGTGAATAAACGATTTTAGCGCGGCGATCCTGCGCGCCGCAGTCTGTACCGCAGCACGCGCGACACGGTTCCCCGTCGAGCGGCTGCAATCGACACTTCATCGCAGACTGAAACGTCGAATACCGTATTTCGCTAGAGTAACGGTGTGGGCAAAATCCGCCGCTATCGCAAGCCTTGAAGGAGCCGCCATGAACCTCCCTGCCACCGACGAATCGAGCCACTTCCCGGGCCTTGCGCGCGTTGCCGCGCTGCTCGCCGATCCCGGCCGCGCCGCCATGCTGTGGGCGCTCATGGACGGCAGCGCGCGGCCCGCGGGCGAACTCACGATGATCGCGGGCCTTTCGCCTTCGGCGGCGAGCGGCCACCTCGCTCGCCTGACCGACGGCGGCCTGCTCGCGCTCGACGTGCGCGGCCGCCACCGGTACTACCGGATCGCCAACCCCGAGATCGCGGCAGCGATCGAAGCGCTCATGAACGTCGCGCATGTGTCCAATGTCGTCGCTTCGCTGCGCCCGCCAACCCGCCCCGCGCGCACGGTGCCGCTGGAGATGCGCCATGCCCGCACCTGTTACGACCACATGGCCGGCGAAGTGGCCGTACAGGTATTCGAGCGCCTCGTGGACGGCGGCCTGCTCGTGCGCGACGGCGACACGCTCGACGCCACACCCGAGGGCGCGGCGCACCTCGCGACCTGGGGCGTGGATGTGGCAACGCTGCGCGCACGGCGGCGGCGCTTTGCCTGCACCTGTCTCGACTGGAGTGAGCGCAGGCCGCACCTGGGCGGCGCGCTCGGTGCGGCGCTGCTCGATTCGTGGACGCACAGCGGCTGGATCGAGCGCACGAGCCGCCCGCGTGTGCTGCGCATCACGCCGAAGGGTCAGCACGAATTCGATGCGCTCGTCGGCGCATGAAACACTTCGCGCGCGGGGCAAATTAACTGACAAATACCCAACAAAATCGCTGATTTCGCGCGTAAAAGCGCGCGCTTCGCCGGCGGCCACACGTTCTGTTACATCTGCTGCATAAGCCTTAACAAATCCGCGAGCATGGAAACAAGCCCGGCGGATACAGTGCCCTGCATGGGATGGCAATCAGCGCTCAAGCACCACGGCGCCCGATCCCATCGACAGGAGAACAAAGATGAGAACGCGCACACCTACGATCACCCACTTTCGCCGCACGTCCCGCCGCACGCTGTTCGCACTCGCCGCGCTCGCGGCGCTGAACCTCGCCGGCGCGAGCGCGGTCTTCGCGCAGGAAGCGCCGCCCGAAGCCGCGGCCGCCCCCGCCGCAACGGGCGGCGATCCGCCCAGCCGCGTTGCGCGCCTCGACTATATGGCCGGCGCCGTGACCACCGAGCCGGCCGGCGCGAGCGACTGGTCGTATGCGCAGCTCAACCGCCCGCTCACGACCGGCGACCAGCTCTGGAACGACGCCAACGGGCGCTCGGAGCTGCACATCGGCTCGACGGCGGTGCGCCTCGGCGCGCAGACGAGTCTCGACGTCCTCAACCTCGACGATCAAACGGCGCAGCTCAAGGTGGCGCAAGGCACGCTCTCGACGCATGTGCGCGAAGTCCCGCCCGGCAGCTCGTATGAGATCGACACGCCGAACCTCGCGCTCGGCGTGACGAGCCCCGGCGACTATCGCGTGGATGTGGCGCCCGACGGCAGCACCACGACCGTCACCGTACGCAGCGGCAGTGTGACCGTGTACGGCGAAAACGGTCAGACGCCGATGACGGCCGGTCAGCAGATCCGCTTCGCCGGCACCGATCTGCAGCAGGTGGCGAGCGATCAGGCGCCGCAGCCGGACGCCTTCGACCAGTGGGGCCTCGCACGCGACGCCGCCGAAGACCGCTCGGTCTCGGCGCGCTATGTCTCGCGCGACATCCCGGGCTACCAGGACCTCGACAACAACGGCTCGTGGCGCAACGATCCGCAGTACGGCGAAGTCTGGACGCCGAACTCGGTGCCCGCCGGATGGGCGCCGTATCACGACGGCCACTGGGTATGGCAGGCGCCGTGGGGCTGGACGTGGGTCGATGACGCGCCCTGGGGCTTCGCGCCGTACCACTACGGCCGCTGGGCGTACGTCGACGATTCGTGGGCCTGGGTGCCCGGCCCGATCGTCGAAAGCGCGCCGCCCGTCTATGCGCCGGCGCTGGTGGCGTTCGTGGGCGGCGGAGACGGCGGCACGGACTGGGGCGTCAACCTCGCCGTGGGCGGCGTCGCGGCTGCGGGCGTCGCATGGTTCGCGCTCGGGCCGGGCGAGCCGTGGCACCCGCACTGGGGCGCCTGGAGCCCGCACTACTACGAGCGCGTGAATCAGAGCGTCGTCGTCAACAACTACCGGCGTGACGTCAACATCACGAATATCAACGTTCACAACACCTACGTGAACTATCGCGCGCCGGGCGCGGTGACGGCAGTACCGGCGACGGCGTTCGTCCACGGTCAGCCGGTCTCGCGCTTCGCGCAGCATGTCGATCCGCAGCAATGGCGCAATGCGCGTATCAACCCGGGCACGCCCGGCATCGCGCCAGTGCAGGGCAGCTTCGGGCCCAGCATGCGGCGCGCCGACTACCGGCCGCCCGCGGCGCTCAACCAGCGCCAGGTCGTGGCGACGCGCGCGCCGGTCGCCCCGCCTGCGTTCCACGACAACCTCGCGCAGCGCTTCGCCCACACCGGCGGCACGGTGCCGGGCGCGGGTGCGCCCGTTGTGCGCGTCTCGGCACCGGCGCATGCGCCCTCCTCGCCGTTCGCTCCGACCGCGCATGGCGCGTGGCCCGCGCAGAACGTGCGCGTCGTGCCGCCGCATTCGCCGGTGCTCGGCGCGGCAGGCAGGCCGGCTGGCCCGCAGGCGCAAGCCGGCCGTCCGGGCATGCCTGGCGGTGCGCCTCAGCCGGGCGCCGCGGCCGCCAACGCTATGCCGCGCGGCCCCGAGCGTGGTCAGCCGGGCATGCCGGGCGCTGCCGCGCAAGAGCACGGCGTGCCGCGCCCGCCGCAGTTTGCCGGCCGTCCGGAAGGTGGCGCGCCCGCAGCGGGCCAGCCGGGTCCGGGTGGAATGAATGCGGCGAACGCGGCAAACGCGGCAGCGCACGGTGAAGCGCATCAGCCGGCATGGACGCAGCCGCACGCGCCAATGGCCACGCGTGGCCAGCCGGGCGGCAACGAGGCAGGCAGACCGCCCGTCGTCGCGACGCAGGAGCAGCGTGACGCGCCGCGTAGCCAGCCGCAGGCGCAACCGCAGCAACGGATGCCCGAGCCTGCCACGGCACAACACGTGCCGCAGGCCGAGGCGCGGCCGGCGCAGCAACCCGAGGCGCGCCCCGAGTTCCATCCCCAGGCGCAAGCTCAGCCACAGCCGCAACAGCGTGCCGAGGTCCATCCGCAGCCGCAGCCCCAGCCGCGTCAGGAATTCCACCCGCAGCCCCAGCCGCAGCAGCGTGCCGAAGCGCGTCCGCAGCCGCAGCCGCGCCAGGAATTCCATCCGCAGCCCCAGCCGCAGCAGCACGCGGAGGCCCGTCCGCAGCCGCAGCCCCAACCGCGTCCGCAACCCGCGCCTCATCCGCAAGAGCGCGCAAGCGGCAACAATCACGACGATCACCATCACGGCTGATCGCCGCGCCACCAACGAAAAAGCCCGCGAACGTCACCGTTCGCGGGCTTTTTCACAGCGCGGTCAACTCGCCATTAGCGTGAATGCAGGCGCCTCACACCGCCATCGGCGCGGTGAGCGGTTCGTGATGGCGGTAGTCCACGAGCGAGAAGTCGGACGGCTCGACTTTTTCGAGCCACTCCGGCTCGTAGACACCCGTCTTCGTGTACTCCGGCACGCGCTCGGAGATGGCCAGACGCGGGCTCGCAAACGGCTCCCGACGCAACTGCTCGTTGAGCATGCCGAGTTGATTCTCGTAGATGTGCGCGTCGCCGATGAAGTACGTGAACCAGCGCGGCGTATAACCCGTCAGCCGGCCCACGAGGTGCAGCAGCACCGCGCCTTCGGTCAGGTTGAACGGCGTGCCGAGGCCCACATCGTTGCTGCGGATATACAGGCACAACGAGATTTCGCGCTTCGTCGGGTTCGGCAGGAACTGATACAGCAGGTGGCAAGCCGGCAGCGCGATCTCTTCGAGCACCGCCGGATTCCAGCCATGAAACAAAATTCGACGATCGGTCGGGTTGTTCATGATCGTGTCGAGGCACTGGCGCAGCTGGTCGACCGCCTTGTAGAGCAGCACCTTGGAGTGGCCGTCCTCGGTAAATTCTGCGACCCGTGCGTAGCCGCGCGATTGCGCGTCGGCGAGCTGCGCGGCGGCGGCGGCGTCGAGCACCTTGTAAGCAGGCCAGCGCCGCCATTGCACGCCGTACACGTCGCCCAGGTCGTCCGTGCCTTCGCGGTACGGATTGGCGAGCCACTGGGCGTTCTCGTTCGCGTTGGCGTCCCAAACCTTGCAGCCCAGCGCGCGGAAATCGGCAGCGCTGCGCGAGGCGCGCAAGAATCCGATCAGCTCGCCCACCGCCGACTTGAACGCCAGCTTCTTCGTCGTCACCGCCGGGAAGCCCTCCTGCAGGTCGAAGCGCAGCATGGCGCCCGGCTGGCTGATCGTGCGGATGCCGGTGCGGTTTTCCTGCCAGGTGCCGGTGTCGAGAATCGAGCGGACGAGCTCGAGATACTGTTTCATGCGCGGTTCCCTCGTCGGACGCGTCGCGCCCGGTTCGGATTCAGGATGGAAAAGGAGGATTTTACCCGGCGCGCGCGTACCGGGTCGGCCGCGCCGAAAACGCGAGCCCATCACGAACCGGGGACAAGGGCGAAACGCCCGCAGGACGGGCTACGATAAGCCCAAAGACAAGCTCGCGGCGCAACGAGTCGCAGCGAGAAGAAACGCCATGACTGCCCCAGCAAAAGCGACGGCGCGCGGTCAACGCACGGAGCGCGAAAGCGCCGGCCGCTTCAAGCCACCTCGATCAACCTCAAGCAACCTCACCGCGCCTCAAGCGCCCGAAACCAGCCCGCCCGGATGCGGCGCGAGCGGCTCGCTTTCCATATGGCGCATGCCATGTGCGCACAAGAGCCGGTACAGCGTCACGCGCGAGATGCCAAGCTCCTGGGCGGCGTCGCCAAGACGGCCGCGGTGGCGCAGCAGTGCGAGTTCGATGGCCTGACGCTCGGCGGCTTCGCGCGCCTGGGCGAGCGAGACCGGCACCACCTCGACGTAATCGCCGAGTTCGAGATCGCGCGCCGTGATCGCACGGCCCTCCGACATCACGATGGCGCGCCGCACACGGTTGATCAGCTCACGCACGTTGCCGGGCCAGCTGTAGTTGTGCAGTGCCGCGATGGCGTCGGGCGAGAAACCACGCAGGCGCCGGCTGCCGTCCTTCTTGAAGCGCTCGAGCATGTGCCGCGCAAGCAGTTCGATATCCTTGCCGCGCGCGCGCAGCGGCGGCTCGTCGATCTGCAGCACGCACAGGCGGTGATACAAGTCCTGGCGGAAGCGCCCTTCCACCATGGCCGCGCGCATGTCGACGTGCGTGGCCGAGATGATGCGCACGTCCACGGGAATCGACTGATGGCCGCCCAGGCGCTCGATCTTGCCTTCCTGCAGGAAGCGCAGCAGGCTCGCCTGGCTTTCCATCGGCAGGTCGCCGATTTCGTCGAGAAAGAGCGTGCCGCCGTTGGCCGATTCGACGCGCCCGACCTTGCGCTGGCTCGCGCCGGTGAACGCGCCGCGCTCGTAGCCAAACAGTTCGGACTGCAGCAGGTGCGGGGGAATGGCGCCGCAATTGATCGGCACGAACGGCGCGCTACGGCGCGCAGAGCGCTCGTGGATCGCCACCGCCGTGAGTTCCTTGCCCGTGCCCGACTCGCCCGAGATGAACACCGGCGCGTCGGTCAGCGCAACCTTGCGGATCGAGCGGAACAAGGCCAGCATCGCCTCGCACGAGCCGACCATTTCGCCTTCGGTGCCGCCCGTGGTGTCGTTCGAGGCGACTTCGCCGAGCGACACCATGCCATAAGCGTGGCCGACGGAATCGACAATACGATCGCCGTTCCAGGGGACCGTTACGTAATCGAAACAGTAATCGCGCACCAGACGGCGCAGCGTTGCGTCCTGCAGTTGCCCGGTCGTGGTCGCGGCCACCCAGCCGACGTTGGGCAGCGTGAGGCATGGCTCGAACGAGCCGATTTCATGCAGATGAAATTCGCTGGAAAGATCGAGCAGGCCCCCCGCAGGCATCCCTGCGCGAAGCGCCCGCCGCGCGTCCCGTGCGTTGCCGACGATCTCCACCTGCCAGCCACGCTCGTGGAACCGCTCGTTCAACGCTTCGACCGGTTTTCGCGTCACGTACACCAATTGCCGCGTTGCAGGTTCCATTATTCAGATCCTCTTGCCAACACCATCGTTTGGGAATGACGGCACGCACCTGAATGTACAGACACGCAGCAAAAAGCAACTTTCGCGTACCTGAAAAAACAGTGAACGCGCATGCTTTTGCTGACAGTGAATCCCCGAGTTGTGGCGTGTGTGTCAACTTGCCCAGTTGTGGGCTTTTTCTTTTAGGCATTACGGCTTTTTCTGAAGCTTACTATAGCCTCGTGGCACTTGGATAGAATTTATGCAACAGGAATGGATAAGGGACCGATGGAAATGTTTCCACCCATTTCCCGATATTTTGTCAGTGCAGAAATAATTACGGATGTTTCCATTCTCTGAATAGTTAAGCGCCTGGCGCGCAAACGTTCTCCTTTGAAACCGTTCGGCATTCCAAACGGGTTTAAACGGCCTCACGTTTCAGCACTGAAACATTTTGGCGAATATCCGCCATTCAAAGTTTGCAGAAAATAGTGCGGTTCGAAGCGTATCAATGGATTGCGGGCGATGGCACACGTTTCGCTAAATGTCTCGCACCAGGAGATACGCCATGCGACTCAACATCCAGCAGGTCCGGCGCAGTGTCATTGGCTGCGGCAGCGCATGCGCCGCCATGCTCGTTCCGGCCGCCCTCCTCGCCCTGTCGCCCGCGGTTCGCGCCCAGGCGCTGGACGATGCGCCAGCCGCGCCAAACACGGTTGTCAGCGTCGCGAACGCCGCCCCGGATGTCGTTCCTGCAACACCTGCGGCACTCGTTCCCGCCACGCTCGCCGTGGGCGCGCAGGCCGGCGACGCAAGCGCCGCCGCCACGGACTCGACCAGCGCCACGGCCGCCAGCGCGCAGGCGCCAGCCGACCCTGTCGCTTCCGGCAACGATGGCGCCTTCGCGGGCATCGGCTCGCTCGACGATCAGACGCTCTCGCGCCAGCGCGGCGGCGCCGTCGGCATGGTGATGGTTGCCGCCACGCCACAACTGATGCGCGGAAACAACAACGTGACGCTCTGGGACGAAATCGCGCCGCCCGCACCGCTGCCGATCCCCGTCGATGCTACGCAAAACGCGCAGGGCAACCTCGCGAGCTACGTCAGAAAGTAACGATGAGATAGCACCCGTGCCGCTTGCGGCGCGGTGTCCGGTTCGCGCGGAAATGCGCGAAGCCAGGACAAATGGACCGGACGAGGCCGCCAACGCGCCGACTCCGGCCAGGAGGAGACCAGAATGAGAGCACGCAACTCGACGCGCGGCGCAAGCCGCCGCTCGATCCAGGCCGCCGCCGCCCTGTGCGGCGTGCTGGCCGCGAGCGTCACAGCGGGCGTCTACGCCCAGCAGGCGACGAACCCCGGCGACATCATCGTCGAGCGCGACATCACACCGCGCAGCGCGTTCGACAACGTGCCGAAGAGCCAGGACCCGGTGCTCGTGCGCGCTACGACCTTTCCCAAGAACAGCTTCGACCCGGCGATCGCGACGCTCGTCACCGACACCGATCTCACCAACGCGCACGGCTCGAGCGGCGTGAACGCGAACGGCGCCTTGAGCGCGCAAACCGCTGGCGTCCAGGCGCTCACGCGCATTCTCACGGGCAGCGCGACCGGCGCGAACGTGGCGGCCGGCCCCGGCGCCACGGCGGGCGTAGGCGCCGGCCTCGGCGGCACGATTTCCTCGACGATCACAGGCGCGCTCGCCCCACTCTCGGGCGCGATGGGAGGCATGAAATGAGCCGTTCGATCCAGACCTCACGCACTTTGCGCGCGTTGCGCACGGCGCTGCCCGGCACGCTCCTTTGCGCCGCCGCGCTCGCCTGGGCCACCGCCGCGCAGGCTCAGGTCAGCGTCGGCGCAACGGCGAGCATCGCCCCGGGCGCCGCCACCTCGACGACCGGCGCGCTCACGGTGAACGAAACAGCCGGTGTCGACAACGCCCAGGCCAACCAGCTGACGATCACGACCGGCAACGTGTCGATCAACGTGAACGGCGACGATCAGCTCGCCACTGTCACGGCGCGGCTCAAGGACGCGAGCGCGACGATAGGTGCAGGAGCTTTTGCAAACACGAACGGCGCAATGATGGTGAATCAGTCGGCGGGCGTGGGCAATGTCCAGCGCAACACTGCTCTCATCAGCAGTGGTGCGATTGGTGTGGTGGCGGTCTCGGACGGGGAATTGTCCGCGGCGGCCGCCCAAAACGGCGGTCGGGGGCAAATGGCCCAGGCAGGGGGTATTCGTGAGGTACGCATCGACAATGCGGCATTCAGGAATGCGACGGGCCTCGTGCAGGTGAACCAGACAGCCGGCGCCGGTAACGCTACGGCAAACAGTTTTGTGCTCCGTCCCCCGGCGGGCACTCTTTTTTAACTGACCACTCAGTATCGGAGCGAAATCATGAAGCGCACCCTCATAGCAGCGGCAGTTCTTGCGTCGGCGGCTGGCTCCGCTTACGCAGTTCCATCGAACATGGCGTATCTGTTCAACGCCACGGGCGTAACCGAAGGCGTCGGCATCGCAGGCTTTGTCACGCTGTTCGGCTGCGTCTCGGTTCAGAGCACCGCCGGCGCCGTCATCAACAACACCCAGACTGCCGGCGGCGGCACGCTCATTCCGCAAGCACAAAGCTATAACAGCGGAAAGGTGACGACGACGTTCAACAACACGGACTTCAGCGTGACGGGCACGGGCAACAACAACGTCTGGAAGTCGTCGAGTTCGAGCGAGTCGAGCATGTCGTCATCGTCGAGCAGCCAGTCGAAGACGCATGATGTCAATGCATCGACCACGAAGAGCTCGTCGAGCAGCTCGACCTTCAGCAAGTCGCTCGACGCGAGCGCGAGCGCCGACTATCACGTCTCGACCGATAACGGCGGTACGCACAACCACACGACAGCCAGCACCTATAGCGATACGGGCAGCGCGGCGCTCGGCACGAGCTACAGCAGCGTAGGCAACAACACGTCGACGAAGTCGCAGAGCGGCAATGGCAACCTGACGGCCAACGCATCGTGGTCGCACAGCGGCAACCGCAGGAACGGCTCGGCTGGCATCGACCTCAGCGGCTCGGAAAGCACTTCGCATACGACGACCAACTCGCATAACAACAACGACACGACGAACGTCGGCGCAGCGTGGGACGTGAACAACAACAAGAACACGAGCAACAGCTCGACCACCGCCAATACGGCTTATGCCGACGGCACGGCGAGCGCCTCGCTCTCGGCCAGCGTGAGCGGCTCAAGCAGCAAGACGAAGGACTCGAGCAACTCGTATGCCCATACGTACAGCGAATCGAGCACCAGCGCGAATTCGCATGAGCATTCGTCGTCGCGCGAATCGAGCTCGAGCAAGAGCTGGGGCTATAGCGTGAGCGACACGCTCAACACCGTCGACGAGCACACGACCGGCTACGTCACGCAGCACATCAACACGCAACAAGCCGGCACGCTCGACGCCAACACGGGCAGCGACGCGGCAACCGGCGTGACGGGCAACCTTGGCGTGAACATCGCGGAAGGCATCAACAACGCGCAAAGCAACGATGTCGCGCTCGCTTCCGTCGATATGGGCAACGTCTTCGGCAACGCGCAGATCTTCAACACGCAAAGCTCCAGTGGCAAAGCCAACGTGAAGAACTTCAATCTGAACGCGTCGGTCGGTGATGGTTCGCTCGCGAACGTCTCGGGCAACGTCGGCGTGAACGTCGCATCCGGTATCGGCAACGCGCAGAACAACAGCCTCGCCGGCTCTGTGACGACGGCAAACGCCGGTTCGGCTTCGACGGTTGCGATGGTCGCGACGGATAACAACGTGCAGAACGCCAACATGCAGGCAACCGGCCAGTTCCAGGGCACGGCTAGCCTCGGCGCCAATACGCTCACCGGCGCACAAGGCAACATCGGCGTGAACATTGCCGGCGGCATCGGCAACCTGCAGCACAACGGCATGGCAATCGCCGCGATGAACAACGGCCACTAAGCACGGCTGGCAGTACCGCAGGAACTGGGCTCGTCCCAGGCAGCAACGCAGCAAGCAACGCGCGCCGGCTGTCCCACCGCAGCCGGCGCGCAAACCAGAAGGCAGGAGACCACCATGTCCGGGCCCCTCTCGACCCCGGCGTCAAGGATGTTTGTGCTCGCGCTGACGCTCTCCGCCAGCGCAGCCCTTGTGCCTGCGCATGCGCAGTCGACGATCGACGTGACCCATCTCGTGGGCGTACCGGTGAAGCTTCCGGTCCACTCGATGCGGGACCTGCGCTATCGCAGCATCGTCAGCCAGCAGTATGACTACAGTTGCGGCGCCGCCGCACTCGCCACACTGCTCAAGTACGGCTACGGCATCGACATCCCCGAACCTGAGTTGATCCGCCAGATGATGGTGTTCTCCACACCCGAGGTGGTCGTCAAGAACGGCTTCTCCATGCTCGACATGAAGAAGTACGTCGAAACGATCGGCTTGCGCGGCCGCGGTTTTCGCGTCAACACCGACGCGCTCTACCACCTGCAGATTCCCGTGCTGGTGCTCATGAACATCGATGGCTACGAGCACTTCGTGATCGTCAAGCATGCCGAAAACGGCCGCATCTTCATTGCGGACCCCGCGCTCGGCAACCGTATCGTCGCCGAAGACGACTTCGCCAAAACATGGAACGGCCTCGTCTTCGCGGTGCTCGGCAAACCGTTCCTGGAGGATTCTCCGCTGTTGCAGAACAACGAGTCGCTCGCGCTCAAGCTGCGTGAAAACGCACTGCTCAATGGCACGGCCGCGACTCCCTTCTTCGAATACGGCCTCGATAAGGCCGTTATGTTCTGAAGTCCCAAGAATCATGAAACGCAACCTCTCACAGTGTGGCATCGCGGCAGCCGTCTCCGCGCTCGCCTGCGCTTTTTCGAGCGGTGCACTAGCGGCCGATGGCATCGGCTTGCCGCAGCCGGTGCCGGCGTTTCTCTCGAACGCCGACGCGCAGGCGCCAGGCATCCGTTGCGAGGCCGTCGGCGACGACGTGCTCGCGCATCAGACCGGCAAATATGCCGGCAGCGACATGATTTCCGGGTTCGTTCTGAACCTGCTTTCTCAATGGCAATTGCCAAACGGCGCGACCGCAGTCGCGCAAGGCGCACTCGCGGTCGCCCAGAACGCGGCCAACCAGGTGAGCGCGCAGGTGAAAACGTATGCAACCGTGATCGACCCGGCGCAGGGCGGAACCACGGGCGCGAACAGCGGCGCCAACCCGAACGCAACGGCCACCGGCGGCCAGAACGTCTCGGTCAACGGCGTCTCGCAGATCACCCAGGTGGCCGGCAATGGCAATACGGGCGCCAATGCCGCAACCATCACCTACGACAACAACGCGCCGCAGATCGCCAACCTGCCAGGCGCCAACCAGTCGAGCGCGTCCGCCTCGAACGCGACCGGCAGCATCAAGGCGGGCATCTCGTTCGGCAGTAACGGCGTCAATGTAACACTGCAGACGCCGGCGGGCATCGCCACGCAAAACGTCATGCCGGGCAGCGCGCAACAGGCCGGCGCGATCGCCCAGCTACTCCAGGTCGCAGGCAATAACCAGCAGGTCGCCAACCAGTTGCAACTGAGTCTGCAGACGCAGCAGATGACGGCGCAAATGATCCGGCAGACCGGCGTATTACAGGCGCTGCGAAATCTCCACTAACCGAGGGCTCGTCACGAGGCGCACCAGCAAGGAGACCACCACGCGGGCAAGGACCCGCGCGAGAAGCAGGACTTTGAATGAGGAGCATCGACGTGCGCGGGCGTGGGACCAGGGGGTTCCAGTTGGCGCCCGCATTCGATCCCGGGGGAAGAAGAATGAAGATGACGTCAAGGACGGCCGCGCCACACATGACGCTGGCCGCCATACCAGCGGCGGTATTGCTGTTCGCGCTCTCGCAGTGCGCGCAAGCGCAGGCGCTACAAAGCCAGTCGATCGAAGACCGGCTGAATACGCTCATGCGGGTGGTGGACGAGCAGCAGCGGCAAATCCAGTCACTCGAGCGCCAGGTGACGAACCTCGAAATGGCGCAACGCGGGCGCGGCATGCCGGGCGCGGGCGCGCCCGACGCCGCTTCCGACGCAACGGTCGCGGAACAGCCGGGAGCCGACGGCCTGCCTGTGCCCCTGCCGCCGCTCGCCCAGGCGCTGCCGGGCGCGACCGCGCCCGGTGCGCTCACCGGCACGGCAACCGGCGTGCCGGTGAACCCGCCCTCGCCTGACGCCGGCGCGACCAACGGCGCGACCGGCACCGCGGCCGCGAGCGGCCCGCAGCAGGGCGCGCCGGTTGGCGTGAACCCCAATGGCAGCCCGACGGTGGGCGAGACCCAGAAGAACGCCGAGCCTTCGCGCACACAAGCCGAAGAAGCGGTCGTGCAGCGCGAGCACGCGCCGCTCTTCGACCACAAGCTGACATTGGACTGGGGTATCAGCGACAGCTACTACGATCGCCGCCAGCTGCAGCTTTCAGGCTTTCTCGCGCTCGACGCGATTTTCCTCGGCAACATTAATCTCGGGCAGACCAAGTCGCACCAGATCACGGCCGACCTGGACACGCGCTACGGTCTCACCGACCGCATGAGCGTGGACGTGGACGTGCCGTACGTCTACCGCCACAGCACCTTCATCGTCGGCGGCGCGGGCGGCTCGGCGAGCACGCTCACGGACGCATCGGTCAATTCGAACGCCATTGGCGACGTGAACTTCGGGATCTACTACCAGTTCCTGAAAGAGACCAACAGCATTCCCGACGTAGTCGGCAGCCTGCGCGTGAAGACGGCGACCGGCACCTCGCCGTTCGGCATCAAGGTGCAGCAGATCACGCCCGACAACACCAATCTCGTCGCGCCCAGCAAGCTGCCCACGGGCACCGGCTTCTGGAACGTGACGGCCGGTCTCTCGGTGCTGAAAACCTACGACCCGGTGGTGCTGTTCGGCAGCCTCTCGTACACGTACAACATCTCGCGCTCGTTCGCCGACATCTCCTCGGTGATCGGGCAGACCGAGCCCGCCGAAGTGAAGCTCGGCGACATCATCCAGTTCGGCGGCGGCGTTGCGCTCGCGTTCTCGGACAAGGATTCCGCGAGCATTTCGTACACCATGGCCATCGAACCGCAGTCGAAAACGAAGACGCCGGGCGGCAGCTGGACCGGTGTGCCAGGCAGCGAGACCACCGCCTCGGTGCTCAACTTCGGCCTGAATCACGTGGTCAACAAGCACTTGACGATCAACGGCGCGGTGTCCGTCGGGCTCACGCCCGATGCACCGAACTTCGTCGTCGGCGTGCGTTTCCCTTATACCTTCTGATGTCATGAGGCCGATCGTGCGCGAATCTTCACATCTGGGCGCCACCGTGACACCGTTCGCCGGAGCCGGTCAGCGCCTCGCCGTGGCCGGAGCCCCGCCTACGGGCGTTGCACCCGACGCCGGCCGCGCGCGCAATGCGAAGTCCGACGCGAGTCTCGATCGCACCTTGCTGTACGTCGCGCGCACGCCCGACCCGCTGCTCAGCGCCTACCTGAAGAGCCGCGGCTGGGAAATCGCCACCGCGCGCACGGTGCATGAGGCCTCGCGCCTCGTGAAGGCGGAGGGCGCCTATGCAGGCATCGTCGATCTCACAGGCTTCGCGCCGCGCGAGTTCGCGGGCCTCGAGTCGATCCTGCGGCTGCAGCAGGTCGGATGGATCGCGCTCACCGACGACTCGCGCTTGACCGACGCCGAAGTGCGGCGTCTGATCCGCCACTACTGCTTCGACTACGTGCACGTGCCGGTCTCACACGCCACACTCGACTACCTCGTGGGCCACGCGTTCGGCATGGTGTCGCTGTGCGATCTCGATGCGCCTGGCGTCGCCGCCGCGAGTCAGGATGACGACGAGATGGTCGGCACCTGCGAGGCGATGCAGCAGCTCTTTCGCACGATCCGCAAGGTGGCCAACACCGACGCCACCGTGTTCATCTCGGGCGAATCGGGCACGGGCAAGGAACTCACCGCGCTCGCGATCCACGAGCGCTCCGCGCGGCGCAAGGCGACGTTCGTGCCGATCAACTGCGGCGCGATCCCGCATCATCTTCTGCAATCCGAACTGTTCGGCTATGAGCGCGGCGCCTTCACGGGCGCGAACCAGCGCAAGATCGGGCGCGTCGAATCGGCCAACGGCGGCACGCTCTTTCTCGACGAAATCGGCGACTTGCCGCTCGAAAGCCAGGCCAGCCTGCTGCGCTTCCTGCAGGAAGGCAAGATCGAGCGGCTGGGCGGCCACGAGCAGATTCCCGTGGACGTGCGCATCATCTCCGCCACGCACGTCGATCTCGAGACGGCCATGCGCGACGGACGCTTTCGCGCCGACCTCTTTCACCGCCTGTGCGTGCTGCGCGTGGACGAGCCGCCGCTGCGCGCACGCGGCAAGGACATCGAAATTCTCGCGCACCACGTGCTGCACAAGTTCAAACAGGACAGCGCGCGCCGCATCCGCGGCTTCACGCCCGACGCCATCGAGGCGATGTACAACTACAACTGGCCGGGCAACGTGCGCGAGCTGATCAACCGCGTGCGCCGCGCGATCGTCATGGCCGAAAGCAAGCTCATTTCGGCGGAGGATCTCGATCTCGCGAACTTCACCGCCCAGCAGACGGTCACGCTCGCGCAGGCGCGCGAGGCCGCGGAGCGGCGCGCGATCGAGGCGGCGCTGCTGCGGCACCGGCACCGGCTCACGGAAGCCGCTGCCGACCTGGGCATCTCGCGCGTGACGCTCTACCGGCTCATGGGCACACACGGCCTGCGCGACGAAAAAACGCTCTTCGACGGCGAAGCGGAGAACCAGACGGAATTGCCGCCCGACGTGCGGGAGTGAGACGCACGATACGGCACGCCCCCGTCACGATGCGGTACGACAGGGCACGAGTGAGCGCGCCGGGGCGCCTCGCGCGCTCAGGTAGAATCGCTGCGAACAGCTTACAACCTCGCACCTCTACCCTTTCGATGACGACGCTCACCCTCATCGTCGCGCGCGCCCGCAACGGCGTGATCGGCCGCGACAACGCGCTGCCCTGGCGGCTCCCCGAAGACCTTGCGTTCTTCAAGCGCACCACCATGGGCGCGCCCATCATCATGGGCCGCAAAACGCACGAATCGATCGGCCGCGCGTTGCCGGGCCGCCGCAACATCGTCGTGACGCGCGACGCGGGCAAGCGCTTTCCCGGCTGCGACACCGCCACGAGCCTCGACGAGGCGCTCGCGCTCGCGGCGCAGGACCAGGCCCCTACGGCGTTCCTGATCGGTGGCGCGCAGCTCTACGGCGAGGGACTCGGCCTCGCGCATGAACTCGTGGTGACGGAAATCTCTGCGGACTTCGAGGGCGATGCCAGCTTTCCCGCACCGGATCCGGACGTGTGGCAAGAAACGTCGCGCGAGACGCTGCATGCGAACGCGCCGAACGACTTCGACTTCGCGTTCGTGCGGTACGTGCGGCGGGATTGATTGCCCGGGCGCGCAGCGCTGCCTGACGCCGCGCCAAACCTGCCGCCCAAAAAGCACAAAGGCACGCCAAGGCGTGCCTTTGTTCATTGCGCCTGCGGAAAAGTCCGCTTACTGCCCCGCCACCGTCATCCGCTCGATCAGCACCGAACCGGTTTGACGCGTGCCGCGCGCGAGCGTATCCGCGCCCACGGCGACAATGTGGTGGAACATCTCCTGCAACGTTGAAGCCACGGTGATTTCCTCGACCGGGTACTGGATTTTGCCGTTCTCGACCCAGAAGCCCGACGCGCCGCGCGAATAGTCGCCCGTCACGAAGTTCACGCCCTGCCCCATCAGTTCGGTCAGCAGGAGACCGGTGCCGAGCTTCCTGAGCATCTCTTCGAAGTCGTCTTCCGGCTTCGTGAGCGAGCTCTGGAACTGCAGATTGTGGGAGCCGCCGGCGTTGCCGGTGGTCTGCATGCCGAGCTTGCGCGCCGAATACGACGACAGGAAATAACCCTGCACGATGCCGTCCTTCACGACTTCGCGGCGTTGCGTGCGCACGCCCTCTTCGTCGAACGGCGCGCTGCCGGCCGCACGCGGCACGTGCGGGTCCTCGACGACCTGGATGTGCGGCGCGAACACCGGCTTGCCAAGGCTGTCGACGAGGAACGACGTCTTGCGATACAGCGCGCCGCCGCTTACGGCCTGCACGAACGCGCCGAGCAGGCCTGCGGCCAGCGGTGCTTCGAACAGCACCGGCACTTTGCGCGTGTCGAGGCTGCGCGCGTTCAGGCGCGAGAGCGCACGCTCGGCCGCATAGCGCCCAACGGCTTCGGGCGAGGCCAGCTCGGCCGCGCTGCGCCGCGAGGTGTACCAGTCGTCGCGCTGCATGTTGCGGCCCGTGCCTGCGATCGGCGCACACGAAACGTAGTGGCGCGAGTACGGATAGCCGTGCATGAAGCCGCCCGAGGTGGCGAGCACGAACTGCGAATGCTGCGCCGAAACGCTCGCGCCTTCGGAGTTCTTCACGCGCGGATCCACGGCGAACGCCGCATCTTCGGCGCGGCGCGCGATTTCCACAGCCTCGTCGGCCGAGAGATTCCACGGGTGATAGAGATCGAGGTCGCGCGGCGCGGTTTCGAGCAGCTCGCGCTCGGCGAGTCCCGCGCAGTCGTCGTCGGCGGTGAAGCGCGCGATGTTGTACGCGGCCGCCACCGTGTCCTTGAGCGCCTGCGCCGAAAAGTCGGAGGTGCTCGCGTTGCCGCGCTTGTTGCCGATATAGACGGTCACGCCGACCATCTTGTCGCGGTTGTGCTCGATCGTCTCGACCTCGCCGCGGCGCACCGAGACGGACAAGCCGTCGCCTTCGGAAATCTCGGTCGCGGCGTCGCTCGCGCCGAGCGCGTTGGCGTGCCGAAGGATGTCGGACGCGATCTCTTTCAGTTCGTCCTGGGTGTGCGGGAAAAAGCGTTGCCGGGCTTCGATGTCTGCTGCCATTGTCGTTACGGTCCGGTTCTGGGCCGGTGCGGCCCGCTGATGTCGTGTTTCGCTGGTGTCGATTCGCGTGCGATTCCGGTGCTTCGGAACGCGCTGCGTTCGCCAGGCGCATCCCGCGATCATAGCAAGGTATGTGAACACGCATCACAGGTGCTTTCGTCACCTGGCGCACACATTGCCCCTTGTATCGATATCGGGCCGCCGGCGCCGCCTTCAAGCCCAGGCCGCGCGCCCGCGCACGCTACAATACGCCCATGAAACGCAAAACCCGCATTCAACCGATGAACGACGCTGTCGCCGACCAGGACGACAACGGCTACGATCGCCCGAGCAAATCGCAGCTCAAGCGCGACATGGAAGCGCTCCAGGAACTGGGCCAGGCCCTTGTGGAACTGCCCAAGGACGCGCTCAAGCGCATGCCGATGACCGAAGACCTCGCGGACGCCGTCCACGAGTGCCGCCGCATCACCGACCACGAAGGCCGTCGCCGCCAGCTCCAGTATGTGGGCCGCATGATGCGCGGCCTGAGCGAAGCCGAAGTCGCCGCGCTGCGCACGAAGTTCGAAGAGCACCGCGGCGTGAACAAGGCCGCCACGGCGCGCCTGCACTGGATCGAGCGCACGCGCGACAAACTGCTCGCCAACGACGACGCGCTGACCGAATTTATCCGCCAGTACCCCGCCGCCGACCCGCAGGAAGGCCGCACACTGATCCGCAATGCGCGGCGCGAGCAGGAACAGAACCGGCCGCCGAAGTCCTTCCGCGAACTGTTCCAGTGGATCAAGGACGTGAGCACGCAAGGCGCCGGTGAGGCGGACGACCACGACGAAGCGCGCGCCGACGAGGACCGCGAAGATGACGAAGCCTGAGCGCAGCCACCCTGACGAACTCGTGATCGGCCTCGTGTCGGTCAGCGACCGCGCGACGAGCGGCGTCTACGAGGACAAGGGCATTCCGTCGCTGATGGAATGGCTCGGCAGCGTGCTGAAAACGCCGTGGCGCGCCGAAACGCGCCTGATCCACGACGACGCGGCAACAATTTCCGCCACGCTCACGGCGCTCGTGGACGGTCTGGGCTGCGACCTCGTGCTGACCACGGGCGGCACCGGCCCCGCGCGGCGCGATGTGACGCCCGAGGCGACGCTCGCCGTGGCGACCAAGGAAATGCCGGGCTTTGGCGAGCAGATGCGCCAGATCAGCCTGAATTTCGTGCCGACGGCCATTCTGTCGCGCCAGGTCGCCGTGATCCGCGAAAACGAGGACCACGCGGCGCTCATCATCAACCTGCCGGGGCAGCCGAAGTCGATCAAGGAAACGCTGGAAGGCGTGCGCGACGATCAGGGCGCCGTGAAGGTGCCGGGTATTTTTGCCGCGGTGCCGTATTGCATCGACCTGATCGGCGGCCCGTATATCGAAACCGATCCGAACGTCGTGGCGGCGTTCCGGCCGAAGAACGCGCAGCGAGCGCCGCGCGCGTAAGACTCAAACTTCTTTCTGCGATATGCACAACGCGGCGACGGCGGGACGCACCCGCCGCCGCGTTGCCGTTTTCGGTCAGATCAAAGCGCCGGACCGGCCTCGCCCGTCGCCACGTCGGGCACAATGCCCGGCGCCGGAACGAGGAAGTGCTCGCGGTAGTACTTGAGTTCGTCGATCGACTCATGGATGTCGGCAAGCGCCGTGTGCAACGCGCGCTTCTGGAAACCCTTGTAGATAGTCGGCTGCCAGCGGCGGCACAGCTCCTTGAGCGTGCTCACGTCAAGGTTGCGGTAGTGGAAGAAGCGCTCGAGCGTGGGCATCCAGCGCGCCATGAAGCGGCGGTCCTGGCAGATCGAGTTGCCGCACATCGGCGACTTGCCCGGCGGCACGTACTGTGAAAGGAACGCCATGATCTGCTCGGTCGCGCTTTCTTCCGTGACGGTCGACGCCCGCACGCGCTCGGTGAGGCCAGAGCGGCCGTGCGTGTTGCGGTTCCATTCGTCCATGCGGTCGAGCACCGACTCCGGCTGGTGGATAGCCAGCACGGGGCCTTCCACGAGCTTGTCGAGCGTCGAGTTCGTCACCACCACTGCGATCTCGATGATGCGGTCGTTGTCGGGATCGAGCCCCGTCATTTCCATATCGAGCCAGATCAGGTTCATGTCGGTGCGCTCGATGAGCGGTGCGCCGGCAGCGGTAATGTCAGTCATGGAAGGCAACCCGGAGAGCGTTGGAGGCGCGGCGCGTGCGCGGCATCGACAGGATGCGATGCCCGGCCGGCGAGAACATATAATTGTCGCATAGATACCACGGACTTCCTGGATGCCTAATCTGTCCCCCTCCCCTGCGCTGTACTTCAGCGTGCTCTTCGTCGTGGCCCTGCTTGCCATGGTCGCGACCAAGCTTTGGCTCGCTTCGCGCCAGATCCGCTTCGTGGCCGCCCACCGCGGCGCGGTGCCCGCGCAGTTCACCGCGACCATCCCTCTCGCCGCGCATCAGCGCGCCGCCGACTACACGGTTGCGCGCACGCGTCTCGGCATGGTCGAGATCGTGCTCGGCGCCGTGGTGCTGATCGCGCTCACGCTGCTCGGCGGCGTGCAGGCGCTCGACCTCGGCATCTCGGATGCGATCGGGCGCGACTATGTGGGCCAGATCGCCCTCATCGGGGCCGTGCTGGCCATTTCCGGCGTGGTCGAACTGCCGCTCGACTACTACCGCCAGTTCGTGGTCGAGGAGCGCTTCGGCTTTAACCGCATGACGAAGCGCATTTTCATCATGGACCGCATCAAGGGGCTGTTGATCGGCGCCGCGTTCGGCATTCCGCTGCTCTTCGTCGTGCTCTGGCTCATGAAGCAGGCGGGCAGCCTCTGGTGGCTCTGGACGTGGGCCGTTTGGGTCGCCTTCCAGATGCTCGTGCTGGTGCTGTATCCCACCTTCATCGCGCCGCTTTTCAACAAGTTCGAACCGCTGCGCGATGAAGCCCTGCGCTCGCGCATCGAAGCGCTCATGCAGCGCTGCGGCTTCGCGGCCAAGGGCCTGTTCGTGATGGACGGCAGCCGCCGCTCCGCGCACGGCAACGCCTATTTCACGGGCTTTGGTGCAGCCAAGCGCATCGTGTTCTTCGACACGCTGCTCGCGCGCCTCTCCGGCAGCGAGATCGAGGCTGTGCTCGCGCACGAACTCGGCCACTTCAAGCGCCGTCACGTGATCAAGCGCATGGTCGTCACTTTCGCGATCAGCCTGGCGCTGCTCGCCCTGCTCGGCTGGCTCTCGCAGCGCGTGTGGTTCTACGAAGGTCTCGGTGTGCGGCCGTCGCTGCTCGGCGGCAACGAAGGGCTCGCGCTCGTGCTGTTCTTCCTCGCGGTGCCGGTGTTCCTGTTCTTCGTCACGCCGCTTGGCAGCCTCTCGTCGCGCAAGCACGAGTTCGAGGCCGACGCCTTCGCCGCCACGCAAACCGACGCGCAGCATCTCGTCAACGCGCTCGTGAAGCTCTACGAGGACAACGCGTCGACGCTCACGCCCGACCCGCTCTATACCGCGTTCTACTACTCGCATCCGCCGGCTTCGCAGCGGATCGACCGACTGCTCGCGCACGCATGAACCGGCGCGCAACGAAAGCCGCCGGCAGCGCTAAAGCCCCAGGTGCCACGCTGCACGGCGTGGTGATCGCCGCCCACGGGCGCCACTATCTCGTCGCGCCCGACGGCGGCGGCGCGCACCTGCAATGCTTCCCGCGCGGCAAGAAGAGCGAGGTGGCAGTGGGCGACCGCGTCGAATATCAATCGACTTCCGCCGATCAGGGCGTGATCGTCGCGATCGGCGAGCGGCGCAACCTGCTCTACCGCTCCGACCAGTTCAAGTCGAAGCTCTTCGCGGCGAACCTCGACCAGTTGCTGATCGTGCTCGCCACCGAGCCGCACTTCAGCGAGGACCTGCTCGGGCGCGCGCTCGTGGCCGCCGAGGCCAACGATCTCAAGCCGCTCATCGTGCTCAACAAGATCGACGTTCAGGCCGCGCTGCCGCTTGCGCGCCAGCGCCTCGAACGGTATCGCGCGCTGGGTTATACGGTGCTGGAGGTTTCCGTGAAGGGGCGTCCCGAGGAGGCGCGCGCGGTGCTCGCCGAGCACCTGCACGGCCATCAGACGATCCTGCTCGGCCAGTCGGGCATGGGCAAGTCGACGCTCGTGAACCTGCTGATTCCCGATGCCGAAGCCGCGACGCGCGAGATCTCGACGGCGCTGAACAGCGGCCGCCACACCACGACGTTCACGCGGCTTTACAGCTTGCCCGAGGGCGGCGCGCTGATCGATTCGCCGGGCTTCCAGGAGTTCGGCCTCTATCACCTCACCGAAGGCAAGCTCGAGCGCGCGTTCCCCGAGTTCCGGCCGCTGCTCGCGCACTGCCGCTTCTACAACTGCCATCACCTGCACGAGCCGGGCTGCGCGATCCTTGAAGCCGTCGACGATGGCCGCATCGCGCCGGAGCGCCAGGCGCTCTACGCGCAGCTCATGCACGAGATCAGCCAGGTCGTGCGCTAACGCGCCGCCTGCCCCTGCGCCCCATGCTCAAGCTCGTCCGTGCGCCGAATCTGCTGATCGCCCAGCACTGGATGAACATCCTGGCGACGGCGGGCGTACCGTGCGAGCTGCACAACCGCTACCTGAGCGGCGCAATGGGCGAGATTCCCGCCGAGCAGTGCGCGCCCGAACTGTGGCTCGTGGACGAACGCGACGAGAAGCTCGCCCGGCGTTTGATCGACGAGGCGGTGAACGGGCCGCCACCCGGTTCGCCCACGTGGCGCTGCGCGCGTTGCGGCGAGGTGCTCGAGGCGCAGTTCACCGTTTGCTGGAATTGCGGACGCGATCGCGACGTGCGCGACGAGTGACGTCCGCATTGCCTGAAAAGCAAACGGGCCGCTTTTAGCGGCCCGTTTGCGTGTTTGCGGCTTGGCTTGGCGACCTGCGCTCAGAGCCAGACGGCGATCGTCAGCATGAGGAGCAGGATCATCCACAGGATCACGGCGCGCCACACAAGACCCACCGCCGATTGCAGCGTGCGCGGCGTGCAGTCGTCGCCCACCGTGTACGGACCGCCCTCGCCCGGCTGCGCAAGCACGTCGACGCTGGACTGCTCCGCGAGCGGCCCCGAAAGGCGAGCGCCAAGCGCGCCGCTGCCGGTGGCGAGCAGCACGCCTTCGTTGGTATCGGGCCACTGGTTCGTGTGGTTGCGCCAGGCGTAGATCGCGTCCTCGAAGTTGCCGACGATCGCAAAGCCGAGCGACGTGAGCCGCGCCGGCACCCAGTCGATCACGAAGAACACATGTTGAGCGAAGTTCGAGAACGCCTCGGTGCGGTCTTCCGCCGGACGCGCCCACTCGCGCGCGAGGTATTCGGCAATGCGGTACAGCACGGCGCCCGCGGGCCCGATCGGCACGAGAAACCAGAAGAACACGCCAAACACGTGCCGATGCGAGGCGATCACCGCATGAATGAGCGTGTGGCGCACGATCTCGCTCACAGGCATGTCCACGGCGTCGATACCGGTCCATTCGTGGAGGATTTCACGCGCGCGCGGCACGTCGTCGTTGTTCAGCGCGAGATGGATGTCGGTGAAATAGTGGCTGAACTGGCGAAAACCGAGCGTGAAGTACACGACTACCACGTTCCACAGGAACGCCAGCACAAAGCTGATGTGGTAGAGCACGTAGTAGACGAGCGCCGTGGCGAGGGTCCACGGCAGCACAACCACGAGCCAGGCAATGAGGCCGTGCTTCTGCTTGCCGGCATCGAAGCCGTGAGCGGCCCATTCCGCATTGAGGCGCACGAGCGCCATGACCGGATTATTGGGCGACAGCGCCCGCACCTGTTCGATGACGAGGGCCAGCAATACGGAAAAGAAGGTCATGCGACGCGCCGTGCAGATCGAGTTGCGAAAGGGTTTTAGAAAGTGTTGCAACGATATCACAGGGCCAGATGTGCCTGACCATCGCCGGCCAATCGGGCGGCAATCTCGCAACAGTGCGCGGCGGCGCTTGCTCACGCCGCCAGACGTGTTACGCGAGCAGGAAGCGGTAGAAGTTGCGCAGCATGCCCGCCGTCGCGCCCCAGATGAAGTGGGAAGACCCTACGCCTGAAACGACTGCGGGCTCTTGCACGTTGCGATCCGGCGTATTGCGGTCGGGCGCATTACGATCCGGATAAGGCATCGCATAAAAGCGCCGCTCGCCCCCGTCCCAACGGAACACGCGCACCTGGTGATGCACCGGGTTCATGAGAAAGCTCAGCGGCACCTCGAAGATGCTCGCCACTTCGAGCGAGTCGGCGGCAAGGCTGAACGGCTCGTGCACGAGACCGACCACGGGCGTGACCTTGAAGCCCGTGCCCGTCAGATATTCGGGCAACGCGCCGAGCACCTCGACACGCGCCGGGTCGAGGTTCACTTCCTCTTGCGCCTCGCGCAACGCGGCGGCGATGGGCGTCGCGTCGGAAGGCTCGCGGCTGCCGCCGGGAAAGCTCACCTGCCCCGCGTGATTGCTGAGGTTGTCGGCGCGCTGCGTGAGCAGCACGGTCAGGCCGCCGGGGCGCATCGCAAGGGGCACGAGCACGGCGGCCTCGCGCGGATCGCGCATCTCGGCAAGACGGGCTTCCTGCGGTTCGGGGTCCCACGGCAGGCGCTGCTCGAAGCGCGCGCGCAAACCGGCGGCGGTCAGGCGTTCCGCGGCGACCTGCGGAAGGCTCGCGCCCGTCGATTCGATCGGCAGGCTTTCGGGTTCAAATACTGGGCGGATCAACGGGCGTCCCGGATTACACGTACACGAGAGTATTCTGCGGCCAAAAAGAAAAAAGCACCCCGGAGGGTGCTTCTTTCTTACAGCTTTTACGCCTGATCGGCCGGAGCAGCTGCGCGGTCTTTCGACACCAGCTTTTCCTTGATACGTGCCTTCTTGCCCGACAGGTTGCGCAGGTAGTACAGCTTCGCGCGACGCACGTCGCCGCGGCGCTTCACCACGATGCTGGCCAGCAACGGCGAGTACGTCTGGAACGTACGCTCGACGCCTTCGCCCGACGAGATCTTGCGCACGATGAACGACGAGTTCAGGCCGCGGTTACGCTTCGCGATCACGACGCCTTCGTATGCCTGAACGCGCTTGCGGTTACCTTCAACCACGTTCACGTTGACGATCACCGTATCGCCGGGGGCGAATTCGGGGATGGTCTTCTCGCCCAGCACGCGCTGGATCTCTTCCTGCTCGAGTTTTTCAATCAGATTCATGGATTGACTCCGTATGCCATCTTGTCGGCGTTCGTACCTGTGCAGGATGACCTGCAACTACGGCCCCGATAGAGGATGGATTCACAACTGGCGCCGTTCACGCATGAAGCGGCACCGCCTTTTGCGCCCCTTGTCGCGCACGCCCGAAGCCTTACGCTTCGTTCGAGCCCTTCGCGAGACTAGCGAGCCACGCCTCGTCGGCACGGCTCAACATCTTGTTCTTTCTGGCCCGCTCGATCAGATCGGGCCGTTTGCTCCACGTGTTGCGCAATGCCTCGCGGCGACGCCACAACTCGATTTCCGCGTGATGGCCGCCAAGCAGCACATCGGGCACACGCACGCCGTCGTATTCCTCGGGGCGCGTGTAATGCGGACAGTCGAGCAAACCTTCGACGAAGCTGTCCTGCACCGCCGAAAGCGCGTCGCCCAGCACACCCGGCAGGTTGCGCACCACGGCGTCCATCAAGGCCATCGCGGGCAATTCGCCCCCCGAGAGCACGAAGTCGCCGAGGCTCACTTCTTCGTCCACGCAGCGGTCGACGAGACGCTGGTCGATCGCTTCATAGCGGCCGCACAACATCACGAGACCCGGCTCCTGCGCGAACTGCATGACGCGTTCGTGCGTGAGCGGCTTGCCTTGCGGCGACATCAGCAGCACACGCGGGGCGCCCACGCCGGCTTGCGCCTGCGCAGCCTTCGCCGCGTCGATCGCCGCTTCGAGCGGCTTGGCCAGCATGACCATGCCGGGGCCGCCGCCGTAAGGACGGTCGTCGATCGTGCGATAGTTGTCGGTCGTGAAATCACGCGGATTCCACGTGCGCAACGTGTAACGCTGCTGCTTCGCCGCCCGGCTGGTAATACCCCAGTCGGTCAGCGCGCGGAACATCTCGGGAAAGAGCGTGACGACATCGAACTGCATCGCTCTCTCCGTTCAGCGAAATTGAATCAAGGCGCGCGGTATGACCGTATTGCTTAGTAGTCGGCTTCCCAGTCGACGACGATACGCTTCGCCGCCAGGTCCACCGTCTTCACGAACACACCCACAAACGGGATCAGGCGCTCGCCGGTAGCCGGCTTGCCATCCTTGTCCGTGGACGGGTACGTGACACGCAACACCGATTGCGCGCCATTGTCGATCAGGTCGGCAACCCTGCCGAGCTCGACGCCCGCCTCGTTGGCGACGTCGAGGCCGATCAGGTCGACCCAGTAATATTCGTCGGCTGCGGGCGCCGGGAAATCGGCCCGGCTCACGTACACGCGCGCGCCGCGCAACAGCAGCGCGGCATCGCGGTCGGCCAGACCCGAAAGCTGGCCAACGACGCTGTCACCATGAACCTTGGCGCTCACGCACACCGCCGAATGACGCTCGCGGTGCCCCTGACCCTCGCGGCCCTTGAGGAGCCACCAGCGTTTAGCGGAAAGCAGCGCGCGGCCGTCCTGCGCGTGCGGCGCGATCTTCAGCCAGCCTTTGAGGCCGTAGGCGTCGATCACGGCGCCGACTTCAACGGCGTCGGCCGGCCAGCTCGCTTCGGTTTCGGCGCGCAGGCCTTCGGTTGCGGACGCAGCTTTCGCGACGCTCTCGCGCGCAGGCTTGCGCACGAACGCACCAAACGAAGGCGTACCGCGGGCCGCAGCCTTGCCAGCACCGCCGGTCGCAACACTTGTTGCAGCTTCGGGCGCCCCGCTTTCCGACGCGTCGTTCGCCTTTACGGCAGATTTAGCGTCATTCACGGACATCGGCACCCCTTGCGACCAGCTTGATATCGCACACGCTCATGGAGCGCATACGCAGGTAAAACACAGACAACAGACTGAAAGACGCTTAAAGACTTAAGCAGCCGGCGCAGCGGCGGCGGTCTTTTGCGCTTCCTTCACGAGGCGCTCGACGGCCGGCGACATTTGCGCGCCGTTTTCCTTCCAGTACGTCACGCGATCTTGAGCGATACGCAGCGTTTCACCCTTGGTGGCGACCGGGTTGTAGAAACCCACGCGCTCAATGAAACGGCCGTCGCGACGGTTGCGCGAGTCGGTTGCGACGATGTTGTAGAACGGGCGCTTCTTCGAGCCGCCACGTGCCAGACGGATGATGACCATACTAAAATCCTTGAAAACCGGGGGTTCGGGACTACTGAAACATGCGATTATAGCCCGAAACCGAAGCCATAACAAACACTTAACGGGAAATTGCACGCTGGCGCTGAGAAAGCGGCGGGACACGGCGGTCAAACTGCGGCTCGTGCCCACGGTGGACGGGCCCTGGAGCGAATTGTGGCGACTTTCAGACGACTCGTGCAATGGCTGCGTCGCGCGCGCAGCGGCGGCGTGCGTAACAGCGCCCTATTCCCGGCGTCCCGAGCGTCGGCCCGACCTTTCGCGGCGGCGTGGCTTGTCTCCGCCGCCGCCCTGCTCGCGGCACCGCTCGCTCACGGGGCGCTTCCCATCGAGCGCATCAAACTGCCGCCCGGCTTCCACATCGAGGTGCTCTCCGCCGACGTTCCCGGCGCACGCGAAATGACGCTCTCGGGCAATGGCACCCTATATGTAGGGAGTATGGGCGGCGACGTCTACGCACTGGAACTCAAGGACGGCAAAGCGGAAAAACGCCATATCGTGGCCTCCGGGCTGACGATGCCGGTGGGCGTGGCCTGGCGCAACGGCGCATTGTACGTCTCGGCAGTATCGTCGATCGTGCGGCTCGACGATATCGACCGTCATCTCGACGATCCGCCCAAGGCCGTAGTCGTCACGGATTCGCTGCCCACCGAGCGCCACCACGGCTGGAAGTTCATCGCCTTCGGCCCCGATGGCAAGCTGTACGTGCCGCAAGGCGCGCCGTGCAACGTCTGCCTGCCGGCGAGCGACCCGCAGCGCGTGCATTTCGCGATGATCGGCCGCATGGACCCCGACGGCTCGCACTACGAGACCATCGCGCGCGGCGTGCGCAACACCGTCGGCTTCGCCTGGCATCCGCAGACGCACGAGCTCTGGTTCACCGACAACGGCCGCGACATGCTCGGCGACGACATCCCCGACGACAAGCTCAACCGCCTCGCGCACGTGGGCGAGGACTTCGGCTTCCCGTATTGTCACGGCGGCAACGTCGCCGACCCCGAGTTCGGCGCAGGGCATCCGTGCAGCAGCTTCACGCCTCCGGTCTCAAGACTCGGTGCGCACGTGGCGTCGCTCGGCATGCGCTTCTACACCGGCTCGATGTTCCCGGTCGACTACAGGAACAGCATTTTTATCGCCGAGCATGGCTCGTGGAATCGCAGCAAGAAGGTCGGCTACCGCGTGGTGCGCGTGAGCGCCAACCCCGACGGCACGAACGCACGCCAGGAAGTGTTCGCGCAGGGCTGGCTGAATTCCGACGAGACCCAATGGGGCCGCCCCGCCGACGTGCTGCCGTTGCCCGACGGCTCGCTCCTGATCAGCGACGACTATGCGGGGGCGATCTATCGCGTGACGTACACCAAGCCGTGACGCGCGCGCCACGTTAGAGCATGCCGACATGCTGCCGAACATAAGCGCGCGCTTGTGCTGCAAGCCGGACGTGCGGCATACAATGCCCAGCGGCCCGTGTGCGATAGCGTGATGCGCCCATGCCGGCCGAACGTCCACGTTACGCCCGAGCCCATGCCCAACGAAAACAACCCCGCACGCTTTCGCTCCAAGACACTCACCGCCGCCCTCGCGTTCCTCTTTGGCAGCCTCGGCGCACATCGCTACTACCTGTACGGCCCGCGCGACGTGTGGGGCTGGGCGCATCTTTTCGGCACGCTCATCGGCATTCCTGGCGTGATGCTGCTCGTCGCAACCGAACGCGCCTCGATTCCCGGCTGGGGGCTCGCCGTGATCGGCGCGGTGTCGGTCCTTTCGGCGTTTCTGGCGGCAATCGTTTATGGGCTGCGCCCCGACGCCAAATGGGACGCGCAGTTTAATGCCGCGTTCGCGCAGCAGGGCCGCACGAGCCGCTCGGGCTGGACGGTGATCTTCGTCGTGATCTTTTCGCTGCTGATCGGCGCCTTCCTGCTGATGACGGGACTCGCGCTTTCGTTCCAGACGTATTTCGAGTCGCAGGTCGAGGCCGCAAAGGCTATCTCGCAATAACACGCCGCGAGCCCACTCAGAACAAGTCGAGTTGCGGCTTTTCACGCACGGTCTTCGACTGCACGAACGCCGACATATCGAGAATGCCGTGGCGCCGCTCATTGAGCCCGAGGCGCCGCACCGCATTGTGAAAGCGCTGCTTGAGCAGGTCGGCCCAAAGCCCCGTGCCCTTCATGCGCTGCGAAAACGCCGACTCGTAGTCCTTGCCGCCACGCATGTCGCGCACGCGGCTCATCACACGTTCGGCGCGCTGCGGGAAGTGCGCCGCCAGCCAATCCTGGAAGAGCGGCGCGACCTCCCACGGCAGGCGCAGCACGATATAGCTCGCACTCGTTGCACCGGCCTCGGCGCAGGCTTCGAGCACGCGCTCCATGTCGGGCTCGGTCACGAACGGAATGACGGGCGCGATGCTCACGCCCACCGGCACGCCGGCTTCGGCCAGCGTGCGAATGGTACGCAGCCGCCGCGCAGGTGTCGCCGCACGCGGTTCGAGCGAGCGGGCGATATCGGCGTCGAGCGTGGTGATCGTGATGGCCGCCATGAATTGATTGCGCGCGGCCATCGGCGCGAGCAGGTCGAGATCGCGCTCGATCAGCGAGGACTTCGTGATGGCCGCGAACGGATGCTCGCGCTCGGCCAGCACCTCGACCACGCGCCGCGTGATACGCATGTCGCGCTCCACCGGTTGCCAGGCGTCCGTGTTCACGCCCAGCGCGATCGGCTCAGGCTCGTATGATGGCTTTGCGATTTCCCGCGCCAGCAACTCCGCGGCATTCACCTTTGCATAGATACGGCTTTCGAAATCGAGCCCCGGCGAGAGGCCGAGGTAGCTGTGCGTAGGCCGCGCGAAGCAATAGATGCAGCCGTGCTCGCAACCGCGATAAGGATTGAGCGAGACGTTGAACGGAATGTCGGGCGACTGGTTGCGCGTGAGGATGCTTTTCGCGCGCTCTTCGAAGACTTCGGTCCGCAGCTTGGGCTCGCCGGCTTCATGGCTCTGGCCCTTCCCACCTTCGTCTTCGACTTCGCCCGCGTGTTGCCAACCATCGTCGAACGTTTCGCGCTGGTCCACCTCGTAGCGCCCTTGCAGGTTCGTCACGGCACCGCGCCCCTTGCGTGCCGTGGGCGGCGCAACGGGGTACCAGCTATCGGGATCGGGGTGGCGGGAATCGGTCACGGCAAAAGCAAACAGGACATGAAACATCGCGGCTCAATACTGTATAAATATACAGTATTGAGCCGCGATGTCGAGTCCTAAAAACGGGGCGCTTTCCGCCACTCATTCCCCAACGGCGATAGTCAGCGTCTCCTTGATCTCTTCCATCACCACGTAGCTCTTCGACTGAACCGCGCCGGGCAGTTGCAGGAGGATGTCGCCGAGCAGCTTGCGATAGTCGGCCATCTCGCCAATGCGCGCCTTGATGAGATAGTCGAAGTCGCCCGAAACGAGGTGGCATTCGAGCACCTCGGGAATCTTCTGCACCTCGCGGCGGAACTGGTCGAACATGTTGCCGCTCTTGTGGTCGAGCGTGATCTCCACGAACACGAGCAGCGCCGCGCCCAGCACCGAGGGATTCACGCGCGCGAAATAGCCCGTGATGACCCCGTCGCGCTCCATGCGCTTCACCCGTTCGATACACGGCGTGACCGAGAGCCCGACCTGCTCCGCGAGGTCTTTCATGGCCATGCGGCCGTCCTCCTGGAGCAGCTTCAGGATGCGGTGATCGAGCCGGTCGAGCGCGCGGACCGGTTGGCGCTGCGTTCTCATGAATTCTTCCCGAAAATCTCAAAAATACGATAACAAAACCTGGTCATACAACAATAGCATAGCTACAAATACTGGCTACATCCGAATTTTCATGCCTTCCACCCTATCGGTGCCAAAACAGCGCTACGTGGGTCCCGGCAATACGGCGTAGCCCCAACGAATTGATATGGAGCAGCTATGCGAGTCGTCGTGTTGGGCAGTGGTGTGGTCGGTGTGGCCAGCGCCTGGTATCTCGCCCGCGCGGGCCACGAAGTGACGGTGATCGACCGCGAGGCCGGTCCCGCGCTCGAAACGAGTTTTGCGAACGCCGGCCAGATCTCGCCGGGCTACGCCGCACCGTGGGCCGCGCCGGGCGTCCCGCTCAAGGCGATCAAGTGGATGTTCGAGAAGCATGCGCCGCTCGCCATTCGCCTGGACGGCACGAAGTTCCAGCTGCAGTGGATGTGGCAGATGCTGCAGAACTGCACGGCCGAACGCTATGCGCTGAACAAAGGCCGCATGGTGCGCCTCGCCGAATACAGCCGCGACTGCCTGCAGGCGCTGCGCGCCGACACGGGCATTCAGTATGAAGGCCGCACGGGCGGCACGCTCCAGGTGTTCCGCACGCAGCAGCAGTTCGAAGGCGCGGCGAAGGACATCGCCGTGCTGAAGGACGCGAACGTTCCGTACGAACTGCTCACCGCCGACGAACTGGGCCGCGCCGAACCCGCGCTCGCCGCGGTGTCGGGCAAGCTCACGGGCGGCCTGCGTCTGCCCGGCGACGAAACCGGCGACTGCCAGATGTTCACCACGCGCCTCGCCGCGATGGCCGAACAATTGGGCGTGAAATTCCGCTACAACACGCCGATCGACGGCCTCGTCATGCAGGGCGACCGCATCGCGGGCGTGCAATGCGGCAACGAACTCGTGCGCGCCGATTCGTTCGTGGTCGCGCTCGGCTCCTTCTCGACGAAGATGCTCGCGGACATCGTGAAGATTCCGGTCTATCCGCTCAAGGGCTATTCGATCACGGCGCCGATCGTCAACGCCGACGCCGCGCCCGTTTCGACCGTGCTCGACGAAACCTACAAGATCGCGATCACGCGTTTTGACGACCGCATCCGCGTGGGCGGCATGGCCGAGATCGTCGGCTTCGACAAGTCGCTCAAGCAAGCCCGTCGCGAAACGCTCGAAATGTGCGTGAACGACCTGTTCCCGGGCGGCGGCGACACTACGAAGGCCACCTTCTGGACCGGCCTGCGCCCGATGACGCCGGACGGCACGCCGGTCGTCGGCCGCACACCGATCTCGAACCTGTTCCTGAACACGGGCCACGGCACGCTCGGCTGGACGATGTCGTGCGGTTCGGGCCAACTGCTCGCCGACCTGATTTCGGGCAAGCAGCCCGCCATTCGCGCCGACGATCTTTCGGTGCACCGCTATCTCGGCGACACGCAGGGCTCGCATCGCCCGGCTTATGCCTGAAGACAAGCTTTCGGCATGAACGAACACGGCGCCTGCGGGGCGCCGTGTTTCATTTCTCGACTCACTCGCTACGATTGGCGCGCGGCATCAGAACTGATCTTCCGCCAGCGCCAGCACGCCCTCGCTGCCGTTTGCGCTGACGATCGCCACTTCGAGCGCCACCGCCTGCGGCAAGACGTGTTGCGCGAAGAACTGCGCCGTGGCGATCTTCGCGCCATGGAATTTCGGATCGGTCTGCATGAGACGCTGCGAGGCGAGCATCGCACGCGCCATCTGCCAGCCGCCCAGCACGATGCCCGCCAGCTTCAGATACGGCACGCTGCCCGCGAACACCGCGTTCGGATCGCTCTTCGCCTTCGCCAGCACGAAGTTCACGGCCGAGGCCAGCGCCTCGCGACCGAGTGCAAGATGCCTGCGCATCGACTCGAACGCCGCGCCTTGTTGCCCCGCTAACGCGTCGACGGTCTGAGCGATATCGGCAAGCAGCGCCCTTGCGGCCGCGCCGCCGTCGCGCAGCGTCTTGCGCCCGATCAGGTCGTTGGCCTGAATGGCCGTCGTGCCTTCGTAGATCGGCAGAATGCGCGCGTCGCGGTAGAACTGCGCCGCGCCCGTCTCCTCGATGAAGCCCATGCCGCCATGCACCTGCACGCCAAGGCTCGTCACTTCCAGCGCGAGTTCGGTGCTCCAGCCCTTCACGATCGGCACGAGATATTCGTAGCGCGCCTGATGCCGCGCGCGGGCCGCCTCGTCGGGATCGCCATGCGCGCGATCGCTCTCGCCCGCCGCCACGTACGCGAGTGCGCGCGCGGCTTCGGTGAGTGCACGCATTGTCGCAAGCATGCGGCGCACATCCGGGTGATGGATGATGCTCACTGCCGCTTTCGCGGAGCCGTCCACCGGGCGGCTCTGCACGCGCTCCTTCGCATAGGCGAGCGCCTTCTGGTACGCGCGATCGGAAACGGCCACGCCCTGCATGCCCACGGCGAAACGCGCCGCGTTCATCATGATGAACATGTATTCGAGGCCGCGATTCTCTTCGCCGATCAACTGGCCAATCGCGCCGCCATGGTCGCCGAATTGCAGCACGGCGGTCGGGCTCGCCTTGATGCCGAGCTTGTGTTCTATCGACACGCAATGCACGTCGTTGCGTGCACCAAGCGTTCCATCTTCGTTGATGAGGAACTTGGGCACGATGAAAAGCGAAATGCCTTTCACGCCTTCGGGCGCGGTGGGCGTGCGCGCGAGCACGAGATGGACGATGTTCCCGGCCATGTCGTGCTCACCCCACGTGATGAAGATCTTCGTGCCGAACAGCTTGAACGTGCCGTCGCCTTGCGGCTCGGCGCGCGTGCGCACGGCCGCGAGATCCGAGCCCGCCTGGGGCTCGGTGAGGTTCATCGTGCCGGTCCAGTCACCCGAGATGAGCTTCGGCACGAAGCGCTGCTTCTGCGCTTCGGTGCCGGCGGTGAGAAGCGCTTCGATGGCGCCGTCGGTGAGCAGCGGGCACAGCGCGAACGAGAGATTCGCCGCGTTGAGCATTTCCACGCACGGCGTGCCGACGAGCTTCGGCAAGCCCTGTCCTTCGTATTCCTGAGGATGCTGCACGCCCTGCCAGCCGCCTTCCACGTATTGCCGGAATGCCACCTTGAATCCGGGCGTGGCGTGCACGTTGCCGCTTTCCCAGCGGCTCGGATTTCGATCGCCTTCGGCGTTCAGCGGCTCGAGCACCTCGCCGCACAGCCTGGCCGCTTCGTGCAGCACCGCTTCGACGGTTTCGGGCGTCGCGTCTTCGCCGCCCGGCAGTTTCGCGATCGCTTCGAGGCCGGCCAGTTCCTTCATGACGAACAGCATGTCGCTCGTGGGCGCCTGGTACATGTCAGTCTCCTCCCCTTTCCGGAGTGCGGTTCCTCAAATGACAAAGGGGCGCCGCAGCGCCCCTTTGTTGCTTCGTCTCACACCGCGCGCTCAATCATGATCGCGGCGCTCGTCGCGGGATACACCGGCCAGCTTCAGCCGAGCTCCTTCACGAGTTCCGGCACGACCGTGAACAGGTCGCCCACGAGGCCGTAGTCGGCCACGCTGAAGATCGGTGCTTCTTCGTCCTTGTTGATCGCGACGATCACCTTCGAGTCCTTCATGCCGGCCAGATGCTGGATCGCACCCGAGATGCCGACTGCCACATACAGTTGCGGCGCGACAATCTTGCCGGTCTGACCCACTTGATAGTCGTTCGGCACGTAGCCAGCGTCCACTGCTGCGCGCGAGGCGCCGAGCGCTGCGTTGAGCTTGTCCGCCAGCGGTTCCAGAACCTTCGTGTAGTTCTCGCCGCTGCCAAGACCCCGGCCGCCCGAGACGATGATCTTCGCGCTCGTGAGTTCAGGGCGGTCGAGCTTCGTGACTTCACGGCCGACGAACTGCGTGAGGCCGCTGTCCGCTGCCGCGTCGAGCTTCTCGACGGCTGCGCTGCCGCCTTCGGCCGCGACTGCGTCGAATGCCGTCGTGCGAACGGTGATGACCTTGATCGGGTCGACCGATTGCACCGTTGCGATCGCATTGCCCGCGTAGATCGGACGTTCGAACGTGTCCGGCGAATCGACAGCGGTAATGTCGCTGATCTGCGCGACGTCGAGCTTCGCGGCGATACGCGGCGTGACGTTCTTGCCCGCTGCCGTTGCCGGCGCGAGGATGTGCGAATAGTTCTTCGCAATGCTCAGGACCGTCGCTTCGACGTTTTCGGCAAGACCCTGTTCGAGTTGCGGCGCGTCCGCCAGCAGCACCTTCGCCACGCCTGCGATCTTCGCGGCTGCGTCCGCTGCTGCCTGTGCGTTGTGGCCCGCGACCAGCACATGCACGTCGCCGCCAATCTTCTGTGCTGCAGCGACGGTGTTCAACGTCGCGGCCTTGATCGAGTGATTGTCGTGTTCAGCAATAACCAGATTCGTCATTTTCGTCTCGCTCCTTACAGCACCTTGGCTTCGGTCTTCAGCTTCTCGACCAGCGTCTTCACGTCCGGCACCTTCACGCCAGCGCTGCGCTTGGGCGGCTCGGCAACCTTCAGCGTCTTCAGACGCGGCGTGACATCGACGCCCAGGTCTTCCGGCTTGACCGTCTCCAGGGGCTTCTTCTTCGCCTTCATGATGTTCGGCAGCGTGACGTAGCGCGGCTCGTTCAGGCGCAGGTCCGTCGTGACCACGGCGGGCAGCGTGAGCGACAGCGTTTCCGCGCCGCCGTCCACTTCGCGCGACACGGTCGCCTTGCCGTCGGCAACCACGACCTTCGAGGCGAACGTGGCTTGCGGCAGGTTCGCGAGAGCGGCGAGCATCTGACCGGTCTGGTTCGAATCGTCGTCGATAGCCTGCTTGCCGAGGATCACGAGCTGCGGTTGTTCCTTGTCGACCAGCGCCTTCAGCAGCTTGGCGACAGCCAGCGGCTGCAGGTCTTCGTTCGACTCGATAAGGATCGCGCGGTCCGCGCCGATGGCCAGCGCCGTGCGCAGCGTCTCCTGCGCTTGCGTGACGCCCGCGGAAACGGCGATGACTTCCGTCGCCACGCCCGCTTCCTTCAGACGCACCGCTTCTTCCACGGCGATTTCGTCGAACGGGTTCATCGACATCTTCACGTTGGCGATGTCGACGCCCGTGCCATCCGACTTCACACGAACCTTCACGTTGTAATCGACTACGCGTTTGACTGGCACAAGGACTTTCATTCACATGCTCCGAAGTTACGAATACGTCAACCTGGCGGACATTATAGCGATAGCCCTGTCGGGCCGATCTGCCACCAGCAATTTTCACGAACCACCGCTGCCGCACCCCCTGCTTCACCCCGGCCATCAGTAGCGAACGATCGTGCGATTTTACGGTGGAAAAAACCCGGGCATCAAGCCCGGGCGCCGAAAAATATCTCTAATTTCACCGCCTGGAGGGGCTTACCAGGCGGTGATGACCGCCCCGCCGAACTTCGTTTCGATGTACTGCTTCACTTCCGGCGAGTGGTACGCGGCGACCAGTTTGGCCACCCAGGGCTTGTTGCGATCGGCCTCGCGGATCGCGAGGATATTCACGTAAGGCCCCTTCGGGTCTTCGATTGCGATCGCGTCCTGTTTCGGCTTCAGGCCCGCTTCCATCGCGAAGTTCGTGTTGATCGCGGCGGCGTCCACGTCATCGAGCGAACGCGGAATCTGCGCGGCGTCCAGTTCGACGATCTTCAGCTTCCTGGGGTTTTCCACGATGTCGAGCGGCGTGGCCTTCAAACCTGCGTTGGCGCGCAATTTGATGAGACCCTGGCTTTGCAGCAGCAGCAACGCGCGGCCGCCATTCGTCGGATCATTGGGCACCGCGATACGAGCACCCGGCTTCAGTTCGGACAGCGATTTGATCTTCTTCGAGTAGATGCCCATCGGGAACGTGACCGTGTCCGCGATCTTGATGAGCTTGTAGCCGCGATCCTTCACCTGCGCATCGAGATACGGACCATGCTGGTAGCTGTTGGCGTCGAGGTCGCCGCCCGCGAGCGCCGCATTCGGCTGTACGTAGTCGGAGAACTCGATGATCTTGATGTTCAGGCCGTTCTTCGCGGCCACGCTCTTCACGACTTCCATCAGCTGCTCGTGCGGACCGCCCGTCACGCCGACCTTGATGGTTTCGTCCGCGTGCGCAGCAAGCGGAGCGAAGAGCGAAGCCGCGCCAAGCGCCACCGCGAGCCGGATCATGAAACGACGTTGCATACCCAACCTTTGTCTTGTGTAGTTATGTTGATCGAAAAACTGCCTGTTTTAAGGCTTATTTATGGCTCAAGCGCCGCACGAGCCAGTCGCCGAACGACTGCACGAGTTGCACGAACACGATCAGGATCACGACGACGATCAGCATGACTTCGGGCTCGAAGCGCTGATAGCCGTAGCGGATGCCGAGGTCGCCAAGACCGCCGCCGCCGATCGCACCCGCCATGGCCGAATAGCCGACGAGCGAAATGAACGTGATGGTGAGCCCCGCCACCACGCCGGGCAGCGATTCGGGCAGCAGCACCTTGAAGACGATCTGGCTCGTGCTCGCGCCCATGGCCTGGGCGGCTTCGATCAGGCCGCGATCGACTTCGCGCAGCGCGGTTTCCACGAGCCGCGCGATGAACGGCGCGGCGGCAATGGTGAGCGGCACGATGGCGGCCGCCGTGCCGATCGACGAGCCGACCACGACACGCGTGAACGGAATCACGGCAACCAGCAGGATGATGAACGGCGTGGAGCGCACCGCGTTGACGATCACGCCCATCACGCGATTCGCGGCGATGTTCTGCAGCACGCCGTTGCGGTCGGTGAGATAGAGCAGCACGCCGAGCGGCAGGCCGATGGCCGCGCCCACGAGTCCCGAGATGCCCACCATGATGAGCGTCTCCCAGAACGACTGGACGAACATGTCGAACATTTCACTCCACATGGGACAACTCCTCCACCACGACACCTTGCTCGCGCAGCCACGCAATGGCCTGCGCCACCTTCACCGGATCGCCGCCCGCGAGCACCGCGAGCGAGCCGAACGCCTGCCCCTGGATCTCGTCGATCTGGCCATGCAGGATGTTGAAATCGAGTTCGAAGCGGCGAATCGTTTCCGACAACACCGGCTGGTCGACGCCCGTGCCCTTGAACGCGAGCCGCAGCAAATGGCCGCTGCCCTTCGCGAGGCGCTCCGCCACGCGCGCCTTGAGCGCGGGCGGCAATTCCTGGGCGATCACGTCGCCGAGCAGCGCGCGCGTGACTTCGTGGCGCGGCTGCAAAAACACGTCGAGCACGGGGCCGCTTTCCACTACGCGGCCAGCATCGAGGACGGCCACGCGGTCGCAGACCTGTTTGATCACTTCCATCTGGTGCGTGATCATCACGACGGTCAGATTCAATTCGCGATTGATCTTGCGCAGCAGGTCGAGAATCGCGCGCGTCGTTTCGGGGTCGAGCGCCGAGGTCGCCTCGTCCGAAAGCAGCACCTTCGGCTTGCTCGCGAGCGCGCGCGCAATGCCCACGCGCTGCTTCTGGCCGCCGCTGATCTGCGAGGGATAGCGGTCCTTCTGCGCGGTGAGGCCGACCAGATCGAGCAGCGGCAGCACCGTCGCTTCGATCTCGGCGCGCTTCACGCCTGCAAGCTCCAGTGGCAGCGCGACGTTGTCGAATACCGTACGCGACGACAGCAGGTTGAAGTGCTGGAAGATCATGCCGATCTCGCGGCGCGCTTCGCGCAGGTCGCCCGACGAGAGCGAAGTGAGCGTGCGCCCGTTGACGACGATGTCGCCTTCGGTGGGCCGCGTGAGCAGGTTGATGGTGCGCACGAGCGTGCTCTTGCCTGCGCCGCTGCGCCCGATGATGCCGAACACTTCGCCCGGCGGAATCGTCAGATTGACGTTGTGCAGCGCCTCGATCCAGCCTTGTGGGCCGGCGAAGCGCTGGGACACGTTTCGAATTTCGATCATGGAAAAAAGCAAAACGGCGGGTGTGCCGCGCGCCGCTCGCATTGACCGCTCCTTTCGGATTCCCGGAAAACGCGTCGCGCCGGCAGACAGCCGCCGTTTGATGGACTGGATTTAGTGGGCCATTTTACCCTGGCACGCAAAATTCCTTTTAATAATCAATTTCGATACTTTCATAACTCGTTTGCATTAGAGGGCTCTGGCAACGCGTTGGCGTTCGCCCGGCCGCTACACTGCTGCCGACAGACTGACACCGAAAACGAACCGCCCAACCAGGGAGCGAGATGGAGACCAGTCAGAACATCGGCGCATCGGAAGCCACGGAGCCCACCGAGCGATCGACGCTACGCACGCGCGACGGCGTCGAATTGCCGCTCTATGTCTGGCGCGCGAACGCGCCGCCGCGCGCGGCCCTCGCGTTGGTTCATGGCCTCGCGGAACATGCGGGCCGCTATGCCGCGCTTGCGACGCGGCTGAACGCCGCGGGCATCGACCTCTACGCAATCGATCTGCGCGGTCATGGGCATGCACTTGGCCGCCGCACCTGGGTTGCGCGCTTTGACGAATATCTCGACGACGCCGAAGCGCTGCTCGCGCACGCGAGCGCGCAATGCGCCGCACAGCGCACTCCGCTCTTCCTGATGGGCCACAGCATGGGCGGCGCAATCGCCGCGCTCTACGCCGTCGAACGCTTGCCGCAAACGCGCGTGCCGCTCGCGGGCTTGCTGCTTTCGAGCGCGGCGCTGGCGCCGGGCCGCGATGTGCCCGCATGGATGATCGCCGCGAGCCGCGTGATCAGCGCAATCTGGCCGACCTTTCCGGCCATGAAGATCGACGCGGCGCTGCTCGCGCGCGACGCCGCCGTGGTCGAGGCGAATCGCGCGGATCCGCTCGTGCATCACGGCGCGATTCCCGCGCGCACGGGCGCGCAACTACTGGAAGCGATGAAGCGCATCGAGGCCGGCCGCGCACAATTGCGGCTACCCGTGCTGATCTGGCATGGCACCGAGGACAAACTCACCGAGCCCGAAGGCAGCCGCGCATTCGGCGCGAACGTCGGATCGCCCGATCGCACGCTTACGCTCTATGAAGGCTGCTACCACGAGACGCTCAACGACCTCGATCGCGAGCGCGTGATCGGAGCCATGATCGACTGGATCGACCGGCACTGCTGAGCGGCCCCTCGCGCTATTTCGCCCCGCGTTTCTCGATGAATGCCTGCACGCCGTCGAGCGCGGGGTCGGTCATCATGTTGCAGGCCATGGTCTGTCCGGCCAGTTGATACGCGGCTTCGATGCCCATTTCGAGCTGCCGGTAGAAGAGCCCTTTGCCGGCCGCGACCGCTTCGCGTGGCTTCGCACAGATGCTCGCGGCAAGCGCCGTCACGGCGGCGTCGAGTTCGTCGGCGGGGACCACGCGATTCACGAGGCCTTCGCGCAGGGCTTTTTCGGCGTCGATGAATTCGCCCGTCATCAGCATCTCGAAGGCCGCCTTGCGCGAAACGTTGCGCGAGAGCGGCACGGCAGGCGTCGAGCAGAAGAGCCCGAGATTGATGCCTGACACGGCAAAGCGCGCCGTATCCGCCGCCACCGCCAGATCGCACATCGCGACGAGCTGGCAGCCCGCCGCCGTCGCCACGCCCTGCACGCGCGCGATCGCCGGCTGCGGCATCTTTTGAATGGCCAGCATCATCTTCGAGCAGCGCTCGAACAGCTTCGCGTAGTACTCCCGAGAAGGCGCCGCGCGCATTTCCCTGAGATCGTGGCCCGCGCAGAACGCGCGGCCCGCTGCAGCGATGACGATCACACGCGCATCCGATTTCGCCAGCGCGGCGAGTTCGGTCTGCACCGCATCGATCAGCGCTTCGGAAAGCGCGTTGAACGCATCCGGACGGTTCAGCGTAAGGCTCACGACGCCTTGCACGCCATACGCGTCGCGCGTGACTTCGACGAGCGATGGCGAGGCGGAGGGAATGGCACTCACGATGCATGTCTCCTTCGTTCGATATGCGTGACAACGGGTGACTGGATGCGGTTGCCTAGATATCCGCCAGCACCCGCAAATGCGCGACCACGCTGCGGCCAAGCGCCGAGAGGTTATAGCCGCCTTCGAGGCTGCTCACGATACGCCCCTTCGCATAGCGGCCCGCGATCTCGCGAATCTGTTCCGTGATCCACGCGAAGTCGTCCTCCACGAGCCCCATGTTGCCGAGATCGTCTTCACGATGCGCGTCGAAGCCCGCCGAGACGAACACCATCTCCGGCTTGAATTCGTGCAGGCGCGGCAGCCACATGATGTCGATGGCCTCGCGCACTTCCATGCCTTTCGTGCGCGCCGCAATCGGCAGGTTGACCATGTTCGGCGCCGGATTCTCGGCCCCCGAATACGGATAGAACGGATGCTGGAAGAAGCTGCACATCAGCACGCGCGGATCGCCTGCGAACGCCGCTTCGGTGCCATTGCCGTGATGGACGTCGAAATCGACGATCGCCACGCGCTGAAGGCCATGAACTTCCAGTGCATGGCGCGCCGCGATCGCGATGTTGTTGAAGAAGCAAAAGCCCATCGCGCGCGCGGGCTCCGCGTGATGGCCGGGCGGCCGCACACTGCAGAACGCGTTTTCGTAGCGCCCTGCGAGCACGGCATCGGTGGCCGCGATCGCCGCGCCCGCCGCGCGCAGCGCCGCCTGCCACGTGTGCGGATTCATCAGCGTGTCGGGGTCGACGCTCGCGTAGCCTTCCTTGGGCGCCAGGTTGCGGATGAAGTCGATGTGCGCCTGGGTATGCACGCGCAGGAGATCCGCTTCGGTGGCAAGCGGCGCCGATTCGTCGCGCTCGATCAGCCCGTCGATGCGGCTCGCGATCAGCTGGTCTTCGATAGCCTGCAGGCGCGCCGGGCATTCGGGATGCCATTCGCCCATCTCGTGCAGCAGAAAATCGGGGTGAGAGAAGAAACCGGTTGTCATGGGTCGCACTGGCCGCGAGCTTCGCGCATGTGCGCGGCCGCGGGTCTCCGTCTGTCTTTTGTCTGGCGGCGCGCCGGCCGGCGCGCGAACAGACACCACGTTACCACAGCGACCTGGTGCTCACGCGCCACGCCGGCGCGCAACGGCCCAATTCCCATAAGGCGCTCGGTTATACTGCCCGGGATCTTCCTGGACCGCTCTCCCCCTCTCTCGCTCATGACGCACACGACCGCTCTGTCCGCCTCCAGCCGCCCACGTCGCACGACCCTCGCACTCGCGCTTTGCGTCGCGGCGTCGTTGTGCACCGGCGCGGCGCGCGCGCAAACTGCCGCGCCGAAATCGCGACAGACGCCGCTCACGCTCGCGCAAGCCCAGCCGCAAACGCCGACGCAAGGCCAGACGTTCGAAGAGGAAATCGTCCCGCAGCGCTACGCGAACAATCCGGATGTCGACGGCTTCATCAACGACATGGTGGCGCGCTACGACTTCGATCCCACCGCGCTGCACGCGCTCTTCGCGAGCGCGAATTATTCGGCGACGGCGGTGAAGCTCGTCACGCCCTCGCCCGTGCCGGGCGTGAAAAACTGGCGCGCGTATCAGGCGCGCTTTCTCGACCCGGTACGCATCAATGCGGGCGTGCGCTTCTGGCGTGCGAACCAGGCCACGCTGCAGCGCGCGTCGGAAGAGTTTGGCGTGCCGCCTGAGGTGATCGTCGGCATCATCGGCGTGGAGACGATTTACGGCCGCTACATGGGCAACTTCCGCGTGCTCGATGCGCTCACCACGCTGGCCTTCGATTATCCGAACACGCCGAATCGCGCCGAGCGCATGGCAACGTTCCGCAAGAATCTCGAAGACTATCTCGTGTGGACGCGCGACGCGCAGATCGACCCGTCTTCGGTGCTCGGGTCGTACACGGGAGCGATCGGCATTCCGCAGTTCCTGCCGAGCAGCATCGTGCAGTACGCGGTGGACTACGAGGGCAACAATCACATCGACCTGCGCGCGAGCACGGCCGACGCGATCGGCAGCGTGGCGAACTATCTGCGGCAGAACGGCTGGGAATCGGGCCGGCCCGTGGTGTGGAATATCGCGACCGACGCGGGCAGTCTCGGCATTGCGCAAGCCGCCGCGGACGGCAAGCCGGAACCACGCTGGCCGCTCAGCCAGTTGCTGCGCTCGGGGCTCGTGCTCGACCAGCCGGACGTGGACGTCGCCGCCGAGGCGGGCACGCCCGTTACGGTGATCGACCTGCCCTCGCCCGGACGCGGCACGGAGTACAAGCTCGGGCTCAAGAATTTTTATGTGCTCACGCGCTATAATCGCAGCTTCTTTTATGCGCTCGCGGTGTATCAACTCGGTATGCGCGTGAAGGCGCAGATGCTGGCGACGCAGCCCGGCGTAGGTGTGGGCCCGGCGAACGGGAATGGTGGAAACGGTGGCAACGGCGGCGGCAACGGAAATGGCAACGGCATGAACGGCGCCCCGAACGGTACAGGCACGACGCCACCCGGCCAGCAAGACTAATTTCAGCCGCACCAAACAAATCGGCCTTCGGAAACACCGAAGGCCGTTTTTCTATACAGCTACGCTTCAATCAAGCGGGAAACACACCCGTAGACAGATAGCGGTCGCCACGGTCGCAGACGATGAACACGATCGTCGCGTTCTCGACCTGGCGCGCGAGGCGCAGCGCCACCTCGCATGCGCCGCCCGACGAGATGCCCGCGAAAATGCCTTCGACCGAGGCGAGCCTGCGCGCCATGTTTTCGGCGGCGGCCTGGCTCACGTTCTCCACGCGATCCACGCGGCTGCGGTCGAAAATCTTCGGCATATACGCTTCGGGCCACTTGCGGATGCCAGGAATGCGCGAGCCTTCTTCCGGCTGCGCACCGACGATCTCAATGGTCTGATTCTTTTCCTTCAGAAACTGGGACGTGCCCATGATCGTACCGGTCGTACCCATCGACGAAACGAAGTGCGTGATGCGCCCTTCGGTGTCGCGCCAGATTTCCGGGCCCGTGGCCTCGTAGTGCGCAAGCGGATTGTCGGGATTGGCGAACTGGTCGAGGATGATGCCCTTGCCGTCGCGCTGCATTTGCTCGGCGAGGTCGCGGGCATATTCCATGCCGCCCTTGACCGGCGTGAGCATGATTTCAGCACCGTAAGCGGCCATGCTCTGACGGCGCTCGACCGAGAGGTCCTCCGGCATGATCAGCACCATCTTGTAGCCACGAATCGCGGCTGCCATGGCGAGCGCGATGCCCGTATTGCCGCTCGTCGCTTCGATGAGCGTATCGCCCGGCTTGATGCGGCCGCGCTCTTCGGCTTTGCGGATCATCGAAAGCGCCGGGCGGTCCTTCACCGACCCAGCCGGGTTGTTGCCTTCCAGCTTGGCCAGCACGACGTTGTTGCGAGCGCGGATTTCGTCGTCCGCCAGGCGGACGAGCTGCACGAGCGGTGTATTGCCGATCGTGTCTTCAATGGTCTTGTAGGGCATGGGAATGAGGGTGAGGCGCGATGACGTGATCCGTCGATTCTAAACCACGCAGCAAGCGACCGCTGAAGACCCCGCTGGAACCCATTACGCCGGTATGGACGCAGGCTGGCGATCCAGGCTCGAGGCGCGGCAAAAAAGCCCGCGGCTCGGGCCGCGGGTCAACGTCGCGGGTCGACATCACCTGAGCGACACCTGAAGGAGACTGCACCGCGCGCTGCTCACGCACGACGCGCGGGATAAAACACGAGTGGACGCCTACTTCTTGACGGCCACGGTTGCCGGCTGCGGCGCTCCGACCTTCGCGGGCGTTGCCTGTGCAACCTTCGCCTGCCCCGCCTGGGCATTCGCGGGGCCCACCGCCAATCCTTCGGCCTGCAAACGTTCGACGGTATGGCCGCCCAGACCCTTCACGCGCTTGCCGAGGTCAGCGGCATCCTTGTACGGACCGTGCGCGCCGCGCTCGTCGAGAATCGCCTTGGCGCGCGCGGGCCCAATGCCCTTGATGCCGCGAAGCGCGTCTTCGTTGGCCGTGTTGACGTCCACGGCCGCGAAGGCGTGGCTGAAAACGGCCAGAAGCGCGGCCGCCGCAAGGATTTTTCGGAACATGCTGGATCTCCCTGAAAACGCCGGCGACCATCGCCGGCGAGGAGAGTCCAGTTTATGAAGTCACGGCTTCGCGTTACACCTGGCCAGAAAGCCAACGTACGTAACGATCCACGCCTTCCTGAACCGTCAGGAACGGCGCGTCGTAGCCCGCTGCGCGCAGCTTCGACTGGTCCGCTTGCGTGAAGCATTGATACTTGCCGCGCAGCGCGTCGGGGAACGGGATGTACTCGATCAGCCCTTCCTTGACCTGCTCCGCGAGCGAGAGCGCAGGCTTGCCTTCCATCGCACGCAGCGTGTTCACGACGGTCGTTGCGATGTCGTTGAACGGCTGTGCGCGGCCACTGCCGAGATTGAAGATACCGGTCTTCTCCGGATGATCGAAGAAGAACAGGTTGACCTTCACCACGTCCTCGACGGAGACGAAGTCGCGCGTCTGCTCGCCCGGCGCATAGCCGTTGTACTCGCCGAACAGCTTCACGCGGCCTTCGGCGCGGAACTGGTTGAAGTTGTGGAACGCCACCGAAGCCATGCGCGCCTTGTGCGTCTCGCGCGGCCCGTACACGTTGAAGTAGCGAAAGCCCGCAATCTGGCTCTGCGCCGTGGGCAGCACGCGGCGGATCACCTGGTCGAACAGGAACTTCGAATAGCCGTACACGTTCAGCGGCGCTTCCACTTCGCGCTCTTCGACGAAGCGCGTCGAGCCGCCATAGATCGCCGCCGACGACGCATACAGAAACTGCACGCGCTGCGCGAGACACGCGTCGAGCACGGCGCGGCTATAGCGGAAGTTGTTGTCCATCATGTAGCGGCCGTCGGTTTCCATCGTGTCCGAACAGGCGCCTTCGTGGAACACCGCGCGCACGTTGCCGAAATCGCCGCGCGTGAAGCGCTCGACGAACTCGGTCTTGTCGATGTAGTCGTCGATCTCGCAATCGACGAGATTCCTGAACTTGTCCGCGCGAGTGAGATTGTCGACGGCGATGATGCGGTCTTCGCCGCGTTCGTTCAGCGCCTTGACGATGTTGCTGCCGATAAAGCCGGCCGCGCCGGTGACGATGAGAGTCATGATAGGTCTGCGGTGACGAGGTTCACGCGAGGTTGATGCGAGGTCGACCCACAACCGGGAAAACTCTCCGGAAATCCCGGCCGGGGTGCGAGCGCGTGCGGAACGTTATTGAAAGAGTTCGTCGTAATCGACGGTGGCCGTACCGAGCTTGCCGACCACGATGCCGGCCGCGCGATTCGCGAGCGCAACGCCCTCGACGAGCGGCAAACCCGCGCCCAGCATGACCGCGACCGTCGCGATCACGGTGTCGCCGGCGCCCGAGACATCATACACTTCGCGCGCATCAGCCGCCGCGTGCAGCGCGCCGTCATCGGAAAAGAGCGTCATACCCTCTTCCGAGCGCGTGAGCAGCAGCGCGTCGAACTGCAGTTCGCGGCGCAGCGTCGTGACGCGCGCGTGCAGGTCTTCCTCGGACTTCCAGGTCCCGACCACTTCGCGCAGCTCCGCACGGTTCGGCGTGATCAAGCTCGCGCCGCGATAGCGCTCCCAGTCGTCGCCCTTGGGGTCGACGAGCACCGCCTTGCCCGCCGCGCGCGCCTTCGCGATCATCTGCGTGACGTGCGTGAGGCCGCCCTTCGCGTAGTCGGAGAGCAGGATCACGTCGTGCGTGGGCAGCAGCGCGTCGAAACGTGCGAGGCCGGCGAGCAGGATCTCGTGCGCGGGCGTGTTCTCGAAGTCCACGCGCAAGAGCTGTTGCTGACGCGAGAGCACGCGCAGCTTGATCGTGGTCGGCAGCGCAGGATCACGTTCGAGATACGCATTCACATTGCTTTCGTCGAGCAGCTCGACGATACGCTCGCCGGGTTCGTCGTGGCCCACCACGCACAGGAGGCCCGCATGCGCACCGAGCGCCGCCGCGTTGCGCGCGACGTTCGCGGCGCCGCCGAGACGGTCTTCCTTGCGCTGCACATGCACGACCGGCACCGGCGCTTCCGGCGAGATGCGGTTGACGTCGCCGAACCAGTAGCGGTCGAGCATGACGTCGCCCACCACGAGCACGCGCGAGGTGGCGAGCTTCTCGCGCGGCACGACGCGCACTTCGGGCGCGATAGCCGTGGCGAGCGCATTGACCGGCGTAGCTTCAGGCTGCGGAGTTTGCGAGATTGACATGGGGCCGCCCAATCGAGTGATAGTCAATGCCGAGCTCCGCCATGGCGTCGGGCTCGTAGAGATTGCGTCCGTCGAAGATACGCGGTGCCTTGAGCACCTTCTTCAAATGCGCGAAATCGGGCGCCTTGAATGCAGTCCACTCGGTGACGATCACGAGCGCGTCCGCGCCGGTGAGCGCGTCGTCCTGGCTCGACGCGAACGTAAGGCGCGCATGCTGCTCGGGCGCGTTCGCGAGATCGAGCGCGAATACGCGCTGCGCTTCCTCGGCCGCGACCGGATCCCACGCGGCCACCGTCGCGCCACGCGCAAGCAGGTCGGCGATCAGGCGGCGGCTCGGCGCTTCGCGCATGTCGTCGGTGTTCGGCTTGAATGCGAGGCCCCATACCGCGAAGTGCTTGCCGGCGAGGTCCTCGCCGCACACCTTGGCGATCTTCTTCACGAGCACTTCCTTCTGGCCGTGATTGACCTCCTCGACCGCTTCGAGCACGCGCAGGTTCTGGCCTGACTCCGCGGCCGTGCGGATCAGCGCCTGCACGTCCTTCGGGAAGCACGAGCCGCCATAGCCGCAGCCCGCATACAGGAAGTGATAGCCGATGCGCGGATCGGAACCGATGCCGCGGCGCACCGACTCGATGTCGGCGCCCACGCGGTCGGCGAGATTCGCCATCTCGTTCATGAACGAGATGCGCGTGGCGAGCATGGCGTTGGCCGCGTACTTCGTGAATTCGGCGGAGCGCACGTCCATGTAGATCGTGCGCTCGTGATTGCGGTTGAACGGTGCGTAGAGGCGCTTCATCTTCTCGCGCGCGGCGTCGCCGTTCTCGTCCTCGTCGAGGCCGATGATGATGCGGTCCGGACGCATGAAGTCGTCCACGGCCGCGCCCTCTTTCAGGAACTCGGGGTTCGAGACAACCGAGAAGCGATGGTCCACGCTATGCATGAGGCCGCGTTTGGCCAGCTCTTCGGCCAGCACGCCGTGCACGCGCTGCGCCGTGCCGACCGGGACCGTCGACTTGTCGACGATCACCTTGAAGCCGTTCATGTGGCGGCCGATACTGCGCGCCGCCTCGAGCACGTACTGGAGATCGGCCGAGCCGTCTTCGTCGGGCGGCGTGCCCACGGCGATGAACTGCACCTCGCCATGCTCGACGCTCGCCGCCACGTCGGTGGAAAACGTGATGCGTCCGGCCGCGCGGTTGCGCGCGATGAGTTCGAGCAGTCCCGGCTCGTGAATCGGTACGCCGCCGCCATTCAGGATATCGATCTTGCGCGGATCGACATCGAGGCAAAACACGTCGTGACCAATTTCGGCAAGACACGCACCGGTGACGAGGCCGACGTAGCCGGTACCGACAATGGTGATCTTCATAGGCGCTCCGGTGACAGATGCTGATGTTGTAGTGACTGTGTGTGCGTGGCCGCCCTGGCGCCACGCAACGCTCGCGCGCCCTTGGGCTCAGCTCGACGCGGGAACCGGCTCGACGCGGCGCGGCGCATAGGTTTCCCAGCCGCTGCAGCCAGGACACTGCCAGTAGAAGAGGCGCGCCCGGAAGCCGCAGTTCTGGCACGTGTAGCGAGGCAGGTTTTTGGTGCGCTGCTGGAGCAGCTTGCGCATCAACTCGAGTTCGCTGCGGCGCGGCTCTTCGGCGCTCGCCTGCTGCGCTTCGAGCAGGCGAGCCATGCCGGCGAGGTTCGGCGACTTCTGCATCTGCGTACGCGCGAGCGCGTGCGCCGCATCGGCGCCGCGCAGCGCGGCGACATGCTTGTAGGCGACGTCGAGCAGGTCGTTCGATGGATACGCATCGACCCACGTCGTGAGCAGTTGCGCGCCCTCTTCGGCGCGGCCGAGCGTCTCGTAGGCCTTCATGACCTTTTCGGCGACGAGCGGCAGATACGCGGGGTTTTGCGCCTCGACTTCGCGCCAGTGCCCAAGCGCCGCCTCGCAATCGCCGCTGGCCGCATCGACATCGCCCGCGAGGATCGTCGCGCGCACGTTCTGCGCATTGGCCTTGAGCGCCAGCGTGAGCTGACGGCGTGCTTCGTCGGGCTTCTTTTGCTGAAGCGCTTCCTGCGCGAGTTCGCAATGGAACTGCGCTATCTCGAGGTCGAGCGACGCGGCGCCCATTGTTTCGAGGTGACGCGCGGTGTCGATGCAGCGGTTCCAGTCCTTCTCGATCTCGTAGATCGCGAGCAGCGCGCGCTGCGCGCCAAGTGCGAAATCGCCCGACTTGAGCTTGCCGAAGGTTTCCTCGGCGCGGTCGAGCATGCCGGCCTTCAGGAAGTCCTGACCCAGTTCATAGAGCGCGTGGTCGCGCTCGTTCACTGGCAGGTCGGAGCGCGAGAGCAGATTCTGATGCACGCGGATCGCGCGATCGGTCTCGCCACGGCGGCGAAACAGATTACCGAGCGCGAAGTGCAGTTCGACGGTTTCAGGGTCGAGCTTGGCGACCTCGATGAACGCGTCGATGGCCTTGTCCGGCTGCTCGTTGAGCAGAAAATTCAGCCCGCGGAAATACGAGCGCGGCAAGTTGGCGCTTTCGGAAAGGAGTGCCTTCAGGTCGTAGCGCGACGCCATCCAGCCGAGCGCGAAAGCGACGGGAATGACGAGGAGCCACCAAAAATCGAGATCCATGCGAGCGATGGTATGAACGGAAAATCAGCCGCACACGTTCAGGCGCGCGGCACGGCAATACAAATCAGATGAGCGGCGGCAGCGGCGGCTCGACGCTCGGCGTGGGCGTTTCACGCGCCACACGCAAGTCGCGTTTGAGGCGGCCGTTTTCCATGCGCAGCCGGAACACGCCCGGCAGCGCCGAAAGCAACCCCGCCAGCAGCCCCACCACGAAAAACGCGAGGCCGATCAGGATCAGCGGAGCCTGCCACGAATATCCGGCCAGAAAGTTCAGCGTCGCGGTTTGCGTGTTGGCGAGCGCGAGTACGAGCAGCAGTACGAACACCAGCACACGGATCACCCAGGCGATCAATCTCATTGAAGGATTCTCTTGGCAGTTGAGAAAGGCGCCGGCGTGGCGAACATGCTGCGCCGCAGCACAAGCCGCGCCGAAGTGTCCCGTATTGTAATTGAACGGCTCGCGCACCGACACGTATGAGCAAGCGCGGCGCCAGATCAAACCGGGGCGCCAGCGCAAACAGCGTCGAAAAGGCGCAGACGAAAAAAAGCGCCGGGGTTATTCACCCCAGCGCTTTTTACCGGTCCATGCATTCTGGCCATCTGGCATTGACCGCCGACGACCGCAATCGCCCGATCGAAAAACGATCCAACGCTTACAGGTCGTCGTCCGGCTCGTCCGCCTTCAGCGGCTCGCCCGAATTACGGTCCACGCGTTCGCGCAGTTCCTTGCCCGGCTTGAAGTGCGGTACGAACTTCTCAGGCACCAGCACCTTTTCACCCGACTTGGGATTGCGCCCAACGCGCGACGGCCGACGATTCAGGCCGAAGCTGCCAAAGCCGCGAATTTCGATGCGATGGCCCTTGGCAAGCGCCTCGGACATCGCATCGAGCATCGTCTTGACCGCGAAATCCGCGTCCTTGAGAACAAGTTGCGGAAATCGCGTAGCCAGCTGCGCGACCAATTCAGATTTGGTCATACTTCAGCTTGCCCCCGTTTGAGGCTTACTGGTTCTGGCCGTCGAGCTTGGCCTTGAGCAGCGCGCCGAGGTTGGTCGTGCCGGTGGCAGCCTGACCCGAATCAGCCGACATGCTGCGCAGTGCTTCTTGCGTCTCAGCCGAATCCTTCGCCTTGATCGACAGGTTGATGCCACGCGACTTGCGATCGATGTTGATGATCATCGCGTTGACCTTGTCGCCTTCCTTCAGCACGTTGCGAGCATCTTCCACGCGGTCTTGCGCGATTTCCGAAGCACGCAGGTAGCCTTCGACGTCGGCGTTCAGCGTCACGACTGCGCCCTTGGCGTCAACCGACTTGACCACGCCGTCGACGATCGAACCCTTGTCGTTGACAGCAACGAAGTTGCTGAACGGGTCGCCTTCGAGCTGCTTGATGCCGAGCGAGATGCGTTCCTTCTCGACGTCGATGCCCAGAACCACGGCTTCGACTTCGTCGCCCTTCTTGTACTTGCGAACGGCTTCTTCGCCCGTTTCCGACCACGACAGGTCCGAAAGGTGAACCAGACCGTCGATGCCGCCAGGCAGACCGATGAAGACGCCGAAGTCGGTGATCGACTTGATTGCGCCTTGCAGCTTGTCGCCCTTCTTGAAGTTGCGGCTGAAGTCATCCCACGGATTCGGCTTGCACTGCTTCATGCCGAGCGAGATGCGGCGGCGGTCTTCGTCGATCTCGAGGACCATGACTTCGACTTCGTCGCCCAGCTGGACAACCTTCGACGGAGCAACGTTCTTGTTGGTCCAGTCCATTTCCGACACGTGAACCAGGCCTTCGATGCCCGATTCGACTTCGACGAACGCGCCGTAGTCGGTGATGTTCGTGACCTTGCCGAACAGGCGCGTGCCCGACGGGTAACGGCGCGAGATGCCTTCCCACGGATCGTCGCCCAGTTGCTTGATACCGAGCGAAACGCGGTTCTTTTCCTGGTCGAACTTGAGGATCTTCGCGGTGACTTCCTGGCCAACCGAGAGAACTTCGCTCGGGTGACGCACGCGACGCCATGCGATGTCGGTGATGTGCAGCAGGCCGTCGATGCCGCCGAGGTCCACGAACGCGCCGTAGTCGGTGATGTTCTTGACCACGCCGTTGACGATCGCGCCTTCCTTCAGCGTTTCGAGCAGCTTGGCGCGCTCTTCGCCTTGGGTCGCTTCGATCACTGCGCGGCGCGACAGCACGACGTTGTTACGCTTGCGGTCGAGCTTGATGACGCGGAATTCGAGCGTCTTGCCTTCGTACGGCGTCGTGTCCTTGACCGGACGCGTGTCGACGAGCGAACCCGGCAGGAACGCGCGGATGCCGTTGACCATGACGGTCATGCCGCCCTTGACCTTGCCCGTGATCGTGCCGGTCACGAGTTCGTTGTTGTCGAGGGCCTTTTCCAGCGACAGCCACGAAGCGAGACGCTTCGCCTTGTCGCGCGACAGGATCGTGTCGCCGTAGCCGTTTTCCAGCGCGTCGATTGCGACGGAAACGAAATCACCCGCCTGCACTTCCACTTCACCCGCGTCGTTCAGGAACTCTTCGAGCGGAATATAGGCTTCGGACTTGAGACCAGCGTTCACGACCACGAAGTTGTGGTCAACACGCACGACTTCGGCGGAGATCACTTCGCCGGCGCGCATGTCTTGACGGGTCAGCGACTCTTCGAACAGAGCCGCAAAAGATTCGGTATTCGGGGTGGAGGTTTGCAGGTCGGACATAAAAATCTGGATTTGCATGGTTTTCGCTGCTCCGCCAGCCAGTTTTGACCGGTCGGGCGTTGAGGCCGGAGCGCTTATGTTCGCGGCACAGATGCAAAAGCCACACGGGGTTAAAGGGTTTAAGACACGCCCTGTTTCTTTCCAGGGCACCAACTCGTACTGCTACTGCTTTCTTGCTGCTATCTTGTTACTGCGTTCTGCCGCGAGCGTAATTAGCGCGCGGGCCGCAGTTGGCTCGATTCCTGATACCACTGCACGACCTGTTCGACCGCCTGGTCGACGGAGAGCGCCGAGGTATCGAGAAGCTGCGCATCTGCTGCGGGCTTGAGCGGCGCGGCCGCACGGTTACTGTCGCGCGCGTCGCGTTCACGCAAATCCCGAAGCAAGTCATCCATATTAGCAGAAAAACCTTTTTGGATCAATTGCTTATGCCGGCGGGCCGCGCGGGCCTCCACGCTAGCCGTCAAAAACACCTTCAGAACGGCGTCAGGGAAGATCACGGTGCCCATGTCGCGGCCGTCCGCCACTAGCCCGGGAAGCTTGCGAAACGCCCGCTGGCGCGCCACGAGCGCCGTGCGCACAGCCGGATGGGCGGCGATCATCGAGGCGCGGTTGCCCACCTCTTCGGCGCGGATTTCGTTCGAAACGTCAACGCCGTCGAGCTGCGCGAGCCCCTCTCGGAACGTGATATGGAGATCGTCGATGAGCTTCGCAAGGCTTTCGGCGTCGTCTGGGGCAATCGCATAGCGCACGCTCGCGAGCGCGGCCAGCCGGTACAGCGCGCCGCTGTCGAGCAGGTGAAAGCCGAGTTGCGCGGCGACCAGCGCGGCCACCGTGCCCTTGCCGGAAGCGGTCGGGCCGTCGATCGTGATGACGGGTGTCGGATAAAAGGGACGGGTCGATTTCATGCGGCAAAGGGATTCGGCTTCGTTTGAATCAAGGTTGCGCGAGCGCCAGGAAGCGCTCGAAATAATCGGGGAACGTCTTGCCGACGCACTTCGGGTCGTTGATGCGCACCGGCACGCCGCCGAGGCTCACGAGCGAGAAGCACATCGCCATGCGGTGATCGTCGTAGGTGTCGATCGCGGCGTTCGGCGTGAGCTTTTCGGGCGGGCGCACGATCAGATAGTCGGGACCCTCTTCCACATTCGCGCCCACCTTGCGCAGCTCCGTGGCCATCGCGGCGATGCGGTCGGTTTCCTTCACGCGCCAGCTCGCGATGTTGCGCAGCGTGGTCGCGCCGTCGGCGAACAGCGCCGCCACCGCGATCGTCATGGCCGCGTCGGGAATCAGGTTGAAGTCCATGTCGATGGGGTCGAGCTTGCCGTGATCGTTGCCGATTCCGCGCACTTCGATCCAGTCGTCGGCGACCGTGACGTTCGCGCCCATGCGCATGAGCGCCGCCGCGAACGCCACGTCGCCCTGGATGCTCGAGCGCCCCACGCCTTCCACGCGCACCGGGCCGCCGCCAATCGCGCCCGCGGCGAGGAAATACGACGCCGAAGACGCATCGCCCTCCACCATGATCTTGCCAGGCGACTGATAGCGCACGCCCGCCGGAATCTCGAAGCGATGCCAGCCGTGACGCTCGACCTTCACGCCGAAACGCTCCATCAGCTTGATCGTGATTTCGATGTAGGGCTTGGAGATCAGCTCGCCGTCCACCTCGACGATCGTCACGCCGTCCTTGGCGCGCACGAGCGGCAGCGTCATGAGCAGCGCGGTGAGGAACTGGCTCGATACGTCGCCGCGCACGCGGATAGGCGCCTCGACCGAAATCGTCGCCGGGCGGATGCGCAGCGGCGGAAAGCCTTCGTTCTCTTCGTAATCGATCTTCGCGCCGATCTGGCGCAGGCCGTCCACGAGGTCGCCGATGGGCCGCTCGTGCATGCGCGGCACGCCGTGAATGCGGTAGTCGCCGCCGTTCACCGCAAGCGCGGCCGTGAGCGGTCGCACCGCCGTGCCCGCGTTGCCGAGAAAGAGATCCGCGCGCACGGCCTGGAACGCGCCGCGCGTGCCCTGCACGACACAGGTGTCGCCCTCGCGCTTCAATTTCACGCCGAGCTTTTCCAGCGCGTCGAGCATGACGCGCGTGTCGTCGGAGTCGAGCAGGTTCGTGATGGTCGTTTCGCCCTCGGCCAGCGCCGCGAGCAGCAGCACGCGGTTCGAGATGCTCTTCGAGCCGGGCAGACGGATCGTGCCGGACGCACGGGTGAACGGTCCGAGATCGAGGTGTTCCATGAACGTGTCCTGAGAATGCCTTGGGTTACGGCGCTCGCGCCGTCGAACTGAGTCCTGCTTGCTTATTTGCCTGGTGCTGTTTCGATGGCGGCCGCCGCGCCCTTGCCGCCGCGCTCCTGCCACGCCTCGCGCGCGGCGCGCGAACGCGCGAACACGGTTTCGAGCGCTGCGCCGTCGCCGGCGTCGATCGCCGCGCGCAGCCTGGCCAGCACTTCAGTGTAGCCGTCGAGTTCGGCGAGCAGCGCGGTACGGTTCGCGAGGCACACGTCGCGCCACATTTCGGGGCTCGACGCGGCAATGCGCGTGAAGTCGCGAAAGCCGCCGGCCGCGAACGAGAATTTCAATTGCGCGTCGGGCGAAGCGAGAATCTGGTCGACGAGAGCAAACGACAACACGTGCGGCAGATGGCTCACCGAAGCGAATACACGGTCGTGCTGCGCGGCCGGCATCTCGCCGATCACTGCCCCCGTCGCGCGCCACATCGCGGCGATGCGCTCGACCGATGCCGGCGCGTTTTCATCGAGCGGGCACAGCACGACGTTGCGGCCCACGTAGAGATCGGGCAACGCGGCGTCGACGCCGCTCGACTCGCGCCCGGCGATCGGGTGCCCCGGCACGAACTGGCCGATGCGCGCGCCGAGCGCGGCGCGGGCCGCGGCGATCACATCGCTCTTGGTGCTGCCGGCGTCGGTGACGATGGTCTCGCTGCCGAGATGCGGCGCGATGCGCTCGAGCAGCGCCTGGGTTTGCGCAACCGGTGCGGCGATCAACACGATATCGGCGCCGTCGAGCGCGGCGGCAAGCGCCGCTTCGTCGTCGAGCGTCGCGGCAGCATCGATCACGCCGAGTTCGAGCGCGCGCGACACCGAACTCGCGCTACGGCCCACGCCGATCACCCGCGCGCCTTCTCGCGCGGACGAACCCCGCACGCGCAACGCGCGCGCCAGCGACCCGCCGATCAGGCCGACGCCGAAAATCACGAGTTTGTTAAACGAAAACGCAGTCACGACGTCACCGAAAAAAGTAAAGTTTGCGCGTCAGGGCGCGCCAAGCGCTCGCTCGAGGGCCGCGACGAATGCCGCGTTCTCCTCGGGCAAGCCGATCGTCACACGCAGCCACTGCGGCAGCCCATAGTTGCCCACCGGTCGCACGATCACGGCTTGCTTGAGCAGCGCGAGGTTCACGCGCTCGCCGGCGCCATTGTCCGCTGCGTCCTTCGCCACGCGCACCAGCACGAAATTGCCGTCCGAAGGCACGTATTCGAGACCGAGGCGCTCGAACGCTGCGGTAAGCGTGCGATAGCCTTCGGCATTGAGCGCCGCGCTGCGCTCGAGGAATGCGGTGTCGCCGAGCGCGGCGATAGCGGCGGCCTGCGCGAGCGTGTTCACATTGAACGGCTGACGCAGACGGTTGAGCAGATCCGTCAGTTCCGGCTGCGCGATCGCAAAGCCGATGCGCAGGCCGGCGAGTCCATACGCCTTCGAGAACGTGCGCGAAACGAGCAGGTTCGGATAGCGGCGCACCCACGCGATCGAGTCGTAGCGCTTATCGGCCGCGAGGTATTCCGTGTACGCCTCATCGAGCACGACCGCGACATGCGCGGGCACCTTCGCGATGAATGCCTCGAGCTTTGCGCCTTCGATGAACGTGCCGGTCGGGTTGTTCGGATTCGCCACGAACACGAGACGCGTGTCTTCATCGATCGCCGCCAGCATCGCATCGAGGTCGTGCCCGTAGCGCACGGCCGGCGTCACGAGATGGCGCGCGCCGAGGCCTTGCGTCGCGAGTGCGTAGACCGCGAACGAGTACTGCGAATAGACGATCGACTGGCCTCGCTCGACGAACGCATGCGCAGCCATCTCGAGAATGTCGTTGCTGCCGTTGCCAAGCGTGATCCACTCGGGCGGCACGTCGTAGCGCGCGGCCAGCGCGGCCTTCAACTCGAACGCGTTCGAATCGGGATAGCGGCCCAGCTCGCTCGCGGCCTGCGCAATCGCGCGCTGCGCCGACTCGGGCACGCCGAGCGGATTCTCATTCGACGCGAGCTTCACGATGCGCGCTTCGTCGAGCCCGAACTCGCGGGCGACTTCGGAAATCGGTTTGCCGGCGATGTAAGGCGCGATTGCGCGCACATACGAGGGGCCGAATTGCGTGGTCATGCGTCTCTCCAGGGCTCAAGGCGCCGGGCGTACAACGGTCGGTTGCGCACGGCCGGTTGCGGACGGCCGGTAGCGGACGGCCGGTTGCGGACGGATCAGTGAAGGCGCGCCGCCCGGCATCTCCATGCGGCGGGCGGCGTTCGGCGGCGGGCCGCCCGCACCTTCCGCGCCTTAACGCGCGCGCGGATACGAGCCGAGAATCTTCAGAAACGCGGCTTTCTTGCTGAGTTCGTCGAGCGCGGCGGCCACGGCGGGTTCGTCGCGATGGCCTTCGAAGTCGATGTAGAAGTAGTACTCCCACGTGCTGCCAAGCCGCGCCGGACGCGACTCGAAACGCGTCATCGACACGCTGTGGCGCGCGAGCGGCTCGAGCAGCTTGTACACCGCGCCCGGCTCGTTCTTTACCGACACGATCATCGAGGTCTGGTCGCGGCCCGTCGCACCCGCCGGCTGCTTGCCGATCATCACGAAGCGCGTGCGGTTGTGCGGGTCGTCCTGGATCAGCGCGCTTGCGATCAACAGACCGTAGTGCGTCGCGGCGCGGTCGCCTGCAATCGCCGCAACCGTCGGGTCGGCGGCGGCGAGGCGCGCGGCCTCCGCATTGCTCGACACGGGCTGACGCTCGAGTTGCGGCGCATTCGCGGTCAGCCAGTGCTGGCACTGCGCGAGCGCCTGCGGGTGCGCGCACACGCGCTTCACGCCGTTCAGGTTGCCGCTGAGCGTCATCAGGTTGTGCTGGATCGGCAACGCGATTTCGCCGCCAATGACGAGCTGCGTTTCGAGGAACAGATCGAGCGTGCGCGACACGGCGCCCTCGGTCGAGTTCTCGACCGGCACGACGCCGAACTCGGCGGCGCCCGCCTCGACCGAGCGGAACACCTCGTCGATCGACGGGCATGGCAGGCCTTCGATCGACTGACCGAAGTACTGATACATCGCCTGTTCGCTATAGGTGCCGACCGGGCCGAGGAACGCGGCCGAAATCGTCTTTTCGAGCGAACGGCTCGCGGCCATGATCTCGCGCCAGATCGCGCTGATGTGGTCGTTGCCGAGCGGACCATCGCTCATGTTCTGCAGGCGCTCGATCACCTGAAGCTCGCGCTCCGGACGAAACACCGGCGCGTTGAAATGCTTCTTGACCTCGCCTACTTCGAGCGCGACCGAGGCGCGCTGGTTCAGGAGCGCGATAAGCTGCGCGTCGATCGCATCGATGCGTTCGCGCAGCGGTTTGAGTTGGGAGTTGAGTTCGTCGTCCATGCGTGAAACCGGCAATCTGAAAGGATGCGCGCGGCGCCGTTTCGCTCGATGAGCGAGGGGCGCTTACGCGTGCTTCGCCTCGAATTCCTTCATGTACTCGACCAGCGCCTTCACTGCCTCGAGCGGCACCGCGTTGTAAATCGATGCCCGCATGCCGCCGACGGACTTGTGGCCCTTCAGCTGCAACAGCCCGCGCGCTTTGGCGCCGGCGAGGAAATCTGCGTTACGTGTTTCGTCGGCGAGGAAGAACGGCACGTTCATCCGCGAGCGCGCGCGGCGCTCCACCTTATTGATGTAGAAGCTGCTTGCGTCGATCGTGTCGTAGAGCAGCTTCGCTTTTTCCACATTGCGCGCCTCGATGACTTCGAGACCGCCCTGGCGCTTGAGCCACTTGAACACGAGCCCCGCGATATAGATCGCGTAGGTCGGCGGCGTATTGAACATCGAGTTGTTCGCGGCCACGGTTTTCCATTCGAACGCCGACGGGCAAATCGGCATCGAGCGATCGAGCAGGTCTTCGCGCACGATCACGACCGTCACGCCCGCCATGCCGATGTTTTTCTGCGCGCCGCCGTAGAGCACGCCGTACTTGGCGATATCCATCGGGCGCGACAGGATGTGCGAGGAGGCGTCGGCCACGAGCGGAATGTCGCCCAGATCGGGAATCTCGAAGGTTTCGACGCCGTCGATCGTCTCGTTCGTGCACAGGTGCACGTAGGCGGGGTCGTCGGAGAGCTTCCACTCGCTCTTCGGCGGCGAATGCGTGAAACCGGCTTCGGTGCGGCCCGTCGCGGCAATATGCGACTCGCCGTACTTGAGCGCTTCCTTCTGCGACTTCTGCGACCACGAACCCGTGACGACAAAGTCGGCACGCGGCTTCGAGCCGAACAGGTTGAGCGGCACGATCGCGTTCTCGCCGATGCCGCCGCCCTGCAGGAACAGAATCTGGTGACTTGCGGGCACCTGCATCAGTTCGCGCAGATCGAGCAGCGCCTCGGCGTGGATCTGCATGAATTCCGGGCCGCGATGGCTCATTTCCATCACGCCCATGCCGCTGCCGTGCCAGTCGAGCATTTCGTCGGCGGCCTGACGCAGGACTTCTTCTGGCAACGCTGCCGGTCCGGCTGAGAAGTTGTAGACGCGCATCGTAAAAAAGATCCCCGAGGCAGGCGTTGTGGCAGAAACCACCGGAAAGCACGCCAGAAAAAGAAAATGGCCGCTTGCGCTTATCGCGCAAACGACCATTATCGCATTGTCGCCGGGAACCCGCCACGCGTGGCGCGGCGGTGGGTTTCCCGGCCTACGCGGCCAATCCGGCCCCGCTACCGTACTTCATGGCCGCGGAACCGAGGGCGCGCGATGCCTTAAGGCTTACTTGGCAGCCTTGACCGAAGCGACTTCCTTGTCGGCCTGGTCGCGCGTTGCCTTGATCGACTGCGGCATGTACTTCTGCATCAGGCTGTTCACGACGTCGCGGCCAACCTGGTCTTGAACCTGAATGAACTTGCGGCCGGTCGGGCTGCGGTAGAACGTGGTCAGGTCCTTGATTTCCTGCGTGCTGTAGTACTTCGCATACGCGTCGTACTGGGCTTGCATGGCGTCCTGCTTGAACGAGTCGGTCGCGAAGACCTGGCCTGCCGAGTCAACCAGCTTCGGCACGGCGTTCTTCTGCAGCGACGGGACGGCAGCTTGCTTCTGCTTGTCCGTCATCGTCTTGTTTTCCGAGAGCGCGTCCGACAGGATTGCCGGGACGAGTTGCTTGGCTTGCATCTGGGCGCTGTTGCCGATTGCGCCGACGAGCTTCTGTGCGTCGATCGCGTCGAGCAGGTCCTTGATCGCGGCTTGCTTGGCCGGATCGACGGGTGCTGCAGCCGCTGCCGGTGCCTGGGGGGCGGGCGCCTGGTTCTGGAGCGCCTGAGCCATGGCAAACGTCGGCACGAGAGCGGCCAGCAACATCACCTGCTTGAATCGTTTTTGCATCATTACTCCCTTTGAGAAATTAATCGATTTGCACTGCCGCGCGGACTGCGGGGCGCCGCATTGGCGTTCAATTGCGTTATGCGCCCGCCGGCCGGTCCGCCCGGCACACCATTCATTTAGCTGACACTAACAAGGTTCGCTGAAACCCACCTTAAAGCCCGCGTAAGCGCTTCGATTGAACACACTTCTGCGGGCCTGGATGACGCTTCACTCTTCGCCTTCGCCCGGTTCGCCCTCACCTTCGGCGTCCGTTTCTGCGTCCGCTTCGGCGACCTGCTGGAGTCCGGAGAGCTTCGTACCTTCGTCAAGGCTGATGAGTGTAACACCTTGCGTTGCACGGCCCATTTCGCGAATTTCCGACACGCGGGTGCGAATCAAAACGCCCGTAGTGGTGATCAACATGATCTGCGCTTCCGGGTCGACAAGTGTGGCCGCAACCACCTTGCCGTTACGCTCCGAAGTCTGGATCGCGATCATGCCCTTCGTGCCGCGGCCATGGCGCGTGTACTCCGTGATCGGCGTGCGCTTGCCATAACCGTTCTCGGTCGCAGTGAGCACCGACTGCTGCTCGTCGCCCGCCACGAGGAGCGCGATGACCTGTTGATTGTCTTCGAGCTGCATGCCGCGCACGCCGCGCGCTTCGCGGCCCATCGGGCGCACGTCGTTCTCGTCGAAACGCACGGCCTTGCCGGCGTCGGAGAACAGCATCACGTCGTGCTCGCCGTCGGTGATCGCAGCGCCGATCAGGTAGTCGCCGTCGTCGAGACCGACCGCAATAATACCCTTGCGCAACGGGCGGCTGAAGGCTTCGAGCGGCGTCTTCTTGACTGTACCCAGCGCGGTGGCCATGAAAACGAACTTGTCGGCCGAGAATTCCTTGACCGGCAGCACGACCGTGATCTTCTCGCCGTCCTGCAGCGGGAACATGTTGACGATCGGACGGCCGCGCGAGTTGCGCGAGCCCTGCGGCACTTCATACACCTTCACCCAGTACACGCGGCCGCGATTCGAGAAGCACAGAATGTGGTCGTGCGTATTGGCGATAAAGAGCGTGTCGATCCAGTCGTCATCCTTCATCGAGGTCGCCTGTTTGCCGCGACCTCCGCGCTTCTGGGCGCGATATTCCGACAACGGCTGCGATTTCACATAACCGGCATGCGACATGGTCACGACCATGTCCTGCGGCGTGATCAGGTCTTCGGTATTCAGCTCCGTGGCGTTCATCTCGATCTTCGAGCGGCGGGCATCGCCGAATTCGCTCTTGATCGAGGTGAGTTCCTCGGAGATCATGGTCGTTACGCGCTCGGGGCGCGCGAGGATGTCGAGCAGGTCGGCGATCTGCGCCATGACTTCGCGGTACTCGCCGATGATCTTGTCCTGCTCCAGGCCGGTCAGGCGCTGGAGGCGCATTTGCAGGATTTCCTGAGCCTGCGTGTCGGACAGACGGTAGAGGCCGTCGGCCTGCATACCATATTGCGGGTTCAGCCCTTCCGGACGGTAGGCATCGCGCCCACCCGCTGTCGCATTGTCCTGTTCCGCACGCGTGAGCATTTCACGCACGAGCGACGAATCCCACGAGCGGTTCATCAACTCCTGCTTCGCAATAGGCGGCGTCGGCGCGGCCTTGATGAGTTCGATGAAATCGTCGATGTTCGCGAGTGCAACGGCGAGGCCTTCGAGCACGTGGCCGCGTTCGCGCGCCTTGCGAAGTTCGTACACCGTACGGCGCGTGAGCACTTCGCGGCGATGCGAGAGGAAATGCTCGAGCATTTCCTTCAGGTTCAGCAGCTTCGGCTGGTTGTCCACCAGCGCGACCATGTTCATGCCGAACGTGTCCTGCAGCTGCGTCGCCTTGTAAAGATTGTTGAGGATGACCTCGGGCACTTCACCGCGCTTGAGCTCGATCACGACACGCATGCCGCTCTTGTCGGATTCGTCGCGAATATCGGAAATGCCTTCGAGCTTCTTCTCGTTGACGAGCTCGGCGATGCGCTCGAGCAGCGAGCGCTTGTTCACCTGATACGGCAGCTCGTCGACGATGATCGCCATGCGCTGACCGCGATCGATTTCCTCGAAGTGCGTGGCCGCGCGCATCACCACACGGCCACGGCCGGTGCGATAGCCGTCGCGCACGCCGGCGACGCCATAAATAATGCCGGCGGTCGGGAAATCCGGTGCGGGAATGATCTCGATCAGCTCGTCGATCGTTGCCTCCGGGCTCTTCAGCAGGTGCTGGCAAGCGTCGACAACTTCGTTGAGATTGTGCGGCGGAATATTCGTGGCCATGCCGACCGCGATACCCGACGAACCGTTGATGAGCAGGTTCGGAATGCGCGCGGGCAAGATCTGCGGCTCGCTTTCGCTGCCGTCGTAGTTCGGCCCGAAGTCGACGGTTTCCTTGTCGATGTCGGCGAGCAGTTCGTGGCCGATCTTCGCCATGCGGATTTCGGTGTATCGCATGGCGGCGGCGTTGTCGCCGTCGATGGAGCCGAAGTTGCCCTGGCCGTCGACCAGCATGTAGCGCAGGGAGAAGTCCTGCGCCATCCGCACGATGGTGTCGTAGACGGCTGTATCGCCGTGGGGGTGGTACTTACCGATGACGTCGCCGACGATACGCGCCGACTTCTTGTAAGCGCGGTTCCAGTCGTTATTCAGCTCGTGCATCGCGTAGAGCACGCGCCGGTGGACGGGCTTGAGGCCGTCACGAACATCCGGAAGTGCCCGCCCGACGATCACGCTCATCGCGTAATCGAGATACGAGCGGCGCATTTCCTCCTCGAGGGAGATTGGCAGAGTCTCTTTGGCGAATTGATCCATTATCGATGTCTTATTTGGGCACGCGGTGTGCTAACGCCTCGCCCCAACTGGAAGAGCGGAGGTCGCCACGACCACCGCGAGACGCCCAGCTGTCGCATGGACGCCGCGGACGCAGCGCATCACGCGATTCTACCATGCACGACACCCTCGCCCGCCGCCTGCGTATACCTATTAGAGGAGTGGCGCCGAAGCGCTCAAAAGCGCCTTGAGCGTGGCGCAAATGCCGCAGTGCGAACCGGAATCAGATGCACCGCCACCGATTTGGATAACAATGTGTCACACACCGACTACCCAGGCGCACTACCAGGTAAAATAACGGGAACTTTTTTGTTGCGGGCGTACCACGTTCGACAAGCCGCAGTGAAAGGGGCGGATTTTTTTTATCGTCGGAGGGGAACGATATGGCAAAATGCCAACGCACAAAGTTAGACACTGCTCGAAGTCTACACAACGCAAAGCGTTCCCCACAACTTGCCAATGTTATACTTCGAGCAATGTATGACTTGTCTTCGTCATATGGCTCGCAGTAAACCTGCGGTAATCTCAATTTCGAGAGGAGAAATATGAATAAACTTTCAAAGCTCGCGTTCATTGCAGCTACCGCAGTTGTGGCTGCATCCGCTCAGGCACAATCGGTGCCGGCGTCGCGACAAGCCGTCAATGACAACTGGGTGAATGGTACCGGCGAATACGTGTGGATGAACGGCACGAACGAGCTTTGCTGGCGCGATGCATTCTGGACGCCGGCCACCGCCAACGCCAAGTGCGATGGCGCCCTGGTCGCCCAGGCACCGACGCCGCCGGTCGCTCCGGTTGCTCCGGCCATCACCAGCCAGAAGATCACGTACCAGGCTGACGCCCTGTTCGACTTCGACAAGGCTATCCTGAAGCCGGCTGGCAAGGAAAAGCTGGACGACCTGGCAAGCAAGATCCAGGCGCTGAACCTCGAAGTCGTCGTCGCGACGGGCTACACCGACCGTATCGGCTCGGCTGCCTACAACGACCGTCTGTCGCTGCGCCGTGCGCAAGCCGTCAAGTCGTACCTGGTCAGCAAGGGCGTTCCGGCAGAGCGCATCTACACGGAAGGCAAGGGCAAGCGCAACCCGGTTACGACGGGCTGCAACCAGAAGAACCGCAAGGCTCTCATCGCCTGCCTCGCACCGGACCGTCGCGTGGAAGTCGAAGTCGTCGGCACGCAAAAGCAGTAATCGCGAGCTTTCGACCGCAAGTCTCAAAAGCCCCGCTTCGGCGGGGCTTTTTTTATCCCGCGCGATTTTCTCCTGTCCCCCTTCTTACATTTCGCCTGGCGCGCGGCTTTATCGTTTCGGAAAGATTGACGCCGCAGCGTGGCCAGCGTGGCATTTGGCCGCCCTGGGCACCCGCCTGTATACTCGGGGTTTATTCTTTCCGACCCGCACCGCGCTTCAGGCTGCCACGACATGACGAATGCCGATCCCCATGAGCTGCAGAAATTCAGTGATCTCGCTCATCGCTGGTGGGACCCAAACGCCGAATTCAAGCCGCTGCACGAACTCAACCCCATTCGCCTTGGCTGGATCGACGGTCACGCACATCTACCGTCCAAGCGCGTACTCGACATCGGCTGCGGCGGCGGCATCCTCTCCGAATCGATGGCGGGGCTTGGCGCAACCGTGAAAGGCATCGACCTTTCGCGCGAGGCGCTCGGCGTAGCCGACCTGCACAGCCTCGAGAGCGGCGTGACGGTGGACTACGAGCTGATCGCCGCCGAAACGATCGCCGCACGCGAACCTGCGTCGTTCGACGTCGTGACCTGCATGGAAATGCTCGAACACGTGCCAGAGCCCGCCGAGGTCGTGAAGGCGTGCGCTACGCTCGTGAAGCCTGGCGGCTGGGTGTTCTTTTCGACGCTCAATCGCAACGTGAAGTCGTATCTTCTCGCCGTGATCGGTGCGGAGTACATCGCGCAGATGCTGCCGAAGGGCACGCACGACTACGCGCGCTTCATCCGCCCCTCGGAGCTTGCCGCGTTCGTGCGCGACGCCGGCATGCGTGTCGCCGAGATCAAGGGCATCACGTATAACCCGCTCACGCGGCACTTCGCGCTGTCTAACGACTCCAGCGTCAATTACATGATCGCCTGCCGGCGCGACGCCTGAAGACGCTTGCGCGATCGGCGCCGCCGGACCACCTTGCTCTGGCGGCATTTCCCGCACACCGGCGCGCCGCGCCATCGCTTCCACACATGAACTCACCCACGAACGCCCAATCTGCCGCGGACAGCGGCACAGCGCTTGCCGCTTGCGACGCCGTGCTGTTCGACTTCGACGGCACGCTCGCCGATACGGCCCCCGACCTGGCCGCCGCCGTCAACCAGATGCGCCACGCGCGCGGCCTCGTGCCCGCGCCGCTCGAGAAGCTGCGTCCGCTCGCTTCGGCCGGCGCGCGCGGCCTGATAGGCGGCGCGTTCGGGATCGGCCCCGACGATCGCGAGTTCGCCGCCATGCGCGAGGAATTCCTCGCCAATTACGAGGCGAACCTGCGCGTCGAGACGGCGCTCTTCGCCGGGATCGACGCCGTGCTCGACGACCTCGACGCGCGCGGCGTGCGCTGGGGCATCGTGACGAACAAGGTCGCACGGCTCACCGAGCCGCTCGTGAAGCTGATGCATCTGGACACGCGCGCAAGTTGCGTGGTGAGCGGCGATACGACGCCCTATTCCAAGCCTCATCCGGCGCCGTTGCTGCACGCGGCCGAGGCGCTCGGCATGGCGCCGCAGCGCGTGGTGTATGTCGGCGACGATCTGCGCGATGTGCAGGCGGGTGCCGCGGCGGGCATGGCGACAATCGCCGCCGCCTACGGCTACTGCGGCAACGACGTGCCGCCCTCGCAGTGGAATGCGCAATATGTCGCCGACACCACGGCAGCGCTGTTCGCCCTGCTTCAGCACATCGGCAAGCCGGCCTGAGGCGACGTAGACGCGAACGTCAATGCCGATATGCAAGCGGCTTTTGTGCAGGGACAGCCCCGCGCGCCCCTTGAATCGGGCGCGGTTCGCCTCATATGGCGAACTATGTGATAATTCTTCTTTCCTCTGGGGCCGACCTGGTTTCGACAGGGGTTATGAAGTAATCAGGGCATGCCGAGGACCCGTCACCTCGTTAATCAATGGGAAAAACGTAACTGCAAACGACGATACGTTCGCACTGGCAGCCTAAGGGCCGCCGTCCTCTGCCTAGCTTACTGACGGGCTAGCGTCGCAAGACCGGTAGCAATACCGCCAGAGGTCATTTACGTCAGTTAAGCCTTGGTGGCGTCACGACGCCAAGGTCGAAAATCTAGTGAATCGCCGTAGCGCAGCGTGTTCGTCCGCGTCGCTGCGGTTAAATCAAATGACAGAACTACGCATGTAGAACTGGTTATGGACTGCTTCTGGACGCGGGTTCGATTCCCGCCGGCTCCACCAGATATTTCCGGTCGTCCACGACGAACGGACTCAAGCCCCGCCGCCGCAAGGCTGTCGGGGCTTTTTGTTTTCCAAGGTGTCCTGACACCCGCAAACCCGGCAAAGCGCCCATAAAAAAACTCGCGACAGCCCTTTCGGGCTTCGCGAGTCTTTTTATGCCACAGGCGACGCAACGAGCGCCCGCGCCCTTACACCATCAATTATCCTGCGGGCACTGCAGATTACAGCCGTTCGGATCGCCCAGATCGCCACGCTTGCGTGCGGCAGACGCTTTGCCATGCTGATACTTTTCCGAAGGCGCCGAAGCGGCGTACTGCATTTGCGGATGCTCGTTGAACTTGAACTGATCGCCGAGGATGCCACCAGGCACGCCCGGCGAGTTCTGCGCAAACGCGAGGTTGAATGTAGCAAACAACGCTGCTGCCGTAGCGGCTGCAGCACACATCTTAAGGGTAAATTTCATGGTCGATCGGCGCGACGAGCGCGCATCTGAAACGTGAGAGCGAATACGAACTGAAAGTATCACAAAAAGCGCCTCAGTCTGCAGCGTCGTCTGCCCAATACATTGCCTTCTATTACAACGCGCGCGGGCCGCCCCATGCGGCTTCGAGTTCCACGACGTCGCCGCAGGACGCAGGATCATAGCCTTCGAGCTGCGCAACCGACGCACGGAATCCGGCCCCGCGCAGCAGCGACAGGACCGTCGCCAGCGGCTCATGTGCGAGATGAGCGCGATCACACGCGAAATAATAGTCTTCGTCGGCGATTTCGATGAAATCGAGGCCGAAATGGTGCGCAGCCGGTTCCACGCCAAAACCCACATCGGCCATGCCGCTCGCCACGAACGCGGCGATCGCCGAGTGCGTGAGTTCCGACGATGCATAGCCGTTCACGCGTTCGGGATCGACGCCGATGCGCGTAAGCAGCAGGTCGATCAGCATGCGCGTGCCCGAGCCCGGCTGCCGGTTCACAAAGCGGATATCCCCGCGCGCAAGGTCGGCGAGACCCGTGACCTGCTTCGGGTTGCCACGCCCGACGAAGAGCCCCTGCTTGCGCTGCGTGAGATGGATCAGCACATGCCGCTGCGGGTCGAGCCAACTGCGGTAGGCGTTGGCACAGGCGGCCCGAAAATCGCCGCGCGGCAAATGAAAGCCCGCGAGGTCGCATTCGCCGCGTGCGAGCGCCGTGATCGCATCGACGCTGTCGCGGTACTTGATCTCCACGGGCACCTGGTCGGCGACAAGCGCCGTCACGAGCGCCGCCACCGCGTAGCCGTGCGAAGCGTGGATGCGCAGATCCTGCGCGTTGGGCGCGAGCCAGCGGTTCAGGTCGCTCGCCACCTCGCTCGCCAGCGCCTCGAGGTTGCCCTGCAGCCGTTCCCCGCACAGGCGCTGCGAACGCAGCACGGCCTCGCCTAGTTCGGAGAGCACGGAGCCGCGGCCACGCGCTTTCGCGATCAGCGCGCCGCCCAGGCGCTCCTCCACTTCGCGCAACACGCCCCACGCATGGCGATAGGACAAACCCTTACGCTGCGCGGCCTGCGCAATGCTTCCTTCTTCCGCGACGAGCGCAAGCAACGGCACAACGTCCGTCAGGCTTGCCTCTCGGCCTTCCGCATCGCGCACGACTAGCTGCGCATGGCACTCGACCTTGATCATTATGAAATCTTCCTTCCTATTGCGTCCGCCATTCCACGGGCCTATTGTTCGGTCAGACAACAAGACAACCGCAGCATAGATGCACACTTTATGAATAACAAGTGCATATATGCCCAGGAGAAGCCCCATGATGGAAGAGACAGCTGTTAGCGCACCGGACGATCTCGTCCTGCGTCACGCGCAACCGGGCCGCACGCTGCTTGCGATCCTGCATGCGATCCAGGATGAAGTCGGCTTCGTGCCGCCGGCCACGGTCGTGCCGCTTTCGAAGGCGCTGAGTCTTTCGCGCGCCGAGGTGCACGGCGTGATCACCTACTACCACCACTTCCGCACCGCGCCGCCCGCGCCGGTCACGGTCCAGCTGTGCCGCGCCGAGGCGTGCCGCAGCATGGGGAGCGAAACGCTCGCGCAGCACGTCGAGGCGCACACCGGCTGCCGGTTCGGTCAGCACGGCCACGACGCCGAGCATGCGCATGCGCACGAAGGTCCGGTCGCGCTGGAGTCCGTCTATTGCCTCGGCCAATGCGCGCTCTCGCCCGCCATGATGATTAACGGCACCTTGCACGCAAAAGTGACCCCGCAGAAGTTCGACAAGCTCTACGCCGCCGCGCTCGCCACCGTGCGCACCGAGGAGGCCGCATGACACGCGTCTACGTACCCCGCGATTCCTCGGCCCTCGCGCTCGGCGCGGATGCCATCGCCGAAGCCATCGAACGCGAAGCCGCCGCGCGCGGCGCGAGCATCGAACTCGTGCGCAACGGTTCGCGCGGCCTGCTCTATCTCGAACCGCTCGTCGAAATCGAAACGCCCGATGGCCGCGTCGGCTACGCGAATGTCGAGCCCGACGAAGTGGGCGCGCTCTTCGACGCCGGCTTCCTGCAAGGCGGCCAGCACGCGCGCAGCGTAGGGCTCGTCGAGCAGATTGCGTATCTGCGCAAGCAGCAGCGCCTCACGTTCGCGCGCATCGGCATCACCGACCCGCTTTCCACTGACGACTACGTCGCTCACGGCGGCCTCGAAGGCTTGCGCAATGCGTTGAAAATGACCGGCGCCGCTATCTGCGAATCGCTCGTCGAGTCGGGCCTGCGTGGCCGCGGCGGCGCGGCGTTCCCGGCCGGCATCAAGTGGCGCACGGTCGCGAATGCGCAAGCCGACCAGAAGTACATCGTCTGCAATGCCGACGAAGGCGATTCGGGCACGTTCTCCGACCGCCTCGTCATGGAAAGCGATCCGTATGTGCTGATCGAAGGCATGACGATCGCGGGCATCGCGGTGGGCGCCACCGTTGGCCACATCTACGTGCGCAGCGAGTATCCGCATTCGATCGCGACGCTCGAAGAAGCCATCCAGCGTGCGCGTGCGGCAGGCTGGCTCGGCGACGACGTGCTCGGCAGCGGCAAGCGCTTCGAGCTGTTCGTGGCCAAGGGCGCCGGCGCTTACGTGTGCGGCGAGGAAACAGCGCTGCTCGAATCGCTCGAAGGCAAGCGCGGCATCGTGCGCGCCAAGCCGCCGCTGCCCGCGCTCTCCGGCCTCTACGGCAAGCCCACCGTCATCAACAACGTCATCACGCTCGCGACGGTGCCGATCATCTTTGCCAAGGGCGCGGCGTTCTACAAGGACTTCGGCATGGGCCGCTCGCGCGGCACGCTGCCGTTCCAGCTCGCGGGCAACATCGCGCGCGGCGGGCTCGTCGAGCTTGCGTTCGGCGTGACGCTGCGCGAGCTGATGGTCGACTACGGTGGCGGCACCGCCAGCGGCCGCCCGGCGCGCGCCGTGCAGGTCGGCGGCCCGCTCGGCACCTATCTGCCCGAGAGCCAGTGGGACATTCCCATGGACTACGAAGCGTATGCGGCAGTCGGCGCGGTCGTGGGCCACGGCGGCCTCGTCGTGCACGACGATACGTCGAATCTCGCCGATCTCGCCCAGTACGCCATGGAGTTCTGCACGCTCGAATCGTGCGGCAAGTGCACGCCTTGCCGCATCGGTTCGACGCGCGGCGTCGAGGTGATCGCGAAGATCCGCAAGGGCGACACGTCTGAGAAACAGGTCACGCTGCTGCGCGACCTGTGCGAGACGATGGTGTCCGGCTCGCTCTGTGCGATGGGCGGCATGACGCCCTACCCCGTGATCTCCGCACTCAACCATTTCCCTGAAGATTTCGGTCTCGAACCCGTTGCCGCTCCGGCAGCAGCAGCCTGAACGAGGAACCACCATGTCCGACACGCTCATGTCCCAAGCCGGTGGTTGCGGTTCCGGCAATTGCGCCTGCAAATCGGCGGCAATGAAACAACGTTCGCCTCTCGACGACACCGATTACGGCACGCCGCTCGTCCACGCCGACGTCGACGTCACACTCGAAATCGACGGCCAGTCCGTCACGGTGCCGGCCGGCACTTCGGTGATGCGCGCCTCCATCGAGGCAGGCATCAACGTGCCCAAGCTGTGCGCCACCGATTCGCTCGAGCCGTTCGGCTCGTGCCGCCTGTGTCTCGTGGAAATCGAAGGCCGCCGCGGCTATCCCGCCTCGTGCACGACGCCGGTCGAAGCGGGCATGAAGGTGCGCACGCAAAGCAATCAGCTGCAAAAGCTGCGCCGCAACGTGATGGAGCTGTACATCTCCGATCACCCGCTCGACTGCCTCACCTGCCCCGCCAATGGCGACTGCGAACTGCAGGACATGGCGGGCGTCACGGGCCTGCGCGAAGTGCGCTACGGCTTTGACGGCGCGAATCACCTGAAAGACAAGAAGGACGAATCGAATCCTTACTTCACGTACGACCCGTCCAAGTGCATCGTCTGCAATCGTTGCGTGCGCGCGTGTGAAGAGACGCAAGGCACGTTCGCGTTGACCATCGCCGGGCGCGGCTTCGAATCGCGTGTCGCCGCCGGCGCGAGCGAAGCGTTCATGGACTCGGAATGCGTGTCGTGCGGCGCGTGCGTGGCCGCGTGCCCGACCGCCACGCTGCAGGAAAAAACCGTCGTGATGCTGGGCCAGGCCGAGCACTCGGTCGTGACGACTTGCGCCTATTGCGGCGTGGGCTGCTCGTTCAAGGCCGAGATGAAGGGCAACGAAGTCGTGCGCATGGTGCCGCACAAGAACGGCCAGGCGAACGAAGGCCACGCCTGCGTGAAGGGCCGCTTCGCGTGGGGCTACGCCACCCACAAGGACCGCATCAAGAAGCCGATGATCCGCGCGAAGATCACCGATCCGTGGCGCGAAGTGAGCTGGGACGAAGCGATCAACTACGCCGCGAGCGAGTTCCGCCGCATCCAGGCCAAGCACGGGCGCGATTCGATTGGCGGCATCACGTCTTCGCGCTGCACGAACGAGGAAACGTATCTCGTGCAGAAACTCGTGCGCGCCGCGTTCGGCAACAACAACGTCGATACCTGCGCACGCGTGTGCCACTCGCCCACGGGCTATGGCCTGAAGACGACGCTCGGCGAATCGGCGGGTACGCAGACCTTCGCGTCGGTCGATCACTCCGACGTGATCATGGTGATCGGCGCGAACCCCACCGACGGCCACCCCGTGTTCGGCTCGCGTCTGAAGCGCCGCGTGCGTCAGGGCGCGAAGCTCATCGTCGTCGATCCGCGCCGCATCGATATCGTCGATACCGCGCACGTGAAGGCCGAATATCACCTGCAACTGCGCCCGGGCACCAACGTCGCGATGGTCAACTCGATCGCGCACGTGATCGTCACCGAAGGGCTCGTGAACGAGCCGTTCGTGGCCGAGCGCTGCGAAACCCGCGCGTTCGAGCAATGGCGCGATTTCGTCTCGCTGCCGGAAAACTCGCCGGAAGCCATGGCCGAAGTGACCGGCGTGCCGGCCGAGCAAGTGCGTGCCGCCGCGCGCCTCTATGCGCAGCAAGGCAATTCGGCGATCTACTACGGCCTCGGCGTCACGGAGCACGCGCAAGGCTCGACCATGGTGATGGGCATCGCCAACCTCGCGATGGCAACGGGCAACATCGGCCGCGAAGGCGTCGGCGTGAATCCGCTGCGCGGCCAGAACAACGTGCAGGGTTCGTGCGACATGGGCTCCTTCCCGCACGAGCTGCCGGGCTATCGCCACGTGGGCGACGCCACGACGCGCGCGCTCTTCGAAGACGCATGGAACGTCGCGCTGCAAAGCGAGCCGGGCCTGCGCATTCCGAACATGTTCGAGGCGGCGCTCGACGGCACCTTCATGGGCCTGTACTGCCAGGGCGAGGACATCGTCCAGTCCGACCCGAACACGCAGCACGTGGCGGCGGCGCTTTCGTCGATGGAATGCATCGTCGTGCAGGACATCTTCCTGAACGAAACGGCGAAGTACGCGCATGTCCTGCTGCCCGGCTCGTCGTTCCTGGAAAAGGACGGCACGTTCACCAACGCCGAACGCCGCATCTCGCGCGTACGCAAGGTCATGCCGCCGATCGCCGGGTACGCGGACTGGGAAGCGACGATCCTGCTCGCCCGCGCACTCGGCTACGAGATGGACTACACACATCCGTCGCAGATCATGGACGAGATCGCGCGCCTCACGCCCACGTTCCACGGTGTCTCGTACAAGAAGATCGACGAGATGGGCAGCATCCAGTGGCCGTGCAATGAGCAGGCGCCCGATGGCACGCCGATCATGCACATCGACGAATTCGTGCGCGGCAAGGGCAAGTTCGTCATCACGAAGTTCATCGCTTCGCCGGAGAAGGTCACGCGCCGTTTCCCGCTCCTGCTCACGACGGGCCGCATCCTCTCGCAGTACAACGTGGGCGCGCAAACCCGCCGCACCGAGAATTCGCGCTGGCACGAGGAAGACCGGCTCGAGCTCCATCCGGTGGACGCAGAAGACCGCGGCATTCGCGACGGCGACTGGGTGGGCATCGAATCGCGCGCCGGGCATACGGTGCTGCGCGCCAAGGTCAGCACGCGCATGCAGCCGGGCGTGGTCTACACGACGTTCCACTTCCCCGAATCGGGCGCGAACGTCATCACCACGGATGCCTCCGACTGGGCCACGAACTGCCCGGAATATAAGGTGACGGCCGTGCAGGTCAGCCACGTGCAGCAGCCCTCGGAATGGCAGCGCGAATACTCGCGCTTCAACACGACCCAGCTCGAGCTGCTGAGCAAGCGCGAACCGCTTACAACCTCAGGGAAATAAAGCGATGAAAGCGGATCACTTGATCGAAATGGCGAACCAGATAGGCATGTTCTTCGACTCGCTGCCCGATCGCGACGAAGCGCTCACGGGCATCGCGGAGCACATCCGCAAGTTCTGGGAGCCGCGCATGCGCCGCACGCTGCTCGCGGCGCTCGACGGCGAAGGCGAGCAAGCGGGCTTCACGGAAATCGTGATGGCCTCGCTCACGAAGCATCGCGAGGCGTTGATGCCCGCGGCGGCTTAAGCCGTGCCGGCCGTGCCGTTGCACGACGCGCACGGCGCCGCCGGTTTGCTCAGACCGCCGGCGGTGCCTGCGCGAATCCCGCTGCCGCGTACCACGTCTCGCAATGGCGCAGCAGCGCATTGAGGTCCGACGCGGGACGCCCCCGCGCGCCGATATAACCGTCGGGCCGCACCAGATAAAAGCCGGGCCGCGTGCGACCGTACGCTTCGCTTAGCGAGGCTGCGCCCTCGCCCGCCAGCGGCGTCTCGCCGTTGGCGAGATCGGCGATCCACCAGACCCGCAGTGCTTGCGGAAACAGGCGCTCGACGGCTTCGACGAAATGCTTGAGCGCCGCTAACGCCTCCGCGCCGTTTCTTGCCGCCGTACCCGCGGATTCGGCATCGCCCTCCACCAGCAGAAACAACGAGAAGCACGCCGGGTCGTGCAGATCGAAGATGCGCCCCTTGCCGGGCGCCTTGCCTAACGGACCGTCCACCACCCGCACGAAAGCGTCAGGGGCACGCTCGCCCGCGCGCGGGCCGCCGTCCAGCACGCGCTCGAGCGTGAGCGGGCTGCGGCGATACTGGATCGACAGCTCGCTCACCGCCTGACGCGCCGCGTCGCGCAGCGGCCCGAGCGCGACGAGCGCCGGCATCACGCGCTCGCGCAGCAGCTTGAGCGGGCCGTGATCGGCCTCCACCAGTTGCGTCATGAAGCTCGTCTGCTGCAGCACGAGCCGCTCGATCGGGTAGCGCTCCGCGTGATAGGTGTCGAGCAGGCGCTCGGGTGCGCCGCGCGCGTGCACACGCGCGATCTTCCAGCCCAGATTGAAGGCTTCCTGAATGCCCGTGTTCAAGCCCTGCGCGCCTGCGGGGCTGTGCACGTGTGCGGCGTCGCCGGCGAAGAACGTGCGCTCCACGCGCAACTGCCGCACCATGCGGCTGTTCACGCTGAAGTACGAAGCCCAGCCCATGTCGGAAACGGACACCGGGTGGTGCACGCGCTGCAGGATGATGTCGCGACATTCTTCCAGCGTGGGCACGGGCATCGCGCCTTCCGGCGCGGCGGGCAGCATCGCTTTGTGGTCGGCGATCAGGCGGTAGCGGCCGTGGCCAAATGGAAAAAGCGCGGCGAGGCCATCGCCCGAGGCGAAGATGTGAAACTCGTCGTCGGACCAGGGTGTGCTCGCGCTCAGGTCGGCGAGCAGAAACGATTGCGCCATCGTCTCGCCATCGAACTTCATGTCGAGGCGATGGCGCACGGTGCTATGGGCGCCGTCGGCAGCAATCACGTAAGCGCAGCGCAGCGACTCCACACGCCCGTCGGGGCGGCGCACTTCCGCGCTTGCCCCTGCCGATCCCTGGGTGTACTCCAGCAACTCGCAGCCGCGCTCGATCTCCACGCCGAGCGTTTCGAGATGCCCGGCGAGAATGCGCTCGGTAACGGTCTGTTCAATGAAGAGCAAATAGGGATAACGTGTGAACAGCGGATCGAAATCGAGACGTGCACGGCGCTGGCCGTTCGAATAAAGATTCGCGATATGCGCGCGATGCCCAAGCTCGAGAAACGGCTCGACGACGCGATGCTGCTCGAACAGTTCGAGCGTGCGCGCCTGAATGCCGAACGCGCGCGAGTGGCGTCCTGGCTGTGGCGCGCGATCGATCAGCCGCACGGGGATATGCGCGCGCGCAAGACTCATCGCGGCGGCGAGCCCGGTGGGTCCCGCGCCCACGATGAGCACGGGCGCGAGGGAAGAAGCCACGGCCATGCAGACCTCCATGCGCTCGACACGATACGTAGTGTATCGCCCGCGCCTCAAGCGGTCGCGCGGCAGCGCATCAAAAGCAGCCTGAGTGGCGCGACGCGTCGCGCTGCAAATTGCCGCGCTTCAGTGTGCGTGCGGATGGCCGCTGCGCGGCATGTCCAGCGCACAGCGATGCTCACTCGTACCGAGATCCACCTGCAGCGTGACGTGCCTCATGCCGAAGCGCACTTCGAGCGACTCGACCATCCGATCGAGGGCGGCGTCGCCGGGGTGCCCGGCCGGCATCACGAGATGCGCGCTGAGCGCACAGCCCGTGGTCGAAAGCGCCCAGACGTGCAGGTCATGCACATCGACTACACCCTCCTGCTGGGAAAGGAAGCTGCGCACGCGCACGATGTCGACGTTCTCGGGCACCGCGGCGAGAGCCAGCCGCACCGACTCGCGCAACAGCCCCCAGGTGCCATACAGAATCACGAGCACGACCGCGATGGACATGAGCGGGTCGATCCAGCTCCAGCCGGTCGCGAGAATCAGCAAACCGCTCACGGCCACGGCGGCGGACACGCCGGCATCGGCCGCCATGTGCAGGAAGGCGCCGCGAATGTTCAGGTCGTCCTTTTGCCCGCGCATGAACAGCCACGCCGAAAAGCCGTTGACCACCATGCCGATGGTCGCCACGACGAACACATCGAAGCCTGCGACCGGCGCGGGATGGAGCAGGCGGCCAACCGCCTGCGCGAGGATCGCGCCGCACGCGAGAAGGAGTAACGCGGCGTTGGCGAGCGAGGCAAGAATCGACGAGCTGCCGAAGCCGAACGTGAAGCGCGCGGATGGGCGGCGCGTGGCAAGCCCCGCGGCGCCCCAGGCGAGCAGCAGGCCGAGCACGTCGGAGAGATTGTGGCCGGCGTCGGCGAGCAGCGCGGTGGAATGCGCAAGCACGCCGTACACCGTCTGTACGACGACGATGAATACGTTCAGCGCGACGGCGATGGCAAACGCGCGGCCGTGCCCCGCGACGGGCGCATGATGATGGTGATGGTGGCCGTGAGCGTGGTCATGGCCGTGCGGCGCGTGGACGCCGTGCGTCCCGGCATCGACGTGCGCATGGCCGTGATCGTGGTCATGCGCGTGCTCGTGGTCAGCGGCACTCATGCGCCCTCCTGCCATTGCGCCGAAGGCTCAGCAACATGTTCCAGCATGCCGGCGATCATCGCGCTGATATGCGCGTCCGCGGCAGCATAGAACACTTGCTTGCCCTCGCGTTCGGCGCGCACGATGCGCGCGGCGCGCAGGAGCCGCAGATGGTGGCTCACGAGCGAGGGCGACAAACCGAGCGTGTCGGCGATCGCCCCTACGGCGAGCCGATCCTGAACGCAGGCGAGCACGATACGCAGGCGCGTAGCGTCACCGAGCAAACGAAAGAGGTCGGCGAGCGGGACGACGCGCTCGTCGTCGGAAACTGGGGTCACGATTACACCCAACACATATGAACAGATGTTCACATGTTAGTTCAGCAACGGATTCCAGTCAAACTCGGGCGAACTTCGGGAGCGGGTCCGCGAGTGTGGGAAAATGCCGCCTTTGCGTCTCGATCGTTTTGCTTCTTCAGTCATGGAACAGCTTTTTGTCCGCGCGTACGCCGCACATCGCGACGGCCGGCTGGACGACGCCGAGCGCGACTACCGCGCGACGCTCGCCGCCGATCCCGTGCACGTCGATGCGCTGCATCTGCTCGGCGTGCTACGGCATCAGCGAGGCCAGCACGCCGAGGCGGCGGACCTCGTGCGCCGCGCGGTCGCCTTGCGCCCCGACGACGCCGCGCTCCAGCTGAACCTGGGCAACGCGCTGAAGGCGCTCGGCGAACTGGAGGGCGCAATCGAGCGCTTTCGCAACGCCCTCACGCTCGCGCCCGCTTTTGCGCTCGCGCACTACAACCTCGGCAACGCCTACGCGGCGATCGGTCGCCACGAGGACGCGATGTACGCGTTCGGCCAGGCCGTGCGCCTGCAGCCGGGCGACGCCTCGTCGCACAACAATCTCGGTAACGCGCTGCATGCGCTCGGCCGCCATGCCGAAGCCGCCGACTCGTTTCGCCGCGCGCTGAAAATCCGCCCGGGCCACGCCGGGGCGCACAACAATCTGGGCATGTCGCTCAACGCGCTCGGCGACAGCGCAAGCGCGGTCGAACACTTCCAGAAGGCGCTGCGCGTGCAGCCGCGCTTCGTCGCCGCCCATTTCAATCTTGCGAACACGCTCGATGCGACCGGCCATCACGGCGAGGCTGTGACCGCCTTCGAAATGGCGCTTTCGCTGCAGCCCCACTTCCCGCCGGCCCTCTTCGGACTCGGCAATGCGTTTGCCGCGCTCGGCCGCCATGACGAAGCCATCGGACCCTACGAGCGCGCGATCGGCTTCGATCCGAAGTTCGCTCTCGCGTGGCTCGCGCTCGGCGTGGCGCATCACGCAATCGGCCGGCATGCGGCCGCGCTGCGCGCTTTCGACGAGGCGCTGCGGGTACGGCCCGATCTGGCCGCCGCGCATTTGAATCGCGCGCTCACGTGGCTCACGCTCGGCGACTTCCGGCGCGGACTGCCCGAGTACGAATGGCGGCTTGATCCGGCCGCGCGCGAGGAAGCCTACGCTAACGCACCACGCGGCGCGGGCTATGTACCTTCGCGGCCGGCGAACGTACAGGTTGGATCCATTGCGCCGCGCACGCCGCACAACACGCTGCCGCGCTGGCACGGCGAGCCCCTGGACGGTCGCACGCTCCTGATCGAAGCCGAACAGGGTTTCGGGGACACGCTTCAGTTCGTGCGCTTCGTGCCGCTCGTCGCGGCAGCCGCGGCGCGCTCAGGCAACGCGCGCGTCGTGCTCGAAGTGCAACGCGCGCTCGTTCCGCTCATCGCGCCCGCCGCCGAATCCTGGCGCGTCACGCTCGTCGAGCAGGGCGCACCGCGCCCCGCCGCCGACCTGCACTGCCCGCTCCTCTCCCTGCCGCTTGCGCTCGGCACGAGCATCGACACACTGCCCGCGCGCACGCCCTACCTCAACGCCAGCCCCGCCTACGGGCGTAAATGGCGCGGCTCGCTGGGCGGCCAGGCGCGCCGCAAAATCGGACTCGCGTGGTCCGGGCGCATCCAGAAGCACGAAAACCGCGCGATTGCGCTCGCCGCGCTCGAACCGCTCTTTGCGCTCGAAGGCATCGACTGGATTGTGCTGCAACCCGAGCTCAGCGCAGCGGAACACGCGGCGCTCGACGCGCATCCGCGCTCGCGCTCGATCCACCGCCTTGGCGGCAAGCTGCAGGATTTCGCGGATACGGCGGCCGTCATCGAACGGCTGGACGCCGTCGTGTCGATCGACACCTCGATTGCCCACCTCGCGGGCGCGCTTGGTGCGCGGCTCTGGGTCATGCTGCCGTTCGCCGCGGACTGGCGCTGGTTCGCGGATACCGACGAAAGCCCCTGGTACCCGCGCACGCGGCTCGTGCGCCAGCCGCGCCCGCATGCATGGGCGGACGTCGTGGAGACGGTCGCGCGCGAGTTGCGCGACGCGTGAGCGACACAATCAGCGGCACAAAAAAACGGGGCGCCTGAGCGCCCCGTTTTTATTGCTTTCCTGGCGAGACGACCACTTCGCCCAATCAAGCCGCCTTGTACTGATTACGCGCTTCCGGCGTGCGATAGAGCACGAGCGTCGCAATGAGGCCGCACACGCCCGCCACGCCCATCACCGCCCCCGGCGCAGCCTTGTTGCCGCTCACGTGGATGAGGTACGTCGCGATCGCCGGCGTGAAGCCGCCAACCGTCGTTGCGAGGCTGTAGGCAAGCGAGAAGCCGGCAGTGCGCACGTCGGCGGGCATGACTTCCGTCAGCGCCACGACCATCGCGCCGTTGTAGCAGGCGTAGAGGAATGACAGCCACAGTTCGACGGTGAGCAGACGGCCGAACGACGGCTCGACCACGAGCCACTGCACCGCCGGATAAGCGGTGAGGATCGTCAGCACGGTGAAGGTGATCAGCATCGGGCGGCGGCCCACACGGTCCGAAACCGCGCCGGAAACCGGCAGCCAGAACAGATTCGACAAGCCGATGCAGACCGTCACGATCAGCGTATCGAGTTCGTTCAACCTGAGCACTTCCTTGCCGAAAGTCGGCGTGTAGGCCGTGATGAGGTAGAACGACACGGTGGTCATGATGACCATACCCATACCGGCGATCACGACGCCCCAGTTCTGCACCATCGACGCCATGATTTCGCCCATCGACGGACGGTGCTTTTTCTTCGCGAACTCCTCCGTTTCCTGGAGCGAGCGACGAATGATGAACAGGAACGGCACGATCAGGCAGCCGATGAGGAACGGCACGCGCCAGCCCCAGTTCGTCATTTGCTCGACGGGCAGCAGGCGATGCAGCAACACGCCCAGCAGCGCGGCGAACACCACGGCGACCTGCTGGCTGCCCGACTGCCACGAAACGTAGAAACCCTTGTTGCCCTTGGTCGCGATCTCGGAGAGATAAACCGAGACGCCGCCCAGTTCCACGCCCGCCGAGAATCCCTGCAGCAGGCGCCCGATCAGCACGAGCGCCGGGGCGAGTATGCCGATGGTCGCGTAACCAGGCACGACCGCTACCGCGAGCGTGCCGAACGCCATCAGGCCAAGCGTGAGCATGAGGCCCTTGCGGCGGCCGTGATGGTCGATATACGCGCCGAGGACGATGGCGCCGAGCGGACGCACGAGGAAGCCCGCGCCGAACACGGACAGCGTGAGCATCAGCGAAGCGAACGCATTGTCACTCGGGAAGTAGGTCCGGGCGATCGCCGAAGCGTAATAGCCATAGACCATGAAATCGTACATTTCCAGGAAGTTGCCGCTGACGACGCGGAAAACGGTCCGGAACTTTGATTCGCTTGGGGATGCGTGGGACGCGGTAGACATGACACTCTCTGAAGAGACTGCCCGCGGCGCCAGTACGGCTCGCGGAACAGTGAAAAACAATCACCCGCGGTAAAGCGAGAGTCGCGCGGGCGCGCGCGCGGGCATTTTATTGTGCGGTACGCGCCGGGAGCCAGATATTCGGGCATTTCCTTAAAAGAGGCTAGTAAAAAGCGTCAACGCACGCCATATCTTTCATATCTATTACTTTTTTCGTTCTAAATGCTTTCGCAGATGGCGAGCCCGCCGCGAATGTCCTCGATTGGGGCACAATACTTCGCAGCAGGGCTCGGCGCGCGGCCCCCGACGCACGCCTTGATCCGGACGTCCACACGTCATCCATCCGCATGGCCCCAATCCCAACCCTCACGCTACGCCCGGCCACCGTCGCCGATGCGCCCTTGCTCGCCGCCATGCATACCGCAAGCTGGCAGGCCACGTATCGCACGCTGCTGCCCGCCGCGTTTCTCGAACGCGAAATCGACGCCGAGCGCTCGGCCTACTGGCGCGCACGCATGGAGGCCCCAGGCGGCGAGAGGCGTCTCGTTCTGATCGCCGAGCTTGCATCCGGTGCGCCCGTTGGCTTCGTGTGCGTCGAACGCCAGCCGGGCTCCCCTTGGGGCGTGCTGCTCGACAATCTCCATGCGCTGCCCGCACATCAGGGCATCGGCGTGGGCAAGCGACTCATGCGAGCGGCACAGGATTGGGCGCGCGCGCAGGGCGAGACGCAGCTTTACCTGTACGTGCTCGATGGCAACACGCCCGCCATCGCGTTCTACGAGCGCCAGGGCTGGACCTACTCGGGCTCGGAACCCGACCGCATGGGCGGCATCGATATCACGGCACTGCGTTACGTGTACCGGCTCGGCGGCGAGTGAAGCCCGCGCCAGGCCCAGCGCAAAGATCTCAAGCGTTTAAGACATATCCGATAGATCGACGGAATGGTGGCTGCCATCATTCGCGCCATCCCTTTAATTTCATGCGCCGCAGGCGACCCAGCAACACGCGCCGCCGATGACATTGCCACCCGGCGCCGGCGCCTAACCGGGGTTGCGAGAGATCAATGTCAACATTTCCATTCGTTCAGGTCGAGGGCGCGCTCGCGTTGCCGCACATTCGCCCGCTCGCCCGCTTGCCTGCGTCGTTTGGCCGGGAATGGGCGCTCACGCCTCCGCATTTCAGCCTGCGCACCGAACTGCGCGCGCTCTATGCGGCCATCATGCGCACGGTTTGTCTGAGCGCCGAAGCGTTTCGTGCGGCAGTCGGCTGGGGCAACGATCACAGCCCGATTCCGCAGCCGCCCAGGCCCGTTGCCGCGCCTGTCGCGCGTGCTCCTTCCGCTGTGTCCGTTGCGCGGGAAACCGCCGGTAATCCGCCGGCCGGTCGCACTGCAAACGCGCGGAGCACACCTGAGGTCTCGCCAGACCACGCGCAAAATCACATGCCGCCGTTCCAGCAACGCAAGCTCACAGGCGGTGCGGTTGCGATTGGCGGCGCCGCCCTGCTCGCATGGATCGTCGCGAGTCATGCACCGCACGATACGACAAGCGCAACTGGCACGGCGACCCCACACCCCAATGCGAACGCAGGCCAAGACATCTCGCAGCGCCTTGCCGAAGCGCGCGTGCAGCACGAGCGCGTTACCTCCGGCGCGGTGGCTCTGCCCAGCGCTCCTGCGCCTACGCCTGCCGCGGTCTTGCCGCGCACGGTGGAAATGCCGGTGCAAGCGCCCCAAACGACAGTCGCCGATACTCGCAAGCCTTTGCAGGCCGTGGCGCCACCCCACGCGAAAGCTGATTTCAGCATGCGTGCGCACGCGCAGCCCGCATCGTCGGCGAGACTCGTCCAGCGCGAAGCGCGCGGCAACGAGCGTGCGGTCAAGCGCGGAAGTGGTCAGCGCGTTGCAGAGCGCGGTACGAACCCACGCCGCGACATCCGTGCATTTGCGCCATATCGCGAAGCGGCTCCGGTGACGTCGCATCGCACACATGGCGCCTACTCGGAAGCGCAAGGCTATTCGTCACGGCAAACCGGCGCGAATCCCGCCGACGAATACGCGTCCATCCTCTCCTATGCGAAAACGTACGCCCCGGCACACGTATCGAATTCGCCTGCCGTGCCTGTCGATAGTACGGAATGGGTGAATCACGTTTCGCAACGTCGCATCACCGAGGTGCCGGACCGATTCGCAAAGTAACTCGAGGGTCCGCCCGCTGTTGCACCAGAGAAAAAGCCCGGCGTTTGCCGGGCTTTTTGCTGTTTGCAGGAGACGCGCTCCACCATCGGAGCAGAAAACCGCGACGCAACGCTCAGCGCGGTGCCCCGGGCAGGCCTGCCTCCGTTGCGCGCTGCAGTGCGTCCACTTGCCTCTGCAGTTCGCGCAATTGCGCCTGTGCCTGGGCCTTCTGCGCATTGAGCGCCGCTGCGTCGCCCTGCGCCTGGCGCTGGTAGTCGTCGACTCGCGCCTGCTGCGTGCGGGCGATGGCGAGATCGGCCTGCAGACGGCGTGCGCGTTCTTCAGACATCGCGATCACGCGCTGGATGAACGCCTTCTGCGCCTCGAGCTCCGTACGGCGTATTTCGACCTGGGAAAGCTGCACGGTTTGCCGCACGAAGTCTGCGTAGATCGCCTCTGAACGTGCTTCGTCCTGCGAACGGATCACGCGCCAGAAGTGCTTGTCCTGAAACAGCACGACGTAGTACGTCATCTCCGGCGGGTAGAAGAAGAGACTCGCGCCATAGCTGGCGTTATAGGTCGTACGCAGTTCAACGAGCTGGGCGTCGTGAATCAATTGCATCAGCGTGGCAACGTCGCCTTGCACGGCGCCGGCGCTGGCCTGCTCGTCCGCGTTGGCCATACCGCTCTGCGGCGGCAGCGCACCGGCCGGCTGCGGCGTCATACTGCCAAGCGAGGGGCGGCTACCCGCCAGCGGCACACGCTCTCCAACCGCGCCAGACATGTCGGCCGCGTTCGCCGCGCCGGCCGGCATGCCGGCCCATGCCGTCGTGCCCTGCTGGAGCAGCATGAGCGCTGCGGCGCTGAGCATCACACGACGCAACGTGATTGAGTGCTTCATACCTGCCTATTCCATTCAGGATTCTCAGTAACCCTTCATTATCGCCGCCGTGAAATCTCAAAAACGACGTTTAAATTTGGATAAGCAGCAGACTCGATAGATTAGGATGAATCTTACGTAGAGAGGCCACCACTCAAGAACAGGGGTGCAAGGCACGTAGGACCCCAGGAAGATGGCCGAAATGAAAAAACCGCGCGCAGGTTGCGCGCGGCCAGAACGGGGTGGCTGCGGGTTGTGACTGGTTGCTCTAACGCGTTGCGTTTCGCCCGTGGTTTGCAGTCAAAAGCGCGTTTCGCGTGCGGCTCGCAAGAAGGTGTCGAGCAGCGGCGTGCAATCGAGCAGTTCGGGTCCGCCCGCGCGATGGAACTCGGGGTGCCACTGCACGCCCACGACAAACGGCGAGCGCCGGTAACGCACCGCCTCGATGAGCCCGTCGCCCGCCGAAACAGCCTCGACGGTCAGGTCGCGCCCGAGGTTCTTCACGGCCTGATGGTGAATCGAGTTGACGATCGCCTCGCGCCGCCCGGGGAACATGGTCGCGAACGTCGAGCCTTCCGGGAACGTAACCGAATGGCGATGCTGGTCGTAATGCTCGCTCACGTGCACGCCGGCTGTCGGCACGTCCGACGCGATGTCCTGATAGAGCGTGCCGCCAAACGCCACGTTGATGAGCTGGCAACCGCGGCATACGCCCAGCACCGGCTTGCCCGACTCGACGAATTCATGCAGCAGTTCGAGCTCGTACATGTCGCGTACGCGATCGCCCGGCCATTCGGGGCGCGGCGAGATCTCCGCATACGTCTGCGGCGAGACGTCGGCGCCGCCCTGAAGCAGCAGGCCGTCGAGATGCTTCGCGTAATCGCGTAAGCGAATATTGCTCGGATGCAGCATGCCCTCGTGTCCGACCGTCGGGATCATGAACACGATGACGCCCCGGGACATGACCCAGTGGGCGATCGATTCCTCCAGGTATTGCAACGTCTTGCCACGTAGCCCTTGTGCGCCCGGCTCCGGGTGGAAGATCCGCGCCGAGACGCCAATGCGCAGCGTGCGCTGCGTGATGCGCTGACCGGCGCGATCGAACAGCTGCCGCGCACGCGCCGCGACGATACGGCCGAACACGGCCCACGCCGAATCGCTCGCGCGCAGATAGCGCGGCGGTTCCGGCGGAATGGCACCGGGCGGTGGCGGGTGATGTGCCGTGAAGTCAGGCGCCTGGCCAAAGCCAGCGGGCGCAGCACCAGGACGTTGCGGCGCAGCAGAGGTTGCCTCCTCGCCAGTGCTCGCCGGTTCGGTATGCGGAGCCGGCGCGGGCGCCGACTTGCCGGCCTCGGCGGTTTCCTCGATCGGAATACTCGGCGTGGTGCCGGCCGGCGCCTGCTTCGGCCGCTCGCCAGCCGCGGGAGCCGCTGCCGCCTCGCCCGAGCCCGGCGTGACGGTCGAAGCACTTTCGGGCGCATCGGTCGAAGCGCGTTGTGCGGCTTCGCCAGTGGACGAAGCGGAAGTCGATGCAGAGGGAGAACTGGCGGGAGGAGAGGACGAGGGGGCGCCGGCAGGACCGGCATCGGCAGGACGGCTTGCGCCGTCAGGGACCTCAGGGTGGTCTGATTTGTTATCGCTCATGACGTAGGGTCAGGCGCGCGGCGCGCGAACGAATGAACAAGATTTGATTATCCGTCGCGCGGCACATCGCCGCCACCCCCGTGCACAATTGCTCACATCCTGTCACACATGAGTCGGTTCAAACGGGCGTGCGAAGCGCGTCACTTGCCAAGCGCTTGCTCGCTGAAGCCCGGTCAAAGCCAGGCCAGGATCAGCTCAGGCATCCGGCCGTTCGTCGAAGGTCTCGCGCAACGCGATCTGCATCGAAGCGTGGATCTTCACGCACCAGCGCCACAGCAGCATGGTGAGCGCCGCGGCGCACACCAGCACGCCGACGAGGAAGCCGGTGGGCGGCAGGATCGTCCCCGAAAGCGCCGCAACGAGCAGGAACACGCCGAACATCGACACCACAGGCACCAGTTCCGCAATCACATGACGGATCGCGCGCGTGAAGCGCCCTGCCTTCTCTGGCTGCACGCTCACTTCGGCGAGCAGGAGCGCGAGCGACTGCGTCTTGCGCCAGACCGCCACGAGAAAGGGCATCGCGAGCACGAGCGCGGCACTCCAGAGCACGACGCGCTGAATGCGCTCGTCGCCGATCCAGTGCGCCAGCAACGGCGCCGCGTAGCGCGCGCCATAGGAAACGCCGATGAAGATCGCCGAGACGAGCGCGAGATTCACGGCAATCTGCACGACGATACGCTTCGTGAGCGAAAAGATCGTCGGGCCGTCCGAACGCGGTACGAGGCAGCGCAGCCATTGGCTGTACATGCCGAACACGTTCGAGACGGCGGGCGGCATGGCGCGCGCGAGGCGCTGCGAGAGCGGGTCCGCAATGCGGATGAGATATGGCGTGGTGAGCGTCGTAATGGCCGAGACGGTCACCGCGATCGGATAGAGGAACCCGCTCGTCACCTTCAGCGTGAGACCGAGCGAGGCGATGATGAACGAGAACTCGCCGATCTGCGAGACGGTCATGCCTACGCGCATGGCGGTGCGTCCGTCGCGGCCCGCGAGGAACGTGCCGAGGCCGCACGACACGAGCTTGCCGAGCACCACGGCAATCGAGATCACGGCGATCGGCCACGCGTAATCGACGAGGACGAGCGGGTTGAGCATGAGCCCGATCGTCACGAAGAAGATGGCGGAGAACGCGTCGCGCAGGGGCGCCACGAGATGCTCGATGCGATGCAGATGCCGCGACTCGGCCATGACCGCGCCGATCAGGAACGCGCCGAGCGCGATCGAATAGTCGAGCTTCACGACAAGCAGGCAAAAGCCGAAGCAAAAGCCCAGCACCGAGACGAGCAGCATCTCGTCGTTGCCCACGCGCGCGATGTAGCCGAGCACGCGCGGCACGATCAGGATGCCCGCGAGCAGCGAGACCAGCATGAAGAGCAGCAGCTTGCCGAGCGTAATGAGCGCGATGCCCGGCGAGAGTTCGCCTGTTTGCGCAATGCCGCCCAGCAGCACGAGCATGGCGATGCCAAGAATGTCCTCGACGATCAGGATGCCGAACACGAGCTGCGCGAACGGTTCGCGCTTCACGCCGAGATCGGAGAGCGCCTTCACGATAATGGTCGTCGAGGAAATAGCGAGAATCGCGCCGAGGAACAGCGAATCCATCGTGGCCCAGCCAAACGCGCGGCCGATCTCGTAGCCGATCCACAGCATCAGCACGATTTCCGAAAGCGCCGCGACGATGGCGGTCGCGCCCACCTGGAAGAGCTTGCGCAGGCTGAACTCGAGCCCGAGCGAGAACATCAGGAACACCACGCCGAGTTCGCCCAGCGTCTGGATCGTCTGCTCGTCGTGAATGAGCTGGAACGGCGGCGTGTACGGCCCGATGATCACGCCCGCCGCGATATAGCCGAGCACGACCGGCTGCTTCAGGCGATGAAACAGCACCGTGACGACGCCCGCGAGCGCCATCACGACTGCCAGATCCTGAATGAAGCCGATTCCCTGATGCATGAAGGTCTTTCCTTACAAATTGCTATCGATTTGCGCATGTTACCCGATGCGCGGCGTGAGCCAAATCGCACGCAAGGAAAAAAGCCGACCTACAATGATGCGACCCTTGCAGGCAATGCCCGCCCGCGCCGCAGCGCATCGACCGAACCTTCTGCCGCCATGACATCCGCATCCACCGCTTTTACGCCGTTCCCGCCCCTTGCCCAGCTCGGCGCCGATCTCGCCGCAGGCCGCACGACGAGCCGCGCGCTCGCCGAAGCCGCGCTCGAGCGCATCGCCGACCCGGCCGGCCAAGGGGCGACCGTCTTCACGCACGTCGACGCAGAGCGCGTGCGCGCCGCCGCCGACGCGCACGACCGCCTGCGCGCGGCCGGCACCGTACTGTCGCCGCTCGCGGGCATCCCCGTCTCGGTGAAGGATCTGTTCGACGTGGCGGGCGAAGTGACGCGCGCGGGCTCCACGGCGCTTGCGAATCGGGCGCCCGCGCGGGAGGACGCCGTCGCCGTCGCGCGGCTGCGCCATGCGGGCGCGGTGCTGGTCGGCCGCACCAATATGAGCGAGTTCGCGTTCTCGGGGCTCGGCCTGAATCCGCACTACGGCACGCCGCTCTCGCCCTGGCATCGCGGCGTGGCCGGCGACGCGCGCGTGGCGGGCGGCTCGTCCTCGGGCGCAGCCGCTTCGGTCGCGGACGGCATGGCCGCCATCGCGCTCGGCACCGACACCGGCGGCTCCATCCGCATTCCCGCGGCGTTCTGCGGCCTCACAGGCTTCAAACCCACCGCGCGGCGCATTCCGAAAACGGGCGGCGTGCCGCTCTCCCCCACGCTCGACTCGTTCGGCCCGATCGGCAACACGGTGGCGTGCTGCGCGCTCGTGGACCGCGTGCTCGCCGGGCTCGCGCCGCATGTGCCGGCCGCGCGCCACCTCGAAGGCGTGCGCCTTGGCGTGCTCACCAACTACGTGACCGATGGCGTGGACCCCGAAGTCGCGGAGACGATCGATACGGCGCTCAAGCATCTGGACGCGGCCGGCGCGATCGTGAGCGAAGTCCGCTTTGCCGCTTTCGAGCGCCTCGGCGAAATCAACCGCATCGGCTTCTCGCCGATGGAAGCGTACGCGTGGCATCGCGAGCTGATTGCGAAGCATCGCGACCAGTACGACCCGCGCGTGCTCGTGCGCATCCTGAAGGGCGAACACGCCACGGCCACCGACTACCTGGATCTGATCGCCGCGCGCGCGGCGGTGATGGAAGAAGCCCAGACCACGCTCTGGTCGCGCTTCGACGCCGTGATCGCGCCGACTGTGCCGATCGCGCCGCCGCCCGTCGCCCCACTCACCGACGACGACGATGTCTTCGCGCGCACCAATGCGCTCGTGCTGCGCAATCCGAGCGCATTCAACTTCCTGGATAGCTGCGCGCTCTCGCTGCCGTGCCACCATTACGGCGCGGCGCCCGTCGGGCTGATGCTCGCCGCCGCGCCCGACAACGACGACGCGCTGCTCGCCATTGGCCGGGGCGTCGAAGCGGTACTCGCGCCGTTGCGCTGACCTGGGCGCAAATCGCTCAATCAACCCCTGCGCGCGAGCAAGGACACGTCCGCGCCGCGCGCAACCTTCGCGCTAGAATCCCGTCACGCCGTCGCAGCCAATAAAAGACGCCAGAGCGGACGCCAGAGCGCTGCGCCAGACAACCCGAACGAACGAGCCAATAAAAGAGCCTCATGAACGACGATAACGCGCTGTTGCGCCGCGAGCGCAGCCTGCTGGTCCTCCTTGGCCTGATCTGCCTCGCGCTCCTCGCCGGCGCCCTGTACTTCCAGTATGTCGAGCATCAGGACCCGTGCCCGCTGTGCATCCTGGGGCGCTACTTCCTGATTCTGATCGCGGTCTTCGCCTTCCTCGGCGCGCGCATGACGAGCTGGCGCGGCGTGCGCGTGCTCGAAGCGCTCGTGGTGCTTTCAGCGGCAGGCGGCGCAGTCGCGGCCGCGAAGCTCGTCTGGGTGCAGGCATTCCCCAGCTACAGCTGCGGTTTCGACACGTTGCAGCCCATTGTCGACAGCCTGCCGTTCGCGCACTGGCTGCCCGGCGTGTTCAAGGTGCAGGGCCTTTGCGAAACCACCTATCCGGCGACGCTTGGCTTGACCATGCCGATGTGGGCGCTGCTCGCGTTCATCGTCGCGTTTCTGGCGGTGATGCTGAGCCTGTGGCGCAACCGGCACCGCCAGGTGTCGTGGCCCGGCATCCGCCGCTGAGCGGCTAATGGGCATGGCGCGCACGCGCCCTGCCTGCCCGAACCCCCGCGCCACATCCGCCGCCCAGCCATCGGGCGGCGCGTCCCGCCAGCACGATTCGAGCGCGAGCCGTGCACGACAGCCTCGAATCACACACAACTCCCGCATTTTCACGGCCGCCCAAGCGCAATTGCCGCATGCGACGCCTGCGCACCGCCATACGCTCTGTGACGGCTTCATGACCCAAGTCACATAACCCCCATCTAGCGAGGGAAATACTTTCCTGCGGCGAGCAGTGCTATCTTCGGAACTGGATGGCGATCTACGTGCGCGAGGCCGGTGTTGGCGCGCCCCTCTCGTAACGCGCGCCTGATCCGCAATGTCCCCGGGTTCACCATGACAACGCAAACCATCCGCTTCCTCCACCGAGGCGCCGTGCACGAAGTGCGCGACCTGCCTCCCACGCGCACGGTGCTTCAGCATCTGCGCGAGGATCTGCGCGCCTGCGGCACCAAGGAAGGCTGCGCGGAGGGCGACTGCGGCGCCTGCACCGTCGTCGTGGGCGAACTCGACGGCGATGGCCATCTCGCGCTCAAGGCCGTCAACGCCTGCATCCAGTTCCTGCCTACCCTCGACGGCCGCGCGCTCTACACCGTCGAAGATCTGCGCCAGCCCAACGGCGCACTGCACCCGGTCCAGCAGGCGATGGTCGATTGCCACGGCTCGCAGTGCGGTTTCTGCACGCCGGGTTTCGTCATGTCCTTGTGGGCGATGTACGAGAACCAGCCAGCCGGCGCAGGCCTGCCGACCCGCGAAGAGATCAACGAGGCGCTCTCGGGCAATCTGTGCCGCTGCACCGGCTACCGGCCGATCATCGAAGCCGCGCTGCGCATGTTCGACGAAGCCTGCCACCCGCGCGTGGCGCTCGATCGCGCTGGCGTCGAAGCCGAGCTGCGCGCGCTGCAGCGTACCGGCACGTTCGAATATCACGGCCCCGACGCGCGGGGCGCCGCGCACGGCGAAAGCACGTTCTACGCGCCGCGCACGCTCGAAGCCTTCGCGGCACTGCGTGCCGCGCATCCCGACGCGCGCGTGCTCGCAGGCAGCACCGACGTCGGCCTCTGGGTCACCAAGCAGTTCCGTGACCTCGGCGACCTCATCTACACCGGCAACGTCGCGGAATTGAAGTCCGTTTCGCGCGACGCCCAGACGCTCACGATCGGCGCGGCCGTCCCGCTCGAAGAGGCCTACGCGGCGCTCGCCATCGACTACCCGGAACTCGCGGAACTGTGGGCGCGTTTCGCCTCGCTGCCCATTCGCAATGCGGGGACGCTCGGCGGCAACGTCGCGAACGGCTCGCCGATCGGCGACTCGATGCCCGCCCTGCTCGCGCTCGACGCCACGCTCGTGCTGCGCCGCGCGACGCGCGTGCGCACGCTGCCGCTCGCGGCGTTCTACACGGGTTATCAGAAGAACGCGCTCGAAGCGGGCGAGTTCGTCGAAGCGATCCGCGTGTCCCGCCCCGCGCCGGCACTGCGCTTTCGCACCTACAAGGTCTCGAAGCGCTACGACCAGGACATTTCGGCGGTCTGCGCCGCGTTTGCACTCGACGTGCGCGAGGACGGCACCCTCGCGAGCGCGCGTATCGCCTACGGCGGCATGGCAGCAATCCCGCAGCGCGCCGCGCACGCCGAGGCCGCACTCAGCGGCGCCCGCTGGGACGCAATCAGCGTTCAGCGCGCGATGGATGCGCTCGCCACCGACTTTCGGCCGCTTACGGACATGCGCGCGAGCGGTGCGTATCGTCTGAAGGTCGCGCGTAATCTGCTGTGGCGCTGCTGGCTCGAAACGCGCGAGGACGCGCCCCTCGCGCTGTGCGACGTCAACGCGTTCGCCTTCGCCGATGGCGACGACGAATATGCCCAGGATGGCCAGGACAACGCAGCCGCCGGAGCCACGCCATGAACGATCAAGCTGAACCGCTCGTCATGCGCGAGGAACTGCGCGATGAGCACGCCCACGAGCGCGCGCTCGGCGCGCCGCTGCCGCACGAGTCGGCGGATGCCCACGTGAGCGGCGAAGCGCGCTACACCGACGACATCCCCGAACTGCACGGCACCGTGCACGCGGCGCTCGGCCTTGCGCGCCATGCGCACGCGCGCATCGTCGCACTCGATCTGGAACGCGTGCGCTCGTCGCCGGGCGTGGTTGCGGTGCTGACTGCCGCCGACATCCCCGGCGAGAACGACTGCGGCCCGGTCGTGCACGACGATCCGGTGCTCGCAAGCGACGTCGTGCAGTACCTCGGGCAGCCCGTGTTCGCGGTCATCGCCACGAGCCACGAACTCGCGCGCCGCGCGGCCGCGCTCGCAGCAAGCGATGATGTCGTACGTTACGAGCCGCTGGAACCCGTGCTGAGCATCGAGGAAGCACGCAAGCGCCAGCATTACGTGCTGCCGCCGCTGCGTCTCATGCGCGGCGCACCCGACACAGCGCTCGCCGCCGCGCCGCATCGCCTCGCGGGCACGTTCGCCGTGGGCGGCCAGGAGCAGTTTTATCTCGAAGGCCAGGTGGCCTACGCGCTGCCGCAAGAGCAAACGGGCATGCTCGTCTACAGCTCGACGCAGCATCCGAGCGAGATGCAGCAGGTGGTCGCGCATCTGCTCGGCTGGCCCGCGCACCGTGTGAGCTGCGAATGCCGCCGCATGGGCGGCGGTTTTGGCGGCAAGGAATCGCAGTCGGCGGTGTTCGCTTGCGTTGCCGCGCTGGCGGCGCACAAGCTGCAGCGCCCCGTGAAGCTGCGCGCGGATCGCGACGACGACTTCATGATCACCGGCAAGCGCCACGATGCGCTGTACACCTACGAAGCGGGCTACGACGACGAAGGACGGCTCCTCGGCGCACGCGTGGAAATCGCGCTGCGCGCGGGCTATTCCGCCGATCTTTCGGGCGCGGTCGCCACGCGCGCGGTTTGCCACTTCGACAACGCCTACTATCTTCCGGACGTCGAAATCGTCGCGCTCTGCTGCAAGACGAACACGCAGTCGAACACGGCGTTTCGCGGCTTCGGCGGCCCGCAGGGCGCGCTCGTGATGGAGGTGATGCTCGACGAAATCGCGAGAACGCTGGGCCGCGATCCGCTCGATGTGCGGCGCGCGAACTACTATGGCATCGGCGAGCGCGACGTCACGCCATACGGCCAGCGCGTGGAGGACAACGTGCTCGCGCCGCTCACCGACGATCTGCTCGCGTCGAGCCGCTATCGCGACCGCCGTGCGGCCATCGCCGCGTACAACCGCACGAGCCCCGTGCTCAAGCGCGGCCTTGCGCTCACGCCCGTCAAGTTCGGCATCTCGTTCAACGTGCCGCATCTGAACCAGGCGGGTGCGCTCGTGCATGTGTACCGTGACGGCTCCGTGCTCGTGAACCACGGCGGCACCGAAATGGGCCAGGGGCTCAACACCAAGGTCGCGCAGGTCGTGGCGGGCACGCTCGGTTTGCCGCTCGCGCGCGTGCGCGTGAGCGCCGCCGACACGTCGAAAGTGGCCAATACGTCGGCGACGGCGGCATCCACGGGCAGCGACCTCAACGGCAAGGCCGCCGAGGACGCCGCGCTCACGATTCGCGCGCGCCTTGCGGCGTTCGCGGCGGCACAATACGGCGGCGCGCCCGAAAACGTCGCGTTCGAAGACGGCCTCGTGCAGGCGAACGGCAAGGCGATCGCTTTTGCCGAATTCGTCGAACTTGCGTATATGAAGCGCGTGCAACTGTGGTCCGACGGCTTCTACGCCACGCCCAAAGTGCATTGGGACGCGCGCACGCTCACCGGCCATCCGTTCTACTACTTCGCCTATGGCGCGGCGGTATCGGAAGTGGTCGTCGATACGCTCACCGGCGAATGGAAGCTCGTGCGCGCCGACGTGCTGCACGACGCGGGCCAGTCGATCAATCCGGCCATCGATCTCGGCCAGGTGGAAGGCGGCTTCATTCAGGGCATGGGCTGGCTCACGACCGAGGAGCTTTGGTGGAACCGCGACGGGCGGCTCATGACGCACGCGCCGTCAACGTACAAGATCCCGGCGGTGAGCGACACGCCAGAGGCGTTCAACGTGAGGCTCTATCGCAGCGGCGGCAACGACAATGTGGAGCCGACCGTGTTCCGCTCGAAGGCCGTGGGTGAACCGCCGCTGCTTTTGCCGTTCTCGGTCTTTCTCGCGATTCGCGACGCCGTGGGCGCGGCGGTGCCCGAGGCGCGCGAGGCGGCACCGCTGCGCGCGCCCGCGACGCCCGAAGCGATTCTCGACGCGCTGGACGCGCTGCGAGCGCGCGAACCCGCGGCGCTTCGCGCGCTCCAACCGTGAGGCGCGGTCGAAAAGGCCACGAAGATTAACCGGCGGCACAGGCAGGAACGTGCCGCCCAGTAGGGAGAACCGCCAGATGCAAACCTGGCTTTCCGATCTGCAGCAACTGCTCGCGCACGGCGACGCCGCCGTGCTGGTCACCGTTGCGCGCGTCGAGGGATCGGCGCCGCGCGAGGCCGGCACGAAGATGATCGTCACGCGCGAAGCGGCCCGCCACACCATTGGCGGCGGCCACCTCGAATGGAAGGCCATCGAAATCGCGCGCCAGGTGCTGCGCGACGGCATGCGCACCCCGCACGCGCGGCGCCTCGAACGCCTCGCGCTCGGGCCGAGCCTCGGGCAGTGCTGCGGCGGCGCCGTGGTGCTCGCATTCGAGCGCCTCGACGTGGCCGACCTCGGCTGGCTCGCCACGCTCGCGCGCCGCCTCGCGGCGGGCACGTCGACCGTGCGTAGCGTATCATTCCGCTCCTCGCGGAACGGGAGCCCCGAGGGCGAAGGTACCGTAGCCGATCCGGCCATGCTTTCCGAGCCGGAGCCGGGCGTGGAAGCGCCCGACTGCCTGCTTTGGGAAACGGGCGGCGCGCTGCTCCTGACCGAGACGATTGCGCCGAACGACTTTCCCGTCGTGCTGTTCGGCGCGGGTCATGTGGGCGCGGCGCTCGTGCGCGTGCTCGGCACGCTGCCTTGCCGCGTGCTATGGGTGGACGAGCGCGATGCCGCGTTTCCGACGCCCGAGGCATTCGCGCTGCTGAACGCGCCCAATGTGGCGATCGACGCCAACGACGCGCCCGACGAAGCCGTCGACACCGCCCCGCCCGGCACGAGCTTCATCGTGATGACGCACGATCATTCGCGCGACCTCGATCTCGCCGAGCGCATCCTGCGCCGCGGCGACTTCGTGTTCTTCGGCATGATCGGCTCGCACACGAAGCGCAAGCAGTTCGAGCACCGGCTCGCCGCGCGCGGCATCGACCCCATGCAGATCGCGCGCATGAACTGCCCGCTCGGCGTGGACGGTATCGTCGACAAGTCGCCCGAAGTCATCGCCGTCTCGGCCGCCGCGCAACTGCTGCAGGCCATCGAGGCCGCGAAGCTGGCGAGCGCGGCGCATGCCCCGGCAATCCATTCCGCGTGATGTCAAACACTGAAGAACCCATAAGCGAATCGAACCGAACATGACGATCACGATCCCGGCCAACCTCGCCGCCAACACCGCCGCGAGCGCAACGGCTCTCGTCGAAAAGGCTGCCAACGCGCCGAAGGCGGAACTGCACATCCACATCGAAGGCTCGCTCGAGCCCGAGCTGATCTTCGCGCTCGCGCAGCGCAACAACGTGAAGCTCGCGTACGACTCGATCGATGCGCTGCGCGCCGCCTACGCGTTCACCGATCTGCAGTCGTTTCTCGACATCTACTACGCAGGCGCGAGCGTGCTGCTCACGGAGCAGGACTTCTACGACATGACGATGGCGTACTGCGAGCGCGCGCTCGCAGACAATGTCGTGCATACCGAAATATTCTTCGATCCACAAACGCACACCGAGCGCGGCGTGCCGATCGAAACCGTGGTTGCGGGCATCGACCGCGCGCTCGCCGACGCCGAAAAGCGCGGCCTTTCGAGCAAGCTGATCCTGTGCTTCCTGCGCCACCTGAGCGAATCCGATGCACTCGCCACCTTCGACGCCGCGCAGCCGCTTTTCGCGCGCTATGCGCGCCTGATCGGCGTGGGCCTCGACTCGTCCGAGCGCGGCCATCCGCCCTCGAAGTTCGAGCGCGTGTTCGAGAAAGCACGCGCGTTGGGCCTGAAGCTCGTCGCGCATGCGGGCGAGGAAGGTCCGCCCTCGTACATCTACGAAGCGCTCGATCTGCTCAAGGTCGATCGCGTCGATCACGGCGTGCGCAGCATCGAAGATCCCGCGCTCGTCACGCGTCTGGCCGACACGCGCGTGGCGCTGACCGTGTGCCCGCTCTCGAACACCAAACTGTGCGTGTTCGACGACATGACGCAGCACACGCTCAAGGCGCTGCTCGACAAGGGCGTGGCAGTGACCGTCAATTCCGACGATCCCGCCTACTTCGGCGGCTACGTCAACGAGAACTACCGCGCCATCATCGAAGCGCTCAAGCTCGACGACGGCGAGGTGTACACGATCCTGCGCAACGGCTTCGAGGCGTCGTTCGTGACGCCCGAGGAACGCGCCGCGCTGATCGCGAAACTCGACGCGAACTGGAATCGCGCGACGGCTTAAGCGTGACCTGATAAGCGAACAAAAACGCGGACTCGTCCGCACAGCAAGCCCCAGCCCGGGCTGTCACACGAATCCGGTCCAGCGCGCAAGCGCCGGACCGCGGGCCCTCTCGCGCCTCGTTTTCAGGAGCGGCGTGCGTCATGTGGGCATGCATTGGACGAATACCTGAATTTATCGGAGACGAAGTTCCCATGACTCAATCGGCTTACCGCGCAAAACTGTTGACGTTCACCGGCGACCCCGCGCAATCGTCCGACGCCGCTGTCTTTGACGAAGACGGCGTCGTGATCGTCGAAGACGGCCACGTGGTCGCCTCGGGCGCGTGGTCCGCGCTCAAATCGCGCGTGAGCGAAGGCGCGACGGTTCACAATCTGCGCGACAAGCTGATCGTGCCGGGTTTCATCGATACGCACATCCACTATCCGCAGACCGACATGATCGCGTCGCCCGCGCCGGGTCTGCTGCCGTGGCTGAACACCTACACGTTCCCGACCGAGCGCGGTTTCGAAAATGAAGCGGTGGCGCAGGACACGGCGCGCTTTTTCGTCGATGAACTGCTCGCCTGCGGCACGACCACGGCACTCGTGTATTGCACCGTGCACAAGCAGTCCGCCGATGCGCTCTTCACCGCGAGCGAAGCAAAGAACCTGCGCATGATCGCGGGCAAGGTGCTGATGGACCGCCATTGCCCCGAGTTCCTGCGCGACACGCCGCAAACGGGCTACGACGACAGCGCCGAGCTGATCGAGCGCTGGCACAACCGCGGGCGCCAGATGTACGCGCTCACGCCGCGCTTCGCGCCCACCTCGACGGAAGCGCAGCTCGAAGCGTGCGGCGCACTGGCGAAGGCGCACGGCGACATCTTCATCCAGAGCCACGTGGCGGAAAATCCGGATGAAGTGAAGTGGGTCAAGGAACTATTCCCGGGCCATCGCAGCTACCTCGACGTCTACGATCACTACGGACTCCTGCGCAAGCGCGCGGTATATGGCCACTGCATCTGGCTCGACGACGAAGACCGCCGCCGCATGGCGGATACGGGCGCGGTCGCCGCGCACTGCCCGACTTCGAACCTGTTCCTCGGCAGCGGCCTGTTCGACTTCGACAAGGCGGGCGAATCGTCGATGCCCGTCACGCTCGCCACCGACGTGGGCGGCGGCACCTCGTTCTCGATGCTGCAAACGATGAACGAGGCGCACAAGGTCGCGCGCATGGGCGGCCATCACCTCACGGCCACGCGCATGTTCTGGCTCGCCACAGCGGGCGCGGCCCACGCGCTCGATCTCGCCGACAAGATCGGCACGCTCGCGCCCGGCAGCGAAGCGGACTTCGTCGTGCTCGATGCACAGGCCACGCCGCTGCTCGCGCGGCGCACAGCGCGCGCCGAATCGCTGGAAGAACTGTTGTTCGCGCTCGCCCTGCTCGGCGACGACCGCGCCGTGTTCGAGACCTACGCAGCGGGCAAACGCGTGCACAGCCGCGACGGCGCGAACCGCTGAGAGCCCCGCCCGGCGCGGGTTGCAGGGAAAGGACGCATGTTATAATTCGCGCCTCATTGGGGAGTAGCCGCCTCGCATCGCGCCACAGCGCCGCGGCACGGGTCTTCGGATCTCAGGCTTGCCGCGCGCGAATTCGCGGGGGCGTCCGTCAACAGACTTGGCCTGCACGGCCATGGCGGACGCAGCCTTTATCCCGGGCCTGGCGAGACCGATGACCCATGACCGCCGCAAGAGGGCCCGGCGGATCGTGGGTCGTCGCTCGCACACATCACGGCCCGAGGATCCACCACAACGTGAACCACGCCTTTCTGGTCTCCACCGGAGCCGTCGCGCTCGCGGAAATCGGCGACAAGACGCAGTTGCTCTCGCTCGTGCTCGCGGCGCGCTACCGCAAACCCGTGCCCATCATTCTCGGCGTGCTCGTCGCCACGCTCGTCAACCACTCGGGCGCAGGCGCGCTCGGCACGTGGCTCGGCGCGCTCGTCACGCCGGGCGTGATGCGCTGGGCGCTGGCCGCCTCCTTCGTCGCCATGGGGTTGTGGATTCTCGTACCGGACAAGCTCGAAGAAGGCGAAGCGAACGTGAACCGCTCGCAGCTCGGCGTGTTCGGCGCAACGGTGGTGGCCTTCTTTCTCGCCGAGATGGGCGACAAGACGCAGATCGCGACCGTCGCGCTCGCTGCGCGCTTTCACGACTTCTTCGGTGTGGTGGCCGGCACGACGCTCGGCATGATGATCGCGAACGTGCCCGCGATCCTGCTCGGCGACCGTTTCGCCCACAAGCTGCCGACGAAGCTCGTGCATGCCGTCGCGGCGGTGCTGTTCGTCGTGCTCGGCGTGCTCGCGATTCTGGGCGTGGGGTTCTGACGTGCCTTGACGTGCCTATTTGGCGGGCGCGGCGGCACTGCCCTGCCCCGCTGCCGGCGGGGCCGCAGCGGTTTCGTTCGGCGCGCCGCCGCTCTTGCCTAGCGGAATCTTGACCTCTGTCACCGTGCCGTTGGCCAGCGGGAAATTCCCCAGCGCGCTCTGCACGAGAAACGGCATCACGCGCACGAGCGAGGGGTCGTCGCCCGACGTGCGCGCCTGCACGTTATAGACCTCCTTGCCGCTCGCCCTTTCGGTGATGCGAATGCCGAGCGCATGCGAATACACCGGGTAGGACTGGTTCACATAGGCAGGCTGGTACGGTCCCCATGCGCCCCACGGGTTCCACGGCCCCCAGTACGGACCCGGCCACGGGTTGTAGAACACGGGCTGCGCAACCGTCACCGTGTCCGTGCGGCTGCCATACGCGAGGCCCACGAGATAGCGCGCCTGCGGTTCGGCCACGAGGCGGAACGCGTGCATCGCGAGCCCGTTGGCGACGAACTGCTCGTAGGTGCTCTGCTCGATGCTCTGGCTCTGCTCAGGGCTACGTGAAAACGCAAAAGTGCGCGTGGCGTCGCTGCCGCCGTCCCATGCGGAGAAAGCGGTCACCTGGCTCGTCACGTAAGTCGTGCAGCCGGAGAGCGTAAGTGCGAGCGCCGCCAGCATCAGGAGGGCGCGGCGGGTCCATCTGTCGTGCATCATGGTCTTCTCGTCTTCATTCAGTTGGAAAGGTGCAGTCGTGGGGGCCGCTCTCTCCGATACGAACTTTGCTCCGCGCTTATTCCAGGCTTTTTCCACGCATTCTGCATGGTGGTGCCATGTCCGATCCGTGCGCGTTTCACGTCGGTCGTGTGTTGTCTTGCGGCTCGCTTTGTCGTCCGCTTTGTCGTCTATTGCCGCGCGGCAGGGCCTGATCATACTGACTCGCGGCGCGGCGTGAAAGTTCTGCGGCCGAGCCCTGACGGACAAAGCGGCCCGAGCCTTTGTACAATGGGACGGAACCGCCGGGCTTCCGCGACGGCAGGCAGCGCCCGAAGGGCGCACACGCCGCCGCGGCCGGCCAATCCGATCCACACGATCGATCCTCACCGATCCGACACGCCCCTACCCAGACCATGTCCGATACCGCCACGCCCACCGTGATCCGCCGCGAAGACTACGCGCCGCCCGCGTTTCTGATCGATACCGTCGACCTCGAATTCGACCTGGCGCCCGAGCGCACGGTCGTCAAGAGCACGTTGCGCGTACGCCGCAATCCCGACGCGCAACCCAGCGCGCATCTGGAACTCATGGGCGAGCAGCTCGAATTCATCGGCGCGGCCATCGACGGCAAACCGTACGCGAACGTGCGCGCGCACGAGCACGGCCTCACGGTCGAAAACGTGCCCGATGCGTTCGAGCTCACGCTCACCGGCGCGTGCGCGCCCGAAGCCAACACCACGCTCTCGGGCCTTTACGTGTCGAGCGGCAACTTCTTCACGCAGTGCGAGGCCGAGGGCTTTCGCCGCATCACCTGGTTCCTCGACCGCCCCGACGTGATGGCGACCTACACGGTTACGCTGCGCGCCGACAAGCTGGCCTACCCGGTACTGCTCTCGAACGGTAACCTCATCGCCGAGGGTGACTTGCCCGATGGCCGCCACTATGCGAAATGGGAAGACCCGTTCCGCAAGCCGAGCTACCTTTTCGCGCTCGTGGCGGGCAAGCTCGTGGCGCTGGAAGAACGCATCCAGAGCGGCTCGGGCAAGGAAAAACTGCTGCAGGTGTGGGTCGAGCCGCACGATCTCGACAAGACGCGCCACGCCATGGACTCGCTCATCCACTCGATCCACTGGGACGAGCAGCGCTTTGGCCTCGAACTCGATCTCGACCGCTTCATGATCGTCGCCGTGAGCGACTTCAACATGGGCGCGATGGAGAACAAGGGGCTCAACATCTTCAATACGAAGTACGTGCTCGCGAATCCCGAGACGGCCACCGATGTCGATTTCGCGAATATCGAAGCCGTGGTCGGCCACGAGTACTTCCACAACTGGACTGGCAACCGCGTAACCTGCCGCGACTGGTTCCAGCTGAGCCTGAAGGAAGGCCTCACGGTGTTCCGCGACCAGGAGTTCTCGGCGGCGATGTCGGGCGGCGACGAAAACGAAGCCGCGCGCGCGACCAAGCGTATCGAGGACGTGCGCGTGTTGCGCCAGATGCAGTTCGCCGAGGACGCGGGCCCGATGGCGCACCCGGTGCGACCGGAAAGCTACGTCGAGATCAACAACTTCTACACGATGACCGTCTACGAGAAAGGCGCGGAAGTCGTGCGGATGTATCAAACGCTGCTCGGCCGCGACGGGTTCCGCAAGGGCATGGACCTGTACTTCCAGCGCCACGACGGCCAGGCCGTGACCTGCGACGACTTCCGCCATGCCATGGCCGACGCCAATGGCCGCGACCTCGCGCAGTTCGAACGCTGGTACAGCCAGGCGGGCACGCCGCGCGTGAGCGTGACGACAAGCTACGACGAAGGCACGCGCTGCTACAGCGTGACGCTCACGCAGGGCTACGCCAACGGCTCGCCGGCCGCGCGCGAAACGCAAAAGGGCCCGCTGCACATTCCGTTTGCAATCGGCCTGATCGGCCCGGACGGCGCGGACCTGCCGCTGCGTCTCGAAGGCGAAGCCGCCGCGCACGGCACGACGCGCGTGCTGGAATTAACCGATACGCAGCAGACCTTCACGTTCGCCGATGTGATGGCCAAGCCCCTGCCCTCGCTGCTGCGCAACTTCTCGGCGCCGGTCATCGTCGACTACGACTACGGCAACGACGAACTCGCTTTCCTGCTCGCGCACGACAGCGACGCGTTCAACCGCTGGGAAGCGGGCCAGCGCCTCGCCACGCGCGAACTGCTCGCGCTGGCTGCGCGCGCCGCCGCGGGCCAGCCGCTCGAAATCAACCCGGCGCTCGTCGATGCATTCCTCCGCGTGCTGACCGACGAATCGCTCTCGCCGTCGTTCCGCGAGCTCGCGCTCATGCTGCCTTCGGAGACCTATCTTGCCGAGCAGATGGCCGAATCCGACCCGGCCGCCGTGCACACGGCGCGCCAGTTCGTGCGCAAGCAACTGGCCACCGCGCTCAAAGGCGAATGGCTCGCGGCTTATGAGCGCAATGTGACGCCCGGCGCGTACGAGCCGACGCCCGAGGCAGCCGGACACCGCGGGTTGAAGAACCTTGCGCTGTCGTATCTCTCGGAACTCGACGATGCCGCGCAAGCGGTGCGGCTCGCCACGGCGCAATACGACTCGGCGAACAACATGACCGATCGTTCGGCGGCGCTTTCCGCGCTGTTGAACGTGCAGGCGGCCGGCGGCGGTGACGTCGCGCGCAAGGCACTCGAAGACTTCTATGTGCGCTTCGAGAAGGAACCGCTCGTCATCGACAAGTGGTTCGCGCTGCAGGCCACGCAACGGGGCACGGCGCAACGCCCGACCATAGAGACGGTGCGCGCGCTCATGGGTCACCCGGCGTTCAACATCAAGAACCCGAATCGCGCGCGCTCGCTGATCTTCAGCTTCTGCGCCGCGAATCCCGCGCAGTTCCACGCCGCCGACGGCTCGGGCTACGCGTTCTGGGCCGACCAGGTGATCGCGCTCGACGCGCTCAATCCGCAGGTCGCGGCGCGCCTCGCCCGCAATCTCGAACTGTGGCGCCGCTTCACGCCCGCGCTGCGCGACGCGATGCGCGCGGCGCTGCAGCGCGTCGCCGCCGAAGCCAAATCGCGCGACGTGCGCGAGATCGTCGAAAAAGCGCTGGCTTGATCAGACGAAATGCGGCGAAACGCGCGGCGCCCAGGCCGCGCCGCGCGGCAACCCATGAACCGGCCTTCGCGCCGGTTTTTTTGCGCATTTTTTCGTGATTATTTTTGACGGCGCGGCCACACCCGCCACCGCGCGCAAAGTCGCTCCAGCAAGCCGGGCCGCGCCCCGGCGCTTTATTTTGCACGGCTGTGCGGCGGGCGGTCACAGTCGAGCGGGTAGAATTGCGCTATTCCCAAGCGTATCCGGAGTACTGCAATGGCTTTGCAACGTCGCACCACCCTCACCAAGTACCTGATCGAGCAGCAGCGCCAGCACAGCAACCTGCCCGCCGATCTGCGTCTTTTGATCGAAGTCGTCGCGCGCGCGTGCAAGGCGATCAGCTTCAACGTCAGCAAGGGCGCGCTCGGCGACGCGCTCGGCACGGCCGGCAGCGAGAACGTCCAGGGCGAAGTGCAGAAGAACCTCGACATCCTCTCGAACGAGATCCTGCTCGACGCCAACGAATGGGGCGGCAACCTCGCCGCGATGGCCTCGGAGGAAATGGAAACGTTCTTCCCGATCCCGGCCAACTATCCGAAGGGCGAATACCTGCTGGTGTTCGATCCGCTCGACGGCTCGTCGAACATCGACGTGAACGTGTCGATCGGCACGATCTTCTCGGTGCTGCGCTGCCCGGACGGCCAGCAGGCGAGCGAGGAGTCGTTCCTGCAGCCCGGCACGAAACAGGTTGCCGCAGGCTACGCCGTGTACGGCCCGCAAACGGTGCTCGTGCTCACGACCGGCAACGGCGTAAACTGCTTCACGCTCGACCGCGAACTGGGCTCGTGGGTGCTCACGCAAAGCAATATGCGCATTCCGGAAGAGACGCGCGAATACGCGATCAACGCCTCGAACGCACGCCACTGGTATGAGCCGGTGCAGCAGTACATTGGCGAACTCAACGAAGGCAAGGACGGTCCGCGCGGCGACAACTTCAACATGCGCTGGATCGCCTCGATGGTCGCCGACGTGCACCGTATCCTGAACCGCGGCGGCATCTTCATGTACCCGGCCGACAAGCGCGACCCGTCGAAGCCCGGCAAGCTGCGCCTGATGTACGAAGCGAACCCGATGTCGTTCATCGTCGAGCAGGCGGGCGGCATGGCGACCAACGGCGAGGAACGTATTCTCGACATCCAGCCGAAGAGCCTGCATGAACGCGTAGCCGTGTTCCTCGGCTCGAAGAACGAGGTCGAACGCGTCACGCGCTACCACCACGAAGCAAAAAAATGAAAAAGGATGGGGGAAGGACTTGCATAGTTCGCGGCAACCTCCTATAATCTTTCTTCTCTGATGTGACGCCGGAATAGCTCAGACGGTAGAGCAGCGCATTCGTAATGCGAAGGTCGGGGGTTCGATTCCTCTTTCCGGCACCAGGATTCAAGCAAAAAGCCCAGTCTTCGGACTGGGCTTTTTGCTTTGCGCCGTCAGCACCGCATGCGGTGCTGAGCAGCGGCTGCGTCACGCCTTTGGCGGCAGCGCATCCAGCGCGTCGCCCAACTCCGCGATCGCCTCATCCCATCGCCCCAGTTCTCGCTGCCTGAAAAGCCGCGCCGACGGATACCAGGGACTATCGGCGCGCTGCGTCATCCAGCGCCAGTCCGTGCAGGTCGGCAGCAGGATCCACACCGGCACGCCAGCCGCACCCGCAAGATGCGCGACAGAGGTGTCGACAGTGATCACGAGATCGAGCGACTGGACGATGGCGAGCGTATCGACAAAGTTCGCGATCTCCGGTCCGAGCGGCGTGATGTCGATCTCGACGTCGCGAGGCAACGCCGCCAGCTCGCTTTGCGCACCGCCCTTCTGCAGCGAAAACCATGACACGCCACGCCGGGCGAGCACAGGCAGTAACGTGCGCAGCGCAAGCGAGCGATAGCGGTCGAATTCGTAGTCGGGGTTCCCGGCCCATACGAGCCCCACGCGGCGCTTGCGCGCGCCGCGATGCGCCCCGCCGGAAACCCGCTCGCACCAATGGCCGACGCACTCAGGCGGCGCGCCCAGATAAGGCATGGCCAGCGGCAGCATGTCCACCGTCAGCTTCATCGCCTCAGGAAAGCGAAACATGCGGCTCCAGAAGTCGTAGGGACCAGGCGGCAATGTCGTCCAAGCCTTGTTCACACCGCGCGCGCATGCCGCAACGTCGCCAATCGCCTTGTCGACCCAGACATCGACCTTCGCGCCCTGGCGCCGAAGCCAGTCGATGTAGCGCAACGATTGAAGCTGATCGCCAAGTCCCTGCTCGCCGATCAACAAAAACCGCCGCCCGTTCACGGCTTCACCGGACCACTCCGGAAAGACGGGACGCACCAGCGTACTGTTCTGCGGCAAGCGTTCGTGCCAGTGGTAGTGCCGCCAACCTCGCTCGAAATCGCCGTCGCGCAGCATCGTGACCGCCGCGTTGAATTGCACATGTTCGTCGTCGGGCCGCAAGCGCGCCGCCTCTGCAGCGTGATGCCGCATGCGCGCATGCTCGCCGAGCATGTTCGACGCGTAGCTCGCGTTGTGATGCAGCTTGCCCCGCGCGGTGTCGACGGCGAGTCCCTGCAGCGCGACCTGATACGCGTCGCCGAAGCGATGAAGCTCATTGAGCCGCAATGCGAGGCTTTCGAGTGCTGCGGCGTCGGCCTCGAACTCGATGCGCATCTGCGAGATTTGCGCGATCAGTTCGGCAGGGCTTTCGAGGCGCGCGAGGACCGTTAGCAACTCGAGCCCATCAGCGAGCCGCGAGGTTCCCTCTGTGTATGCGCGGCGCAGGTATTCCGCGGCCGCCTCCAGGCGTTCGTCTTCGACATGCAGTCTCGCCAGGCACCGCAAGGCGTGATGAAGCGAGGGCTCATGGCCGAGCGCCTTTTCGTAATGCGTGCGCGCCTCGGCGCGGCGCTTCGCCAGCTTGAGCACGTCGGCCAGATTGCGGTGCAAGCTGGCGGTGCCGCCGCTGAGCGCGATCGCACGGTGGTAGAACGCCTCGGCGGCAATATGCTCGTTCGCCATCGCTGCCAGCAAGCCGCGATGCTCCCAGAGTTCGGCACGTTCGGGTGCCGCGACGATTGCGCGCTCCAGATGGTCGCGCGCGAGGTCGCGTTGTCCGTCGCGAAAATACGAGAGCGCCAGGCGATGCAATACATGTGCATTGCGTGGCTCGCGCGCGAGCAGTGTCTGGTAGGCAGGCAGCGCATCGCGCGTTCTGCCCGAGTCGAATTGCTGGTCTGCGAGTGCAAGCGCCGCTTTCGTGCGCGCTTGCTCGACCGAGGCTTCGGCCGGCGTGGTGGCATGGTCGCTCATCGTAGGATCGCGCCGACAATGTGGCGCACAGGTCTGTTGCGTTGCTATCTGGAAAAGGTCGTGCCGCTCGGGGTCGCGCGAGCCTTGCGTGCGCACCTTTTAAAGATAAGCAAAATCGCCACGCGACCGAATCAGACATATCTGAAAACGGCTACGCGAAACCAGGCACCCCACGCTTCTCACGCAGAAAGTCGATGAACGTACGCAGTTTGGGCGGCAACTGGGCGCGCCCGGCCGTATACAAATAGAACCCGGGAAACGATGCGCCCCACGACTCGAGCACCGGCACGAGCCGGCCGTCGTCCAGCGGCGAACTCACGTAGTCTTCGATCACGTGCAGGAGACCCACGCCCTGCTCCGCGGCGCGCACCATCGTGCGCAGATCGTTGGTCACGAAACGGCCCTCGGTGACCACGTCGAACACGCGCCGGGGATCGTCCGGCCGCGCGAACTCCCAGCGGTAGACGCCGCCCGTCGCGAAGCGATAGTGCAGACAATCATGCGCGGCCAGATCGTCGGGCGTGACGGGGCGCGTGTGGCGTTCGAAGTATTCCGGCGAGCCCACCACGACGATGCGAATCGGCCCGCCGATCGGCACCGCCACCATACCGGGCGCCACCGATTCGCCCAGGCGAATGCCCGCGTCGAAGCCCTCGCCCACCAGATCGGCAAAACCGTCGTCGAGCGCGAGTTCGAGTTTGATCTGCGGATAGCGCGTCATGAATTCCGCGAGATGCGGCATGACGAGCAACTCGCTCGCCACGCGCGGCAAATTGATGCGCAGCATGCCGACCGGGGCGTCGCGCGAGGCGTCGAGCGCATCGAACGCCGCCTCGATCTCCGAGAGCGCGGGCTGCACGCGCGCGAGGAATTGTGCGCCCGCCTCGGTCAGTGCGACGCGGCGCGTCGTGCGATTGAAGAGCCTCACGCCGAGTTGCGCTTCGAGCGCGCGCACGGCCTGGGACAGCGCCGAAGTCGAAAAGCCCGTGGCTAACGCGGCGCGCGTGAAGCTGCCGTGCCGTGCGACGGCAGCCACGGCGAGCAGAGCGGGCAAGCGTCCGGCCAGCCCGGACGCGGCACCCGGCGTTGAAACCTGGTTGGAAACCGGACCCATGCTGGCTCCATTGTGAAGCTCAGCTTCACGGTGATTTCAGTTGAACCCGATTTTTCCACAAAAAGGAAAGGCGCAAGATGGGTTTGCGTTTGCCACTGCCATCCTTTTTAAGGAAATCGCCATGAAACTCGATAGCTACACCTTGCTCGGCCGCTCAGGCCTGCGTGTCAGCCCCATCGCCCTCGGCACGATGACGTTCGGCACCGAATGGGGCTGGGGTACCGACGAAGCCTGCGCACAGCGACTGTTCGACCTCTATGTCGATGCGGGCGGCAACTTCATCGACACCGCTGACCTCTATACGGATGGCACAAGCGAAAACTGGGTGGGGCGCTTCGCGGCGGCGCGCGGTCTGCGTGAGCGGCTCGTCATCGCCACCAAGTATTCCTACAACGCGGAACCGGGCAACCCGAACGCCGGCGGCAACCATCGCAAGAACCTGCTGCGCGCGCTCGACGGCTCGCTCAAGCGCCTCGGCACCGACTACATCGATCTCTACTATCTGCACACATGGGACCGCATGACGCCCGCCGACGAGGTGATGCGCGCCATGGACGACGCGGTGCGCGCGGGCAAGATCCGCTATGTGGGCCTCTCCGACGTGCCCGCCTGGTACGCGGGCCGCGCGCAGACGCTGGCCGATTGGCGCGGCTTCGAGCCGGTGGCGGCCATGCAGCTCGAATACTCGCTGATCGAGCGCAATGCGGAGCACGAATTCGCCGACCTCGCGACGCAACTCGGCATGGGGCTCGTGCCGTGGAGTCCGCTCGGTATGGGCGTGCTGTCGGGGAAATATCGGCCGTCGCAGGCAAGCGAAGGCGTGAGCGGTGCGGGACGTCTGCAGACGATGGGCGCGAAGCCCCCGCCCGGCTTCGACAAGCTCTCCGCGCGCAACTTCACGATCGTCGCCGAACTCGAGCGGGTTGCGCACGAGGCCAATCGGCCCATGGCGCAGGTTGCGTTGAACTGGCTGTATCAAAAGCGCGGCGTGGCGAGCATCATCGTCGGCGCAACCAAAGTCGCGCAGCTCGAAGAGTCACTAGACGCGCTCGATTTCACACTCGCCCCCGAACTGGTCGCGCGCCTCGACGCAGCCTCCGAACCCGCGCACCCGTTTCCGTACTACATGTTCGCGAACGGCCACCAGTCACGCATTCATGGCCAGGTGGACGTGCGCGCGACGCCCGCCAACCATGCACACGTGCAGCGCGTCCCGGCGCCGGAGGAGAGCCAAACGTAACGAATTATCGGAGTGCATCAATACGCCGCGCCCGAAAGCGCGGCGATTTACGTACGTTCGGTCATTAACTCGCGGCCAAATGACACAGATCAAAGTATTAATCGCCCAACCGGATAGAAACGGACACTTACATAGTTTTAATTCTTATTAACGTTTCGACGTCAACGGCTAAGCATAATCGTCCGTTGTAGACGAATGAGGGGCGCACGCTGATCCGGCGGGACGCGCCCGCGCTTGCGGTGCCGCGCAACACAGGCGCGGGAAGCTGCCCGGGCGGGTGCGGGTCTCAGAGCCGGGGGACGTACGATTGAGGCGTTGTGCGACTGCAGCAGCCGCTGTGCGGGAGACTCGGCGAATCGAGAACCGAACCCGATTCACGCAGCATGCGCGAGTGTGAAGGACATCTCAACAATTATATTCCCGCGCCGTTAATCATTTGTATCGCTGTGCGAAGAAAGCAACACGCGTGCGAGAAAAGCACTGTTACCGTAAGCGGGACTAGCGCAGTAGAAGTGCCGAGCCGGATAATCGGCTTACATAGGAGAAAGATCATGGACGCCAAACCGCCAAGGATTCCGACCCCGGACCAAGTCTTCAGCCCGGATCCGGAACCGGTGGCCGTTGAGTTTCTCGGCGACGAATTGCCTGCTCACGTGCGGGCTTTTCTGGACGAGCAACGCAAGGCACACGAACAGAAGTGACGGGGAAACGCACACGTTCGCGCTCGCGTGACCACGCGCGCACCACGCGTTTGTGTGCAGATCGATACGCGTAGCACGGGGACGCGCGTATCTCGCTGCGCGCGCAGTTTTGCGCCGCAGCGCGCTGTCGCGATCTGCGATTTGCGCTCGACACGCTAGATCGGGCGCGCGCGCTCGTACGACCATCGTCGCGATCGACCGCGCCATTAGACGCAAGCGGGTCATAACCGGCTATGCTTCGGTTTTTATCGCCGGCGTCTTTCTTCCATTCAATGACATTGCTGACCCGCGCGAGCGTGCGTTGCGCTGCCGCGCTGCTCTTCGCCCTACCGATCACGTCCGTCCACGCCGACGGTGACGACACTGCCCTGACCAACCTCGTTGCGCTAGTATCGCAACGGCTGGCGCTCGCCGAACCGGTCGCGCACTGGAAATGGCAACATCACAAGCCGATCACCGATACGCCACGTGAAGACGCCTTGCTCGCCAACGTGCAAAAGCGCGCCACGGCGGCCGGCGTCGATCCCGCGTTTGCGCGTGCGTTCTTCCGCGATCAGATCGATGCCAGCACGCAAATGCAGAAATCGCTGTTCGACACATGGCGCGCCTCGCAGGCGCCCAGCGACCCGGCGCCGGATCTCGCCACGGCCACACGCCCCCAACTCGACAGACTCACCGGGCAATTGATCGGCGCGCTCGCACGCGTGCAATCCGTGCGCGGCGCACCGGACTGCCCGGCGCGCGTCGCGCGCACGCTTGCGAACTGGAAAGCGCTCACCCGCTACGACTCCGCACGCGCAAATGCGATGAATCAGGCGCTGGAGCATGTGTGCGAATCGGGCGGCGTAGGCGGCGTCGCTTAAGTCCCTCAGGCCGCACTCGTGAGGCCGTCAGCCTCGGAAGGCTGCAGCACCTGCACACGCAGGCCGCGTTCGAAGTGCGTCTGCAGAATGCGCCAGGTCGAAAGCTCGAACACCCGCTCGGCGCTGCCGTCCACTAGCGCCTCCGCCTCGGCTGTGCTGGGAAAGGCGCCCATATAGCACCAGCGATCGATCAGGTGATAAACGTCGGCGCCATTCGTGGCGTCCTGCTCGAGCACGACCACCGCGCCTTCGAATGGCCAGGGCGCCACCCCAAGATCGGCGGGGTCGCGCTTCGACACCCGCGGCACGCGATTGAACGAGGGCTTGAGCGCTGCGATCCATTGCGCTTCGACAAGGAGCGCGCCAAGCTCTCCACCTGTCGCACGCCACTCCACCCGGCGCACCTGCTGCGCCATCCGTTGTTCGCGCGAAGAGCGACGCTCCCCCGAAAGATGCGCGCGCACGCGCTGGCGTACCCGCACGCTGCGCCCTACGTAGAGCGGCACGTCGTTCTCGCCATAGAACGCATACACGCCGTGACCTGCCGGTGCGGTGTCGATGAGCTCATCGGTGATGTCGCCGGCCAGTACGTGACGGCGCGTTGTGCGCTCGATCTGCGACGCCAGCGTTTCCCCCGGCACCAGCGCCGGCAGGCGCTGCCAGAACTGCCAGAGGAGATCGGCGTCGGCGAGCGCGCGATGGCGATCCGACGGCACGAGTGCGTGGCGCTCGACCAGCGCATCGAGCCCATGGCGCTTCTCAGCCGGGAAAAGTGCCCGCGACAGGCGCACGGTGCACAGCACATCGGGGTTGAATGAATAACCGGCGCGCTCGAACTCCGCACGCAGGAAGCCGCGGTCGAAGGCCGCGTTGTGCGCGACGAAGAGCTTGCCGGCGAGCCGCCCGTGGAGCTCCGCCGCAATGTCGGCGAAGCGCGGCGCGCCACGCACCATCCGGTCCGTAATTCCGGTGAGCTGCTGAATAAAGGGCGGAATAGGCTGACCGGGATCGACGAGCGTGCTCCATCGCGTCACCTGCCCTTGCATCACCTCCACCACGCCAACTTCGGTAATTCGATGCTCGCCTACCGAACCGCCGGTCGTCTCGAGGTCTACGAAGACGATGGGGAGGTCGCCGGCGGGCTGTGCGGCGTTCAAGAAGGACTCAAGCATGGTGAAACGGCAGGGGAAATGGAAAACGGCCCAAGTATGCACCGTTTGGACGCCACACGCCGACGGTTCCGGCAGCGCAAGTGCGACTTTTTGCTTTTAGTGAAAACCCGAATCAGGAAAACTGTGAAATCCCAGGGTTTTCCCGATTTAATGCGTGAGTTAAAAAAGTGGCCACTAATATCGCCTGAATATCAATATGCCAAAAATAAAAAAGCCCCGGGGGTTTGTCCGGGGCCTGGTGTTACATGAGCGCTCGCACAGCGAGCGCTCGCACGCTGCACTTACAGCGGCTGGATGTTCGCGGCCTGCTTGCCCTTCGGGCCGACCTTGACGTCGAACGACACACGCTGGTTCTCCTTCAACGACTTGAAGCCGTCGGCGCGGATTTCCGAGAAGTGCGCGAACAGATCGTCGCCGCCGGCGTCAGACGTGATGAAGCCAAAGCCCTTCGCATCATTGAACCACTTGACGATACCGGTTTCCATGTTTCAGTTTCCCTCGAGATTTTAATGACGCGGGCAATAACCCTCACGCCGTATCCAGCCAATTCCCGCCGTCCCGCTTCAGCGAATTTCACGTTTTGAAATTGCCGCGGAACGAAAATCAGCTTTGCCGTTATACGGGGAACGTCAATTGCCAGTCAAGCGAATTTTTTATAACAGCTTTCCCGATTCAACGATAAAAGCGGTACGCATCAAAAAGTCGCAGAAAATCGTATGCGATCCGAATCAATATATAAGAATGCGTCATTTTTACGCGATTAACTCACTCACGTCATTGTTACCGGGAAGATTTCCCGAAATGTAACAATTCGTGTCAAACGTAAGTGTTTCTCCCGGTTGTTCGAGTAATACATTCAATTCATGATCCATATTGTTAGCGGCATCGGAGGTCATCATGCTGACAACTCTGCGGCGATGGATTCACTGGCTCGTACAAACGGACGGGATTGCGCCAACGGCTGAGGAAGCCGATACCTATGGCGCATGGCACGGGGACCACTGGCACAACCTGCTGTGTTCCCCTATGGACGCAAGGCACTACGTAATGGAAGACTGGAGCCTGCAGCCTGAGCCGCCGCAAGCGGGTACCCAGTAAGCGGTGCGCGTAGCGCATGTGGCCAGAAGACGGGCAAAAAAAAGCGCGGCTGAAATGGCCGCGCCGACAAAGGTTTGGAGATCTTTTTCGTCAACGAAAAAGTCTGCTTCGGAAAGCAGCGATTGAAGTATAGCCGGACCCACGTCTGACGATTAAGCATACGGCGCACAATCATCTGTTACGCCGAGCGCAATAATCAGCTCAGACCGATTTAAACCGTTTTCCGCAATCAATTGTTGTAGCGATCGCACAACGCTCGCGCGGTTGACAGTTTCACCCCCCTCCCGGGAAATCCGCTCAAAGCCTTTACCAGCAGGGCTTAAGACGAGCGAGATAATCATTTCCGATAGCGCAATACTTTATTGCGAAATTCGGAATACCCCCTCTCCGAGCACCCTCTCTACACTCTGCCTGTCTGGAAACCGACTGGCACGGATTAACTCGTACCACGCGAACTTTGCCTCTCGCTGCGCTTCGCATGGACGGTTTCCCAAACGGGGTTCAACGAAACCCACCTCTGTTCTCGGAGTTTACAAAGATGAAAAAGACTCTCATGGTCGCTGCCCTGACGGGCGTTTTTGCAACGGCTGCACACGCGCAAAGCAGCGTTACGCTGTACGGCCTGATCGACGCAGGCATCACCTACGCAAACAACGCCGGCGGCCACAGCCTCTGGAAGGCAACGAGCGGCACGGTCAACGGCAGCCGCTGGGGCCTGCGCGGCTCTGAAGATCTCGGTGGCGGTCTGCACGCGATCTTCACGTTGGAGAACGGCTTCAACATCATGAACGGCAACTCCGGCCAGTCGAGCCGCATGTTCGGCCGTCAAGCGTTTGTCGGTCTGGCAAGCGACCAGTACGGCGCCGTCACCCTCGGTCGTCAGTACGACTCCGTGGTTGACTACCTCGCACCGCTGTCGAACACCGGCACGCAATACGGCGGCACGATCGCTGCCCACCCGTTCGATAACGACAACCTGAACAACTCGATCCGTTTCAACAACACGGTCAAGTACTCGAGCGTCAACTACGCTGGCTTCAAGTTCGGCGGCACGTACTCGTTCTCGAACAGCACCGAATTCGCGAACAACCGCGCATACAGCGTCGGCGCATCGTACAACTGGGGCGGCCTGAACGTTGCGGCTGGCTACCTGCACCTGAACAACGACGTCAACAATCTGCAAAACCTCGCCAGCAACTCGGGCGCGCAAACGGGTGAGTGGACGTTCGCTGCAGGCCGCCAAAGCACGTTCGGCGGTGGCGTCAACTACACGTTCGGCCCGGCAACGGCTGGCTTCGTGTACACGCAAACGCAACTGGGCAACGCAACTGCCATCTCGAGCACGCAATCCGGCCGGTCCAGCAACTTTGGCCTGAACGGCAACAGCGCACGCTTCCAGAACTTCGAAGGCAATGTCCGTTACGCTCTGACCCCGGCCCTGAGCCTGGCTGGCGCGTACACGTACACCCGTGCGAACCTCGGCGGCGGCGAGAACCCGAACTACAACACGGTCGCACTGCAGTCGGACTACGCACTGTCGAAGCGCACCGACGTCTACCTGCAAGGCGATTGGCAGCACGTGTCGTCGAACCCTGGTGGTCTCGGCGCTTACCTGAACGGTCTGGGTTCGGCCTCGACCCGTCAAGACCAGGTCGCTGTGACGGTTGGTATGCGTCACCGCTTCTAAGCCGCACGCTGCTGGCCGCCTCGGCCAGCACTGCAGCAAAAAAGGCACCCTCGGGTGCCTTTTTTTAATTGTCGCTGCGAAAGTTGAATTCAGGCGCGCGGCGGCGGATAGCGCACGTCCAGGACGTCGATCGGCTCCGGCCCCGCCGGCGTGTACAGCGTGACCTGATCGCCGATCTTCGCCTTCAGGAGCGCCCGTGCGATAGGCGAAATCCAGCTCACGTGGCCGTGGTCGAGATCGACCTCGTCGATACCGACGATCGTGATCGTGTGTGCCTCGCCGTCTTCGGTGCCGTATTCGACGGTCGCCCCGAAGAACACCTGGTCCACGCTCTCCTGCCGGCTGCTATCGACGACTTCAGCCAGATCCAGCCGTTTTGTGAGGAAGCGGATGCGGCGGTCGATTTCGCGCAGCCTGCGCTTGCCGTAGATATAGTCGCCATTTTCGGAACGGTCGCCGTTCGATGCCGCCCACGAGACGAGCTTGACCACCTCGGGCCGCGCCTCGTCTATCAGGTGCAGCAACTCGCTGCGCATGCGCTCGTAGCCGGCGGGTGTAATGTAGTTCTTGGTGCCGGCGGGAATCTCGGGGTGACCGGCTTCGAGATCGTCGTCCTCGCTTTCGGTCGATTCTTTGACAAAGGCCTTGTTCATGATGGGATCTGCGGTACGTGTACTGATTCATTTGCAACTGCCAGCGTACACGAACCACGCCCCAAGACAAATCGCGATAAGGGTCTTCCCTTTTTTCGAACCCCTGCTATAATCTCACTTCTGCGTGCGGCTGTAGCTCAGTTGGATAGAGTACTTGGCTACGAACCAAGGGGTCGTGGGTTCGAATCCTGCCAGCCGCGCCACTTATTCGAAGTGTTCCCCGTTAATTTGATCTGGGAACAGTTTCAGGCAGTACAACGTTGTAAGTAGTATCGTTTTAGCGTGCGGCTGTAGCTCAGTTGGATAGAGTACTTGGCTACGAACCAAGGGGTCGTGGGTTCGAATCCTGCCAGCCGCGCCACCAATCGAAGGGCCTTTCCGAACGGAAAGGCCCTTTGTCTTTTCAGCTGCTGCAATTGCGGGCGCCGACCGCTTCTTGCGAGGCGAAACCCTAGCGCGGCGGCGTACCGATGTCGCCGATCTGCGCGTCGGGTCGCGGCAGGTCCTCCACGTCGCCAATCGCGCTGGGCTCCGCCACGGGCTCCATACCCATGCCCAGCAACGCCTGCGGCTGCCGCAGCATCTCCCCTACCGTCTCACCAAAGCGGCTTGCGACGAACGCCCGCAGCAGCGCCTCGCGCGTGGTTTCTCCGTGGGCCTTCACTGCACCCGATTCACCCTCGAACTCCGCCACACAGGTAGCCGGCTCGCCTTCGCGAAGCTCGACGCGCTTTGCGCGATCCAGCACCACGCCGGCCGCCTCCCACGAATCGGCCGGCATGAAGCGGCCATCCCATGGACGCCCACGATCGTTGCCGCGCACGGCGACTGTCTCGCCACTGTCGGTGAAATAGATTTCGCGCACGAAGTCCGGCAGACTGCGCGCCACCCAGTAATCGAGCGCAAGACCGGTCAGTTCAGCTACGTTCATGGCTAGTCCCTCGTTTGGGGTCGAAGGAAGATGGCGACGTGACCGCAAGCCCGGTCAGGCTGCCGCAGCGATGCGGCAATGAGATAACGGTAGATTACCGCGCAAGGCGCTCGGTGGGAGTGGTTCGTGCCACGCAACGGCACATCGTGATGCGGGGCGCGGAGCTACGCGCCCCGATCAATAATCCGCGCGCTCTCGCTCGATGCGCATGCCGCCGTCGTGGCGATGGTGCCCGTCGTCGCTCGAACGCTCGCGCGCAATGCGCATCACGTCCGGATTCGTGCGCACACGGCGCATGACGTTCGCGAGGTGCACGCGGTCGCTCACCTGGATCACGAAGCGCAACATGTTCGATTCCTGTGCCAGATCGTCGTCCATCGCGATGTGCACGATGTTGGCGTCCGCCGACGTGATGTCAGCCGCCACCCGGGCGAACACGCCCTTGGTGTTCTTCACGAGCACCTTCACCGCGACGTCGAACAGACGCCCCGGCTGCGGCGCCCACGCCACATCGATCCAGCGGCCCGGATCGCGCCGGTGGATGCGCTGTGCGACACGGCAGTCGGTCGTATGAATCGCCATACCTAGACCGATGCCGATGTAGCCCATGATGTCGTCGCCGGGGATCGGGCGGCAGCAAGCCGAAAGCTGCACCGACATGCCTTCGGTGCCCGTGATGACGACGGGCGGCGCCGGCGGCGCATTCGGGTCGCGCGGCGGATGGTGATGCTCGGCGTCGTCGGCGTCCTGGCCGCTCATCAGCACTTCGATGCGCTTGGCCATGACCGCCGCCACGCGCCGGCCAAGACCGATGTCGGCGAAAATTTCCTGGCGGTTCTTGTTGCCGGTCCACTGCACCAGCTTTTCCCACACTTCCGGCGTGACTTCCGAAAGCTGGTAGCCGTAACCCTTGAGCGCCTGATCGACAAGCCGCTCGCCGAGCTGCACCGACTCCGTGAGCCGCATCGTCTTCAGATAGTGCCGGATCGCCGAGCGCGCCTTGCCGGTGCGCACGAAGCCGAGCCACGCCGGATTCGGCTTGGAGTACGGCGCCGTGATCACCTCGACGATGTCGCCGCTCTTGAGTTCCGTACGCAGCGGCAGCAGCTCGTTGTTGATCTTCACGGCCACGCACTGGTTGCCGAGGTCGCTGTGGATCGAATATGCGAAGTCGAGCGCCGTGGCGCCGCGCGGCAGCGCCATGATCTTCGACTTCGGCGTGAACACGTACACGGCGTCCGGGAACAGGTCGATCTTGACGTGTTCGAGGAATTCGCTGGAGTCGCCCACTTCGCTCTGGATGTCGAGCAGCGACTTGAGCCACTGGTGCGCGCGCTTTTGCACGTCGTTGAGATCCGCGCCGCCGTTCTTGTAGAGCCAGTGCGCGGCCACGCCCGCTTCGGCGATCTCGTGCATCTTGCGCGTGCGGACCTGGAACTCGATGGGCGCGCCGAACGGCCCCACGAGCGTGGTGTGCAGGGACTGATAGCCGTTCACCTTGGGAATGGCGATGTAGTCTTTGAACTTGCCCGGCACCGGCTTGTAGAGCGCATGGAGCGCGCCGATGCAGGTGTAGCACTCGAGCGCCGATTCGACCACGACGCGAAAACCGTACACGTCTAGCACCTGCGAGAACGACAACTGCTTGTCGCGCATCTTCTTGTAGATGCTGAAGATGGTTTTCTCGCGGCCCGTGACTTCGGCGTCGAGCTTCGCGTCGGCAATGGCGCGCTGCACCGCTTCCAGAATCTTGCTCACCACTTCGCGGCGATTGCCGCGCGCGGCCTTCACCGCCTTTTCGAGCGTGGCGTAGCGATTCGGATTGAAGTTCGCGAAGCTCAGGTCCTGCAGCTCGCGATAGGTGTTGTTCAGGCCAAGACGGTGCGCGATGGGCGCGTAGATGTCGATGGTCTCGCGCGCCACGCGGCGGCGCTTTTCGGGCGGCACCGCGCCGAGCGTGCGCATGTTGTGCAGCCGGTCGGCGAGCTTCACCAGAATCACGCGCACGTCGCGCGCCATCGCGAGCAGCATCTTGCGGAAGTTTTCCGCCTGCGCTTCCTCGCGATTGCGAAACTCCATCTTGTCGAGTTTCGACAGGCCATCGACCAGTTCCGCGACCTTCGCGCCGAAGCGCTCGGCGAGTTCCGCCTTGGTCACGCCCTGGTCTTCCATCACGTCGTGCAGGAGCGCGGCCATGATGGACTGCGCGTCGAGCTTCCAGCCGGCGCAGATTTCCGCGACGGCGACGGGATGGGTGATATAGGGTTCGCCGCTCTGGCGATATTGCCCGAGGTGGGCTTCATCGCTGAAGTGGAACGCCGCCTTGACCTCCTTGATTTCCTCGGGGGTGAGGTAACCGGAGAGCGCGGCGGTCAGATTGGCGATGGAGACGACCCCGTGCTTGCGGGGCTGCTCCGGCGTCGCGGTCGGCCCGAACAGATGGCGAAACGACTGTTCGAGGACCGCGTCGATGTAATTGCGCGCAGGGCTCGCAGTCTCCGCTTCCTGGTCCACGTCGGTGGCCGGCGAGGGCGTGGTGCTCATGTTCCCCTCCGTATCAGGTTTGGCGTTGACGGTTAAGCCGGTTGATGCAACTGCGCGCGGTACGAACTACATGCCTGGCGAAATGCCTGCGAACGCGCCCTTAGACGGGCACCTTCTTCAGCATTTCGAGGCCGACCTGGCCAGCCGCGATCTCGCGCAGCGCGACAACGGTTGGCTTGTCGCGGCTTTCGATCTTCGGCGTGTGACCTTGTGCGAGCTGGCGAGCGCGATAAGTCGCGGCGAGCGCCAGTTCGAAGCGGTTCGGAATCTGTTTCAGACAGTCTTCGACGGTGATGCGGGCCATGTCGGGTTCCTTCTCATTCTCAGCAGATTCTTATTCTACCTTATGTGCCCGATGCGCCGGGCTGCGGGTGGTGGATACCGAGTTGCACGAAGAGCTCGGTATGCCGCGCGTATTGCGAAGCGAAGCGCAAGCGCGTGGCGCTCACGATATTGCGCAGCTCCTGCAACGCGCGATCGAAGTTCTCGTTGATCACGACATACTCCGATTCGCTCGCGTGCGCGATCTCGCTGCCCGCTGCCAGCAGGCGCCGCGTGATGACGTTCGGCTCGTCTTCGCCGCGCTTTTTCAGGCGGTCGGCGAGCGCTTCGAGCGACGGCGGCAGGATGAAAATTTCCACTGCGTTGCGGAACTGCTTCTTCACCTGCTGCGCGCCTTGCCAGTCGATTTCGAGCAGGACGTCATGGCCGATTTTCATCTGGTCTTCGATCCACACGCGCGACGTGGCGTAGTAGTTGCCATGCACTTCCGCGCTCTCGAGAAACTCGCCCGCGGCGTGGCGCGTGAGGAAGTCGTCGACGGTCGTGAAGTGGTAGTGCTCGCCGTCGCGCTCCTTCGAACGCGGCGCGCGCGTCGTGTACGAAACGGACAGGCGGATCGCGCTGTCTTCGGCGAGCAGCGCGTTCACGAGTGTCGACTTGCCCGCACCCGAAGGCGCCACCACCATGAAGAGGTTGCCGGGGTACATCCCCGCGTACGGATTGCGCTTCTTGTCGTGCTTCGCGTCCGCTTTGGCGGCGCTACTTTGGTCGGTCATGTTCGTTGCTCCCTTTATTCGAGATTCTGAACCTGCTCGCGCATCTGCTCGATGAGCAGCTTGAGCGTCATCGAAGCGTCTGCGAGTTCCTTCGCCGCCGCCTTCGAGCCGAGCGTGTTCGCTTCGCGGTTGAGCTCCTGCATCATGAAGTCGAGACGCTTGCCGACGCGGCCGCCCTTCTCGATCACGTGCCGCGTTTCGTTCAGGTGCGCCGTGAGGCGCGAGAGCTCTTCGGCGATGTCGATGCGAATGCCGTACATCGTCACTTCCTGGCGAATGCGCTCGGCAATCTCTTCGCGCGAAATATTGCCGATGCTGCCACCGTTGCCATTGCTGTCCGGCGCGGCGATGCCAAGCGCTTCCTGCAGACGCTCGACGATCTTCTGCTGGTGCTTCGCGATCAGCTCCGGCACGAGCGGCGTGATGCGCGCGACGATCGCCTCCATTTCGGTGACGTTCGCCAGCAGCATGTTGGCGAGCTGCGCGCCTTCGCGAGCGCGCACTTCGATCAGATCGGCGATAGCCTGCTTGCCGCAGCCGAGCACGGCGTCGCGCAGCACTTCGGCCGCCACGCCGCTTTCCGCCAGCACGCCGGGCCAGCGCAGGATTTCGCCCGTGCGCAGACGGCCCGACTCGGGAAACGCTTCGAGCACGGCGCGCTCGAGTCCGGCCAGCTGGTCGAGTGCGTCGCGGTTGAGCGCGCCCGCATTGGCGCCCTGCTCGCTCTTCTGAATGTTGATGCGGATGTCGACCTTGCCGCGCGAGAGCTTCGTCATCAGCATTTCGCGCAGCGTGGGCTCGCACACGCGCACGTCTTCGGGCATGCGGAAGTTCAGGTCGAGAAAGCGCGAATTCACCGTGCGAAATTCGACGGAGACACTGGCGCCGCCCGTGCCCGAAGCCGCAGCAAGCTCGCGCGTGGCGCTGGCATAGCCGGTCATGCTGTAAATCATGGTTCGTCTCGCGAAGGAAGCCGTGGCGTCGTGCGCAGGGCGCGCGAGTCACGGCGGGGAATCGAGGCGCCCGGCGTGTTGTCGCGAATGGACGAAAAGCGCGGGGCGGAGAAACCGTATTATCCCATTTTTGGGGGCGCGCCTTCGCAAGCACGGGCTGCACGCCTCGCCTCGCTCAGGCGGCCCCTTTTTCCCCTTCCAGGCGCCTTCCGGCCGCGTCCATCGCGAGGCGCGCTTAGGCGGTAAAATCATGGTTTCCCCTTCCCGCTCGTGCCCTCGCGCACCCTCACGATGACCCAATCCAACCAGCGCCCCTCCGGCCGCGCCGCCGACCAGCTTCGCGAAGTCCGCATCACCCGCAACTACACGAAGTACGCCGAAGGATCGGTCCTCGTCGAGTTCGGCGACACGAAGGTGCTGTGCACCGCGAGCGTGTCCGAAAGCGTGCCGCCGTTCCTGCGCGACAAGGGCCAGGGCTGGCTCACCGCCGAGTACGGCATGCTGCCGCGCGCCACGCACACGCGCAGCGACCGCGAGGCCGCGCGCGGCAAGCAAACGGGCCGCACGCAGGAAATCCAGCGCCTGATCGGCCGCGCCATGCGTTCCGTGTTCGACCTCGAGGCGCTCGGCGCACGCACCATCAACCTCGATTGCGACGTGCTGCAAGCCGATGGCGGCACGCGCACCGCGAGCATCACCGGCGCGTTCGTGGCGGCCCATGACGCCGTTTCGAAGCTGCTGGCCACCGGCCGCCTCGAACGCTCGCCGATCACCGACTACGTGGCCGCGATTTCGGTCGGCGTGTATGAAGGCGTGCCGGTGCTCGACCTCGACTATGACGAAGACTCGCAATGCGACACCGACATGAACGTCGTCATGACGGGCTCGGGCGGCATGGTCGAAGTCCAGGGCACGGCGGAAGGCGCGCCGTTCTCGCGCGATGAACTGAACGCGCTGCTCGATCTGGCGCAAAACGGCATCCGCTCGCTGATCGAAAAGCAGAAGGCGGCGCTGGAGAGTTCGCATGGCTGATCTACAGCCTGATTCAGCGGCTAAAACCGCGGCTCACGCGCTCTCGCGCGTCGTGCTCGCCTCGAACAACGCGGGCAAGCTGCGCGAGTTCGCGGCGCTGCTCGGCGCGGCCGGCATCGAGCTCGTGCCGCAAGGCGCGCTCAACGTGCCCGAAGCCGAGGAGCCGCATCCCACCTTCGTGGAAAACGCGCTGGCCAAGGCGCGCCACGCGGCGAAGCTCACGGGCCTGCCCGCGCTCGCCGACGACTCCGGCCTGTGCGTGCGCGCGCTGCGCGGCGCGCCGGGCGTGTATTCGGCGCGCTATGCGCAACTGGCGGGCGGCGAGAAGAGCGACGCGGCGAACAATGCGCTGCTTGTCGCGAACCTGAAAGATCACGCCGATCGCCGAGGCTATTACTACTGCGTACTCGCACTCGTGCGGCATGCCGACGATCCCGAGCCGCTCATCGCCGAAGGCCGCTGGCACGGCGAGGTGCTCGACGCGCCGCGCGGCGACAACGGTTTCGGCTACGACCCCTACTTCTACGTTCCGGAGCTGGAGGCCACGGCTGCCGAACTCGATCCGGCGCTCAAGAACGCGTCGAGCCATCGCGCAGTCGCCCTACGCCAACTGCTCGCGCGATTGCAGGAGGAAGCGTGAGCCAGCAGCATCGAATCGGCATCGACGTGGTCCAGTCGTTCACGATGCCCGGCAGCATTCGCCTCACTTCGCTGCCGCCGCTCGCGCTCTACGTGCATTTCCCGTGGTGCGTGCGCAAGTGCCCGTATTGCGATTTCAACTCGCATGAATGGAAGGGTGAGCGCTTCCCTGAAGACGATTACCTCGACGCGCTGCGCGCGGATCTCGAACAGGCGTTGCCGCTTGTCTGGGGCCGCCAGGTGCATACGGTGTTCATCGGCGGAGGGACGCCCAGCCTGCTTTCCGCGGCGGGTCTCGACCGGCTGCTTTCGGATGTGCGCGCCCTGCTGCCGCTCGACGCCGACGCCGAGATCACGCTCGAAGCGAATCCCGGCACGTTCGAAGCCGCGAAGTTCGCGCAGTTTCGCGCGAGTGGCGTGAACCGGCTCTCGGTGGGCATCCAGAGCTTCAACGAGGCGCATCTGAAGGCGCTCGGGCGTATTCACGACGCGGCGCAGGCGCGCCATGCGGTCGAAGTCGCGGCGAATACTTTCGACAACTTCAACCTCGACTTGATGTTCGCGCTGCCGCAGCAAACACTCGCCGAATGCCAGGCCGACATCGAGACGGCGCTCTCGTTCAAGCCGCCGCATCTGTCGCTGTATCACCTGACGCTCGAACCGAACACGCTGTTCGCGAAGTTCCCGCCCGCGCTGCCCGACGACGATCAGTCCGCCGACATGCAGGACTGGATTCACGAGCGCACATCGGGCGCAGGATACGGACGCTATGAAGTTTCGGCGTACGCCCAGCCGGATCGCCAGTGCCGGCATAACCTCAACTACTGGCGCTTCGGCGATTATCTCGGGATCGGCGCGGGCGCGCACACGAAGCTCTCGTTTCCGAATCGCATCGTGCGTCAGGCGCGCTACAAGCATCCGGCGACCTTTATCGAGCAGGCGCGCGCGGGCACACCGGTCCAGGAAGAGCACGAAGTGAACGCGCGCGACTTGCCGTTCGAGTTCATGCTCAATGCGCTGCGGCTCGTGGAAGGGTTTCCGGTGCATCGCTTCATCGAGCGTACGGGCCTGCCGATCACGACGATCGAACCGGCGCTGCAGGAAGCCGAGCGGCGCGGGCTCATCACGCGCGATTATGAAAAAATCGCGCCGACCGAACTGGGACAGCGCTTCCTGAACGACTTGCAGGCGCTGTTCCTGAAGGACCCGCAATAAGGTCGACCTGGATCGACTGGGCGAGTGCCGCCGCGCCTGTGTTTCGGGTTACAATGCGCGGCTCCGGAGGTGTGGCAGAGTGGTTGAATGCACCGGTCTTGAAAACCGGCGAAGGGGTAACCCTTCCGTGAGTTCGAATCTCACCGCCTCCGCCAATTCGTCAATCCCCACTGATTTGATTCTGTCCGAATCAGTCGCCAAAATCCCCGCCCGATAAGGCTCTCAGCCGAGATCAACGCAAGCAATCCGCCTGGATTCGTCGCCCCCTATTCGCCGTCAGTCCCAAATTTCTGGGGCATAGATCGGGAAGGAGCGATGCCAAAGGTTTTCAAGGATGCCAACGCCACGACCTGCAAGCGCACATCGGACATGAAAGCCGACTCGCGAGGGGCGTTTTTTTAATAGCCGTCAAGGTTTTGCTTCACAACCCCGGGGTGCGCCGAGGGTATACGCAATCATCCTCGGTGCGGCACCGCAGAATTCAACCCCGGTGGACCTCCAAACGCGCTGGGACTAACTGCCCGGTGTCGCACCCAACAACCCGAAGAGCTTATGGCCGAATGAACTTCGGCGCGACGGGCACGTATGTTTCCTTCTCGTGCATGGCCATTGCTCCACAGCGGCCATGCGTGAGAGTGAATGCAGAGGCGATGCGCTCACGAGTTCGGACCCAGCGGTTCAGATCAGAACTGGAAGCGTACAAACTGCCGGCGCGATCGGCAGTTCGAGCGTTGCTTTGTAAAAGACCGACACCCCCCGTCAACTCCGCGCCCGCAGACATGGCGCCTGTCTTTCTTCCGGCGAACAAACATGAAATCCGGTTTTGCATTCTACGTCGCCATATGTCTTGTGCTGGCCGCCCACGCCGACAGGTCAAGCGCGGACCAGCCGCAGAAACTCCACCTTGGCGCCAGCGCGCCGGACGAACCGAGCGACGAGGTGAAACAGATGCGTCTGAACTGGGCGCAACATGGGGCGCAGTTGGCCCTTGCTGATAAGGTTAGAGAGCGCGTGAGGTCGCATCTCAGGCCCCGCGATCCAGGCACGCCAGGCTACGCTGCGACTCTAATCGAAGTCCGCCTCGCAGACGATGGGAAAATCACAAGTGCGACGCTCTTGCGCAGCAGCGGTTATCCGGAATGGGATGAGAATGCAATGGCCGCGGTAAGAGCGGCTTCACCGCTCCCCCCCAATTTGCGAAAGTTCAGGATCACAGTCCAGGCCGATTGCCGTCCAGCACAACCCTGACGCTACGAGGGTCAACCTTTTGATTTCGCGCCAAAAGCAAGCGCTCGTGTCGGAGCACTACATCCGCCCGGCCGCCCTCCCGGACAAGCACAATGTGACGAGCCGCCACGAATTCACTGTTGTAACCGTCGCGCTCCGCACCGCCCCTTGGCATGGGTACGCTTGAAACAAGGACACTCTCTTGATATCGCGCCCTCAATCATCAGTACTCCAATATATTCTACACAAGACATAGCTCCCACAAGCCCGCACCCATTAAAGGGTCAAACCCATAAATCGCTACAGCAAAGTGCGCGCAATTCACTAGGTGAAAACCCTAATCATGAGGTAAAATCCGACCCATCGAAGGGAAGATCACCATGCCGCACCAATACCAACTGCTCGAAAAATTCGCGTTTTCGCTTGTCGTCCTGTTCGCCGTGATGTGCTCCAGCTACATCGCGTGGGAAACCTCGCCCAATCTTCGCGACAACTTACAGGTCGGCAAAGAGCTGTTCCTGAAGAGCGGCGAGTACTCGTACGCCTGCGCGACGACCACAGCCGATCCCTGCGCGCAGTTCCCGGTCGAATAAGCGCCCTCGGGCACAACCAGGCACCCTCGCCGCTTCGCACGTTTTTAGCGCGTCCCGTGACTACACGGGACAGTTCTGATTGCTTCCCGCTGCGTTTCGTCTAAGCTCGAATCAGGTTCCGCTTCCGAGCTTGTTCGACATGCTCATCCGCGTCCAGTGGTCATGCGGTTCGTCCGCACCTCGCGCCTTCCTCGCACGGCGCCTCGGTCTGGTTTTGCTGCTTGCGATTCTCGGGTGCCTCGGCGCCTGTACGATCACGCCGCCGCCCAAACCGCTCCTCGTCATTCCTCCCTCAGCGATCAACAGCGCCACACTCGACGACTATCGCACCGCGGTCGCGAAACACATCGTCGCGCACAACCCGTCTTACGTTCTGCACGGCACGCCACAGGCGATGCTGCGCTCGCTCGTGGTCGTGTCGTTCACGGTCAATCGCAATGGCCAGATCGTGAAGTCGTCGGTGTATCGAACCAACGGCGACGACGAAGCCGAAGCCACCGCCCTCGCAACGCTGCGCCGTGCCGCGCCGCTGCCGCCTCCGCCCGGCGGCCTGCTCAATTCCGCCGGCCAGGTGGAGATGTTCGAGGACTGGCTCTTCAACGACAACGGCAAGTTCCAGTTGCGCACGCTCGCTTCGCCGCAGGCGCAGAACTTCCAGTGACACAAGCGCTTCGCCTGCCTGCTTACGCCCGCCTTGCTGCCCGGCGCGCACGGTCGTTATAATTTTTCGCTATCCCCAGCCGGCGCCCGCCGGCCATGCCTCCCGCCAGGCGCCATCCGCGCCCCCACGGGAGGCTTCGACCGTGCTCGCGCCCCTTCGTGCCTATCGGCACGCGCCATAGCCGGTCAGGAATCGACGCGCACAGCCCCCGCTGTGCGATGCATACTGGCGAAGCGTCGCCGACTGACGGACGCTGCGTGACGGAGCCTGTGCGTCGCGCATCAGAGCGCGCCCCGCCACGCTTCGAGCCTGAACAAAGACGCGCGCGCAAGCCTCGCAAGACGGGAGGCGTAAGCGCGTAACAACGACTGGAGACCCCTGAATGTCCACCTCCCCCATTTCGCCCGCGCGCGCCGATCAGGCAAACGCAGCGAAGCAGCAAAGCACCGCACGCGTGATCTTTGCGAGCTTTATCGGCACCGCAATCGAGTTCTACGACTTCTATGTGTACGCAACGGCCGCCGCGCTCGTCATCGGCCCCGTGTTTTTCCCGCACGGCTCGGCCACGGCGCAGGCGCTCTCAGCGTTCGTCACTTTCGGCATTGCGTTCGTCGCGCGGCCAATCGGCTCGTTCATCTTCGGTCACTTCGGCGACCGTATCGGCCGTAAATCGACGCTGGTGGCGTCGCTGCTGGTCATGGGCCTGTCCACCACGCTGATCGGCTTCCTGCCCGGCTATGACGCGATTGGCAGCCTCGCGCCGATCCTGCTGTGCATCCTGCGCTTTGGCCAGGGCATCGGCTTGGGTGGCGAATGGGGCGGCGCCGCGCTCCTCGCAACGGAATACGCGCCGCAAGGCAAGCGCGGCTGGTTCGGCATGTTCCCGCAGCTCGGACCGTCGGTGGGGTTCCTCGCCTCGAATGGCCTTTTCTTCGGGCTTGCTTCGACGCTCTCCGACCAGCAGTTCCGCGACTGGGGCTGGCGCGTGCCGTTCATCGTTTCGGCAGTGCTCGTCGCGCTCGGCTTGTACGTGCGCCTGAAGATCGCCGAAACGCCCGCCTTCAAGGCCGCTGTGGAGCGCGACGAACGCGTCAAGGTGCCGGTAGCGACGCTGCTCTCGCAGTACTGGTGGCCGACGCTCCTCGGCGCGCTCGCCATGGTCGTGTGCTACACGCTCTTCTACAACGCGACCGTGTTCTCGCTCTCGCACGGCGTGACGGCACTGCACATTGCGCGTCCGACCTTCCTCGGCATGCTGTGCATCGCCGTGGTGTTCATGGGCATCGCCACCCCGATCTCGGCCTGGCTTTCCGATCGCTTCGGCCGCAAGCCGGTGCTGATCGTCGGCTGCATTCTGGCGATTCTCTCGGGCTTCACGATGGAGCCGCTGCTCGGCAGCGGTGCAACGCCGCTCGTGCTGCTCTTCCTCGTGATCCAGCTGTTCCTGATGGGCGCCACGTTCGCGCCGATGGGTGCGCTGCTGCCCGAGCTGTTCCCGACGAACGTGCGCTACACGGGCGCGGGCGTTGCGTACAACCTGGGCGGCATTCTCGGCGCTTCGGTCGCGCCGTATATCGCCCAGGTGCTGGCCGCGCGAGGCGGCCTCTCGTGGGTTGGCGCGTATGTGTCGATCGCCGCCTGCGTGAGCCTGTTCGGTGTGCTGTGCATGCGCGAGACGCGCCATACGTCGCTCTCGTAACGCGTCGCCGCATCAAGGAAAAAGCGGAGTCCGCCAGCCGGACTCCGCTTTTTTTACGCCCTTCACTGGCGAGATTTTTGATCACTTTGGGCACGCGCGATGCGTGTCTATACTCGAATCACCAGGCGGGGAGCGATCTCCCGGGGGAGCCGACGATGAACCTGCATCTGAGCAACGCCGACATTGTTCTGATCATCGCCCTTGCCCTTGGCATCTCCCTCCTGATGGCGTTTCGCCTGCGCACCGCGAGCTGGCGCGCGGTCGTGCTCGAAGCGCTGGCGGCGAACGCCGCGGCCATTGCCGCGGTCGTCGCGATCGAAATGCTGCTTGCCTGAAGGCCTCCGTACCGCTGCTGCCGCGTGCGCAGCGTTATGCGACGCTGCGCCGTGTAGCGCCGATCAACGATAGTAATAGCCGTGATGGTAGCCGCCGCCGTAGTAGCCGCCGGCCGGCACCACGACGCAGCCGCCCAGCGAAGCCGCGAGCAATGCGCCAGCGATGAGGGTAAGCGTCAATCGTTTCACAGTATTCTCCCTTCAAGTCAGTGTCTGTGTCCGGCCATGCGATGTCGGGCTGGACGGTTACGATTGAACACGATGGCGACGGCGTGAGGCGTTGCAATTTGTAAGCAGCGGTATGGCGCGTGTAACAGCGTGAGCGTCCAAAGCCCTTTGCACGCGCGCCCAATCGCGCGCATGCAATACAAGCGCGACACTTTTAACAAGCTCGTAATGGGAAACCGCTGGGATATCGCGAGGACAGCACGCGGCAAGCGCGTGCCGAACCGCGAAACTCAAGCGGCGTGAACGCGCGATGCCGGTGTGGATGCGCCGCCGTCGCGCGCGGGGTAGACGCGATCGACGGCATCGATCGCCGCCTGCACGGACGGCACACGATGGCCGTCGCCGATCGAGATCGAGCGATTGGGCGCACGCACACCGCAGTGCTCGGCGTCGGTCGCTACGAAGACCATCACGGTCGGCTTGATGAGCGCGTGGGCAAGATGCACGAAGCCTGTGTCGGTGCCGACCACGAGCGCGCAGTCTTCGATGCGCTGTGCGACCTGCGAAACGGTGAGGCGCGGCAGCACCGTAGCACCCGGGATGAGCGCCGCGATTTCAAGCGCCGTGGCGTGCTCGTTGTCGTTTCCCCACGGCAGTTCGATGCGCAGGCCACGCGCGATCAACGCATTGCCCAGTTCGCCCCAATGCTCGACCGGCCACTTCTTCTCGTCTTTGGAGGTCGCATGAAAGAGCAGCGCCGTGGGCGCCTCAGGCGCGGGCAGCGCGGTGCCGTCGCGCGGCACGCGCATCTGAAAGTCGGGCGGCGTATCGACCGTGTAGCCAAGCGCCTCGCCGGTGCTGATACGCATGCCGTGCCACGCATCGCACTGCGGACGCGGCCCGAAGCGGCCGTTGTACGCGAAGGCCGCGCCGCGCTCGCCGAGGTCCTGCGAGAGATAGCCGAAGCGGCGCCGCCCGCGCGCGAGAAACGCGATGATCGCGCTCTTGTACACGCCGTGAATGTCGACGATCGCGTCGTAGCGGTAAGCGCGCAGCTCCGCAATCGATGCCCAGATCGCCTTGAGATCGCTCCAGCTGCGCGCCTTCTTGAAGCGGCGCAGCGGCGCGCAGAGCACGCGGTCGACACCTGCGTTCCAGTGCACGATATCGGCGAAGGCCTCGTCAGCGGCCCAATCGACCTTGACGCCCGGGAAGGCGCGCTGCACGTCGGCGACAACCGGAAGCGCCTCGACGATGTCGCCGAGCGAAGTCACTTTGACAATCAAAACTCGTTTCATTGTGCTGCGGACCGCTGGGCCCGATATTCCAGTCTTCAAGGGATTTCCGGAGATTCTAGCGGACGAACCTTGCGTCAACCTGCGAATAAGCGATCCAATACGAACGATATCTGTCCCTTTCTTACTCGATCGTCGTGCGGCATCGACAATGGGCCCTGAAAAAAACGCCGGGCACGGCGCGCCAAAGCGCGTCGAGCCCGTACTTGTCGACCCGTCGACGGATCGATAACAACGGTCAACGACTAGTAGATGACGACCGGAGCGGGTCTCACATACATGGGCCGAGCCGGCACGACGATGCAGCCGGCCAGCGTGAGCGCGAGCACGGCCGCCGCGAGCAGTTTCTTACTCATGACAAGGATCTCCTCGGGCTGCAAAGATCAAGCGGCCCAGTGGCCTTCCACCCAGCGCCAGTTCGGGCCGTGCGCGATCCAGTGGCCCGGCACCCAGTGATAGCCGACACGCTCAGCCTGCCAGTGGCCCCGCACCCACACGTACTGGCCGTGATCCCAGCGCCAGTGGCCCTTGTCCCATACATAGCCCGCGCGCGGCGCCGGCATGACTTCCACGCGTTCGGCAGGCGGCGGCGCGACCGGCTCGACCACGACGATTGCGGCGAGCGCAGGAGCCGCGACAGCGCAAGTGCCGGCGGCGACGATCGCGGCCTTGGCAATGAAGAGGCGAATGGAGTTGTTCATGTTGAGCACCCTTGATTGTGGACGCCATGATTGGCGTTACCCGATCAATGCGCGAGCACAGCGTTGCGCTGACAGCGGCCGTGTAACGGCGCAGGGTGAAGTGAAACCGAATATTTCGGTAAGGGAGGCGGGGGCACCGGAGCGCAGCGCGCGAGCAGGAAAGGCGCGAAGAAAAAGCTGAAGCGATACGACAAACGACGCGCGCGCAGCGCAGCGGCTGCGCGCGCTTACGACTCAAGCCTGCGGAATCTCGATCTTGACCTCGAGCACTTCGAGATCGTCCTGACGTTCGAGGCTCACGCGAATGTCTTCATCGGAGATCTTCACGTACTTGGAGATCACCGCGACCAGTTCGCGTTGCAGGGCCGGCAGATAGTCGGCGGGCGGATGGCCGCCTGCGCGCTCGTGAGCAATGATGAGCTGCAGGCGTTCCTTCGCTACCGAGGCGGACTTCTTCTTCTCGCCGAGAAAAAACGAAAGAAACGACATGACGTTCGTCTCCCTTACTTGCTACCGAAGAGGCGCTGCAAGAGGCCCGGCTTCTGGTAATCGGTGAAGCGAAGCGACTTGTCCTCGCCGAGAAAGCGCGACACGACGTCCTTGTACGATTCGGCGACGTCGGTGCCGTCCAGATGCACGGCCGGCAGCCCCTGGTTCGATGCGTGCAGCACCGCTTCCGATTCGGGAATCACGCCGATCAGTTCGATGCGCAGGATCTCCTGAATGTCGTTCAGCGAGAGCATTTCGCCTTCGCTCACGCGCTTCGGGTTGTAGCGCGTGATAAGCAGGTGTTCCTTGATCGGGTCCTTGCCTTCGATCGCGCGCTTCGTCTTCGACGACAGCATGCCGAGAATACGATCCGAGTCGCGCACCGAAGACACTTCCGGGTTCGTCACGATGAGCGCTTCGTCGGCGAAGTGCATGGCGAGCAGCGCGCCCGACTCGATGCCGGCCGGCGAATCGCACACGATGTACTCGAAGTCCATCTTGCGCAGGTCCTCGATCACCTTCTCCACGCCTTCCTTCGTGAGCGCGTCTTTATCGCGCGTTTGCGAGGCCGGCAGGATGAAGAGGTTTTCGCACTTCTTGTCCTTGATGAGCGCCTGATTGAGGTTCGCCTCACCCTGGATCACGTTGATCAGGTCGTACACGACGCGGCGCTCGCAACCCATGATGAGGTCGAGATTGCGCAGGCCCACGTCGAAGTCGATGACCGCGGTCTTGTGGCCACGCAACGCGAGGCCCGATGCGAAACTCGCGCTCGTGGTCGTCTTGCCGACACCACCTTTGCCCGAAGTCACCACAATGATTTTTGCCATTCCCTTACCTTGCGTTCGTCAGTTTCTCAGTTTGGTCTCATCGCGTGCCGCTCATGCCCTGCTCGCCTGCGCACGACGCTCGAGCTGCGCTCAGGTGAGCCTCAACGGTTCGATCAACAGCTTTTCTTCCTCGAGCCGGATTTGAGCCGGCTTCCCGCGCACGTCGTCGGCGAGTGGAACTTCAGTGGTACGGTAGATGCCCGCAATCGAAATGAGTTCCGCCTCGAGACTCGTGCAGAAAATGCGCGCGTCGTGGTTGCCGTGCACGCCCGCGAGCGCGCGGCCGCGCAACGGCGCGTAAATGTGGATGTTGCCCTCTGCGATCACTTCCGCGCCGTTGGAAACGAGACCGAGCACGACCACGTCGCCCTTCGCGTAGATGCGCTGACCCGAGCGCAGCGGCCGGTCGATCACGAGCGTGGGTTCCGCGCGCGCGCCGGCATCGAGCGCCGCCGCGGCGCTCACCGTTGCCGCCGCGCTCGCCTGGGCGGCGCCCGGGTCCGCGTCGGTGGAAAAGAGTTCGGGCTGTGCCGCGGTGGATTGCGGTGCGGCCGCTGCGGTGGCAGAGGCGGTGGCCGAAGCGGTGGCGGATGCATTCGATGCCTCGCCCTCGCCCGCCGCTTCGTCGGAGGCGACCTTCGTGCCCGCGCCTCGGCGGTCGCGCGCCTCGAGGAAAGGCAGGCCTGCCGCAGCCGCCCAGCCGTGTTGTTCGGGCTGCGCAACCACGCCTACCGGGCGCATGCGCACGCTTTCGAGCAGACGCACGATGTCGCCGAGCGCGACCTGCTCGCCGTCGGCGAGACGCCGCACGTCGATCGCGACGGTGTCGTTCGCGAAGAATTCAGGCGTCGCCTCGAAGCGCCGCGTGAGTTCTGCGCGCATGGCATCGAGCTCGGTCGTCTTGACCACGAACAGAAGCGTATCGACTGAACCGCTCTTCAGTTCAAAATATGGCGATTTCCTGGGCGACATGGCGTTCGGCTAAAAATTTTGCGTATTTTACAGGCGCGGACGCACACGGCCATTATTTTTAATGGTGTATTCGGCCAAATTCCCTGCTGGATACGCACAAGCCACGCACAAACAAAAATGGCGCAAAAAAAAGCGCGCGGCGCGCGAGCGTGAACGAACGGGTTCGGAGTGTCGTACGGAGGGAAGTGAAACGGGAGCGCCGCCGCGCACAGCAGCGCGAACGGCAGGCGTCAGGGTGAAGAAGCAGGCGACGAAGCAGACATCGTGTGCTCGCCGAGCGCGCGCATGAGCAGCGTTTCCCACTGTTCGGGCTGTTGCTGGCTGCGCGCGTGATCGCCGGTAGCGACAAAGCCGAGGCGCTCGTAGAAACGCATGGCGGTGGTGTTCGCGTCGGTCACCCAGGCGTAGACCTGCGTCGCGCCTTCGCTCACGAGCCATTCGATGGCGCTGTTCAGAAGCAGTTCGCCGCCGCTCAGATGACGCACCGCAGGCGCGACCCACAACGCCGAAACGAACGCGCGGCGCGCCGGCGCGCTTTCGAAGCTCGCGCCGATCAGCCCGGCCGGATGGCCCTCGGTATAGAGAATGAACGACGTGCCGGTGTGCGAAACCGCATGCCGGGCCGCCGCGGCGTCGAAAACGGCGGCATCGGCCGATAGCGCGTCTTCGAGCGTGTCGCCGAATGCGTAAGGCGCGTCGCGCAGCGAGGCTGTTCGAAGCTCGCGGAGCACGGCACCCTGATCGGCGGCGATACGGCGAACGGTCAGTGACGGACTCATGCAGTCGTAAACCCCAATAAAGCGCTAACGCGTAGCTTTAACCGAACTGGCTTGAGAGTCAAATCCTTATTTGACAATTGCCTGCAGACCACGCCTCGCGCGCAATCCTTGACAGACGGCCACAGAGGCCGCACAGCCGCGCTCACGGGGCCTCGTAGGCGCCTGTGCCGTCCGGCCAGGGCGTGAGGAGCTCGTAGCCGTCGTCTGTGACCGCAACCATGTGCTCCCACTGCGCCGAGAGCGAGCGGTCCTTGGTGACGACCGTCCAGCCGTCGCGCTGCACCGTCGTGCCGGCGCGGCCCGCGTTGACCATCGGCTCGATCGTGAAGACCATACCCGGCTTCAGGCGCACGCCCTGCCCCGGCTGGCCGTAGTGCAACACCTGCGGCTCCTCGTGGTAGACCTTGCCGATGCCGTGGCCGCAATACTCGCGCACGATCGAGAAGCCGTCACTTTGTGCGCGCTTCTGGATGGCGTTGCCGACGTCGCCAAGCGTCGCACCCGGCTTCACCTGGCGAATGCCCGCGAGCATCGCTTCGTAGGTCGTGTCGATCAGCTGGCGGCCCACCGTGCTCGGCGTGCCGACGCAGTACATGCGGCTCGTGTCCCCGAAATAGCCGTCCTTGATGACGGCCACGTCGATGTTGATGATGTCGCCGTCCTTGAGCACTTCGCCGCGACTCGGAATGCCGTGGCAAACCACGGAATTGACGGACGTGCAGATCGTCTTCGGAAAGCCGAGGTAGCCGACATTGGCCGGCACGGCCTTGAGCGTGTTGACGATGTAGTCGTTGCAGAGGGCGTCGAGGTCGTCGGTGGAGACGCCCGGCTTCACGTGCTCGCCGATCATCGCGAGCACGTCGGCGGCGAGCCGGCCCGAAATGCGCAGGCGGGCGAGATCGTCGGCAGACTTGTAGGTGATAGGCATCTGTGGACCGAAGTGGGCGCGGCAATGTGCTGGAGAACACTTCGCCGCAAATTCAAAGGAGCGATTGTACCGGCGCTGCGGCGTCGGGGGCGCAGCAAGGCGCGTCGTCGTCTTGACGCCGGACGCGGAATTTTCAGATATCTCCGATTGTTCGAGCGCAACCCGCCGTCAAGAATGAGAAATATCTTACATCGCAAGCAGGAAGCCCGATCATGACCTCAAGTCACCCCATGCCCGACCACACCCCTTCGAACACGGCGCTCAACGTCCTGATCGCGCTGCCCACGTACGACAACTCGGTGCATTTCGACTTCGCCATGGCGCTCGCCCGCCTCATGGAAACGCTCAAGGAGCGCGGCATCCGCTACGAGTACATTCATACGGCCTCGTCGCACATCATCCGTGCGCGCAATTTCTTTGCGAATTATTTTTTGAGCCATCCCGAGTTCAGCCATCTGCTCTTTCTCGATACGGACATGGACTTCTCGCGCGAAGCGGTTCTGCGCCTGATCGCCGGGAACAAGCCCGTGGCCGGCATTGCCTGCCCGTACCGCTATTTCGACCGGGAAAAGCAGATCACGAGCGCCGATGTGGGACTCACATTGCGCGAGTGGCAGGAAAAGACCGTGGACTACAACACGGCAATCCTCGCGGATGAAGCGGGCGGCAGTTTCGTGTCCGATGGCTGGGCCGAGGTGAATCATATTGGCACGGGCATCTTCCTCGTGCGACGCGACGCGCTGGAGTCGATCGTGGCGCATACGGAGCTATACCGCCCGCCCGCGCAATACGCCGGCTACCTGCCGGACGCCAAGTTCTATGCGTTCTTCGACACCGTCGGCGAAAAAGGCGTGTACCTCTCGGAAGACCTGTCGTTCTGCCGGCGCGTGCGCGCGGCGGGCAAGTCGGTGTGGGCGCTCGTCGACGAGAAGATCGTGCATCACGGCGGGTCGTCGATCTCGGGCACCTACCTGCGCGCGCTGGAAATGCGCGGCCATATGCACAAGTAAAAGCGGCGCAAGTCAAGGCGCGCCGCCGGCCGTCAACGACGCAGATAAAGGAATACGCAAACCGCAAGCAACACAGCGGTCAGAATCGCGTAGCCCGTATGCACGTACCGGAGCTGCCGCCGGTAACGTGCGGTTTGCGACGGCTGGAACCCCTTCAGAAGCTTGCCAAAGCCGCTGATCGGATTGTCGAGGAAAGACGCATAGCGCTCCCGGTTGCGCGTGAAGATAAGGCGTTGCGACTCTTCAACTTTGCCGAACTCGACCAATTGGGTCGAGCGCGAACTTTTCTTCACACGATAGAGATACATGGGCGAGTCGATATACCGAACCCTGGATTGCGGGCTCAGAAGCCTCACGTAGAACTCCCAATCCTCGAAGCCATGAATCATCTCGGACGCGTACCCGCCGATGCGCTCGAACGCGTCGCGCCGGTACATGGTCGTGTTCACGATCATGTTTTGCCAGAGCAGCTTGTCGTAGCTGTACTCCGGCAGACGCCAGATCTTTCGCGATTCGCCGGTACGTTGCGTCTTGAAGTGCACGAGATCCGTATCAGGCTGCGCGGTAAAGCATTCCACGGCCAGCCGCAGAAATTCGGAACCGATCTTGTCATCGCCATCAAGCGGGACAAACAACTCGCCTGTCGCCCGTGCAAAACCGAAGTTTCGTGCGGCTGCGACACCACCATTCGGCTTTCGGAGTGCCTGGAAGCGCGCGTCTTTTTTTACGTATTGTTGAATGATGGCTTCGGATCCGTCCGTTGAGCCGTCATCCACGACGATGCATTCCCAGTTGCCATAGGTCTGCTGCAGTACAGATTCAAGCGTCTCTGCAATGAATTCCTGCTGGTTAAAACACGGAACGATGATCGAGACTTTTTTCATAGATGACCGGTACTTGTAATCGCAGCATTCGCATGATGCCCTGAAGCGCCCCGGATTCTAGCGTATTCACACGGGGCCACAGCCGCCTGGCGAAGAGGACAAAGGGCCGTCTATTCGCAATTCGCATGGCGTGGCGTGGCGTGGCGTGGCGCCAGCGAGCGCAATGGATCGCGCAGGGTTTTTTTGTGGGGCTGAAAAAACAAAAACCCCTGCAGCGGTTAGGCATGCAGGGGTTTTCTGAATTTGGCGGAGAGGGTGGGATTCGAACCCACGGTACGGGGAAACCGTACGCCTGATTTCGAGTCAGGTACATTCGACCACTCTGCCACCTCTCCGGTGTACTGCTTTTTTACTGCCTCTCCAGCCTTGGTCGGCGACCGGAGAAGCGAAGATTATAGAACATTTTTTGAATTACGCAAGCCCTCTTTGGAAAAAAGTTTCGAGTGCAAGCAACTCACATGCTCAGTTCGTGAGGCCGTGCCTCAGGCGTTCACTGAGAGACGCGCCACGCCGCCCATATACGGCCGCAGCGCTTCCGGCACGGTGACCGAGCCGTCCGCTTCCTGATAGTTCTCCAGCACGGCAACGAGCGTGCGGCCCACGGCGAGGCCCGAGCCGTTGAGCGTATGCACGAGTTCCGGCTTGCCCTGCGCGTTGCGGTAGCGCGCCTGCATGCGGCGCGCCTGGAAGGCTTCGGTATTCGAGCAGCTCGAAATTTCGCGATACGTGTTCTGCGCCGGCAACCACACTTCGAGGTCGTAGGTCTTGGTCGCCGAGAAGCCCATATCGCCCGTGCACAGCGTGATGACGCGATACGGCAAGCCAAGCTTGCGCAAGATGGTTTCCGCGTGAACGACCATCTGCTCGAGCGCGTCGTACGACGTTTCAGGCGCAACGATCTGCACCATTTCGACCTTGTCGAACTGGTGCTGACGGATCATGCCGCGCGTGTCGCGGCCGTACGAACCGGCTTCCGAGCGGAAGCACGGCGAGTGCGCCGTGAGCTTGATCGGCAGCGCGCTGCCTTCCACGATGCTCTCGCGCACCGTGTTCGTGAGCGAGATTTCCGAAGTCGAAATGAGGTATTGCGTGACCGTGTTCTCGCCGCCGCCCTTTTCCACGCGGAACATGTCGTCGGCGAACTTGGGCAGCTGGCCCGTGCCGTACAGGATTTCCGGGTTGACGATGTACGGCGTGTACGTTTCCGTGTAGCCGTGCTCCAGCGTGTGCGTATCGATCATGAACTGCGCCAGCGCGCGATGCAGGCGCGCGATCTGGCCGCGCAGCATCGTAAAGCGCGCGCCCGAGAGCTTCGCGCCCGTCTCGAAATCGAGACCCAGCGGCGTGCCGACATCGACGTGATCCTTCACCTCGAAGTCGAACGCGCGCGGCGTGCCCCAGCGGCGCACTTCCACGTTGTCGGCCTCGTCCTTGCCCGCGGGCACGCTCTCGTGCGGCAGGTTCGGCACGCCGAGCAGCAGGTCCGAGAGTTTCGACTGGATCTCGTCGAGCTTGGCGGCCGAGCTCTTCATCTCGTCGCCGATGCCGCCCACTTCGGCCATGACCGCCGAGGTGTCCTCGCCGCGGCCTTTCATCGCGCCGATCTGCTTCGACAGGCTGTTGCGGCGTGCCTGGAGCTCTTCGGTGCGGGTCTGGATGGCGCGGCGTTCCGCTTCGAGCGCGGAGAAGGCGGCGACGTCGAGGGTGTAGCCGCGGTCGGCGAGGCGCTTCGCGACGCCGTCGAGGTCTTTGCGCAGCAGCTGGATGTCGAGCATGGGATTGTGAGACGCAGTTTCGTTGTGTGAAGGGACGATTTTAGCGCACCGGCCGGGGCACCCCGGCGGGACTGGCATCAGCCTTTGCGCTTCCTTTCGCGGATTTCGTCGCGATGCTCGTCGCGCCATTGCGCGTCGAGGTCGGCGAGGCGCGCGAGCTTTTCGCCGATCTTGCCTTCGAGGCCGCGCGGCGTGGGCTGATACCAGCGCGGCTCGCGCATGCCGTCGGGCAAATAGGTCTCGCCGGCCGCGTAGGCGTCGGGCTCGTCGTGCGCGTAGCGGTACTCGTGGCCGTAGCCCAGTTCCTTCATGAGCTTGGTCGGCGCGTTGCGCAAATGGATGGGCACCGCGCGCGACTGGTCCTTGCTCACGAAGCGCCGCGCCTCGTTATAGGCGTTGTAGCCCGCGTTCGACTTCGGCGCGACAGCCAGATAGATCACAGCCTGCGCGAGCGCGAGTTCGCCTTCGGGCGAACCCAGCCGCTCGTAGGTCTCGGCGGCGTCGAGCGTGATGCGCCCGGCGCGCGGGTCGGCGAGACCGATGTCCTCCCACGCCATGCGCACGATGCGCCGCGCGAGATAACGCGGATCGGCGCCGCCGTCGAGCATGCGGCAGAACCAGTAGAGCGCGCCGTCCGGGTTGCTGCCGCGCACCGACTTGTGCAACGCGCTGATCTGGTCGTAGAACGCATCGCCGCCCTTGTCGAAGCGGCGCAGGTTCTCGGCGAGCGCGCTTCCGAGCAGTTCGCCGTCGATTTCGGTCTTCTTTTGCTGCGCGGCCGCGCGCGCGACGATTTCGAGGTTGTTCAGGAGCTTGCGGCCATCGCCGTCGGCGGAACCGATCAGCGCCGTTTTCGCTTCGTCCGTGAAGGTCAGGCCGCCCAGCTCCTCGCTCGCGCGCGCAAGCAATTCGCCCTGCTCCTCCTCGTCGAGGCTCTTGAGCACGTACACGGCCGCGCGCGAGAGCAACGCGCTGTTCACTTCGAACGACGGGTTTTCCGTCGTCGCGCCGATGAACACAAAGAGGCCCGACTCCACATGCGGCAGGAAGGCGTCCTGCTGGCTCTTGTTGAAGCGATGGACCTCGTCGACGAACACGAGCGTCTGGTGGCCACGCGCTCGATGCAGCTGCGCCTGCTCCACGGCCTCGCGAATGTCCTTCACGCCCGAGAGCACGGCGGAGAGCGCGATGAACTCGGCGTGGAAGGCGTCGGCCATGAGACGCGCGAGCGTGGTCTTGCCCACGCCCGGCGGCCCCCAGAGGATCATCGAATGCGCTTCGCCGGACTCGAATGCGACGCGCAGCGGCTTGTTGGGCCCGAGCAGATGCTTCTGGCCGATGACCTCGTCGATGGAGCGCGGGCGCAGCCGTTCGGCGAGGGGGACGTTGGCACGGGTTTCTTCAAACATGACGTTTTCGCGATAATGACGGCTTTCCGGCTGGCCGATGGTTTGCGGCGGATTCGGGGACACAGTGCCCCGGTTCGCTAAAACGGCCTGCCGCACCGGATGCAGTCGTGCATTATGACAGCGAGTGCCGCGGCGCGAAGCGCGGGCCGAGCCGCTCACGCTGACGCAACCGGATAAAACAGACAAAACACACGACACAGAGGAAAGCGTTCCACATGACACAAGATTCGCACGCCGGCGAGGCCGGCTCCACCTACGCGCCGAACGTGCCCGTCCCCGACGCGCGCCGGCAGTTCCGCACCGGCGACGCCTTTGCGCTGTGGTTTTCGCTCGGCATCGGCCTGCTGGTCGCGCAGGCTGGCGCGCTGCTCGTGCCGGGTCTGGCGCTTCCACACGCGCTCATGGCCATCGCCATCGGCAGCGTGATCGGCGTCGTGCTGCTCGCGCTCGCGGGCGTGATCGGCACGGACACGGGCCTTGCCGCCATGTCGTCGCTGCGCCCGACGCTCGGCGTTCGCGGCGTGTCGGTGCCGGCCGTCATCAACATGGTGCAGCTCGTGGGCTGGGGCTCGTTCGAGATCATCGTGATGCGCGATTCCGCCGACGCGCTCGCCAAACAGGCTTTCAACCTGTCGATGCCGCTCGTCTGGACCGTGATCTTCGGCGTGCTCGCTACGCTCCTCGCCGTAAGCGGCCCGCTCTCGTTCGTGCGGCGCTTCCTGCGCACATGGGGTATCTGGCTGCTGCTCGCGGGCGCGGCCTGGCTCACGTGGAGCCTGCTCGTCAAGCAGGACCTGGGCGCGCTGATGCGCCGCCCCGGCACGGGCGAAATGCCGTTTGGCAGCGCGATCGACCTCGTGGTGGCGATGCCGCTCTCGTGGCTGCCGCTCATCGCCGACTACACGCGTTTCGGCCGCAAAGCCGGCGAAACTTTCCGCGGCACGCTGTTCGGCTATGGCATTGCGAACCTCTGGTTCTATGCGCTCGGCGCCATTTACGGGCTGGCCGCGGGCGGCGGCGACGCGCTCCTCACCACGGCGCTCGCGCAAGCCGGCGGCGGCTTCGCGCTGCTGCTCGTGCTGATCGACGAAATCGACAACGCGTTCGCCGATATCCACTCGGCCGCCGTCTCGACCGGCACGTTCTGGACGCGCGCCAGCGTACCCTGGCTGTCGGCGGCCTTCGGCGCGCTGTGCACGCTGATCGGCCTCGTCGTGCCGATGGCGAAATACGAAAACTTCCTGCTCTTCATCGGCTCGGTGTTCGCGCCGCTCTTCGGCGTCGTGCTCGCCGATCACTTCATCGTACGCCGCCGCCGTATCGATCCGCAGGCGCTCGCCGACCTGAATGGCGCGTATGGCTACTCGGGCGGCTGGCACGTGAGCGCGTTCGTCGCGTGGGTGGTCGGTTTCGGCGCGTATCAAGCGCTCAACCAGTGGTTGCCGAACCTCGGCGCGACGTTGCCGTCGCTCGTGATCGGCGCGCTGTGCTATCTCGTGCTCGCGGGGCGCCGGCGCGCGGCTTACGCTTAAGGCGCCGTACTTCGCTTTAGCCGGACAATGAAAAACGCCACGCTTCGCAGCGTGGCGTTTTTCTTTTGGCGACCTGCGCGGCGTTACTCGCAGTGGCCACAGCCGCCGTGCGAATGGCCGTGATGATCGTGATGTTCGTGGTCGTCAGCGGGCAAGTGCTGCGCGGCCTGCGCCGTGATGCCCAGACGCTGCAGCAGCTTGCGGTCGGCTTCCGCCTGCGGGTTGCTCGTGGTGAGCAGCTGGTCGCCGTAGAAAATCGAGTTCGCGCCCGCCATGAAGCATAGTGCCTGGAGCGCGTCGTCCATCTGCTCGCGGCCTGCCGACAGACGCACCATCGCCTTCGGCATCGTGATGCGCGCCACGGCGATCGTACGCACGAACTCGAACGGATCGATCGGCTCGGTGCCTTCGAGCGGCGTGCCCGAGACCTGCACGAGATTGTTGATGGGCACCGACTCCGGGTACGGCTCCATGTTCGCGAGCTGCGCGATCAGGCCCGCGCGCTCGCGGCGCGACTCGCCCATGCCGACAATGCCGCCGCAGCACACGTTGATGCCCGCGTCGCGCACGCGTTCGAGCGTCTCCAGACGGTCCTCGTAAGTGCGCGTCGTGATGATCTTGCCGTAGTACTCCGGCGACGTATCGAGATTGTGGTTGTAGTAGTCGAGGCCCGCATCGGCGAGTTCCTTCGCCTGGTGATCTTCGAGCATGCCGAGCGTCACGCAGGTTTCCAGGCCCATCGCCTTCACGCCGCGGATCATGTCCTTGATCGGCTCCAGATGGCGATCCTTCGGATTGCGCCATGCCGCGCCCATGCAGAAGCGCGTCGCGCCGTTGGACTTGGCTGCGCGTGCGGCTTCCAGCACGGCGTCCACGGCCATCAGCTTGCCCGCTTCGAGTTCGGTTTCGTAATGCGACGACTGCGGGCAGTACGCGCAATCTTCCTCGCAGCCGCCGGTCTTGATCGACAGCAGCGTGGAAAGCTGCACGGCGTTCGCGTCGAAATGCTCGCGATGCACCTGCTGCGCGCGGAACATCAGGTCGTTGAACGGCAGTTCGTAGAGCGCGGCGACGTCGGCGACTTTCCAGCGCGCGGCGGCTTCGGCGGCGGCATGGGCGCTCGGCGCGGTCGCCTTCAGCGAGGTAATGTCGATGTGGGTTTGCGTCATGGTGTCGTGGTCCTTCTTTACGTGACTGTGCATTAAGCGTCGGCGCGCAAGCGCGCGAGCAACGCGTCGATGTTCAGATGTTCGGCTGCGTCATCGGCGCTCGCGCCGCGCATGTGCGGCACAACGCCGAGAAGCGGCGCGCCGTACTGGGCGGCGAGACGCTCGCGCAGCGCGTCGATGTTGTCTTCGGGGAACGTCATGGCCGGGTCGATGCGGTTCGCGACCCAGCCCGCGAGCTTCAATCCGCGCGCGGCAATCGCTTCGGCCGTGAGCAGCGCGTGGCTGATGCAGCCAAGCCGCATGCCCACCACGAGCACCACGGGCAAACCGAGCGCGACGGCGAGATCGGCGGTGTCTTCGGTCGCCGTGAGGGGCACGCGAAAGCCGCCCACGCCTTCCACGACGACGGCATCCCCGCGCTCGCGGGCCGCCCGGTAGCAATCGACGATGCGCGCCATATCGAGCGTCACCCCTTCGAGCGCCGCGGCGATGTGCGGCGCGGCGGGCTCCTTGAGCAGGAACGGCGTGCGCATCTCGGGCGGCAGTAGGACGCTCGCGGCGGCGTCGAGCTGATCGGCGTCCTCGTTGTGCCAGACGCCGTCGCGCTCGTAAGCGCCCGCGGCGATCGGCTTGAGCGCCGCAGCGCGCAGCCCCGCGTGGGCGAAGCCGCGCAAAAGCGCCGCGCTCACGAAGGTCTTGCCGATCTCGGTGTCCGTGCCGGTGACGAAGAGCGAAACCGTCATTGCGCGAACTCCTGCGCGTTGGCACGCGCTTCGAGACTCGCACGTTGCAGCGATGCGCTCAGCCGGTCGAGGTCCGCATCCGAATGCGCGGCGGAAAGCGAAATGCGCAGGCGCGACGTGCCCTCGGGCACGGTCGGCGGACGGATGGCCGGCACCCACAGGCCGTCGCGCTCGAGCGTGGCCTGCAGTGCGAGCGTCGCCTCGTTCGCGCCGATAACGAGTGGCTGAACGGCGGTATGTGAATCGACGGGCTGCCAGCACGTATCGTTAAGCAGCGAACGTGTGCGCGCGATCAGATGCTTGAGATGCGCGCGGCGCGCATCGCCCTCCTCGCCTTCGATCAGACGCAGGCTCGCGGACACCGCATGCGCAACCGCCGGCGACGAAGCCGTCGTGAAGATGTACGGACGCGCGCGCTGCACGAGCCATTCGATCACGGTGCCGTGCGCGCAGACGAACGCGCCCGATACGCCCGCAGCCTTGCCGAGCGTGCCGACCATCACGAGATGTTCCGAGCGTAGCGCGGCTTGCGCCAGCGCGCCGCGGCCCTGCGGTCCGAGCACGCCGAAGCCGTGCGCGTCGTCGACCACGAGCCACGCGCCGTGCTTTTCCGCGTGTTCGACGAGACGCGCGAGCGGCGCGACATCGCCGTCCATGCTGAACACCGTGTCGCTCACGATCACTTTCGCGCTTGCGTCGGAGCTTTCGAGCAGCGCGGCGAGCGCCGCCATGTCGGCATGCGGATAGATCTGGACTTCGGCGCGCGAGAGCCGTGCGCCGTCGATCAACGAAGCGTGGTTGAGCGCGTCGGAGAAGATCGTCGTGCCGCGGCCCGCGAGCGCCGTGAGCACGGCCAGGTTCGCCATGTAACCGGTGCTGAAGTACAGCGCGCGCGGTGCATCGACGAAGGTGCCCGCGAATGCCGCGAGATCGTCTTCGAGTTGCGCATGCGCGCGCGAGTGGCCACCCAGCAGATGCGAGCCGCCACTCCCCGCGCCGTAGCGCTGCGCGCCTTCGGCGATCGCCGCGATCAGTTGTGGATGCGCGGCGAGGCCGAGATAGTCGTTGCTGGCGAAGCCGACGGTCGCGCGGCCATCCACCTGCATGTGAGCGCTGCACGGCGTGTCGGCGGTGCGGCGGCGGCGGCGCAGGCCGCGCGCGTCGATGTCGCGCAAGCCCTGTTCGAGGGTATCGAGCAACTGGCTGTGATTAGCCATATCAGAGGTCCTCCGCGACGGTGGCGTCGAAAGTCTCGCGCGTGCGCATTGCGAGGAACGCCTGCATTTCGTTGTCCAGAATATACGGCGGCATGACATAGACCGTCGTGCCGATCGGGCGCAGCAGCAGTTCGCGCTGCAGCGCGTTTTCGAAGAAGCGTCGCGAGAACGTCGCCGCGCGCTGCGGGTCTGCGAGCGCTACGTCGAACGCGAGGATCGTGCCGCACTGACGCAGGTTGCGCACGAGCGGATGCGCGGAGAACGGCTCGAACAGCGCGCGCAGTTGCGCCGATTTGCGTGCGTTCGCGGCGAGTACGTCGTCGCGTTCGAACAGGTCGAGCGTGGCGAGCGCGGCGCGGCACGCAAGCGGATTACCCGTGTACGAATGCGAATGGAGGAAACCGCGCGTCGTGTCGTCGTCGTAGAACGACTCGTAGATGGCGTCGCGCGAAAGCACGATCGAAAGCGGCAGATAACCGCCGCTAATGCCCTTCGAAAGCGTCAGCAGATCGGGCCACACGCCTGCCTGCTCGCACGCGAAGAAAGTGCCGGTGCGCCCGCAGCCCACCGCGATCTCGTCTGCGATCAGATGCACGCGGTGACGGTCGCATAGCGCACGCAGGCCCTTGAGGTAAGCGGGATCGTGCATCGCCATGCCAGCCGCGCACTGCACGAGCGGCTCGACGATCAGCGCGGCGATACGGCCCTCGCGCTCGATGAAAAGACGCTCGACGTCGGCCAGCGCGCGGGCCGCGACATCCGCCGCCGTTTCGCCCGGCTGCGCGGCGCGCGCGTCGGGCGATGCGACCACGTGCGCGTGATGCAGCAGCGGATCGTAAGCATCCCTGAAGAGCTTCACATCGGTCACGCCGAGCGCGCCGATGGTCTCGCCGTGGTAGCTGTTGGCCAGGCAAACGAATTCGCGCTTGTCGCTCTCGCCGCGGTTGCGCCACGAGTGGAAGCTCATCTTGAGCGCGATTTCGACGGCCGACGCGCCATCGGAAGCGAAGAACGCATGGCCGAGCACGCCGCCCGTGAGCGCCGAAAGACGCTCTGCAAGCTCCACGGCGGGCTCGTGCGTGCAGCCCGCGAGCATGACGTGCTCGAGCGTGTCGAGCTGTGCCTTGAGCGCGGCATTGATCTCAGGATTGGCGTGGCCAAAGAGGTTCACCCACCACGAACTGATCGCGTCCAGATAACGACGGCCTTCGCGGTCATGAAGCCACGGACCCTCGCCACGTGCGACGGCCACGAGCGGCAGGCGCTCGTGATGCTTCATCTGGGTGCAGGGGTGCCAGACAGCGCGCAGGCTGCGAGCGACCCAGTCGGTCGCGGCGCGATCTTCGCGGGCAAGGTGCGCAGGGTGCGCGGGCGATAGCGAATTCAAATACGACTCCCGATACGACAGCGGGACCGAGATTAACGTGTTCGCTGCCGCAATGCACTACCCCTGAAATCGCCCTCGAACGCCAGGCGGCGCGGCGTTTCGAGCCGTTCGGGACAACTCGAAACCAATGGAAAACAAAGACCCGAAATGCGCGGAGATGACGACGGCAAAGTGAACCCGCCTTATGCAAAAAAATCTGCGCGCCGGTGCGAAATTGCAGAACGCGTGACGGTGCGCCGGATATTTTTGGCGACGCGTGGCAAGTGCCCCGGCACGTGAAAGTCAGACGATATGGCGCGACGCAATGGGTTTGCGTGCGAGGACATGATTCACGGGGATCAAAAGCAAAGCGGCCCACATGGGGCCGCATATGATTGCAACGATGGAAAATACACGCCCGATAGCAATCGGGCGATAGCGTTTAACGGCTCGCCAGCGCGTGGTCGGTCTCGTCGGCGCTGCCGTTGTCCGCTGTGGCGCGCGTCGTGTCGCTGTCGCCGGTCTGAGCGGTCTGCGTGCCGCCATTGTTCCAGACCACCGTGTTGTTCACGGCGTACAGACGGCAAGGATCGGAGCTGTGCTTTTCGCAGTTTGAGATCGCCACGGCCATCGGATTGTCGCCGCCTTCGGCCCACGACCACGCGCCGGAGTCGGACACCGCGAATGCACGGCTCGGATACTGCTTGAGGAAGTTGCGATAGCCGTCGCGACCCGCCTGATCGACGAAAGGCACCGCGCCGACCGAGTCGATCTGCGCAAAGCCGGTGCCGCGAGGTGCGGCCTGAGTGGCCACGCGGTACTGCACCGCGGTCGGCAGGCCGCGGTTGGCAAGGAACGCCTCGACCGTGGGCCACCAGATCTTCACGCCGTCGCGATCGCCCACGAGGCGATGCGCATCGTTCTTGTACGCGCCAAAGTCCACGAGCTTCGCCGTCGCGGCCGGGCGGTCCTCACCCGTTTGCGCGTCGCGGTAAGCAGCGAACATCTTCGTGACGAGATCGGGCGACCAGACCGAGTCGTTGTCGCCGTAGAGCCAGAGCGAGGCCACACGTGCCTTGCCGCCGTAGTCGCCGAACGCCTGGGTCAGGTTGTTCTGCCAGCCTGTGCAGGCGTCCTGGCGCAGGCCACCCGAGAAGTTGATGAGCGCCCGCACGCCGTTCGCCGCCTCGGTGCCGTAGGCCATGGTGGCGAGGCCCCCGTGCGAGGTGCCCGCGACGATGATCTGGGTTGCGTCGACATACGGCTGCTTCGACATGTACGCGATGGTCGAAGCGACATCGGCGGCCTGGCCGAGGCCGTTGCTCGCGACGTCGCAACCGTCTTGCTGATACGAGCCGCCCGAATCCGCGAAGCCCTGGCGGTTCGGCGCGACGACGACATAGCCGCGGCGCACGAATTCGCGCGCGAACGACAGCGGGTCGCTGCGCGCCTGGAGGTGCGGGTCGCCGGGAATCTTGCCGTGGTTGAAGATCACCATCGGGAACGGGCCGGGGCCGTTCGGACGGTAAATCGTGGTTTCGAGCGTAACGTCGCCGGATCCATCGACGGGAACGCGGATCACCTGCTCGTTCATGCTGGCGGGCACAACGGGCAGGTACGCGTCGTCGAGCGCAATGCGCGGCACGTTGGCGCTGCCGAGGGGACCGCCTGCGAGGTTCGCTTGAGCGGCGTTCGCGGAATGCGTTGCGGAGGCGTTGGCGGCGAGTTGCGGGTTCGCGCTCGCAGTTGCCGGATCGGAAAGCGACGCTGCGTGAGCAACCGAAAGCACACACGCGGTGCCGGCTACGACCCATCCGGTAAGGAGCTTCCTGAACGCCATGCGCTACACCACCTGCAAAAGACCTGCTGCCATGAATCCGCCAACCGTCCGATCATTACCCGTGCTTCAGCCGTTTCTGGGCACAACGAGACACCGTTGCGCCTGGCCGCGAGGCCAGGAGCGGGGTGTGACCCGTCACGTGGGATTGCAACGATCGGAACACCTGCGCGGCGCAGTTCTATCGTCGATCAGACCCGCCGCCAGCACCCATTCGCAGTCGCAACATGCATAGGTGAAAAGTTTTTTTCACTATGCACTTACGTATTGTGCGGGGCACCGTGATTAGATACTCGCACGACAAATATTTGTTGTGCAATTCAGGGGTAACCCGGCATAAGGCATGCCAACCGCGCGCCGCCCTATGAAGCATGGCGCGCACGCGGGTTTCGGTAATTAGCGGAAAGGCGAGTTTTTAAAAAGGTCCGGGTGAGGCGCGTCGCGCGCGGACAACAGCCGCGCGATTGTTCAGTAATGACTTGTTTGCAAAGGCATTATTTCCGGCGCCACGACAACGGTCGGGGGGCCGAAACGCGCAGTGGCAAAATGCAACTGCAGTCAGTTATTCGTTAGTCCGATGAAACCTCACCGTCAACATAACGCCAGCGGCCGTCGTCGCCGCGCGTGAAACGGCTCGTTTCGTGCAGCCGGAACGCGCGGCCGCCCGTTTTGTAGCGCGCGACGAATTCGACGATCGCGTGCGTGTCGTCGCGTTGTTCGTGGCGCTTGACGGCAAGTCCGAGCCAGCGCGGGGCGCCAACGGCTGCGGGGTCGACGTCGAGATCGGCGGGACAGGTCTCGCTCGCCCACGTCGAGCGCAAATACGCTTCGTCGCCGAGGACATACGCCGTGTAGCGCGAGCGCATCAATTCGAGCGCCGTGGCGGGCACTGCTGCATCGTCGACGAAGCGGCCGCAGCACTGCGCGTAGCGTGGCGCCTTGGCTCCCGACTTCTGGTTGGGCGCGGCGCCGCCGCAGGGACAATCGGCGGGCCGGATCGTTTTCCCGGTACCGCGCGCGGTTTCAGCGTTCATGAGTCAGGGCTCCGTTGCGAGAGCCCGCAAGCGTAGCGCAGACGAGCGGCGCTTTACCAGTCGAGTTCCGTGCCGTCGTACTGGAAGAAGCGGCCATTGAAGACGTCGCGCGCGGCGGCCGCCTCGGCCACTACCTCGCGCATGCCGGAAACACTGACCGCCGGATCGATCGCCGCATGCGCGCCGCCCATGTCGGTGCGCACCCAGCCCGGATGAAGCGCGACGCAGGTGGCGCGGCGAGTTTGCAGCGAGGTGATCTTCAGCACGTCGTTGAGTGCGGCCTTGCTCGCGCGATAGAGCCAGCCCGTCGTGCCGGTGGTCTCCGCAATGCTGCCCATGCGACTCGAGAGCACAGCGAGCACGCCATGAGCTTCGTCGACGAGCGGCAGCAAGATCGGGATCAGTTGCATCGGGCCGCGCACGTTGGTGTTCATCACGTATTCGAAGTCTTCGGCCGTGATGGTCTCGACGCCTTCTGTGCGCGGGCCATAAACACCGGAGACGACGAGCGCCACGTCGAGCCGCACACCGTCGAGCTTCGAGCCGAGCGCGTCGATTTCCTCGGGCCTCGCAATGTCGAGCTGGAAGGTCTGCGCGCCGATTTCGCGCAACGCTTCGAGCGCTTCGGGCCCGCGCGCCGTGGCCAGCACGCGCCAGCCGGCTTTCGCATACTGCCGCGCGAACTCGAGACCCAGGCCCCGCGACGCGCCTACGATCAACGCTGTTTTCATCTCGTCACCTTCTTTTGTGCGTGCATGGAAACCGCTGCAGCGCGCCGCCTCGCCGCTCTCAACGCGGCGCGCTTCTTCTGGCGTTAGCCTACAGCAGTTCGACGCCCATCGCCGTGGCTTCTCCGCCACCGATGCACAGCGTCGCCACGCCGCGTTTGCCGCCGCGCGCGCGCAACGCGCCGATCAGCGTCACGAGAATGCGCGCGCCCGAAGCGCCGATCGGGTGACCGAGTGCACACGCGCCGCCGTTCACGTTGACCTTCTCGTGCGGCAGATCGTGCTCCTTCATCGCGGCCATCGTGACCACGGCGAAGGCTTCGTTGATCTCATAGAGATCGACGTCGCTGGCTTTCCAGCCGGTCTTCTCGAACAGCTTCGTGATCGCGCCGACCGGCGCGGTCGTGAACTTCGCGGGCTGCTGCGCGAAGGTGGAATGGCCCGTCACGCGTGCGAGCGGCGTGAGGCCGAGTTGCTTCGCCGTGGATTCGCGCATCATCACGAGCGCCGCCGCGCCGTCCGAGATCGACGACGAGTTCGCGGCCGTCACCGTGCCGGTCTTGCTGAACGCGGGCTTGAGCGTCGGAATCTTGTCGAGGTTGGCCTTGAACGGCTGCTCGTCGCGCTCGATGGTCGTCTCGCCCGCGCGCGAGGCCACCTTCACCGGCGCGATTTCCCACGCGAACGAACCGTCCTCGTTCGCGCGTTTCGCGCGCTTGAGCGACTCGATCGCGAAGGCATCCTGGCGCTCGCGCGAGAAGTCGAACTCGCCCGCGCACTCTTCCGCGAACGTGCCCATCAGGCGGCCCTTGTCATAGGCGTCTTCGAGACCGTCGAGAAACATGTGGTCGAGCACCTGCCCGTGGCCCATGCGCATGCCGGCGCGCGCCTTCGGCAACAGGTAAGGCGCGTTCGACATGCTCTCCATGCCGCCCGCGACGATCACATCCGCCGAGCCCGCCAGCAGCATATCGTGCGCGAACATCGCCGCGCGCATGCCCGAGCCGCACATCTTGTTGACGGTCGTCGCACCCGCGGCAAGCGGGAGCCCCGCGCCGAGCGCCGCCTGACGCGCGGGCGCCTGGCCCTGCCCTGCGGGCAGCACGCAGCCCATCACGACCTCGTCGACCTGCTCAGGCTTCAGGCCCGCGCGCTCGACAGCCGCCGCAATCGCTGCCGCGCCGAGCTGAGGCGCGGTGAGCGATGCGAAATCGCCCTGAAAACCCGCCATCGGCGTGCGTGCCGCGGAAACGATCACGATGGCGTCCTGCTTTTGTGTCTCACTCATGTTTTTGCTCCTTGATGAATCCGTTCGAATCTCTTTGTTGCGCGCTCAAGCGACGCGCACGGCCGGCGCATCTTCACGCGCGAAGCGTTCTGGGTATCGCACGCTAAAGCGTATCGATGCGTCGTAGGGAAAGCAGTCCGGCACCTCGCCTGCGATAAGCCTCGCGCGACTCTCTTGCCAGAGCGCGGGCTCGAAAAAATCCGCGTGATGCGCAAGAAATGCACGCTTCACGCGCGGATCGCCGAGCAGGAAGGTCCCGTACGTCTCGGGAAAAATGTCGCGCGGGCCGACCGGGTACCATGGCTCGCCCGATAATTCGTCTTCCTCATTACGCGGCGGCGGCACGGCGCGCACGTTGCAATCGGTGAGATATTCGATCTCGTCGTAGTCGTAGAACACCACGCGGCCGTTGCGCGTCACGCCGAAGTTCTTGTAGAGCATGTCGCCCGGAAAGATATTCGCGCGCAGCAGGTCTTTGACCGCATTGCCGTATTCGCGAACGCCATGTTCGACTTCGGCGTCGCTGCCGTTCTGCAAATAGAGGTTGAGCGGCACCATGCGCCGCTCGATGTAGACATGGCGGATCACGAGGTTCTCGCCCTCGTACTCGATCATCGACGGCGCAAGCGTTTCCAGTTCGCGCACGAGCGCTTCGTCGAGCCGCGCAACGGGTAGCGCAACGCTCGAATATTCGAGCGTGTCGGCAAGCCGCCCGAGGCGGTCGTGGCGCTTCACGAGCTGATACTTCTGCACCACCTGCTCGCGCGTCGTCTCCTTCGGCGCGGGAAAGCTGTCCTTGATGACCTTGAACACATACGGAAACGAAGGCAGCGTGAACACGATCATCACCATGCCGCGTATGCCGGGCGCGCTGATGAACCGGTCGCTCGAATGCCTGAGGTGGTGCAGCAAGTCGCGATAGAAGAGGTTCTTGCCCTGCTTCTGCAACCCGAGCGACGTGTAGATTTCGCCCTTGGCCTTGCGCGGCATGATGGTGCGCAGAAACTCCACATAGGCGGACGGCACTTCCATGTCCACCAGAAAATACGAGTGCGAAAAACTGAAGAGGATGAGCAGTTGCTCGAGGCGCAGCAGCACCGTGTCCAACGCGAGCTTGCCCTCCTCCACGTGGCGCACCGGCACGACGAACGGCGCAAGCAGATCGCCGTTGATGATGCGCCCGACGATATACGCGCCTTTATGCCGGAAAAACAGCGACGAAAGCACGTGAATCTGGAAATTCGGCTTGGGCTCGACCACGCCGAAGGTGTCGAGCATCGTCTGCATGATGCAGTCGACATCGCGACCCAGGTCCTCGAACGGCGTTTCCAGCTGGAAGTTCGTGACGATGCGCTCGAGCGTCGCGGCGAGCCCGTCCTTGCCCGGATAGTACGCGCGATAGGTGGGCTTCGCGGCGGGTTCGTCGTTCTCGATGTATTCCGTCGAGATGGCGGGCCGCACGAAGATGAAATCGTTGTTGAAGTACGAGCGGTGCAGGATCTTGCAGCACACGGAATTGAAGAACGTCTCCGCGCATTCGGGCTGCCGGTGCGTCGTGAGCAGGCCGATGTAGTGCAGTTTGATCTGCTGCCAGACTTCGCCGTCGATGCTCTCGGCGCCGTATTCGTCTTCGAGCGCGACCACGCATGCCTTCACGCGTTCGTCATACGAAGCGATGCGTTCGCGCGCGAGCTGCTGCAGCGCGTGCCAGTCGGCGGCTTCGAACAGCATCCGCGCCCTCACGGCCGCGTCGCAGAAGTTGCGGTAGTGACGGTTGAAACCGTCGAGCATGGTCTGCGCGACATCGAAGCCGATCTGCGAAGAGAGCAGTTTCGGGAAGTGTTTCATGGCGGCCATGCCCGTTTCGCGAGCGCGAGGGTCAGGTTTTCGCGGAGGCGTCGCTTTCGTGCGCCGTATTCCGGTCGAGCAGCGCGCGCGCCTGGGACTCGTACTGCGCGAGGTCTTCGAGCGTCGCGTCGAGGTCCGCCCGCTGGCGCTCGAGTATCTCGCGGTGATGCACCACCGTGTCGAGAAACGCCTGGAGCTGCGGCAGCGTGTCGGTCGGCGACTCGTAGAGGTCGAGCAGCGTGCGGATTTCCGAAAGCGTGAAACCGAGCCGCTTGCCGCGCAGTGTCAGCTTGAGGCGCGTGCGATCGCGCCCCGAAAAAACGCGCTTCAAGCCTCCCGCGCCTTCGCGGCTCGGCGCGAGGAGGCCCTGGTCCTCGTAGAAACGGATCGCGCGCGGCGTTACGTCGAATTCCCGGGCAAGTTCGGTAATCGTGTACTGGGTCGTCATGATGTGCGGAAGGCGGCTGGCCCGGCTGTTGACTGCACGACAGCGCGAGGGGCGATAGAATCGACGTTTACGTTATCGTCAAGTACGCGGTTGCGCAACCGGCGACGACAATGCATGAGACAAAGAAAGGAGAAGACGCCCCCAATGAACGCCCTCGAACACCAGCTCGACTATCCCTACGCCGACACCCTGCCGGAGCCCGGCTTAGCCTTCGATGTCGCGCCCGGCGTGAAATGGCTGCGCATGCCGCTGCCGTTCGCGCTCGACCACATCAACCTGTGGCTGCTACGCGACGAGATCGACGGCCAGCAAGGCTGGACCGTGGTGGACTGCGGCATCACCAACGACACCATCAAGGAACGCTGGGAAGCGGTGTTCGAGAACCAGCTGGAAGGCCTGCCGGTGTTGCGCGTGCTTGTCACGCACTGCCATCCCGACCATATCGGCCTTGCTCACTGGATCTGCGCAGGCGGCGACAAGGCACGCTGGGACGTGCGCCTGTGGACCACGCTCGGCGAATACATGCAGGCCCGCGTGATGGCGGCCGGCGACGGGTCGAACGCGGGCGGCGAAGGCGCGGCGCGCCATTTCGCGCGCCACGGCCTCACGGACGAGGCGTCGCTCGACAAACTGCGCAACCGCCGCGGCTACTACGGCAGCCTCGTCCCCGCGCTGCCCACGCAGTACCGCCGCCTGCGCGAGGCCGATACAGTGGCGATCGGCGGGCGCGACTGGCGCGTGATTACGGGCTACGGCCATTCGCCCGAGCATTGCGCCCTCTTTTGCGAAGAAGCCGGCGTGCTGATCTCCGGCGACATGGTGCTGCCGCGCATCTCGACCAATGTCTCCGTGTTCGACATGGAGCCGGAAGGCAATCCGCTCGGCCTGTACCTCGAATCGCTCGGCCGCTACGAAACGCTGCCCGAAAACACGCTCGTGCTGCCCTCGCACGGCAAGCCGTTCCGGGGCGTGCGCACGCGTATCGCGCAACTGCGCGCGCACCATGACGCCCGCCTTGCCGAGGTGATCGAAGCGTGCGAGCGAACGCCGCAAAGCGCCGCCGACATCGTGCCGATGATGTTCAAGCGCGAGCTCGACATCCACCAGATGACCTTCGCCATGGGCGAAGCGCTCGCGCACCTGAACCTGCTGTGGCTCGCGGGCAAGGTTACGCGCACGACTGATGCGGACGGGGTGATCCGGTTCGCCGCCTGATTTTCAGGCGCGCACAAACAAAAACGGGCGGCCCGCAAGGAGCCGCCCGTTTTCACATGGCGCGAGGCGTGAACCGTCTGGGTTAGTTCGAACCGCCCGTGATCAGATCGGCGCCCTGAGGCCGCACGAACTTGAAGGTCGAAGCCGGCAGCGACGGATTCTTTTCGATGTTGGAAAACGTGAGCAGTGTCACGTTGCCGAACACGTCGTGCAGTTCCATGGCTTCGAGATTGCCGTCGCGAAAGCCGATGCCCACGCTCTTGAACTGCGTGTCCTTCGACTTCGGAATCAGCTCCAGCCAGTCGATGCCGTTCTTCACGCCCGCGTCCGAGAGCGTGAAGTTCTTGTCGAGATCATTGCTGCCGAACAGGATCGCCGCCGGGCTCGCGCCGAGCGCGCCGCCAAGCTTGCGCTCGGTCACCTGATTCAGGTCCTTGTCGTAGACGTAGAGGTTGTCGCCGTCCGACTGCAGCAGTTGCTGATACGGCTTCTCATACGACCAGATGAACTTGCCGGGCCGCGCGAACACGAACGTGCCGCTCGACGTCTTGGCGTTCAGCGTGGCCGTGGCAATGGCGTCGCTGGCGTTCTTCGCACCCGAGGGCGCCTTCAGTTCGCGCTGCACGAAGCTGCCGCGCGCGGAATGGACCTGCGAGACGAACTGCTTCAGTTGATCGGTGCCGCTCGCATACGCCTGCGAGACCATCAGGACCGACGCGCCAAGCGCAACGAACATCAAGCGGCGCGCGGCGCGCCCAAAGCGGGTCGGAAGTCCAGCCGGATACTGCATCTATCGTTCTCCAAGAGGTGTGTCTTTGGCCGCCGGAATACCAGAGATGCTGGCAAAGCGGCGGCCTGGCGCGGCGTGGCCTATTCGGCGTCGCCACGGTTGGGCACGAGGATCTCGCGGTTGCCGCTCGACGACATCGCCGAAACGAGCCCGGATTGCTCCATCTGTTCGAGCAGGCGCGCCGCGCGGTTGTAGCCGATGCGCAAATGCCGCTGCACGAGCGAGATCGACGCGCGGCGATTCTTGATGACCACTTCGACAGCCTGATCGTACAGCGGATCGGACTCGTCGCCGGTGCCGCTGGTTCCCGCAGCCGTGCCCTCGTCGCCCTCGCCTCCCACACCGCCTTCGAGAATGCCCTCGATATAGTTCGGCTCGCCCTGCTCCTTGAGCTTCTCGACGACGCGGTGCACCTCGTCGTCGGCGACGAATGCGCCGTGCACGCGCACCGGCAAACCCGAGCCCGGCGGCAGGTAGAGCATATCGCCCATGCCGAGCAGCGACTCGGCGCCCATCTGGTCGAGAATCGTGCGCGAGTCGATCTTCGAGGACACCTGGAACGCCATACGCGTGGGCACGTTGGCCTTGATGAGGCCCGTGATGACGTCCACCGAAGGCCGCTGCGTCGCGAGAATCAGGTGAATGCCCGCCGCGCGCGCCTTCTGCGCGATACGCGCGATCAGTTCTTCGACCTTCTTGCCGACCACCATCATGAGGTCGGCGAGTTCGTCGATCACCACCACGATATGCGGCAGCTTCTGGCACGGCTCCGGATCGTCCGGTGTGAGGCTGAACGGGTTCGGGATCTTCTCCTCGCGCTTGTTCGCCTCTTCGATCTTGTTGTTGTAGCCCGCGAGATTGCGCACGCCCAGCTTGCTCATGAGCTTGTAGCGGCGCTCCATCTCGGCCACGGTCCAGTTCAGCGCGTTGCCGGCCTGGCGCATGTCGGTCACGACCGGGCAGAGCAGATGCGGAATGCCCTCGTAGACGCTCATTTCGAGCATCTTCGGGTCGATCAGGATCATGCGGACCTGCTCGGCGCTCGCCTTGTACAGCAGCGAGAGGATCATCGCGTTGATCCCCACCGACTTGCCCGAGCCGGTCGTGCCGGCCACGAGCAAGTGCGGCATCTTCGCGAGATCGGCGCACACCGGCTTGCCGCCGATGTCCTTGCCAAGGCCCATGGTGAGCGCCGAAGGCGCATCGGCATAAACCGCCGAGCCGAGGATCTCGGAAAGGCGCACGGTCTGGCGGCGCTGGTTAGGCAACTCCAGCGCCATGAAATTCTTGCCCGGAATCGTTTCCACCACGCGGATCGAGACGAGCGAGAGCGAGCGCGCAAGGTCCTTCGCGAGGTTCACGATCTGGCTGCCCTTCACGCCCGTGGCCGGTTCGATCTCGTAGCGCGTGACGACCGGGCCCGGATACGCGGCCACCACGGCCACGTCCACGCCGAAATCCTTGAGCTTCTTCTCGATCAGGCGCGAGGTAAATTCGAGCGTGTCGTCAGAGATGGTTTCCTGGGTGGCCGAAGCCGGGTCGAGCAGCGAGATCGCCGGCAGCGTGGAATCGCCCGGCAGGTCCTTGAAGAGCGGCACCTGGCGCTCTTTTTCCACGCGCTCGGAGCGCTGCGGCGTGACCACCGGCGGCACGATCGTGACCGGCTCGTGCTTCTCGATCTTCACGCGGCCGCGCTCGACCTTGCCTTCGCGCTTCACGGCCGCCGCTTCGCCGAGCCTGCGGTCGCGGCCCGCCTCGCGGCGCAGCCTGGCCATGGTCACGGCGTTGATGATGGATTCGCCGACCTTTTCGGCAACCGAAAGCCACGAGAAGCGGAAGTAGAGCGAAAGACCGATCGCGAGCGCGAGCAAAAGCGCGAGCGTGCCCCCGGTGAAGCCGAGCGCGTGCGAAACGCCGCGCGCGACCGCCCCGCCCACCACGCCGCCGGGCGCCTGAGGCAGTTGCACCTTGAGCGACCACATGCGCAGCGCCTCGATTCCGCAGCTCGACAGCATGACGAGCACGAACGACAAGGCTTCGGCGACCCAGCTGATGTCGCGCGGCTTGTCGTCGTCATCGTCGGCGATCGCCTCGTTGCGCGTGATGCGCTGATAGTTCGCCGAGATGAGGCGCGCGAGCAGCACGATCCACCAGTAGGCGGACAGGCCGAACAGCAGCAGCAGGATGTCCGAGACGCGCGCGCCGACGCGCCCCGCCCAGTTCGAGATGTGGTCGACCTGCGCCGCGTGCGTCCAGCTCGGGTCGTGGCGGCTGTAGCTGATGAGCGCCATCAACAGGAACACGCCTAGCGCGACCTGCAGGATCCAGCGAATTTCGGTGAAAAGGCGCGACATGCGGTGAGGCAATGCCTGCGCCTGCGCGGAAAAGGGAGCTTTGGCCATTGAATCCTGGGCTGATTCTTGATGCGTTTGCGGTCCGCCAGTGCTTCCGTATGCCCGAAACCCCGGGCATACGGGCGCGGCCGCCGTCGTCCGATCCGGCCTATTGTAAACGCGTTGTTTCGGCCCCGGCGGCCCCTCGCTGTAAATGACGGTAACTGACAACGGTGTGGAGGCGGCGCAAGGCGTGCCGATCCCATGCCCGCGCCGCGGCAAGACCCAGCCTATCGCTGCGATCAGTAAGCTTCATCGAGCGGCCATCCTCCCCCGCCTTTATAATTGCGGGTTGATGCCCAACTACCTGCGTGAGCCCCGCCACAACGCCGGGCGCGCCCAAGCGGGCCGCGCCTGAGCCGGCCGCCCGATTTCGCGCCACGCAGCGCCTTTCTACGGAATTCGATCATGCCTGCAACCAAACACGCCAAAGTCCTGATTCTCGGTTCCGGCCCCGCCGGTTATACGGCAGCCGTCTATGCGGCGCGCGCGAACCTGTCGCCGTTGCTCGTCACGGGTCTCGCCCAGGGCGGCCAGCTCATGACGACGACCGACGTCGAGAACTGGCCTGCAGATCCGAACGGCGTGCAAGGCCCCGAGTTGATGCAGCGTTTCCTTGAGCACGCCGAACGCTTCAACACGGAAATCGTGTTCGATCACATCCATACGGCCAAGCTGAACGAAAAGCCCATCCGCCTGATCGGCGACTCGGCCGAGTACACCTGCGACTCGCTCATCATCGCGACCGGCGCGTCGGCGCAATACCTCGGCCTGCCGAGCGAAGAGCTGTACATGGGCCGCGGCGTCTCGGCCTGCGCGACTTGCGACGGCTTCTTCTACCGCAACCAGCACGTCGCCGTGATCGGCGGCGGGAACACCGCCGTTGAAGAAGCGCTGTACCTCTCCGGCATCGCGAAGAAGGTCACGGTCATTCACCGCCGCGACAAGTTCCGCGCCGAGCCGATCCTGATCGACCGCCTGCTGGAAAAGGAAAAAGAAGGCGTAGTCGATATCAAATGGGATCACGTGCTCGACGAAGTGAAGGGCAACGAAGGCGGCGTGAATGGCCTGCGCATCAAGAACGTGAAGACGGGCGAGGCCACCGATCTCGATCTGCAGGGTCTGTTCGTCGCGATCGGCCACAAGCCGAACACGGACATCTTCGAAGGCCAGCTCGAGATGAAGAACGGCTACATCATCACGAACGGCGGCCTGAACGGCAACGCCACCGGCACGAGCGTTCCGGGCGTGTTCGCGGCCGGCGACGTGCAGGATCACGTCTACCGCCAGGCGATCACGAGCGCGGGCACGGGCTGTATGGCCGCACTCGACGCGCAGCGCTACCTCGAGACCGTGAACGAGCTGGGCCAGGCGCATGTGATGAGTGCCGAAGCCGATCGCTGAAATCAGTGAGCCACGCCGCGCTGTCCATCGATTGGGCGGTGCGCAATGCGTAGGGCGCCACGCCGCTAAAATAGCGGTCTGAAGCCCGGCGGCGCACCGGCAACGAGGGCCGCGGCCAGCCAGCCGGCGGCCCTTTGCTTTTGCAGCGGTTCGCGCGCCGCCAACGACTTACCCAGCCGATTTACCCAGCGTCTTTCGCCATGCCCAAGAACGTGCCCCATCCGGGCGAGCCCAAGCGCCCCGCCTCCGCGCGCCCTGCTCCGGCGCCCACGCCTGCGCCCGCTGCGGACGAAGCCACGCCCGGCAAGACGGCTTCGGGCTTCGCCGGACTCGGCAGCCTGCGCGACGCGCTCAAGGTGCAAACCCGCCAGCGTGAGCGCGAACGCGTGGCCGCTAAAGCGGCGCGCGTCGAAGCCGCCGCCGACAGCGACCTCTTTCGCCGCGAGATCGGCCAGATCGCGCCGCTCAAGCAGCCCGTGCGCGCGCAGCCACGCCGCGAAGCCCCCGTGCCCTTGCCGTTGCAAACACGGCTCGACGAGCAGGCCGTGCTGCACGAAGCGATCTCCGACGAATTCGACCCGGAAGCGCTGCTCGACACCGACGACTCGCTGTACTACCACCGCCCCGGCGTGAGCGAAGAGGTCGTCAAGAAGCTGCGACGCGGCACGTGGATCGTGCAGGCGCAGCTCGACCTGCACGGCATGCGCCGCGAAGAAGCGCGCGAGGCGCTGCAGAATTTCATCCGCGAAGCCGGCAAGCGCGGCCTGCGCTGCGTGCGCGTAATCCACGGCAAGGGGCTCGGCTCCGTCGGCAAGGAGCCGGTGCTCAAGGGCAAGGTGCGCGCGTGGCTCGTGCAGAAGGAAGAAGTCATCGCGTTCTGCCAGGCGCGGCCGCACGACGGCGGCGCGGGCGCCGTGCTCGTGCTGTTGCAGCCGCATCCGGCCGGGCACGGACAGCATCATCATCACGTGCCCTGACCGAACCCGTCATCGGCGTGTCGATATGAAAAAACCCCGTTGCTGCTCACGCAGCCAACGGGGTTTTTTATCGCGCCAGCAATATCCGGCGAACGAAGATCAGGCGATGCGCGCTTCCGTCTTCGGGTCGAACAGCACGGCCTTCGACACGTCGAACAGCAGCTCCATGCTGTTGAGCGGCTGCGGGTTCGCGCCCGGGTGCACGCGGCTCACGATACGCTTGCCGTTGACCTGCGCGAACACGAGCGTGTCCGGACCGGTCGGCTCGATCACGTCGACCTTCACCGAGTGGCGCTGCAGTTCGTGGCCGTGGCCGTCGTGCGAGCTGCGCGCGTCGGTAATACGCTCCGGGCGCAGGCCCAGCACCACGTTCTGGCCGATGTAGCTACGCAGCTTGTTCGCGTCGAACAGCGGGAGGTTCAGCACGTTGCGCGCCACGCCCGTGTCGAGTTCGATGCCGACGCCCGAGCCCTGCTCCACCAGCTTGCCTTCGATGAAGTTCATCGGCGGCGCGCCGATGAAACCCGCGACGAACAGGTTCGACGGCGAGTCGTAAATGTCCTGCGGCGCGCCGAACTGCTGCACGATGCCGTCCTTCATGACCGCAATACGGTCGCCGAGCGTCATCGCTTCGATCTGGTCGTGCGTCACATAGACAATCGTCTTGCCCACGCGCTGATGCAGCAGCTTGATTTCCGAGCGCATCTCGATGCGCAGCTTGGCGTCGAGGTTCGAGAGCGGTTCGTCGAACAGGAACATGATCGGGTCGCGTGCGAGCGCCCGGCCCATCGCCACGCGCTGGCGCTGGCCGCCCGAAAGCTGGCCCGGCTTGCGATCGAGCAGATGCTGGATTTGCAGCATGCTCGACACGCGATCGACGATCGCAGCCTGCTCGGCCTTCGGCACCTTGCGGATGTTCAGGCCGAACGAGATGTTCTCGCGCACGGTCATCGAGGGGTAGAGCGCGTACGACTGGAACACCATTGCGATATCGCGATCTTTCGGCGAGAGGTTGTTCACCACCTTGCCGTCCATCATGATCTCGCCCTTGGTCACGGTTTCGAGACCCGCGATCATGTTGAGCAGCGTCGACTTACCGCAACCCGAGCCGCCGACCAGAATCAGGAACTGGCCGTCTTCGATGTCGATGTTCACGCCCTTGAGGACGGGGACCCCGTTAGGGTAGGTCTTGTAGACGTCGCGAATGGAAAGGCTTGCCATGCTATGAATCCTTTTAATCGAATAGAGCTTCTTAGCCCTTCACCGCGCCCGCCGTGAGACCGCGCACGAAGTAGCGGCCGGCGATGACGTAGACGAGCAGCGTGGGCAGCGCGGCGATGATCGCGCCGGCCATGTCGACGTTGTATTCCTTCACGCCCGTGGACGTGTTCACGAGATTGTTCAGCGCCACCGTGATCGGCATCGAATCGACGCCCGAGAACACGATACCGAACAGGAAGTCATTCCAGATCTGCGTGAATTGCCAGATCAGGCACACCATGAAGATGGGCAGCGAGATCGGCAGCATGATGCGCGTGAAGATCATGAAGAAACCGGCGCCGTCGATGCGCGCGGCCTTCACGAGTTCGGCGGGCACGCTCACGTAGAAGTTGCGGAAGAACATCGTGGTGAACGCGATACCGTACACGACGTGCACCAGCACCAGACCGCCGATCGTGTTCGACAGGCCGAGGAAGCCTTCGAGACGCGCCATCGGCAGCAAAATAGCCTGGAACGGGATGAAGCAGCCCACCAGCAGCATCGTGAAGAGCGCGTCCGCGCCACGGAAACGCCAGTGCGTGAGCACATAGCCGTTGAACGCGCCAATGATCGACGAGATCAGCACGGCCGGAATCACCATCTTCACCGAGTTCATGAAGAACGGCTGCATGCCGTCACAGCGCACGCCGGTACAGGCTTCGCTCCACGCCTTGATCCACGGCGCGAAGGTCGGGCTCGTGGGCAGCGAGAGCATGGTGCCCGAGTGAATCTGGTCGAGCGACTTGAACGACGTCGACAGCATCACGTAGAGCGGGAACAGGAAGTACAGCGCGAACAGGATCAGCGCCGCGTACACGACCACGCGGCTCACAGTCATCTTAGGCTGCATTGCGCGTGCTCCTCGATTCCAGATACATGAGCGGCACGAGCACGGCCACGACAGTGGCGAGCATCATCATCGACGAAGCTGCGCCGACGCCGAGCTGCCCGCGGTTGAACGAAAACGTGTACATGAAGATGGCCGGCAGCGACGACGACGTACCGGGGCCGCCCGCGGTGAGCGCGACGACGAGGTCGAACGTCTTGATCGTGATGTGGCACAGGATCAGCAGCACGGAGAAGAACACCGGACGCATGCTCGGAATCACGATCTTGCGGTAGATCGTGGGCAGCGTCGCGCCGTCCACCTGGGCCGCCTTGAAGATCTCGCTATCGACACCGCGCAGGCCGGCCAGGAACAGCGCCATGCAAAAGCCGGTGGATTGCCACACGGCGGCGACCACGATACAGAAGATGGCACGGTCCGGGTTGTTGAGCCAGTCGAGCTGGAAGCTCGTCCAGCCAATGCTGTGCATCACCTGCTGAATGCCGAGGTCCGGATTGAAAATCCATTGCCACGCCGTGCCCGTCACGATGTACGAAAGCGCCATCGGATAAAGGAACACCGCGCGCAGTGCGCCTTCCTGACGGATCTGCTGGTCGAGCAGGATCGCGAGGAACAGCCCCAGCGCCACGCAAATCGCGATGAACGGGATGCCGAACCATCCGAGATTCTGCGCCGACGTCCACCAGACGTCGTTGGCAAACAGCTCGCGATAGCGGTCGAGACCCGCGAACTCGTAGCGCGGCATCAGTCGCGAGGTCGACAGCGACAGATAGCCGGTAACAAGAATGAAGCCGTAGACGAAAAAGAGGCTGATCAGAATACTGGGCGAAAGCACCAGCTTCGGGATCCAGCGGTCTGCGAGCGCCGCCATCGGCGACGCGCGGCGGGTAGCAGGCGTTGCCGCCTTGCCGTTGCCGCTAAGAGAAGCAGTCACTGCGCAACTCCTGGTACGGTGCGAAAACAGCTTCCGCACGATGATGGGGTTCAGAGGGTGAACCGTCATGCCCGGGGCGCGCCACGAGTGGCGCACCCCGTCTTACAGCACTAACCTTCTACGCTCACTTGGTCTTCGCAGCCTTCGCGAGCGCTTCCACCGCGCTCTTCGAATCCTGGGTCGAGTTCATGAACTTCGTCACGACGTCGGTGATTGCACCGGCCGTTGCGTCCGGCTGAGCCATACCGTGCGCGAGCGACGGCACATAACCGCCGGCCTTGATCGCGGTTTGCTCATCCGCATACGACTTCTTGGCGCAGTCGTCGAACTTGCTCATGTCCACGCCGAGACGGACCGGGATCGAGCCCTTGTACAGGCTGAACTGCTCCTGGAATTCCGGGCTCATGATCGTCTTCGCGAGCGCGAGCTGGCCAGCCGTTGCTGCCTTCTGGCCCTTCTGCTGGAAGAACACGAACGAGTCGACGTTAAAAGTGTAGGCCTTTGCGGTGCCCGGCACGGCTGCGCAGACGTAGTCCGTACCCGGCTGCTTGTTCGCGTTCGCGAACTCGCCCTTCGCCCAGTCGCCCATGAACTGCATGCCGGCCTTGCCGTTGATGACCATGGCCGTGGCGAGGTTCCAGTCGCGGCCCGTGCGGCCGTTATCCATGTACGACTCGATCTTGCGGACCGTGTCGAACACGCCGACCATCTGCTGCGACGTGAGGGTCTTCTGGTCGAGGTCGACGAGCGCCTTCTTGTAGAAGTCCGCGCCCTGCGAGAGGACCACGTCTTCCCACAGCGTCAGGTCTTGCCACGGCTGGCCGCCGGCTGCGACCGGCTGGATGCCCGCGGCCTTGAACTTGTCAGCCAGTGCGAAGAATTCCGGCCACGTGGTCGGCGCCTTGCCGCCCACCTTGTCCAGCGCTGCCTTGTTGATCCACACCCAGTTCACGCGGTGCACCGAGAACGGCGCGGCGACGTACTTGCCGTCTGCGTGAATGATCTTGTCGATTTGCGGCGGCAGGTTAGCCTTCCAGTCGCCTGCGACAGAGTCGATCGGCACCAGCACGCCTTGCTCGGCCCATTCCTGAATCAGCGGCCCCTTGATCTGGGCAGCCGAAGGTGCGTTACCCGAGATGACCTGGGTCTTCAGTGCGGTCATGGCCGCCGCGCCCGCGCCACCGGCGACCGCGAAGTCCTTCCACACATAGCCCTGCTTCGTCATGTCGTCCTTGAGCACGCCGACGGCCTTCGACTCGCCGCCCGAGGTCCACCAGTGCAGCACTTCGAGAGACTCGGCTGCTTGCGCCGTGGCGACGCCGCCCAACAGACCTGCTGCGCACAGGGCGCCCATGATCGCGCGGAATTTCATTGCTTATCTCCTCCAGACACCTGAACAAAAAACGATTGGCCCCTGATCGCCAGGGTGCGGTGGTTGGTCAAACAGGCAAAACAGGCAAAACACTGGACGGACGGGCGCCGGAGTGCCGCGCGCGTGCTTTTCATTAGATGCGCGCGGGCCGCGTGCCGGTTACCGGCCGCAGGACGCTCAAGAGATGAGTGGATCTGAATGCAACTTGACTGTCTCCTCTTTTGATTTTCACCGGCCAACTGGCCGGCCGAGGCGCCGCTTGCGTCACACGGCCTTGAAGCCTCCGCACGGTGGGGAACCGGGCGCACGGCTCACTGGCAAGCCGGCTGAGTCCCGCGTGGTTCTCCGTTAACATGAGGGGGCATTCCGTCCGCTCGCGAAACCGCGCAAACCGCCTTGCTGGCTGCGTTTCACGCTTTTTTCATCGAATGAACGTTACCTCTTGATTTGGATTGTAGTTAAACTACAATTCAGTGTCAAAAAAAATTTTATCGGACTACGGCCGCCCGATCGCCCACAACGATGGGCACCCGATGTACCCTGCAGCGGCCCCCAGGACTCTGACTGAGACTCATGCAAAACCAGATCGATTCAGGTTTCACGTTCGTGCTCTTCGGCGCCACCGGCGACCTGTCGATGCGCAAGATTCTCCCGGCCCTGTATGAAGCGCACCGTTCAGGCATGCTCGCGGAGTCGGGCAAGATCGTGGGCGTCGCGCGCCACGAAGAGGATCGCGCGGCGTATATCCAGTGGGTCGACGAGCACGTCAAGCCGCATGTGACGAAGAACGGCGGCTTCGACGAGAACGCATGGGCCAGCTTCCTCGAGCGCATTGTCTACGTGAAGCTCGACCTCTCGCGCGCCGAGGACTTCACGCACCTGCGCGACGGCATCGCCTCGTTGCCGGGTATTCGTGTGTTCTATCTGGCGACGGGCCCGTCGCTGTTCGTGCCGATCTGCCGCGCGCTCGCCGCCGTCGGCCTGAACGAGAACTCGCGCATCGTGCTGGAAAAGCCGCTCGGCTACGACCTCAAGTCGTCCAATGCGATCAACGACGCCGTGGGCGAGATCTTCGCCGAAGGCCAGATCTACCGCATCGACCACTACCTCGGCAAGGAGCCGGTGCAGAACCTGCTCGCGCTGCGTTTTGGCAACGCGCTCTTCGAGCCGCTGTGGCGCCGCGAGTGGGTCGAAAGCATCCAGATCACGATTGCCGAAGAACTGGGCGTGGAAGCACGCGGCGATTTTTATGACAACACTGGCGCGCTGCGCGACATGGTGCAAAATCACCTGTTGCAGCTGCTCTCGATCGTCGCCATGGAACCGCCGCATTCGATGGATTCTGATTCGGTGCGTGACGAAAAGCTTCGCGTGCTGCGCGCGCTCAAGCCGATCAACCCGCTCGACATCAGCAAGGTTGCGGTGCGCGGGCAATATCACGCGGGCGTGATCCGTGGCCAGGCGGTGCCGGGCTACGCAACCGAGCACGGCGTGAAGCCCGAGAGCCACACCGAGACCTTCGTGGCGCTCAAGGTGGAGATCGAGAACTGGCGCTGGGCGGGCGTGCCCTTCTTCCTGCGCACCGGCAAGCGTCTTGCCGACCGCGTGGCCGAGATCGTCGTGAACTTCCGTCCGGTGCCGCATTCGGCGCTCGGCGCACCGGCGCTGCGCCCCGGTGCGAACCGCCTCGTGATCCGCCTGCAGCCGAACGAGAACATCCGCCTCTACTGCCTCGCGAAGCAGCCCGGCGAAGGCATGAATCTCGCGAGCGTGCATCTGGATCTCGCGTTCGACCAGTTCTTCCGCGAAGGGCAGATGGAGGCTTACCAGCGCCTGCTGCTCGACGTGATCAACGGACGCCTCGCCCTCTTCGTGCGCCGCGACGAGCAGGAAGCGGCGTGGACGTGGGTCGAGCCGATCCTCAACGAGTGGGCGGCTTCACCGCGCGCGCCCAAGCCCTACGCGGCCGGCACGTGGGGTCCGGCGGCGGCCAGTGCGATGCTCGCGCAGCACGGCACCTGCTGGCTCGAAGAAGAGAACTGATGCGATTGCATGGCTTCGCGCGCAATGAGCGCGAAGCCGGACCGGACAGATGAACGACCCTGTAGACCTACAAAAAAGCAGCATGGAGGAGAAGTGATCGAGCTTCACGTATTCGACGACCCGCGCGTCCAATCCGACGCGCTGGCGCGAGCCGTGGGCGACGCGCTACATGCGTCGCTCGCCGCTCAGCAAGCGGCGCCCGGTACTACCGCGCGCCGTGCAACGCTTGCCGTCTCCGGCGGCACGAGCCCGCGCCCCTTCCTCGAGACCCTGTCGACGCACCGCTTCGACTGGGCGCACATCGACGTGACGCTCGTCGACGACCGCTGGGTGAGCGACACCGACTCCGCGAGCAACGCGCGCCTCGCGCGCGAAACGCTGCTCACGCACGAAGCGGCCAGCGCGCGCTTCCTGCCGCTCGTCGATGTGGCGCAGGATCTCGACGCGCACGTCGCGGCGCTCAACGCCGACCCGGCCCGCAAGCTGCCGAACGTCGCCGTGCTCGGCATGGGCGAGGATGGCCACACGGCCTCGATTTTCGCCGACGCCCCCGAATGGCACGAAGCGATCACCACGGCGCGCCCGTTCGTGGCCGTGCATCCGCAGGCCGCGCCGCACGCGCGTGTTTCGTGGTCGATGCAGGCGCTGCGCCAGGTCGACCGCCTGTTCCTGCTGATCGCGGGACAGCGCAAGCTCGAAGTGCTGCAACAGGCCGCCGCGGCCGAACAAAACAACGCCATCTCGAAGCTGGCGAACGACAAGGGAGTGAGACTCGATGTCTACTGGTGCGCCTAATAAAAACGCCCCTGGCGCAGGCCAGCACGCCGACGGTCCGAGGCTGCTCGCCGACATCGGCGGAACCAACGCGCGCTTCGCGCTGGAAACGCGTCCGGGCGAGATCGGCCAGGTGCGCGTGTATCCGTGCGCGCAGTATCCGGGCGTCGCGGAAGTGATCCAGCAATACCTGAAGGACAACAAGATCGGCCGCGTGAATCATGCGGCCATCGCCATTGCGAACCCGGTCGACGGCGACCAGGTGCGCATGACCAATCACGACTGGACCTTCTCGATCGAAGCAACGCGCCGCGCGCTTGGCTTCGACACGCTGCTGGTCGTCAACGATTTCACCGCGCTCGCCATGGCGCTACCCGGCCTGACCGACGCGCAGCGCGTGCAGGTGGGCGGCGGCCAGCGCCGCCAGAACAGCGTGATCGGCCTGCTCGGTCCGGGCACGGGTCTGGGCGTCTCGGGCCTCATTCCCGCCGACGACCGCTGGATCGCGCTCGGCAGCGAAGGCGGCCACGCCAGCTTTTCGCCGCAGGACGAGCGCGAAGACATCGTGCTGCAGTTCGCACGCAAGAAGTGGCCGCATGTGTCGTTCGAGCGCGTCTGCGCGGGGCCCGGCGTCGAGCTCATCTATCGCGCGCTCGCCGCACGCGACAAGAAGAAAGTGTCCGTGGACATCAACCCGGCCGAAGTCGTGAAGCGCGCACATGATGGCGAAGCGCTCGCGCTCGAGACCGTCGAATGCTTCTGCGGCATTCTCGGCAGCTTCGCGGGCAACATCGCGATGACGCTCGGCTCGCTCGGCGGCATCTATATCGGCGGCGGCGTGGTGCCGCGCCTGGGCGATCTGTTCACGCGCTCGTCGTTCCGGCAGCGCTTCGAGGCCAAAGGCCGTTTCGACGCCTATCTCGCGAACGTCCCCACCTACGTCATCACGGCGGAATATCCCGCGTTCCTCGGCGTGTCGGCCATTCTCGCGGAGCAGCTTTCGAATCGCGCGGGCGGCGGATCGTCGGCCGTGTTCGAACGCATTCGCCAGATGCGCGACGCGCTCACGCCCGCCGAGCGCCGCGTGGCCGACCTCGCGCTCAACCATCCGCGCTCGATCATCAACGATCCGATCGTCGATATCGCGCGCAAGGCCGACGTGAGCCAGCCCACGGTCATCCGCTTCTGCCGCTCGCTGGGCTGCCAGGGTCTCTCGGACTTCAAGCTCAAGCTCGCCACGGGCTTGACGGGCACGATTCCGGTGAGTCACAGCCAGGTGCATCTGGGCGACACCGCCACCGACTTCGGCGCGAAGGTGCTCGACAACACCGTCTCGGCCATCCTGCAGTTGCGCGAACACCTGAACTTCGAGCAGGTCGAGAATGCGATCACGCTGCTCAACGGCGCACGCCGTATCGAGTTCTATGGTCTCGGCAACTCGCACATCGTCGCGCAGGACGCGCACTACAAGTTCTTCCGCTTCGGTATCCCGACCATCGCCTACGGCGACCTGTACATGCAGGCCGCTTCCGCCGCGCTGCTCGGCAAGGGCGACGTGATCGTGGCCGTCTCGAAGTCGGGCCGCGCGCCGGAACTGCTGCGCGTGCTCGACGTCGCGATGCAGGCGGGCGCAAAGGTGATCGCCATCACGTCGAGCAACACGCCGCTCGCCAAGCGCGCGACCGTGGCGCTCGAAACCGATCACATCGAGATGCGCGAGTCGCAGCTGTCGATGATCTCGCGCATCCTGCATCTGCTGATGATCGACATTCTCGCGGTGGGCGTCGCGATTCGCCGCGCGTCGCCCGATGCGGATCTCGGCAACGCCGTCGAAAAGGCGCGCGAGCATGCCGACGACGACGCATCGGCCGTGCTCGACTGGCTGAGCCACGGCGCGTCGCCTACGGCGCGCGACTGAAGTCCGCTGATCGATTGACGAAAAAATGGGACGCCTCGGCGTCCCATTTTCGTTTTGCGCGATGCCCCGCTTACGGCGTGGCCGTTTGCACCGTATCCGGCGCCGGGGTGCCGTGCCACTTCACGACGAGCGCGCGCCCTACCCACGTCATCAGGCCGCACACGCCGATCGTCACGCCCATGCCGAACGGCGAGATGCCCGGGAACCAGCCGACCACTGCGCTTGCGAGCGCGCCAAGGGCAAGCTGCGTCGCGCCGAACACCGCCGCTGCCGCGCCCGCATTCTTCGGATAGCGGTACATGAGATCGGTCGCGCAGTTCGCGCCGAGCAGCCCCACCACGCTCACCACGAAGAAGAGGCCGAACACGATCGACCACAGGCCGCCCCAGCCCGTCACGCACATGAGCGCGACGAAGAGCGATGCGACGATGCTCACGCCCGATGCGATCGACACCATGCGCAGCGTGCCGAGACGCCCGATGAAACGCGTGTTGAGGAAGTTGCCGAGCATGATGCCGAACACGTTCGCGCCGAAGAAGAACCCATAGTGCTGCGGCGAAACGTGGAAGTACTCGATGTAGACGAACGGCGTGGCCGAGATATAGGTGAACATCGAGGCGAATGCCATGCCGCCGCAGAGCATGTGCCCCCACACGAGCGGATCGCGCAGCAAGCGTCCATAAGCCGCGAACGAGCGCAGCACGGCTGCGCTTTCGCGCTTTTCCGGCGGCCAGGTTTCAGGCACGCGCAGGTAGGCGGCCACGGCGCACGCGAGGCCGAAGAGCGTGAGCACGACGAACACCACGCGCCAGCCGCCGATCAGCAGCAACTGTCCGCCGATGAGCGGCGCGAGCAGCGGCCCGATCGCCGTGACGATCGCAACCATCGAGAGCACTTTGGCGGCGTCGGAAGGCTCGTGGGCGTCGCGCGCGATGGCCCGCGACAGCACCGAGGCCGCGCCCGCGCCGAGCGCCTGAAGAAAGCGCACGATTACGAGTTCGCCTACCGAGAACGAAAGCCAGCAGGCGATGCTCGCCAGCGTGAAGAGCGCGATGCCGCCGAGCAGAACGGGACGACGGCCATAGGCGTCGGAAACCGGGCCGTAGAGCAGCATGCCGATCGAGAAGCCGGCCATGAAGCTCGTGAGCGTCGAGGCCGCGGCGGCGGCGCTCACGCCGAATGACTGCGCGATGGCGGGCAGGCTTGGCAGATACATGTCGGTGGCGAGCGGGCCACAGGCGGCGAGTGCGCCCAGTAACAGGATCAGCCGGCCATCGGGCCGGCGGCGCGGGGAATGGGACATGGTGTGTAGGGCGGCGGAGCGCGCGCGGCTCGCGCGGTCTCGATGTCATGGGCCGATTCGTCCGTCGCTGCGCAAGCGGACAAAACGGCAACGCAGTGCCGTCGAATTGTACCCGACGCCTCTTTTCCGCCCTGCGCCGCCCCGCATGCCGCATCACCGTGGCTTTGCGCTAAGCTGCCCGCTTTCACTCGACTCGCCGCGTCGCCGATATGACCGCCTTCCTCCTCATCTGGAGTCCCAAGAAGTGGCCTTGGCCCGAACTGCCCGACTTCGCGCGCCGCGTGCGCGCAGGGGAAGCCGTCGCCGACACCTGGGGATGCGGCTTCGCGCGCGGCATCCTGCCGGGCGATCGGGTGTTCCTGCACCGCGTCGCCAGCGAGCCGCGCGGGCTCTTTGGGTCCGGCTACGTCACGCGCGCGCCCTACGAGGTGCCGGATGCCGCGTACAAGCGCGGCTACCGGCTGTGCATCGACTTCGTCTATGACTGGCTCGTCGATGCGGGCGAGGAAGTCGTCATCGCGCGCGACGATTTACGTGCGCATCCGTTTTCGGTCCAGACCTGGGACGCGCAGAGTTCCGGCACGGTCATCAAGCCGGTTGCCGAAGGCGCACTGGAAAAACGCTGGGCGGAGTTGACCGGGCGGCGGCCGATGCCGACCGCGGCGCTCGCGGCCATGCAGGCGTGGCACGACGCGCATAGGGCATCGGCGGCGCAAGATGGACCCGCACCGGGCGCAACTCGCCCCGCCCGCAAACGCGCCGCAGTGAACGCCGACCCGCGCGACACGGCGCCGCACCTCGCGCCGCCAAAGCGCAAACGCAGGCAGCCAACGCGCTGAATCCGGCCGAGCGGAGGTGTGCCAGGCCGACCCGGGGCTCCGGCCCGATCCGCGCGACTCCGGTACAATTTCGAGAGAACAGCCCCATCGCCCGCGCCCTTGCGGCGCCGCCTGGGTCCGTACGCCGGCCCCTTCCTTCGGCGCCGCGCGCCACACCACTTTCGCAGGTCCAGCACTCATGTCCAGCACCCAGTCCAGCACGCAGAACCGCAACGAAGCCCTCTTCGAACGCGCCCAGCGCACCATTCCGGGCGGCGTGAACTCGCCCGTGCGCGCATTCCGCTCGGTCGGCGGCACGCCGCGCTTCATCGAGCGCGCGCAGGGCCCCTACTTCTGGGACGCCGAAGGCAAGCGCTATATCGACTACATCGGCTCGTGGGGCCCGATGATCGTCGGCCACGTGCATCCGGAAGTGCTCGAAGCCGTGCAGCGCGTGCTCGCGAACGGCTTCTCGTTCGGCGCGCCCACCGAGGCCGAGATCGAGATCGCCGAGGAAATCTGCAAGATCGTCCCGTCGATGGAGCAAGTGCGCATGGTGTCGAGCGGCACCGAGGCGACCATGAGCGCGCTGCGTCTCGCGCGCGGCTTCACGAAACGCGATCGCATCGTGAAGTTCGAAGGCTGCTACCACGGCCACGCCGACAGCCTGCTCGTGAAGGCGGGCTCAGGCCTCCTCACGTTCGGCAACCCGACTTCGGCGGGCGTGCCCGTGGACATCGCCAAGCACACCACGGTGCTCGAATACAACAACGTCGTGGCGCTCGAAGAAGCGTTCAAGGCGTTCGGCGACGAGATCGCCGCCGTGATCGTCGAGCCGGTCGCCGGCAACATGAACCTCGTGAAGGCCACGCCCGAATTCATCGGCGCGCTGCGCAGCCTCACGGCGAAGCACGGCAGTGTGCTGATCTTCGACGAAGTGATGTGCGGTTTCCGCGTCGGCCTGCGTGGCGCGCAGGCGCTCTATGGCGTCGAGGCGGATATGGTGTGCCTCGGCAAGGTGATCGGCGGCGGGATGCCTGCGGCCGCGTTCGGCGGCCGTCGCGAGATCATGGATCATCTCGCGCCCAACGGCACGGTGTACCAGGCGGGCACGCTGTCGGGCAACCCGATCGCGGTCGCGGCGGGTCTGAAGACGCTGCAGCTCATCCAGGCGCCCGGCTTCTACGAGCAGCTCACGGCGAAGACCGAGCGTCTCGCGAAGGGGCTAACGGCCGCCGCGCGCGAAACGAAGGTGCCGTTCGTCGCGGATTCGGTCGGCGGCATGTTCGGCCTCTATTTCGCGGACAAGGTGCCGGGCAGCTTCGCCGAGGTCACGAAGAGCGACATCGCGCGCTTCAACCGCTTCTTCCACCGCATGCTCGACGCGGGCGTCTACTTCGCGCCCTCGGCCTACGAGGCGGGCTTCGTCTCGAGCGCTCACGACGATGCGATCCTCGACGAGACGATCGCCGCAGCGCGCAGCGCGTTCGCCGCGGAAGCCGCGGCTGAAAACGTGACGCAATAAGGCCTCACGCCATCGACAGCCGGCGCGGCGCGCGCCTCGCCGGCCCACCACCTGACCGCCGCCCGAGAGAAAGCCCGACGATGTTTTCGCAATCCGATTTCGTCCACATGGAGCGCGCGCTCGCGCTCGCGCAGCGCGGCCTGTACACGACCGACCCGAATCCGCGCGTGGGCTGCGTGCTGGTGAAGGACGGCGTCGTGATCGGCGAGGGCTTCACGCAGCCGGCCGGCCAGGACCACGCCGAAATCCAGGCGATGAAGGACGCCCGCGCGCGCGGCCACGACCTGCGCGGCGCGACGGCCTATGTCACGCTCGAGCCGTGCAGCCACTTCGGCCGCACGCCGCCCTGCGCGAACGCGCTGATCGAAGCGAAGGTCGGGCGCGTCATCGCGGCGATGGAAGACCCGAACCCGCTCGTGTCGGGCCGCGGCCTTTCGATCCTGCGCAATGCGGGAATCGACGTGCGTTGCGGGCTGCTCGCCAACGAGGCGCGTGAGCTGAACATCGGCTTCGTTTCGCGCATGACGCGCAAGCGCCCGTGGGTGCGCATGAAGGTGGCCGCATCGCTCGACGGCCGCACGGGTCTGCCCTCGGGCGAAAGCCAATGGATCACGGGCGAAGCCGCGCGCGCCGACGGCCACGCCTGGCGCGCGCGCGCCTCGGCCATCCTCACGGGCATTGGCACGGTGAAAGAAGACGATCCGCGCATGACCGTGCGCGCCGTCGACACACCACGCCAACCCAAACGCGTGCTGATCGACAGCCGGCTCGACGTCTCGCCGCTCGCGCAAATCTTCGTGGGCGCGCCAACGCTCTTGTTCTGCGCGGCGCTCGACGCGAGCAACGAAGAACGCGCCGAAGCGCTGCGCGCGCGCGGCGCCGAAATCGTTGCGCTTGGCAACGAACAAGGCAAGGTCGATCTGCCGGCCATGCTCGCGGAACTCGCCGTGCGCGGCGTGAACGAACTACACGTGGAAGCCGGCTACAAGCTCAACGGCTCGCTGCTGCGCGAAGGCTGCGTGGATGAGTTGCTCGTATACGTGGCGCCGTCGCTGCTCGGCACGAACTCGCTCGGCATGATCGATATCGCCGCGCCCGCAACGCTCGATGAGCGCACGCGCCTCGCCTTTCATTCCGTCGATCGTCTCGGCAACGACCTGCGCATTCTTGCGCGCGTCGTCACGACGCAAGACGCCTGACCCTCACTGATGCACTGAACACAAGGAACAGCACGATGTTTACCGGAATCGTCGCGGCAGTGGGCCGCATCGAATCGATCAAACCGCTCGGCACGGATGCCGACGCCGGCGTGCGCCTGACCGTCAACGCGGGCAGCCTCGGCCTCGACGACGTGCAGCTCGGCGACAGCATCGCGATCCAGGGCGCGTGCATGACCGTCATCGATCAGTCGGCGACGAGCTTCGACGTCGATGTTTCGCGCGAAAGCCTGAACCGCACCGTGGGCCTTTCGGCAACGGGCGAAGTGAACCTCGAAAAGGCGCTGCGCGCGAACGACCGCCTCGGCGGACACATCGTCTCGGGTCACGTGGACGGTCTTGGCACCGTCACGCGCTTTGCGCCCGTGGGCGAGTCGCACGAGCTGCGCATTCTCGCCCCGGCGGAAATCGGCCGCTATCTCGCCTACAAGGGCTCGATCACCGTGAACGGCGTGAGCCTCACGGTCAACTCGGTCGACGATCGCGCGGACGGCTGCGAATTCTCGATCAACCTGATTCCCCACACCGTGGAAGTGACCACGCTCAAGCATCTTCAGGCGGGCACGAAGGTGAATCTCGAGATCGATCTGATTGCGCGGTATGTCGAGCGCATGCTCTCGGCTGAGAAGGCAGCCGGTTCGGCCGCGAAAGACTGAAAACGGCTGAGCCAGCGCAATGCGTGCCCCGCACGCGTGCAAGCACGCGCGCCGGGGCGCTGATAGAATCTACCCTTTCCCTACGCCCTCGCCGCACGGCGAGACGCGTTCCCATCACCCGAATCGAACAAGGAGGCCCAGTTGGCAACGATTGAAATGAGCGCCGCCATGCCGATGGTCCGGGTGATGTTGCAAGTTGCGTCTCGTCGCGCAAGCTTCCCGCTTCCAGCGCTGCCATAGCGCGTCCCGCGCGGCATGTTTTCAGGCGCCGCGCCGTATTTTGCGAATTCGAGGTCAGGCCGCCCGGCAGCGCATGCCAGGGCGCGCGAAGCCCGTTTTCCGTCTCAACGCTTCATGCTTCCCTCAGGAGAGTCTTCGGGCGTCACGTCCGGAGCACGCTGTCCATGACAGAGCTAAATAACAAACCCGAATCGGGCGGACAAACGTTCCGCAAGGTCCTCGGCTTCACCTTCCGGCACTGGGCGCGCCAGCCGGCTCGCGTCACGGCCGTGGCGCTCGCCTCGCTGCTCGGCGCGCTCGCGGACGTGCTCACGCCGCACTACGCAGGCCAGCTCGTCGACGCCCTCACCCACGACGGCGCCGCCAGCAGCGCCGCCGCGTGGCATGCGGCGGTCGTCGCGTTCTGGGCGCTCACGGCGCTCGGGCTCGGCGGCACGATCATGCGGCAGGCCGCGTACCGCAACATCATCACGCTCACGCTGCGCATGATGAGCGAGATCGCCACGCAGGCGTTTCACCGCGTGCAGCGCTTCTCGACGGACTGGCACGCGAACAGCTTCGCGGGTTCCACGGTGCGCAAGGTCACGCGCGGCATGTGGGCGCTCGACCTGCTCAACGACACGCTGCTCGTCGCGCTCTTCCCGTCGCTCGTCATGCTGGTCGGCTCGACCATCCTGCTCGCGGTGCAGTGGCATGTGATGGGCCTCGTGGTCGGACTCGGCTCGGCGGTGTATCTGGCGATCACCGTTTCGCTGTCGCTCTTTTACGTTGCGCCCTCGGCCCGGCTCGCGAACCAGTGGGACACGAAAATGGGCGGTGCACTCGCCGACGCCATTTCGTGCAACGCAGTCGTCAAGGCCTTCGGCGCGGAAACGCGCGAGGAAGCGCGGCTCGCGCGCGTCGTATCGAAGTGGAGCAGCCGCACGCGGCGTACGTGGCAGCGCGGCACGCTCAATGGCGGCGTGCAGGGCGCGCTGCTCGTCGGCATGCAGGCGGCCATCCTCGGTGCGGCGCTGCTGCTTTGGGCACGCGGTCTCGCAAGCGTGGGCGACATTACGTTCGCGCTCACGCTGTTCTTCCTGCTCAAAGGTTATTTACGCGATGTGGGCATGCACGTGCGCAACCTGCAGCGCTCCGTGAACGACATGGAAGAACTCGTCGCGCTCGACGCGGCGCCGCTCGGCATCGAGGACCAGCCCGATGCCCCGGCCATCGTGATCGATCAGGGTGACATCCGCTTCGAGAACATGACGTTCCGCTATGGCGCGAATGCTGATGCGAGGGCGCTCTACGAGAACCTCACGCTACGCATCGCGCCCGGCGAACGCGTGGGCCTGGTCGGTCATTCGGGCTCCGGCAAGACCACGCTCGTCAAGCTGATACAGCGCCTCTACGACGTGTCCGGAGGGCGCATCACGATCGACGGTCAGGACATCGCGCGCGTGCAGCAGGCGTCGCTGCGCTCGCAGATCGCCATCGTGCAGCAGGAGCCGGTGCTGTTCCACCGCTCGCTTGCCGAGAACATCGCTTACGCCCGGCCTGGCGCGACACAGGCCGAGATCGAGCGCGCAGCGAAGCTTGCGAGCGCGCACGACTTCATCATGGCGCTGCCGCACGGCTACGACACGCTCGTGGGCGAACGCGGCGTGAAGCTCTCGGGCGGCGAGCGCCAGCGCGTGGCGATCGCGCGCGCGTTCCTCGCGAACGCACCGATCTTGATCTTCGACGAAGCGACTTCGAGTCTCGACAGTGAAAGCGAAGTGCTGATCCAGCAGGCCATGGAGCGGCTCATGGAGGGCCGCACGACCGTGGTCGTCGCCCACCGCCTTTCGACCGTGCGCGCGCTCGACCGGCTGCTCGTGCTCGAGCGCGGGCGCGTAGCGGAGGAAGGCACGCACGACGCACTCGTGCGCCGCGAAAACGGCCTGTACCGGCGCCTGTTCGAGCGCCAGGCGCTGGAACTGACGAAGGGGCTTGCCGACGACGTGATCCTGCGCTGACGCCGCACGCCTATGCGCTCCCAGCCTCCCGCCGCAAGCCGGCTCAGGCGGGAACGGCGCGCGCGTGCGGCGTGATGCGCGCGAGCACCTCGGCCAGCGCCTCACTTGCGATTTCGGTGTCGTAGTGAGCCTGCAAATCCATCCAGCTGCGCGAATCGGTGCCGAAATAGACCGCGAGGCGTACTGCCGTGTCCGCCGTAATGGCGCGCTTGCCGAGCACGATCTCGTTGATACGGCGCGGCGGCACGTCGATCGCCTTGGCGAGCGCGTACTGGCTGATGCCCATCGGCTTGAGCCACTCTTCGTTCAGAATCTCGCCCGGTGTGGCAAGCGGTACTTCACGTGCCATGGTTTTGCTCCTCAGTGATAGTCCACGATGCGTACGTCCGATGCCTCGCCGCCCGCGAAATGAAAGCAGATTCGCCACTGCCCATTGATGCGGATGCTGTACCAGCCTTCCAGCTCCGCAGAGAGGCGCTCTAGCCGGTTTCCGGGCGGCGCCCTCAGGAACGCGAGCGTGGCGGCAGCATGGACTTGCTGGAGCTTGCGCATCGCGACCGTTTCAATGGCAACGAAGCGGGCGACGCGTCGCCCGGCAAAAAGCGCCGCGGTGTCGCGGCAGGCAAAGGAAGTAATCGTCATGGATAGTAACGTCTCACGTTAATAACGTCAACCGTTACTAGTGTGAAATAGATGCGCATCGCGCACCAGTCGGCCGTTCGGCCAACACAAGCAGCCGCCCGCCACCGCGCAGACACGCCAGAACACGGGCCCACCGGAGCAAAAGGCGCTGCGCCGTCCCGCGTTCTGGGCGACGCGCCCGCCCGCGTGGCGTAAAATGTGGCCTTTCCAGTCAGAATCGCAGCCAGAATCCCAACATGACGCTCGCCTCCACCCCTGAGATCATCGCCGAGCTCAAAGCCGGCAAGATGGTCATCCTCGTCGACGAAGAAGACCGGGAAAACGAGGGCGACCTCGTCATCGCTGCGGAGTTCGTCACGCCTGAAGCCATCAACTTCATGGCGAAGTACGGCCGCGGACTCATCTGCCTCACGCTCACCCAGGAGCGCTGCAAGCTGCTCAACCTGCCGCTCATGACCTACCGCAACGGCACGCAGTACGGCACGGCGTTCACGGTCAGCATCGAGGCCGCGGAAGGCGTGACGACCGGCATTTCTGCCGCCGACCGCGCCCGCACGATCCAGGCAGCGGTTGCGCACGACGCGCGCGCCGAGCACATCGTGCAGCCAGGCCACGTGTTCCCGATCATGGCGCAGCCAGGCGGCGTGCTCGTGCGCGCGGGCCACACCGAAGCGGGCTGCGACTTCACCGCGCTCGCGGGCCTGACGCCTGCCTCGGTGATCTGCGAGGTCATCAAGGACGACGGCACCATGGCGCGCCTGCCCGACCTCATGGAGTTCGCGCAGGAACACGGCCTGAAAGTCGGCACCATTGCCGACCTGATCCACTATCGCAGCCGCACCGAATCGATCGTCGAGCGCGTGGCCGAACGCACCATGCAAACGGCGCACGGCCCGTTCCGCGCGGTCATGTACGTCGATCACCCCACGCGCACGCCGCATATCGCGCTCGTGCGCGGCACGCCGAAGCCCGGCATCGATACGCCCGTGCGCGTGCACGAGCCGCTCTCGGTGCTGGACCTGCTCGAAACGGGCTCGTCCACGCACTCGTGGACGCTCGACGCCGCGATGCGCGAGATCGCCTCGCGCGACGTGGGCGTGATCGTCATGCTCAACTGCGGCGAACCCAAGGAACACCTGATCGACGTCTTCAAGGCGTTCGACCAGAAAGAGCGCGCGGAGGCGCTCGCACGCCGGCCCGTGGACTTCAAGACCTACGGCATCGGCGCGCAGATCCTTCGCGAACTCGGCGTGGGCCGCATGCAGGTGCTCTCGAAGCCGCGCCGCCTCGGCAGCATGTCGGGCTACGGCCTCGAAGTCACCGGCTTCGTGCCGATGCCCGGCGGCAATGCAGAAGCGCCCTGCCCGCCGGAAGCCGCTGACCCTGCCTCGTCGCGCGCCTGAAGTCGCATCGCGCTCATTTCACGCGTCACCACGCTCAACCGAACTAACGGACACCACATGGAAATCGGACAATACCAACCGAACCTCGACGGCGACGGACTGCGCATCGGCATCGTCCAGTCGCGCTTTAACGAACCCGTCTGCAACGGCCTTGCCGACGCCTGCATCGAAGAGCTCGAGCGCCTCGGCGTGACGGGCGAAGACGTGCTGCTCGTCACCGTGCCGGGCGCACTCGAAATCCCGCTCGCGCTGCAAAAGCTCGCCGAAAGCGGCCAGTTCGACGCCCTGATCGCGCTCGGCGCGGTCGTGCGCGGCGAGACGTACCACTTCGAGCTCGTCTCGAACGAAAGCGGCTCGGGCATCTCGCGCGTGTCGCTCGACTTCAACGTGCCTATCGCGAACGCCGTGCTCACCACCGAAAACGACGAGCAGGCCGTGGCCCGCATGACCGAAAAGGGTCGTGACGCCGCGCGTGTCGCCGTGGAAATGGCGAACCTGACGGTGGCGCTGGAGCAGCTCGACGGTGGCGACGACGACGAAGAAGACGAGGAAGACGAAGAGGAACAGCAATGAAGAGCGCGCGCCGCCGCTCCCGCGAACTGGCCACGCAGGGGTTGTATCAGTGGCTGCTGTCGGCTGTGCCCGCCGGCGAGATCGACGCGCAGCTGCGCGGTTCGCAGGGCTACGACAAGGCCGATCACGAGCATCTGGACGCGATCCTGCACGGGGTTATCCGCGAGTCGGACGAGCTGTCCGCCTCCATCACGCCGTGCCTCGACCGTCCGATCGAGCAGCTTTCGCCCGTCGAGCGCGCGGTACTGCTTGTCGCGACCTACGAGTTCAAGCATCACGTCGACATTCCGTACCGCGTCGTGATCAACGAGGCGGTCGAGCTCACGAAGACCTTTGGCGGCTCGGACGGCTACAAGTACGTGAACGGTGTGCTCGACAAGCTCGCGGCGCAACTGCGCGCCACCGAAGCGCAAAACGCCCGCAAGTCGTAAGAACGCGAGCCGCCGGGGCAAGCGGTGCGCGCCTGAGCGCCCTGCCCCGCGCGCCGCGTGATCTGCCAGTACTGGAACTACCCGCATGAACACCGTTGCCGAACCGCTGCTGCGGCTGGCCGCGCGCGTCGACGAGATCCAGCCTTTCTACGTCATGGAACTGGCGAAGGAAGCCGCGAAGCTCGAGCGCGCCGGGCGCGACATCATCCACATGGGTATCGGCGAGCCGGACTTCACGGCGCCCGAGCCCGTAGTCGAGGCCGCCGCCGCCGCATTGCGCCGCGGCGTCACCCAATACACAAGCGCGCTCGGTATCCACGCGCTGCGCGAGGCGATCGCCGCGCACTACCAGCACGCCTACGGCCTCACGGTCGACCCCGCGCGCATCGTCGTGACGGCGGGCGCCTCGGCGGCGCTGCTGCTCGCGTGCACGGCGCTCGTCGACCGCGACGACGAAGTGCTGATGCCCGACCCCTGCTATCCGTGCAACCGGCACTTCGTGGCCGCCGCGGAAGGCAAGCCCGTGCTCGTGCCGAGCGGCCCCGAGGCGCGCTTCCAGCTCACCGCCGCCGATGTCGAGCGCCTGTGGTCGCCGCGCACGCGCGGCGTGCTGCTCGCCTCGCCGTCGAACCCCACCGGCACGTCGATCGAGCCCGACGAACTCAAGCGCATCGTGCAAACCGTGCGCGCGCGCGGCGGCTTCACGATCGTCGACGAGATCTATCAGGGGCTTTCGTACGACGCACCGCCCGTCTCCGCGCTTTCGTTCGGCGACGACGTGGTGACCGTCAACAGCTTCTCGAAGTACTTCAACATGACTGGCTGGCGTCTGGGCTGGCTCGTGGTGCCTCCCTCGCTGGTGGGTGCATTCGAGAAGCTCGCGCAGAACCTGTTCATCTGCGCGTCGGCGCTTGCGCAGCATGCCGCGCTCGCGTGCTTCGAGCCGGACACGCTCAAGATCTACGAAGCGCGCCGGCTCGAGTTCAAGCGCCGCCGCGACTTCATCGCACCGGCGCTCGAGTCGCTCGGCTTCACGGTGCCCGTGATGCCCGACGGCGCGTTCTACGTCTACGCCGACTGCTCGAACGTCACGCACCCCGCCGCCGGCGACAGCGACGCGCTCACCCGCGCGATGCTGCACGACGCGGGCACGGTGATGGTGCCCGGCATGGACTTTGGCGTCGCCGCGCCGCGCCAGTACGTACGGCTCTCGTATGCCACGGCCTATGAGCGTCTGGAAGAAGCGGTCGGCCGGTTGCATACGTTCTTCGGCCGCTGATCCACGCGGGTCCGGAAACGGAAAAAGAAAAAGGCACCCGAGGGTGCCTTTTTCTTTTCGTCCGGTCTTTCAGCTAGAGACTCAAGCGCCCAGTTCCGACGAACCATGCTTCTGGGCCGTCGTGCTCGTGCTGGCGTCGTCCTGATCGGAACCGCTCTTTTCCGAAGACGTCTTCTCGACCATCGCGTGGGCGCTGTCGAGCGTCACGTGCACGCGCTTGTCGCCGGTGATACTCGCCACCTTCTGCGGCGCAGGCGTGCTGGCCGTGTTGGTGACGGGCGCCTGCGGCGCGTTGATCGGCACGTTGCGGCCATGTGCGACGTCGCGCAGACGTCCGCGCTCGGCCATCACCTTGGCGCCGTAACCGCCGTCGTCGGGCGTGCTCGAACCGACGTAGAGGCGCAGGCCGCCCGGCAGCGAACCGCCGCGCGCGATGCAATCCTTGAGCACCAGCGCGCCGACCTTGATGTTCGCGAGCGGATCGAGCGCCGCGCTCTGGCCGCCGAAGTACCGGAACTTGTCCGAGTGCACCTTCGACATGACCTGCATGAGGCCCTGCGCGCCGACACCGCTTTCAGCGTACGGGTTGAAGCCCGACTCGATTGCCATCACGGCGAGCAGCAGCAGCGGATCGAGCCCCACTTCACGGCCGGTGTCGAATGCCGCCTTCACGAGTTCGCCAACCGGCTCCTGCGCCACGCGATAGCGGCGCGCCAGATAGGTTGCGACGAGCGCCTGTTCGCGCGCCGAGACGAGCACACGGTCGTCGCGTGCGTCGGGCGTGATGCGCTGGGGCGGAATCATGCGCGCGAGCGAGCCGACGTTGCTCGGCAGCGCACGCGGATCGAGGCCGTTGAGCGTCACGGCGTCGAGTGTGGCGATGCCGCCGTTCGACACCGAGGTCGCGACCTTCGCGACCGTGCCGTTGGAGCCCGCAGGCGAAATGCCTGTCGAGCCGGCAGGGCCAGTGGCACCGGCATCGGGCGCGAGCGCCGTGGGCAGCATCGCGCCGTTGGCGTTGTCGTCGCTGGTCGCGACACCGGGGGGCGCGAACGAGGGCAACGGGTTGCCTTGCAGCAGGCGTGCCGGGCCGGCTTGCACCGCCGCCGAGACGAAGGGCATGACGCGTGCGGCCATCGTGCCGCGCCACGTGGGCAGCAGCCAGACGGCAAGCGCGAACAGAACGGCACAGCCGCCAACAATGCTGAACAGGTGATGGCTAAGACGCGTGCCACGACGCAGCAGCGCACGCAGGCCAAGCGCTACACGCTCGTCGGCGCGCCACCACGATAACCAGGTATTCATCTACAGATCTCCCCATGTTGCATGATCCGGCAAAGGAGTCGGCACGAGGCAGACAGCCAATCACAGGATCAAGACACCGCGCGCCCTGGCTGGTGCGGCAGCGGTGTCGGGAAAACGGCAAGTCGCCGTGGGTGGAACTCCTCCTGGACAACCAGGCACGCAATGTGCGCGCGCCGGGAGTTCTCACGCGAAAAGCCAGCGCAAAGGGGCGCTGACAAGAACAACCAATCTAGACCGTGTGCAAGCCGTGCAGGGGTTCGGCAAAACGGCGACGCGTTGCGTCTGAAGGGCCGGGAAGGTGGTTAAAATTTCAAACCCTGCAACCAATGTGGACGGATTCTAGCAGTCTGTTATAGATCGTCAATACTATAGATTGTCAAATCTATAACTAATTGTAATGATGAACACTGTTCAATCGGTCGAAAACCGCGCGCCGAGGGGGTCTGCGGCTTGTTATGCGGATTGGCTATCAGCGTGCGTCAGCCAACACAGGTAAAATCGACAATCGTTACGCCGCGTTTCGGCCGGCCTCAAGCACCGGTCTGAACCGCAGCAGTCCTGCGACCGCCGCGCAGTTGCCCAATCCGGCCCCCGTACTGGCTGCGCGAACCGGCCCGTCGGGTTGCCCAGCGCGTTGCCCACTGAGTTGTCCAAGACTGGCCCCAATGAAATACAAAGACCTGCGCGACTTCGTTGGTCGCCTGGAGACGCTCGGCGAATTGCGCCGCGTTCCGCAAGCTGTCTCTCCGGTGCTGGAAATGACCGAGCTGTGCGACCGCGTCCTGCGCGCCGGCGGCCCAGCCCTCCTCTTTGAGAACCGTTCGACGCACACGTTCCCGGTGCTCGGCAATCTGTTCGGCACGCCCCGGCGCGTCGCGCTCGGCATGGGCATCGACGCGCCGGAAAGCGGCGGCGACGGCGCCGCGCTGGAGTCGCTGCGCGACGTGGGACGGCTGCTCTCGGCGCTCAAGGAGCCCGAGCCACCGCGCGGACTGAAGGACGCGGGCAAGCTCCTCACGCTCGCCAAGGCCGTCTGGGACATGGCGCCGAAAACCGTGAGCGCGCCGCCGTGCCAGGAGATCGTCTGGGAAGGCAACGACGTCGATCTCGCGAAACTGCCGATCCAGACCTGCTGGCCCGGCGACGCCGGCCCGCTCGTCACGTGGGGCCTGACCGTCACGCGCGGCCCCAACAAGACGCGCCAGAATCTCGGCATCTACCGTCAGCAGCTCATTGGCCGCAACAAACTCATCATGCGCTGGCTCGCGCACCGCGGCGGCGCGCTCGACTTCCGCGAGTTCGCGCTGAAAAACCCCGGCAAGCCGTATCCGGTGGCAGTCGTGCTCGGTGCCGACCCCGCAACGATCCTCGGCGCCGTCACGCCGGTGCCCGACACGCTCTCCGAATACCAGTTCGCGGGCCTGTTGCGTGGCGCCCGCACCGAGCTTGCGAAGTGCCTGACGCCCGGCGTCGACACGCTCCAGGTGCCCGCGCGCGCCGAGATCGTGCTCGAGGGCTTCATCTACCCGCAGACGGGCGAGCCCGGCCCCGCAGCCGCCGGTGCGCCGCCGCGCCCCGCCAAGGGCGCGAGCGCCGCATACGAGCACGCGCTGGAAGGCCCCTACGGCGACCACACGGGCTACTACAACGAACAGGAGTGGTTCCCCGTCTTCACGGTCGAGCGCATCACAATGCGCCGCGATGCGATCTACCATTCCACGTACACGGGCAAGCCGCCCGACGAGCCCGCGGTGCTCGGCGTGGCGCTCAACGAAGTGTTCGTGCCGCTCCTGCAAAAGCAGTTTCCCGAGATCACGGACTTCTATCTGCCGCCCGAGGGATGCAGCTACCGCATGGCGATCGTGCAGATCAAGAAGAGCTACCCCGGGCACGCAAAACGCGTGATGTTCGGGGTATGGAGCTTCCTGCGGCAGTTCATGTATACAAAGTTCATCGTCGTGGTCGACGATGATGTGGACATCCGCGACTGGAAGGAAGTGATCTGGGCGATCACCACGCGTATCGATCCGGCGCGCGACACCGTGCTCGTCGAGAACACGCCGATCGACTATCTCGACTTCGCTTCGCCGGTGGCCGGCCTCGGCTCGAAGATGGGGCTCGACGCCACCAACAAGTGGCCCGGCGAAACGGATCGGGAATGGGGCCGCGCGATCGAGATGGACGCGGCCGTGAAAACGCGCGTCGACCGTCTCTACGACGAGCTCGGCCTTGGCCGCGGTTAGCGCGCCGCGCCTCACGACCCGGCGTTACCAGGCGTTAGTGGCCCGGCGTGGGGCCTTGGGCGGCACGCCGGCCGATTGATCCGCGACGCCTTATCGCGACGCCGCACTTATCGCGTCACGTCTCGTGCATGGCATGAGTCGCGGCGCCAGTGAACCTGAGGAGACTCGAAGATGAGCTTGCCCGCATCGGAGCGCCTGACGCAACTGAACGATCCCGCCCTCTTCAAGACCCGCGCGTATATCGACGGCGAATGGAGTGGCGGCGCGGCCACGTTCGCCGTGCTCGACCCCGCCGACAACACCGAAATCGCGAGCTTGCCCGACTTCGGCGCCGACGAGGCGCATCGCGCCATCGCGGCCGCGAATGCCGCACTGCCGGCATGGCGCGCGAAGACGGGCAAGGAGCGCGCGGCCGTGCTGCGGCGCTGGTTCGACCTCGTGATCGAGCACGCCGACGACCTCGCCGCGATCATGACCGCCGAACAAGGCAAGCCGCTCGCCGAAGCGCGCGGCGAAGTGATCTACGGCGCGTCGTTCCTGGAGTGGTTTGCCGAAGAGGCCAAGCGCGTCAACGGCGATGTGCTCGCGAGCCCCGCCAACGACCGCAAGCTCGTCGTGCTCAAGCAGCCTATCGGCGTGTGCGCCTCGATCACGCCGTGGAATTTCCCGATCGCAATGATCACGCGCAAGGTCGCGCCAGCCATCGCCGCGGGTTGCACGATCGTCGTGAAGCCCGCCGAGCAAACGCCGCTTTCCGCGCTCGCGCTCGCCGAACTCGCGCAACGCGCCGGCGTGCCCAAGGGCGTGTTCAACGTGGTCACCGCCGACTCGGCGAACTCCATCGAGATCGGCAAAGCGCTGTGCGAAAGCGATATCGTGCGCCATCTCTCGTTCACCGGATCGACGCCGGTGGGCCGCATCCTCATGGAGCAGTGCGCGCCGACGGTCAAGAAAATCGCCCTCGAACTGGGCGGCCACGCTCCCTTTATCGTGTTCGACGATGCCGATCTCGACGCAGCCGTGGAAGGCGCGATGATCTCGAAGTATCGGAACGCGGGTCAAACCTGCGTCTGCACGAACCGCTTCTATGTGCACGACAAGGTGTACGACGCTTTCGTCGAAAGGCTCGCCGCCGCCTCACGCAAGATCAAGGTGGGCAACGGTTTCGAGGATGGCGTGAACCAGGGGCCGCTGATCGACGACGCGGCCGTCGCCAAGGTCGCGCAGCACATCAACGATGCAACCGCCCAGGGCGCGAGGCTCGTGGCGGGCGGCAAGGTCAGCTCGGGGCGCTACGTGGAACCCACCGTGCTCGCCGACGTCACGCGCGACATGCTGATCGCGCGCGAGGAAACCTTCGGCCCGGTCGCGGCGGTGTTGCGCTTCAGCGATGAAGCCGAAGTCGTCGGCCTCGCCAACGACACCGAATTCGGCCTCGCCTCCTACTTCTATAGCCGCGACATCGGCCGGGTCTGGCGCGTGGCGGAAGCGCTCGAGTACGGTATGGTCGGGATCAACACCGGGCTCATTTCGAACGAGGTCGCGCCGTTTGGCGGCGTGAAGCAGTCGGGCCTCGGGCGCGAGGGATCGAAGTACGGCATCGACGAATATGTCGAACTGAAGTATCTGTGCATCGGCGTTTGAAGCACGTTTGAACCGCGACGCGCGCTCGGCTGCGATGCGCGCGTGCACGGCACGTAGTCCATACCAACAAGAAATCGTTTTCATGTCTCACGTTTCCCTGCTTTCCGACGGCTTTTTTCTGTCGCTTTCGCTTTGCCTCGACATCGGTCTCGTCAACGTCGCCATCATCTCGCTCACGCTCACGCACGGCTTCCGTTCGGGCTTCTGGCTGGGACTCGGCTCGTGCTTGGGCGACCTCATCTATGCCGCGCTCGCGCTCGCGGGCATGGCCGCGCTGCTGCAGTTTTCTGCCGTGCGCTGGGTCGTGTGGATAGGCGGGTCCGCCCTGCTGCTCATGCTCACCTGGAAGATGGCACGCGAAGCGCTCAATCCGGCATCGGCGCCGCCCGTGGAAGGCGAAGCCGATATCGCCGCGCCGCTGCCCAACCCGTGGCGCAGCTTCGGGCGCGGCGTGCTGCTCGCGCTCTCGTCGCCGAGTGCGATTCTCTGGTTTGCCGCGGTCGGCGGTGCGCTCATCGCAAAGTCGGGGGCGACGAGCGCCGGCGCGGCGTCGCTCTTTCTACTGGGCTTTTTTGCGGGCGGCCTCGGCTGGACCTTGTTTCTTTGCGGACTGGCGAGTCACGGCCGCAAACGCGCCGGAACTGGCCTGCTGCGCGCCTGCCACGTCCTTTCGGCGCTGCTGTTCGCGTACTTCTCGTACAGCGTGATCGTGCACGGCTATCGCGACCTGATCCTGCAGGGCGCGGGCGCGGCGTAATCCGCGTCACGCTCGCTGCGCAGGCGGTGAAAGCGAAAACCAAAAACAAACAGCGCAACGCGGCGTGAGCCAGCGTTGCGCTGTTCGTGAAACTTGCGGCAGGGCGGCGCGGGCCGCCCGTCACGCTCAACGACGGTAGTAGCCGTGACCGTAGTACCCGTGGCCGTAATAGCCGCGGTAGTAGCCGTGATGCCAGTACGGACGGCCGTAATAACCGCCAACCACGACGGCAGGCGGCGGCGCGTACACCACCGGCGGCGGCGCGTAGACCACGGGCGGAGGCGGCGGCGCGTAGACCGGCGCAGCATAGACGGGATAAGCCGGGGCCACCGGAATGCCAATGCCGATACCCACCGAGACGTGCGCCTGGGCCGCGCTGACGAACCCCACACCCAGCGCGGCGGCAACGATGAACGATACGGTCTTTTTCACTTCTCTTCTCCTGGCGGCCGCCAGCGGCGACGCGCATATAACGGGCACAGCCCACGCATTCAATGTATCGAAAATGGCGGCCGTCATTGGTAGCCATTTGTTTCGAATTGCAATGCAATTTGGGGGCCGCTTAATAGCGCGTCAAGCCCAGTGGGCGCGGCTGCCGCGAAAGATCGCCGCACAGGCGCCCGGCAACGACGCCATTCGTTACAAAAACGAGGGCGCTGTCATTGTTACTTGCACGAAGGTATCGGGAGGCAAGTCTCCCGGTAATGTTTGATTACAAATTGGTTGACGGGCTTACGTTCGAACTGCAGCCGCCGGCGCGCGGCGAGTCTGTAAACGACGATGCCCGGTCCTAAAACCGGGCATCTCATCCGACTAGCCGGCGGCGCACAGACCGCGCCGCCCTGGAACACACTCTCCGCTATCCGACCTTCACGTAAGTGAACTCGCGCGTGACGCTCGGTGGCACATAGGCGCCGCTGATGCGAACGCGCGGCGTCAGGCGCTTCTTCTGATCCCACCAGCGGCGACGCTGAAAGGGCGTGAGAAACCGCAGATGCTTTCGGTAAGCGAAGATGCTCATGGTGAACTCCCCGAATCGGACTACCGACAGGAACAAACCCAATTGCGCGACTGCAACAACGAAACCGAAACGATGAAAAGTATTGTGCTCAGATTTCGCGACAAAAATGGCCGTGTTGCGAGATAGCGTCACGAGCGCCGTATATGCGCAGCGCACTGTTCGTTGCGGCTTCCCCGTGCTGGGTTTGGGTGCGTACACGGGTACGCCGCGCCCAACAGCAGAAATCGTGCCGCGCACGCCGGGCGACGTCGCGCCCGTCAGTGTCATTTGTAGTCGCACCGTCAGCGCGTGCTCGGTACGAAAGCGAACATTTCTCGCGCCGCGCGGCTGCGGCGCAACACTCGGGTCGTAAGTTCGCTGTCTGACGCGGTCTGTCGGAAACACTGTAGCCGTTCGCAGAAAAGCCTGCTGCGAGTGCAGCCAATCCGCACGGCGCGCACGCCAGAAGCCGCTGCCGCAGCAGCGCGCGAAGCCGGCGCGGCGGCATCGCGCGCGCATCCTGGCGAGGCGTAAGCCGTGGTAATGTGGCGACGGCGCGCGCATCGCGATGGCACGTAGTGCGCGCCCACCGGACTCACCGACGAGAACGCACAATGATCAAGGTCAGCATCCTCTATCCGTATCGCGAGAACGGGCGTTTCGACACCGAGTACTACTGCACGCACCACATGCCGCTCGCGGCAAAGCTCTTTGGCGATTCGCTCAACGGCTGGTCGGTCGACATCGGCATCAATGCGGGGCCGCCGGGCACGCCGCCGCCGTACGTCGCTGCCGGACACTTTCTGTTCGAGACGATGGACGCGTTCTACGCAGCGTTTCAACCGAATGCCGACACACTCCTCGACGACATTCCCAACTATACCGACGGCGGAAATGGCAGCATTCTGATCAGCGAGGTCAAGGTGTCCGTCTGACGTGCCCCGCTCGACCTGTTAAAGCGAGCGGACTTCGACCAGACCTTTCATCGGCCGCCACACGCCAGGCGCGCTGCCACCCAACACAAGAAGGAAACAACACCGATGTTCGGCGATATCGCCCGCTTTCTGCTCAATACGGTCTTCACGCTGTTCGGCGCCGCCTTGCTGCTGCGCGCCTGGCTCCAGTACGTGCGAGTGCCGCCGTACAACCCCGTGACCCACGCGATCCAGCAGGTCACCAACTGGCTGGTGCTGCCGCTTCGGCACGTGATTCCCGGCGTGCGCGGCATCGACTGGGCAAGCGTGGTCGCCGCGCTGATCGCGTCCATTGCCTACGTGCTGCTGATGGTATGGATCGCGGGCGTGGACCCCCTGGCTCTTCTGCCGACGCTGCTCATCGTTGCCGTGCTCACGCTCGTGAAATGGGCGCTCAACCTGCTGATCTGGCTGACGATCCTGATGGCGCTGCTCTCGTGGCTCAATCCGCGCTCGGCGGCGATGCCCGTGCTGTTTCAGCTGACGGCGCCGTTCCTCAACCCGCTGCGCCGTATCCTGCCGAACCTGGGCGGCCTCGATCTCTCGCCGATTCTGCTCTTCGTGATCGTGCAGGTGCTGCTGATGGTAGTCACGCGCGCGGCTGTTTCGCTCACGCTGTTTGGCATCTGAGCATCTGCCTGCGCACGCTTAGTGCACCCGGCGGCGCGCCCCGCGCGCCGCGTCGTTTGACCGCGTCATTGCGCAATACCGCCAAAACCGCGTAAAATGGCGCGCTCTGCGGGCGTCGTATAATGGCCATTACCTCAGCTTCCCAAGCTGATGACGTGGGTTCGATTCCCATCGCCCGCTCCACGTCGGCTGGCCGACCTCTCTTCGAGGCCTGGACTTTCGAACTGCGCCCCTCCCGGGACGCCTTGCCCGCCCGACCGGCACCTGCCGGGCACGACCTGAATTCCTCCGTTGCACATTGCACTCTGGCGCTCCTCGGGTCCTCGCGCACGCGCCACGAGCAGGTCCGCCGACACGCATTTCGCTCGACTGCCGCATAACGACTCGCTGCGCGCCTTCTGGCGCACCAGTCCTCCGATGGATCAATTTTTCATGTCCCGGCCGAGCGCGATCGCCCTGATCGTGCGCTCGCGCAAATCCCTTCTCGCCGACGCCGACGAACACCCATCTGCCGAAGCCGAGCGCCTGCGCGCCGCGGCCGCCGACCTCACGCGCCTCCTGCTCGACGTGCGCGCCGGGCGTATGAACGCGTTCGAGCTGAACGAACCCACGCGCATGCGGGTCGTCGTTTCGGCCGATTGAGGCGCCGCAGCGAGCAGACGGCGCCCCGCTGCAGCCAGCCGCCAGACCCGTGCGAGTGCGCTGATATAATGCGCGACGGCTTTGGAGCCGCTGCGCTTCGAGTGTGCCGCGCCCGCCTCGCCGGGCCGAAGGCCGCCGCCGACGCCGGCGAACGCCAAAGCGGCCCACAAGGCATCACAAGGCATCAGGCCACGCCGGGCCGCCTCGCGCCCGGCAATATGCTGCCCCGGATGGCCTGCGAAATGGCTCGCAACAAGGGCCTGCACCGAGGCCCGCACCGAGCCGAAGGCACAGCCTGCCCCGATTATCGACAGCCGCGAAATCCGCCGCTCTCACACCCACCCGCGAAGATGAATCACGATCCCAACGACGACGCCCGTCCCGAAAGCACGCCGTCAGACGACGCCGCCTCCGACACGAATGCGCAATCCGGGGCGCCCGCCAGCGACGCGCTGCACCACCGCCGCATTCGCAGCTTCGTGACCCGCGCCGGCCGCGTATCGACCGGCCAGCGCCGCGCGATGGATGAACTCGGCCCGCGCTTCGTCGTGCCCTACGCGCCGGCAGCCGCCGACTGGGACGCCGTGTTTGAGCGGCACGCACCGCGCATTCTGGAGATCGGTTTCGGGATGGGCGCGAGCACGGCGGAAATCGCCGCATTGCGCCGCGAGGACGACTTCCTCGGCGTCGAGGTCCATGAACCCGGCGTGGGCGCGCTGCTCAAGCTGATCGGCGAGCAGAACCTGGAGAACATCCGCATCATCCAGCACGACGCGGTTGAAGTGCTCGAGCACATGATCGCGCCCGCGAGCCTCGACGGCGTGCACATCTTTTTCCCCGATCCGTGGCACAAGGCACGCCACCACAAGCGCCGCCTGATTCAGCCGAAGTTCGTCGCGCAACTCGTTTCGCGCTTGAAGCCGGGCGCGTACCTGCATTGCGCAACCGACTGGCAGAACTACGCCGAGCAGATGCTTGAAGTGCTCAGCGCGGAGCCTGCGCTCGAGAACACGGCCGCCGACTACGCGCCGCGCCCCGACTACCGCCCGGTGACGAAATTCGAGCGCCGCGGCCTGCGGCTCGGTCACGGCGTGTGGGATCTCGTGTTCCGCCGCCGCGCGGACTGAAACCGGGAATCCTGCAGTCAAACGGGCGCCGTGAAGTCACGCGGCGCCCGTTGTGTTTTTAGTCGTCCCAGCCGAGGCCGCCGCCATAGCCGAACAGCAGGATCACAAGACCGAAAGCGATGCGGTACCAGGCGAAGGCGGTGAAGTCGTGCGACGCGACGTAGCGCAACAGCCAGCGCACACAGGCAAACGCACTCACGAACGCGGCGACGAAGCCGATGCCGAAGAGCCCGAGCCAGTCCACGGAAAGCTCGTGCCAGCTCTTGTACAGCTCGTACACGGTCGCGCCAAAGATCACGGGAATCGCAAGGAAGAACGAGAACTCGGTCGCGACGCGCCGCTCGAGGCCGAACAGCATCGCGCCGATGATGGTCGACCCCGAGCGCGACATGCCTGGAATCAGCGCGCAGCACTGCGCGCAACCCACCTTGAACGCGTCGAGCGGCGTGATCTCGTCAATCGAGTTCACGCGTGCGCTGCGTTGCGCAGCGACCGGCAGCCCCTTTGGCCCGCGCAGGCGATTTTCGACCCACAGGATGATGAGGCCGCCGCCAACCAGCGCGAACGCGACCGGCACCGGCGCGAAGAGAACCGACTTGATCGCCTTCTCGAACATCAGACCGAGCACGACTGCCGGAATCGTGGCGACGATCACGTTGAGCGCGAAGCGCCGCGCATCGGGCCGCGAGGGCAACCCCACCACGACCTCGCCGATCTTGCGCCGGAACTCCCAGCACACGGCGAGGATCGCGCCGAACTGGATCACCACGTAGAAGGTCTTCGCGTACTCGCCTTCGAAGTTGAGCAAGCTGCCAACGACGATCAGATGCCCGGTGCTCGAAACGGGCAGAAATTCCGTCAGCCCCTCGACGATGCCGAGAATCAGGGCCTTGCAGGTCAAAATCCAGTCCATCCCTTTTTTCCCTCTTTTTGAGCGTCGGGACGGCGCACGCCGCGCCACGCGACCGACGACGGCCGCGTGCGCTGGCGTTTCGTCTGCTTACTTCTCGACGATCTGCACGCGTATGCCGTTTGTAAGGATGGTGATTGTACCGGGTTCGTAGTTGACTCCGGCAAATTGAAGCTGCTCGGGCTTGAACGTGTAGACCGGATAGTTGTTGAGCAACTGGGTGGCGACAAGCGCGGCGACGGCGCTCACCTGTGGCGCGTAGGCGGCGGCGTTGCCTGTCATGTCGACGCCATCGACCGAAGGCGAGCGCAGCACCACGGCGCGGCTCGCGCTGTCGTAGGCAAGTTCGCTCGACACGGTGAACGCGCCGCTCACGGGCTGCTGCATCAGCGGGCTTTCTAGGTGGGCGTCGAGCCGCACGGCCACGCGGTTGCGATCGGGCTGCAGCGTCACGACAGGGTTCGTGAGCGAGACATCGAAAATCTGCTGCATCGAGCGGTGATAAGGAAACTTGCGCTGCACCGCGTCCTGCACCTGCTGCTGCGAAAACGTGTAGTGATCGGGAATGAACGGGAAAATCCCCGTCGCACACGCGCCGAGCGACATCGCCGCCCCCGCCGCAGCGCAGGCTGTGAACAGGAAGGCGCGCCGGGAAACGCGCGTTGCGGTGTGGGCCATGCGAAATCTCCTTGTTTAGCCGGGTTTGACGCGCCGTCATTCTGGCGCATAACGGCGGCCCGACGCAGTTTGCGCCTGGTTCAGCGCGTGGCCGGCGCCTGCGATTGCGGCTGGGTTTGCGCCTCGAGACGTGTGAGCCAGACGATGGCCTCCTCGCGCGACGCCCCACACATCTCGGGCTGCGGCTGCAGCCCCGAGCAGCACGCCGGGCGCAACGGCGAGCCGAAGATCATGCAGCGCAGGTCCTCGCCGAGTTGAACGCAGCGCACGCCGGCCGGCTTGCCTTCGGGCATGCCCGGAATCGGGCTCGTAATGGACGGCGCAATGCAGCACGCGCCGCAACCTGGACGACATGCATGTGCTGAGACATCGGCGGGAAAAACGGTACTCACTTCGGCTTCCTGGAACTCTGACAAATTGTGTCCGCGGCAATTGGGATCGCGACACCCTGCGCTCCGACGGAGCAGACGCATTGTGCCATCGCCCGCATGCGACCTTTTTACACAATCGCTTTCTCCTACCCGCTCGTACACTTTGTCCATCTGGCGCTGTAGGACAAGGGACAGGCCACCTGTGCGCGGCGTTCCGCGGCGCCGGACGCTGCCCAGCCGTGCGCCGCCCTTCCCAGTGAGCCTTGCATGTGCGACGCAGACCTGCTCTTTCGCCCCGACCTGCTTGCCAAATACGGCGCCAACGGCCCGCGCTACACGTCCTACCCCACCGCCCTGCAGTTCCGCGACGACTTCGATACCGCCGACTACCGCCGCGCGGCTGCCGATCCGGGCGCAAGCGATACCGATCTCTCGCTGTACTTCCATGTTCCGTTCTGCGACACCGTCTGCTTCTATTGCGGCTGCAACAAGGTCATCACGAAGAACCGCAGCCGCGCGAAGCCGTACCTCGCGCAGATGATCCGCGAAGTGGAACTGCAGGCGGCCCTATTCGACACGAAGCGGCCCGTTTCTCAGCTGCATTGGGGCGGCGGCACGCCCACCTTCCTCTCGCTGGACGAAATGAGCGAGCTCATGGGCGCCACGCGTGAACACTTCGCGCTGCAGCCCGACGACGCCGGCGAATACTCGATCGAAATCGACCCGCGCGAAGCCACGGCGCAGACCATCGCGCATCTGCGCTCGCTCGGCTTTAACCGGCTGAGCCTGGGCGTTCAGGACTTCGATCCGGTCGTGCAGAAGGCGGTCAACCGCATTCAGCCACTCGAGCTGACCGTCGACGTCATGAACGCCGCGCGCGCGAACGGCTTCGAGTCGGTCAGCGTCGATCTGATCTACGGTCTGCCGCACCAGAACGTGCAAACCTTCCGCCGCACGCTCGAAACGATGCTGCTGCTCGCGCCCGATCGCATCTCGGTGTTCGGCTACGCGCACATGCCGCATTTGTTCAAGATGCAGCGTCAGATGGACGAAGCCGCCATGCCCACGCCCGCGGAGCGCATGGCGCTGTTAAGGCTCGTGGTCGAACAGCTCACAGAGGCGGGCTACGTGTACATCGGCATGGATCATTTCGCGCTGCCCACCGACGAACTCGCGCGCGCGCAGGCGCAACGCACGCTGCATCGCAATTTCCAGGGTTACAGCACGCGCGCCGACTGCGACCTGATCGGCTTTGGCGCTTCGGCGATCGGCAAGGTCGGCGACGTCTACGCGCAGAACGCGAAGGACCTGATCGGCTACGGCGCGGCCATTGACGCGGGCAGGCTCGCGACCGCGAAAGGCGTGCGCCTGACTGCCGACGACCGTCTGCGCCGCGACATCATTACGGAACTCATGTGCAATCTCGAACTGCGTTACGACGAGTTCGAGGCCGCTTACGGCGTGCGTTTTCCGGCGACCTTTGCGACCGAACTCGATCGGCTGCGCGAATTCGAACGCGACGGGCTCGTCGCGCGCAGCGCCGACCGGCTCGAGGTGCTGCCGGCGGGGCGCATGCTGGTGCGCAATATTGCGATGGTGTTCGACCGCTACCTTGGCGCACAACGGCCCGAGCGGTTCTCGCGAACGATCTGACGGCTTGCTGCGGCCGTGTGGTTGCCTGAGTGGGCAATTTGCGTCATAATCTACGGCTACTTCGAGCGCTTGCATATTTGCGCTCCGGTACAAGAAGCACGCAAGCACACGCCTCGGTGGTGAAATTGGTAGACGCGCCGGACTCAAAATCCGGTTCCGAAAGGAGTGCCGGTTCGATTCCGGCCCGAGGCACCAGAATGCCTTCCGGCAGACTTCAGCAAGTACCGCCGGAATCCTGAAACCCGCGAAAGCTCATGGCTTCGCGGGTTTTTTGTTGCCCGCTCGAAAGCGACACACCCTGCTTTGGACAAAGATCAAGCATCCTGCAGATGTCGCGTGTCTTGCCGCACCTCGCTGCTATCGTTATCGAAGATATTGAGATAGCGAACCGGGAGCGCACGATGGACCGCATTTTCATGACACGCGAGGACGCCATCCGCATCCTCATCGAGGCTCACGAATCGGTTTCCGGCCGAACCGCAGCGGCGCTGATCAAATCGGGCAACGACAGATCCGCGAGGATCGAAGCGCTGGAAAGGTTGCTGCTCGACGTACGCGCTGGCCGGGTCGATGAATTTATCACCAACCCGGAGGACAGCACCTGCGTCTCGATCACTGACTGACGCAGGTCTGCCGCACGAGTCTCAGCGCAGATTCGTCTGCGCCAGTTCCACCACCTCATCGCCTCGCCCGCTCAGCACCGCGCGCAACATGTAGAGGCTGAACCCCTTCGCGTGCGCCCACTGCAGCTTTGGCGGCATGGCCAGTTCGTGCTTCGTCGTCACCACGTCGACGAGCGCCGGACCTGCGTGAGCGAACGCCGCGCGCAACCCCTCGTCGAGTGCTTCGGACGTCTCCACGCGCACGCTGAAGAGGCCCGCGCCTTTCGCAATATCCGCGAAGTTGGTCTCCACCAGATCGGTGCCCGTCTCCACGTAGCCTCCGGCCTTCATCTCCATCGCGACAAAACCGAGCGAGCCATTATTCAGGACAACGATCTTGATCGGCAAATCGAGCTGGCGCGCTGTAAGAATGTCACCGAGCAGCATCGACAGGCCGCCATCGCCGGAGAGCGACACCACCTGGCGCCCGGCGTGCGCAGCCTGCGCGCCGAGCGCCTGCGGCATGGCGTTCGCCATCGAGCCGTGGTTGAACGAGCCGTGCAGTCGACGCCGGCCATTCATCGTCAGATAGCGTGCGGCCCAGAGCGTTGGCGTGCCAACGTCGACCGCGAAGATCGCATCGTCCTCGGCCAGCGCGTCGAGCCGCGCCACCACGTACTGCGGATGAAGCGGCTTGCCCGCGGCTGCCGGGCGCGCGAGTTCGTCGAGCCCCTTGCGCGCGTTCGCGTAGTGCTCGCGCGCGCGGTCGATAAAACGCCGGTCGGTCTTGCGCGTGAGCTTCGGCGTGAGCGCACGCAACGTTTCGCGCACGTCGCCGACGAGTCCGAGCGTGAGCGGCGCGCGCTTGCCGAGCGCGGCGGCGTCGCGGTCGATCTGCACGACGTTCGCGTGCTGCGGATAGAAGTTGCGATACGGGAAGTCGGTGCCGAGCATGACGAGCGTGTCGCACGACATCATCGCGTGGTAGCCCGAGCTGAAGCCGATCAGCCCGGTCATGCCCACATCGTAGGGGTTATCCCATTCGACGTACTGCTTGCCGCGCAGCGCATGCACCGTCGGCGCGCCGAGCGCGTCCGCGAAGGCCACCACTTCGTCATGCGAGCCCTTGCAGCCGCTTCCGCACAGCAGCGTCACCGCTTCGGAGCGATTGAGCAACTCGGCGAGCCGGTCGATATCCGCCGACGAAGGCAAGGTCGCCGGACGCGCCGCCTGGGCCCATGCCGGCTCCTCGTCCGACGCTTCCAGCAGCGCCACGTCGCCCGGCAGCACGATCACGGCGACGCCCTTCTGGTCGATCGCCGTGCGCAGCGCGGTGTCGAGCACGCGAGGGAACTGCGAGGCGTTCGTCACCAGTTCCACGTAATGGCTGCACTCGCGGAACAGTTCGGTCGGGTGCGTCTCCTGGAAATAGCCGAGGCCGATTTCCGTCGACGGAATGTGCGCCGCGATTGCGAGCACCGGCGAACGGTTGCGATGGCAGTCGTAGAGTCCGTTGATGAGATGCAGGTTGCCGGGCCCGCAACTGCCCGCGCATACCGCGAGCCGGCCGGTTGCCGCGGCTTCGGCGCCCGCCGCGAAGGCGGCGACTTCTTCGTGCCGCGTATGCATCCAGCGGATGGTGCCGAGCTTGCGCAGGCTTGCCGACAAGCCGTTCAGGCTGTCGCCCGTCACGCCCCAAATACGCTCGACGCCAACTGCCTCGAGTGTTTTCGCCAGATGATCCGCTATCGTCTTCGCCATGGTGTTCTCCACGTGAGCCGTATGGCGCAGCGCGCACACCGAGGCCGGGCGCTGCGCGAGAAGAAAATTGGGGGCAATCAAGCAGGCATCCTGGCCGTGCAACCCGGCCGGGCCTGCCAATACCACGCGTTACGTTACGCCATCCGCCCGGAATGCGCGGTCAAGCCGTGCGCGGCACGGCGGCACGGCGTGCGCGGGGGCACGCGAGCGTTCGCGACGGATAAAATACCCGGCTCTGCGCTGCTCGCCGTCCGTCATGAATCTCGAAAGCATTCTCTTCACCCAGGGTTTCGGCTCACGCCGCCAGTGCCGCGCGCTGATCGCCGACGCGCGGGTCGCCGTCGCGGGCGAGCCGTGCACCAACCCGCTCGCCACGTTCGACACGGCGGACCTCGTCTTCAGCGTGGACGGCACGCCGTGGCCGTTTCACGAGCGCGCGTACATTGCGCTCAACAAGCCCGCGGGCTATGAGTGCTCGCGCGATCCGCAGCATCACCTGAGCGTGTTTCATCTGCTGCCGCCGCAGTTGGCGGAGCGCAACGTACAGTGCGTCGGCCGCCTCGATCAGGATACGACCGGCCTCCTGCTGCTTTCCGACGATGGCCAGTTCGTCCACGCCCTCACGTCGCCCAAGCGCAAGGTGCCGAAGGTCTACGTGGCGACAACCCGCCATCCGCTCGACGAAGCCCAGTTGACCGCCCTGCGCAAAGGCGTGCTGCTGCACGGCGAACGCGAGCCTAGCGCCGCCGTCGCCGCAAACGCACGAGGCGACCACGAGCTGGAGCTGATCGTGCTCGAAGGCAAATATCACCAGGTCAAACGGATGGTGGCGGCGGCCGGCAACCGGGTCGAGGCGCTGCACCGCGAGCGCTTAGGCGGCTTTGCCCTGCCCGCCGGACTGGCTCCGGGCGCCTGGCAATGGCTCGACGCCGTCGCGCTCGACGCGTTGCGCAACAAGGGGTAAACCACCACTGAGCCGCGCGGGCGCACGCTGCTCAGTGTGTTGACGCACCGATGCTTGCAAACAGGCATCGCTTTCGCCGCGCTGCAGCATGTCCTTGCCGAGCTTCCGCCCTATACTCGTCTCAAGAACGATTACAAGTTGCAAGGAGGGGCATCATGATCATCAACGGGTCATTCGAAATCTCATTCGTGTTGATGGCATTCATGGCGCTTGGGGCGGTTCTGATCGGGGGCCTGCTCGCGTCGATGCATATGCGGCATCAGTACCATCCGAACCTCATCGGGGCGCTCATCGGGGCGCTATTGTGCTTCCTCCTGCTCGAAGCGCTGCCGGCCATCACGTGAACGGCACGCTTTGCGCCGCGCCGCCCGCCCGCAGTCACGGGTGCGGCGGCCGCGTGCGCAAGAACGCATCCACATCCGGATAACGCAAACGCACGCCCAGTTCGCGCTTGAGCCGCGTATTGTCGAGCCGGCGCGACTCGCGCATGAACGACAGCAAGACAGGTTCGAGTTCGCGCTCGGCCTGCGCGCGGCTCACGCGCGGCGCGCGCGCAAGTCCGAAGGCATCGGCTACGCGGTCGAAGTACTCGCCCATCTTCAGTTCGCTGTCGTCCGTTGCGTGGATCGTGCGCCCCGGGCGGCCTCGTGTCGCGAGGCGCAGCAGAATCGCCGCGAGATCGTCCGCGTGGATGTGGCTCGTGTAGACGTCGTCGCTCGCGACAAGCGCCGGCGTGCGCTTCTCGAGCCGTGCGAGCGGAAGGCGGTTCGCTGCGTATATGCCCGGAATGCGCGCGATCATGGCGATCAGCGCGCCGCCGCGCGCCGTTGCGCGCCGCAGTTGCCGTTCGGCCGATACCCGGCGTTTGGCGCGAGCGTTGGCGGGCCGCACCGCGCGGGTTTCGTCGATACGCGCGCCACCGCAATCGCCGTACACACCCGTCGTGCTCGCGTAGACGAGCGTCGTGCGTTCGAGGCGCTTGCGCCGGGTGCGCGAAAACCGCCGGATGCGCTCGGGTACAATAACGGATGCTCCAAAGCCTGCGGCCGGGCCGAAAGCGCTACGGCGCATGCGGCCCACGAGAGAACGCAATGGGGGCCGCAATGCGCGCGGCGCCACGCCCGCCAGCGCAGGCCGCGCCCTCGCACGGCGACGCGCCGCGAGTGCTGCGATCAGGCGGCGCGTGCGCAGGTCGTCGTCGCCGGTTTTTTGCGGCGGAGCGAGGTGCAGGACGGTGCGAGCCAGGCCCGCGATCCGCGCGAGGCTCGCGCGGGAATCGAGGTCGCCGCGCACCGGCGTTGCGCCCGCGGCCCGTACCGCGTCCGCGCGCTCGGCACGGCGCGTGAGCGCAAAAACGCGCGCGCGGTCTGGCCGCTCGCGCAACTGAGCGACGCAGCGCAGGCCGACGTCGCCGCAACCGACAATCAGGATGCGCGCACGGCGCAAGGTTCGTGTGGCAATCATGGTGGAACCATTTTAGCGGCCCGGGCCTCTCGGCGAGGCCCGGCAAGCAAACGCGGACACTAGCCGGGAACTGCCCGGAAAGGGCCCGCGCCCGGAATCAACCCTCGGATACAGACTTACGCTTCCCTGAATATGGCTTTCAACGTAACGCTCAAGCAAAGCGGCCGGCAATTCCAGGTCGAGCCCGACGAACCCATTCTCAACGCGGCCCTGCGCCAGGGCATCGGCCTGCCGTATGGCTGCAAGAACGGCGCTTGCGGCTCGTGCAAGGGCACGGTATGCCACGGCGAAGTCGAGCAGCGCGCTCACGCGGCTTCGGCGCTGTCCAATGACGAAAGAACGCGCGGCATGGCCCTCTTCTGCTGCGCGACGGCGCAAACCGACCTCGAAATCGACATCCGCGAAGTGGCGGGCGTGGGCGACATGCAGGTGCGCAAGCTGCCTACCCGCATCGCCGCCATCGAACGCAAGGCTGACGACGTCGTCGTCCTCAAGCTGCAATTGCCCGCCAATGAGCGCCTGCAGTATCTCGCCGGCCAGTACCTCGAATTCATCCTCAAGGACGGCACGCGCCGCAGCTACTCCATGGCGAGCGCGCCGCACGAGGAAGGCCCGATCGAGCTGCACATCCGCCACATGCCGGGCGGCAAGTTCACCGACCACGTCTTCTCGCAGATGAAGGAGCGCGACATCCTGCGCTTCGAAGCGCCGCTCGGCACCTTCTTCCTGCGCGAGGAGTCGGACAAGCCCATCGTGCTGCTCGCCTCGGGCACCGGCTTCGCGCCGCTCAAGGCGATCGTCGAGCACGCGGTCTACAAGAGCCTCAACCGCCCGATGACGCTCTACTGGGGCGCGCGCCAGAAGAAGGACCTGTACCTGATGGACCTCGCCGCGCAATGGGCGAAGGACATCCCGAACTTCCGCTTCGTGCCGGTGCTCTCCGAACCCGCCGCCGACGACAACTGGACCGGCCGCACGGGCTTCGTGCACCGCGCCGTGATCGAGGACCTGCCGGACCTCTCGGGCTACCAGGTCTACGCATGTGGCGCGCCGGTGATGGTCGAGTCGGCGCAGCGCGACTTCACGCAGCACCACGGCCTGCCCGAAGACGAGTTCTACGCGGACTCGTTCACGAGCGCCGCGGACCTCGCGAACGCCGTCTGAGCGTCGTGCGGGCGGGTCGTTGCGTGCACAATGCAACGACCCGCATCGACCGGCAAAGCGGGCCGTCACGAAAAATTCTTCGGCCGCCTGGAAAAATTCGGCACATTGACGGTTTACATCGCCATTCGGCTTGTCGTATTCTTGCGGCCATGAACTGCATCCTGTCTGCCCTCCGACGTCGCCGCTCGCCCCATCTCTAGGGCCTGGCTACTCGCGGACGCGCGTTGCATTCTCAACGCACAGCAAGTTCGAATCACGAAAGCCACGGCCAGTCCGTGGCTTTTTGTTTTTCCGCCGTATCTTCTTTAACCCTTTAGCAGCCCCAACGCGGAGCCCGTTGCCATGAATTATTCCGAGTACCCGATCGAGTCGCTGATGTACATCACCAACCGGCCCGAAATCGTTTTCACGCATGGCAAGGGGTCGTGGCTCTACGACAACGAAGGCAAGCGCTACCTGGACTTCATCCAGGGCTGGGCCGTCAACAGCCTCGGGCACTGCAACGAAGGCATGATCGAGGCGCTGGAGAAGCAGTCGCGCCTGCTCATCAACCCGTCGCCGGCCTTCTACAACGAGCCGATGGCGAAGCTCGCGGGCCTGCTCACCGAGCACAGCTGCTTCGACAAGGTGTTCTTCGCCAACAGCGGCGCCGAAGCCAACGAAGGCGCGATCAAGCTCGCGCGCAAGTGGGGCAAGAAGCATCGCGACGGCGCGTACGAGATCATCACGTTCGACCACAGCTTCCACGGCCGCACGATCGCGACGATGTCGGCAAGCGGCAAGCCGGGCTGGGACACGATCTACGCGCCGCAAGTGCCGGGCTTCCCGAAGGCCGACCTGAACGATATCGCCTCGGTTGAAAAGCTCATCAACGCGAAGACCGTCGCCGTGATGCTCGAACCGATCCAGGGCGAAGGCGGCGTGATTCCCGCCACGCGCGAATTCATGCAGCAACTGCGCGCGCTCACGAAGAAGCACGGCATCCTGCTGATCGTCGACGAAGTGCAAAGCGGCTGCGGCCGTGCCGGCACCCTCTTCGCCTACGAACTCTCGGGCATCGAGCCGGACATCATGACGCTCGGCAAGGGCATCGGCGGCGGCGTGCCGCTGGCGGCGCTGCTCGCGAAGAAGGAGATCGCCGTATTCGAAGCGGGCGACCAGGGCGGCACCTACAACGGCAACCCGCTGATGACGGCCGTGGGCTATTCGGTGATCTCGCAACTGGTTGCGCCGGGCTTCCTCGAAGGCGTGCGCGCTCGCGGCGAGTATCTGCGTGAAAAGCTGCTCGAACTTTCGGCTGAACGCGGCTTCCAGGGCGAGCGTGGCGAAGGCTTGCTGCGTGCACTGCTGCTCGGCAAGGACATCGGGCCGGAGATCGTCGAGAAGGCGCGCCTCATGCAACCCGACGGCCTGCTGCTCAACGCCGCGCGTCCGAACCTGCTGCGCTTCATGCCGGCGCTCAATGTGACGACGCAGGAAATCGACCAGATGATGGCGATGCTGCGTACGATTCTCGACTCGCTGTGAGCGGACGGAGCACGAGCGATGTCCGTCACGATCCGCGTGTTCAGCGAAACCGATACGGAAGCGGTGATCGCGCTCTGGCTGCAGGCGTTTCCCGAGTACAACGACACGAGCCGCCCGCATCGCAATCCACGTCTGTCGATCGCGAAGAAGCTCGGCACACAGCCGGAGCTTTTCTTCGTCGCCACGCGCGACATCGACGGCGTGCTCGTCGGCACGGCGATGGCCGGTTACGACGGGCATCGCGGCTGGCTCTATTCGGTCGCCGTCGCCCCTGAAGCGCGGCGCCATGGTCTCGGCACGCGGCTCGTGCGTCATGCGGAAGGCGCGCTCGCCGAGATGGGCTGCCTGAAGCTCAACCTTCAGGTGCTCACCGACAAGGCCGATGTGCTCGCATTCTATGAACGGCTCGGCTATCGCGCCGACGCCGTGGTGAGTCTCGGCAAGCGGCTCGCCGTGCAGGAGTCCGAAGCGGTCGTCTGAGCCTTGTTGGCCGACGCCATGAAAAAAACCGCATGGGTTTCGCACCCATGCGGCTTTTGTTTTATGCGGCCGCGAGGACCGCAATGCGAGCCAGTTTACTCGCCCAGGTACGCTGCGCGCACCTTCGGGTCGTCGAGCATTTGCTTCGCTTCGCCTTCCATCGTCACAAGACCCGAGTCCATCACGTAACCGCGATTGGCGGCCTGCAGCGCGAGGCGTGCGTTCTGCTCCACGAGCAGCACCGTAATGCCTTCCGACGAGATCGTGCGCACCACCTCGAAGATCTTCTCGACCATGATCGGCGAGAGACCCATCGAAGGCTCGTCGAGCAACAGAAGCTTCGGCTTGCTGATGATCGCGCGCGCCATGGCCAGCATCTGCTGCTCGCCGCCCGAGAGCGTGCCCGCGAGCTGCGTGGCGCGTTCCTTCAGGCGCGGGAAGAAGCCGAACATGCGATCGACGTCCTTCTGGATGCCGTCGTTGTCGCTGCGCAGGTACGCGCCCATCTGCATGTTTTCGAGAATCGACATGCGCGCGAAGATGCCGCGGCCTTCCGGCACCATCGCGAGGCCCCGCTTGAGCAGCTCGTACGCCGGCACGCCCTTGATCGACTGGCCCATGTACTCGATGTCGCCCGCCGAGTACGGCTTCAGACCCGTGATCGCCTTCATGGTCGTGGTCTTGCCCGCGCCGTTCGCGCCGATCAGCGTGACGAGTTCGCCCTGGCGAACTTCCATGTCCACGCCCTTGACCGCCTGGATCCCGCCGTAGTTGACCTGCAGACCCTTGATTTTCAGAACCGATGTCGACATCAGTGAACCCCCGCACCCAGATATGCCTCGATCACCTTCGGGTCCTTCTGCACGTCTTGCGGCAGCCCTTCGGAGATCACCTTGCCATAGTCGAGCACTGTCATCCGGTTGCACAGGCCCATCACCAGTTTCACGTCGTGCTCGATCAGCAGGATGGTCTTGCCATCGGCGCGGATCTTGTCGAGCAGGCGCGTGAGTTCGACCTTCTCGGTCGCGTTCATGCCGGCCGCCGGCTCGTCGAGCGCGAGCAGCTTCGGATCGGTCGCGAGCGCGCGCGCGATTTCCAGACGGCGCTGGTGGCCGTACGAGAGATTGCGCGACGTGTAGTCCGCGTACTGCGCGATGCCCACGTATTCGAGCAGTTCGATCGCGCGTTCCTTGATCTCGCGCTCTTCCTTGCGTTCCGACGGCGTTTGCAGCACCGCGCCGATCAGGCCGTGCTTCGTGCGCACGTGGCGGCCGACCATCACGTTTTCGAGCGCGGTCATGCCGCCGAACAGGCGAATATTCTGGAACGTACGCGCAATGCCGGCCTGCGCCACCTGATAGACGGCGGTCGGCGTATAAGCCGTGCCGTCGAGCTTGAACTCGCCCGAATCAGGCGTGTAGAGACCGGTGATCACGTTGAAGAACGTGGTCTTGCCGGCGCCGTTCGGACCGATCAGGCCGTAGATCGTGCCTTCCTCGATCTGCAGGCCGACGTCGGACAGCGCCTGCAGGCCGCCGAAGCGCTTGTTCACGCCCTTCACGGACAGGCGAATGGATTTGTTGCTCATATTCTGTTCTCCCCGTTATGCGCGAATCGGCTTCTTGCTGGCGCGCTTGGCGATCTTCGCGATCTTGTCCTCGTGCTTCGCCGCGGGCCACAGGCCTTCCGAGCGATACAGCATGATGACGACCATGGCGAGGCCGTAGAGCAACTGGCGGATGACTTCCGTATCGACGATTTCGTGGCCGAACAGCATGTGCTGGAGCGGACCCATGGTCGAGCGCAGGAACTCGGGGAAAACGGCGAGCAGCACGGCGCCGAGGATCACGCCGGGGATGTGGCCCATGCCGCCCAGCACCACGCAGGCGAGCACGACGACCGATTCCCAGAACGTGAACGATTCCGGCGACACGAAGCCCTGGAACGCACCGAACATCGCGCCCGACAGACCGCCGAACGACGCGCCCATCGCGAACGCGAGCAGCTTGACGTTACGGGTGTTGATGCCCATGGCCTTGGCGGCGATTTCGTCTTCGCGGATCGCGGCCCATGCACGGCCGATGCGCGAGTGCTGGAGGCGCGTACACACCCAGATCACGAGCAGCGCGCAGATCACGAACACGTAGTAGTACATGTACACCGACGTGAACGTGAAGCCGAGGATCTCGTGCGGCTGCGCGAGGTTGAAGCCGAACACCTGCAGCGGCGCGACACCGGTTATCCCCTGCGGCCCGTTGGTGATGTTCACCGGACGGTCGAGGTTGTTCATGAAGATACGAACGATTTCCCCGAAGCCCAGGGTCACGATGGCGAGGTAGTCGCCACGCAGACGCAGCGTCGGCGCGCCGAGCAGCACGCCGAAGATGGCGGCGAGCGCCATGGCGCACGGCACCACGATCCAGTACGGGGTATGCAGGCCGCCCGGGAACATGCTGGCGATCCACGCGAATTGCGTGGTGAGGTGCGGCGAAGTCAGCAGCGCAGCGACGTAGGCGCCTACCGCGTAGAACGCGATGTAGCCCAGGTCCAGGAGGCCGGCGAAGCCCACCACCACGTTCAGGCCTAGCGCGAGCATCACGTAGAGCATCGCGAAGTCGAGCACGCGCACCCAGTAGTTGCCGCCCGCGGCGCCGACCACGAAGGGCAGCGCGGCAACGACGATGGCCGTCACGACGCCCACTGCGAGCGTCTTCGTCGTGTTCTTTTCGGGGATGAGCGTCGTCGACGGCTCGATCGGTTGAATTGAAGTCATGTTGTGCTACTCCCTCTTATGCGCGGTCCGCGACACGTTCGCCCAGAAGCCCCGACGGACGGAACACGAGCACGACGATCAGCACGATGAATGCGAAGACGTCCTGATAGTTACTGCCGAACACCCCGCCGGTCAGGTTGCCGATGTAGCCTGCGCCGAGCTGCTCGATGAGACCGAGCACCACGCCGCCGACCATCGCGCCGCCGAGGTTGCCGATACCGCCCAGCACGGCTGCCGTAAAGGCCTTCATGCCGGGGATGAAACCCATGTAGAAGTGCGCGTTGCCGTATTCCGAGGCGATCATCACGCCGGCCAGCGCTGCGAGCGCCGAGCCGATCATGAACGTGGCCGAGATCACGAAGTTCGGGTTCACGCCCATCAGCGAGGCATTGTTCGGGTTCTCGGCGATCGCACGCATCGCGCGGCCGAGCTTGGTCTTGTGCACGAGGAGCAGCAGCCCCGCCATCACGAGGAACGCGACCACGATGATGACGATTTCCGTCATCGAGATCACGGCGCCCACGCCGGTCTCAGTCGGCTTGATGACGTTGATCGGATCGGTCGAGATGAGCTGGGGGAACGCGAGCGGATTACGGCCCCAGATGATCATGGCGAGCGTCTGCAGCAGGATCGACACACCGATCGCGGTGATCAGCGGTGCGAGGCGCGGCGCGCGGCGCAGCGGCCGGTAGGCGACCTTTTCGATCGTGTACCCGACGCCCGCACACACGACTGCCGCGACGGCAAGGGCTATGCACAGCGTGGGGATGTTCCCGAGGCCCGGGAAGTGATTGTGGAGCACGTTGATCGCGGAGAGCGCAACCATGGCGCCCACCATGAGCACGTCGCCGTGCGCGAAGTTGATGATGCCCAGAATCCCGTACACCATGGTGTAGCCCAGTGCGATGATGGCGTAGATGCTGCCAAGCACCAGCCCATTCAGGATCTGCTGGATGAAAATATCCATTTAATGCTCCTTAGCCCGTGCAACCGGATTCGCGCTCGTCATCGGCCGGTGGGCGATGTTTTACGGAACCGCAACGACACTTTCGGGTATTGAAGTAAAAACCGGTAACGGTTGGCCGCCCTGGTTCGCGTTGCCGCTGTGTTGCAGCGGCAGGCTCGCCAAAAGCGGATGCAAAAACGGCACCGTCGGATGGTTCGGTGCCGTCGGGTTCAATCAACTACGCGCCATATTCGCGTTGGCGTATTCGCGGCGCGCCTTGCGGCCCGCAAACGCGAATGCGTCAAACGCCATGACTCCTTCTCCCCGGCCGCCCTCGCGCTTCGGGATCTCACCTGCGAGATCCATCGCGCCCAGGCGGCGAACCGGCATGACAACGCCGCTGCATGCAAAAGCAATCTGCATGCCAGGAATGATCGATGTTGCGCTCATGTCCGCCTCGACATAGCAGCTGTGCCACGTATTGCGCAGCGCAACCGCATTAACCGATGACGCGGAAAAAGCAGACTTGAATTGCATTAATCAGGTCTCCTGCGCCTTCCGAAATGCTCGCCTGATGGCCTTCTCGACGATGTCCAGCCTTCAGAACGCGCGCATTGTAACGCCAATTATGCGACGGGCAATATTGTTGAACCGGCAGGGTTTTCCTGCATTGCAACCATATTTTTAGATAACGGCTTGAGTCGGGTTGCACCAGGGGTTGCGCCGCATTTTCGTGCATCAGTTGCACCAAAAATCGACGAGCTTCGCATCATGTGTTGCGGATAATGGCCGTAATGCCTTGTCGGGCGGGCATTGGTTTAAATGAATGGTATTTAAGGGAGGGCATAAAAATGCCGCCCCGAGGCGGTGCATCCGTGTCGAATGCGTGTCAATTGTCCTATTAATTTGGGGTCACACCACATGATTCGATGCCCCACTCTAGCGAAAACACTAATAAGAACACCTGGCCAATGTGAGGTTAACCTCTCTTTTTCTTCTATGTGACCCTTATTTCTAACGCTCCGCGCGCGTCGCAGGCATAAAAAAACGCGCCGGATGGGCGCGTTTTTGCGGGGACCGGGAAGCTTCAGCCGGGCTGGCCGAGTCCGCGCGGCAAGGGGAACGCAATGTTCTCCTCGATGCCTTCGAGTGCACGCACGTTGCGCGCACCAAGTTCGTGCAGACGGCGAATGATTTCCTGGGCAAGCGCCTCGGGAGCCGACGCGCCGGCTGTCAGACCGATCCGGCGTTTGCCGACAAGCCACTGGGGGTCGATCTGCTCGGGGGCATCCACCATATAGGCGGGAATGCCGCGCTTCTCGGCCACTTCGCGCAACCGGTTCGAATTGGAACTGTTCGGGCTGCCCACCACGATCACGACATCGCACTGCGGCGCCATGAACTTGACGGCGTCCTGGCGATTCTGCGTGGCGTAGCAGATGTCCTGCTTCTTCGGCTCGCGAATCGCCGGAAAGCGCGTCTTGAGCGCCGAAATGATTTCCGCGGCGTCGTCCACCGAGAGCGTGGTTTGCGTGACGAACGCCACGCGCTGCGGATCGCGCAGCTTGAGCGCCTCGACGTCGGCGATGTCTTCGACGAGGTACATGCCCTCGGCCACCTGCCCCATCGTGCCTTCCACTTCCGGATGGCCCTTGTGCCCGATCATGACGATGTCGAGCCCTTCGTCGCGCATCTTCGCGACTTCCACGTGCACCTTCGTGACGAGCGGGCAGGTCGCGTCGTACACGCGCAGTCCGCGCGCTTCGGCATCGGCACGCACCGACTTGGAGACGCCGTGCGCGCTGAAGATCACCGTGTTGCCGGCCGGGACCTCATCGAGCTGCTCGATGAAGATCGCCCCCTTCTTGCGCAGATCTTCGACGACATACGCGTTGTGGACGATCTCGTGACGTACGTAGATCGGTGCGCCGTGAAGCTGGATCGCGCGTTCGACGATCTCGATGGCCCGATCGACGCCGGCGCAGAAGCCGCGCGGCTGGGCGAGCAGGATTTCCGCTTCAGCCAGGTCTGCGATGAGGGACGTGTCCGTGTTGGTCATGGGCTTTAAAGGATTCCGATGATTTGCACTTCGAACGCAACTGCCTGACCAGCGAGCGGGTGGTTGAAGTCGAACAGGGCTGAGGTCTCGTTCACTTCCTTGAGCACACCCGCGTAACGGCCGCCGTTGGGCGCATTGAATTCGATCAGGTCGCCCGGGCTGAACTCCTCGCCGATCATGCCGTTCTCGCGCAAGGTTTTGAGCGAAACGCGCTGGATCAGCTCGGGGTTGCGTTGGCCGAAAGCGACGCCCGGTTCTAGCTGAAAGGTCGAGTGGTGACCCACCTTCAGGCCCTGCAAAATATCTTCCAGCGGCGGCGCGAGCTGGCCGGCGCCCATCAGCAGGGTGGCGGGACGGTCGACAAACGTATTGACGATTTCGGTGCCATCGGCGAGCGAAAGCCGGTAGTGCAGCGTCACATGGGAACCGGGTTTCACTTCGGAGATGTCGATGATGCTCATGCGTAACTCTTTTCGTCGGAACGCGCGCTTCGCGCGTGCGCGCCGCAAGGCGCCGGTCCGGCCTGCCTTGGGCGGCCGGAAAGCATCTATTGTAAGCCACTTGGCCGGGGCGGTCGCGGCACGATTGTGCACTGCCACCATCCTCGCTCGCGTATGCCGCGCGCTCCTTATTTGTCTGTGGAGATTGTCATGACCGAACTTGCCTGCATGCCGGACACGGCTCACAGCACGGTTGGCGGCGCCCTCGCCGGGCGCCCGCTCGGCCTGGGTTGTGCGGAACGCCGCCCCGGCGATGCCCCACTTCACGCGCCGGCTACGCCTGCGGTATCGGTGCGCAGTTGCGCGGCTGCGGCACGACGCCGCGACATGCCCCGCGAGCGGCTGCGCACGGCGGGCGCGGCTGCGCTATCGGATGCGGAGCTGCTCGCCATCCTGCTCGGCTCCGGCTTGCCCGGCCACGATGTCTTCGAGGTGGCCCGCACGCTGCTGGCCCAATTCGGATCGCTGCGCGCCATGCTCGACGCGCAGCGCGAAGAATTCCTGGCCTTGCGCGGCATCGGGCCCGCGAAAGCCTCGATGCTGCAGGCGGTGACCGAGCTCGCACGACGGGCGCTCGCCGAGGCGCTCGACGACAAGCCGCTCGTCGACTCGCCGGGCGCGGTCGAGGACTATTTGCGCCTGCTGATCGGCGGGCGGCCGCACGAGGTGTTCATATGCCTCTTTCTGGATGCGCGCCATCGGCTGATCCGCTCGGAGGAAAGCTCGCGCGGCTCGCTCACGCGCATGGCGGTGTATCCTCGCGAAATCGTGCGGCGTGCGCTGACGCTCAATGCCGCGAGCCTGATCGTCGCCCATAATCACCCTTCGGGCGCGGTACAGCCGAGTGCGAGCGACCGGCGCCTCACGCGGGTGTTGCGCGAGACGCTGGCGCTCGTAGAAGTTCAACTGATCGACCACCTGGTCATTGGCACGCGCGAGACGTTTTCCTTCGCACGCCAAGGCTGGAGCTGAGGCGGCCCGGCATGTAGCGGCTGGCGACTGCGGGAAACGACGGGAAACTGCCGGAAACCGCGGCAGCGCACAACGACATCCGCAAATCGTGTTTGATTTTCCTGGTATTTTCCTGCTAGACTCACGGTTTGCCTATTTCCAACCCTGTTCCGAAGCCCTTCGCGGTCTTCCAGGGGAAATACGGCCTGGGTTCGAGGTTGTCTCTCATCCATACGTGAGCGCGCTCTTATTCCGGCCATTTCTCGCCTGGGAAACTTCAGTCAAGCGGCTCTCGAACTCAGAATTTCCGTAGGAGTGTCTCATGGCACGTGTATGCCAAGTCACTGGGAAAGCGCCGATGAGCGGCAACAACGTTTCCCACGCGAACAACAAGACCAAGCGTCGTTTTCTCCCGAATCTGCAAAACCGCCGTTTCTGGGTTGAAAGCGAAAACCGTTGGGTGCGTCTGCGCATCTCGAACGCAGGCCTGCGCCTGATCGACAAGAACGGCATCGACTCCGTGCTCGCAGACCTGCGCGCACGCGGCGAACTGTAAGGAGTAAATCATGGCCAAGGGCATCCGCGACAAGATCAAGCTTGAATCGACCGCAGGTACGGGTCACTTCTACACGACCACGAAGAACAAGCGCAACATGCCGGAAAAAATGTCGATCAAGAAGTTCGACCCGGTGGTTCGCAAGCACGTCGAGTACAAGGAAACCAAGATCAAGTAATTGATCCGGTTTCGAGCCTGACGAAGACAGAAAAACCCCGCTTTTTAGCGGGGTTTTTCTTTTTGTGCGCCGTGCCTGGACGCCACCGCACCTCGATTCGCGCGATGCAACGGTGTTTTAACGGCAGCGCCCAAACTGCCGCTACCCCTTCGCTCGTCTCTCGGAGTATGCTTCCCGCTTTATACCGGCTGCCACACGCGTGTCATATGTCCGCGACGGCGCAGGGCCGCGGCAAACACGGCAGCCAGAAAGCGTAGAACAAGAGAGACGGAGAAGCAGGATCATGAATTTCGATGTAGCGATCGTCGGCAGCGGCCTCGCAGGACTGAGCGTCGCGCTGAATCTCGCCGACTCGCGTCGTGTGGTCATCATCGCCAAGCGCGCGATGACCGAAGGCGCGAGCGACCGCGCGCAAGGCGGCATTGCCGCCGTGCTCGACTCGGCCGACAGCGTGGAAAACCACGTGGACGATACGCTCGTCGCCGGCGGCGGCCTGTGCGACGAGGCGGCAACGCGCTACATCGTCGAGCATGGCCGCGAGGCGATCGAATGGCTGATCGCCCAGGACGTGCCATTCACGAAGGACGCCGCCGCCGAACTCGGCTTTCACCTCACGCGCGAAGGCGGCCACAGCCATCGCCGCATCATCCATGCTGCCGACGCCACTGGCCACGCGGTCGTGCAAACGCTGCTCGAGCGCGCCCGCTCGCACCCGAACATCACGATCCTCGAAGACCATCAGGCGATCGACGTCATCACGTCCGACCGTCTGGGCCTGCCGGGCCGTCGTTGTCACGGCCTGTATGCGCTCGATCTGAAGAACGACCGCACGGTGACGATCCAGGCGCCGCACACGGTGCTCGCCACGGGTGGCGCAGGCAAGGTCTACCTGTACACGACGAACCCCGACACGGCCACCGGCGACGGCATCGCCATGGCGTGGCGCGCGGGCTGCCGTGTGGCGAACATGGAGTTCATCCAGTTCCACCCCACCTGCCTCTTTCACCCGCACGCCAAGTCGTTTCTGATTTCGGAAGCCGTGCGTGGCGAAGGCGGCGTGCTGCGCCTGCCCGACGGCACGCGCTTCATGCCCGCGCACGACGAGCGCGCCGAGTTGGCGCCGCGAGACATCGTCGCCCGCGCGATCGACTTCGAGATCAAGAAGCACGGCATCGACTGCGTGCATCTCGACATCAGCCATCAGCCGCCGGCGTTTCTCGAGGAGCATTTCCCCACCATCCTCGCGCGCTGCAGCGAATTCGGCATCGACATCACGAAGGAGCCGATTCCGGTCGTGCCCGCCGCGCACTACACCTGCGGCGGCGTCGTCACCGATCTGGCCGGGCGCACCGATCTCGCGGGCCTCTACGCCGTGGGCGAGACCTCGTACACCGGCCTGCACGGCGCGAACCGGCTCGCAAGCAATTCGCTGCTGGAGTGCCTCGTGATCGGCCGCTCGGCCGCCGAGGCGATCGAGGCGGAGGGCTTCAGCGCAGGCGCGCACGCACCGCTGCCCGACTGGGACGAAAGCCGCGTTTCCGACTCCGACGAAGAGGTCGTGGTCGCGCACAACTGGGACGAGCTCCGCCGGCTGATGTGGAATTACGTCGGCATCGTGCGCACCGACAAGCGCCTCGAGCGCGCGCAGCATCGCATCGCCCTGCTGCGCGATGAAATTCTCGAGTACTACGCGAATTTCCGCGTCACGCGCGACCTGCTGGAATTGCGCAACCTCGTCGAAGTCGCTTCGCTGATTGTGGAAAGTGCGCGCTCGCGCCGCGAGAGCCGTGGCCTGCACTACAGCCGCGACTGGCCGAACTCGCTGCCCAAGGCGCTGCCGACCGTGCTCGCGCCGGAGCGCGTGCGTAATCGCACGGTTTCGTAAGACCTCCGTACTAAACGCGCCGCAAAAACAAAGGCCGCCTCATTGCGAGGCGGCCTTTTCGTTTCCGTTCAGCTCAACGAACTTGCGGATTCAGACAATACGCATCGAGAAGTCCGTCGCGCGCACGTCCTTCGTCAATGCGCCAATCGATACCCGGTCCACGCCCGTTTCCGCGATCGTGCGCACCGTGTCGAAGTTCACGCCGCCCGAGACTTCGAGCACCGCGCGCCCTGCCGTGAGCTTCACCGCGTCGCGCATCATGTCGAACGAGAAGTTGTCGAGCAGAACCGACTTGGCGCCGTGCGCAAGCGCGGTTTCGAGCTGTTCGAGCGTCTCGACTTCGATCTGGATCGGCACGCCTGCATCGAGCGCGAGCGCGGCATCCATCGCCGCGTCCACGCCGCCGGCCGCTGCGATGTGGTTTTCCTTGATCAGGATGCCGTCATAAAGCGCGAGGCGCTGGTTTGCGCCGCCGCCCACGCGTACCGCGTACTTCTGCGCGAGGCGCAGGCCGGGCAGCGTTTTGCGCGTATCCAGAATGCGCGTGCCGGTGTGCGCGATCGTGTCGACGTAGCGGCGCGTCACGCTCGCCACACCCGAAAGCAGCTGCAGGAAGTTCATCGCGTTGCGCTCGGCCGTGAGCAGCGAGCGCGCCGGACCGCGCAGCGAGCAAACGGTCGTATCCGCGGCCATGCGATCGCCTTCGCGATAGTGCCAGCGCACCTCGATGCGCGGATCGACGTGCTTCACCACGCCGTCGAACCAGAGTACGCCGCACAGCACGGCGTCTTCACGCACGATGATGCGAGCGTCGCGCATTTCGTCGGCGGGCACGAGGCGGCCGGTCTGGTCGCCAGGGCCCACGTCTTCTTCGAGCGCATCGGCCACGTTGCGTACGATCGCAGCGTCGAACGCTGCGCCGTACTGCGCGCGCACTTCATCGAGCACGGGCGAAACGGCTTCGACTGCGAGCAATTCGAGTGCACCCATTTACGCGGCCCCCACTTGCGAGAAAAGCGCGGTGTCGCGCGCGAGGTCGCCGCTCGCCTGCACGCGGCGCTTGTGTTCCGCCGCGAACGCCAGCATGCGATCGATCGGCAGACGTGCGCGCTCACCGAGCGCGCTGTCGACGTGAATCTCGTTGTGGCCGCGCTCCAGCACGTCGGCAAGATTCGCGAGGCCGTTCATGGCCATCCACGGGCAATGCGCGCAGCTCTTGCAGGTGGCGCTGTTGCCGGCCGTGGGCGCTTCGATGAAGGTCTTGCCCGGCGCCGCGAGACGCATCTTGTGCAGGATACCCAGATCGGTCGCGACGATGAAGCGTTGCGCGTCGAGCTTCACTGCAGCGTCGATCAACTGCGTGGTCGAGCCGACCACATCCGCAAGCGCGACGACGCCTTCCGGCGATTCGGGGTGGACAAGAATCTTCGCGTCCGGGTATTCGGCGCGCAGCAGATCGAGCTCGATGCCCTTGAACTCGTCGTGCACGAGGCACGAGCCCTGCCACAGCAACATGTCCGCGCCGGTCTTCTTCTGGATGTAGCTGCCCAGGTGGCGGTCCGGCGCCCACAGAATTTTTTCGCCCTTGGCGTGCAGGTCGGCGACGATCTCGAGCCCGATCGACGACGTGACCATCCAGTCCGCACGCGCCTTCACCGCCGCGCTCGTGTTGGCATACACGACCACGGTGCGGTCCGGATGCTCATCGCAAAACGCGGAGAACTCGTCGATCGGGCAGCCGAGGTCGAGCGAGCACGTCGCGTCGAGGTCGGGCATCAGAATGCGCTTGTTCGGACTCAGAATCTTCGCAGTCTCACCCATGAAACGCACACCCGCAACGACGAGCGTCTGTGCCTCGTGGTCGCGGCCAAAACGCGCCATTTCGAGCGAATCGGCCACGCAGCCGCCGGTTTCGTCGGCGAGCTCCTGCAATTCGGGGTCCACATAATAGTGCGCGACGAGCACCGCCTTCTCGCGCTTGAGCAACGCGCGAATCCGCTCCTTCAATGCAACGCGCTCTGCCGTGGACGGTGCATCGGGCACGCGCGCCCATGCCTGTCCAACGCTGCAGACGGCACCCTGCGGCCGGTCGTATTCGACCTTCCTGATTGCCTGACTCATGATCTCCTGCCCCTACCGATCGCCGCGCCATTGAAGCCATTGTGGGGACTCCGGCTTTTTTGCGGCCCAAAAAGAAAAACCCCGCCAGCGCGGGGTTTTGTGACGTCTCGTCATTCTAAAGGATTTTCTTACGCCCTACTGAGGGGCCAAAATCCCCTCGCGACAATGAGGCCAATCAGGCGTAACGGCGCAAGCGCGACGCGAATTCCTGCAGCGCCTTGATACCGCTTTGTTCGGCGCGATGGCACCAATCCTGGAGCTGCGTGAGCAGTTGTTCGCGCGAGGCGCTCGAACGTTCCCAGATCGCGGCCAGTTCGTTGCGCAGTTCGATGTACGTGCGCAGCTTCTGGCTGTTCGCGAAAATTTGCGGAAGCTGGCGCTTCTGCGGCTCGTTCAGGCTGGCTTCTTCCTTGTCGAACCATTTGCGCGCGCCGCGCATGACCTTGTACTTCTCGCGCTCGCCCACTTCCTTGAGATGCGCAAGCTCCTGGCGGTATGCCTGCTTCACGGCCTTGGCATAGCGCGCCATCACTTCGTAGCGATTGGACAGCACGGCCTGCAGCGTTTCGTGATCGGGCACCAGCTTGCCCTTGGTCAGGCGCGGCGTGGGCGCGACCTTCTTCACCTTGGCAAGGCCCACCGCCTGCATCATGCGGATGTACATCCAGCCGATGTCGAACTCGTACCACTTGTTCGAGAGCTTCGCGGAAGTCGCGAACGTGTGGTGGTTGTTGTGCAGCTCCTCGCCGCCGATGATGATGCCGAACGGAAGCAGGTTCGTGCTTGCGTCAGACGAATTGAAGTTGCGGTAGCCCCAGAAGTGACCGAGGCCATTCACGACGCCAGCGGCCCAGAACGGAATCCACGCCATTTGCACGGCCCACACGGTGAGGCCGACCGCGCCGAACAGCGCGACGTCGATCACCATCATGATGCTCACGCCGAGAATGGGGTAGCGCGTGTAGACATTGCGCTCCATCCAGTCGTTTGGCGTGCCGTGGCTGAAGCGGCGCAGCGTTTCTTCGTTCTTCGCTTCGGCGCGATAGAGTTCGGCGCCTTCGAGCAGCACCTTCCAGATGCCGCGCGTTTGCGGGCTGTGCGGATCTTCTTCCGTTTCGCACTTGGCGTGGTGCTTGCGGTGGATCGCCGCCCATTGGCCCGTGAGCATGCCCGTGGTCATCCACAGCCAGAAACGGAAGAAATGGCTCGCGATGGGGTGCAAGTCCAGCGCGCGGTGCGCCTGGCACCGGTGCAGGTACACCGTCACGCCGATAATCGTGATGTGGGTGACCACCGCCGCGAACAGCACGATCTGCCACCACGAGAAATGGAGCACGCCGTGGGCGAGGAAATCAAGCAGGGAGTTCAACAAGGCATTTACCTGTGAAGCGAAGCGCGTCGGCCTTTCAGCCAGGCGCCGGTGTCAAGAAAGTGAAAGCGACTAGATGCGGTTGGACGGCATTCTACTAGAACCGTTCCAAGTGTTTGTAACAAAGGGAGATTTTTTTCTTTTATGGTGACGGCGTCAACGTCTGCAGGACGTTTCGAGGCGCTTTGCCGCACCCCGGACCGGCCTTTCCGATGTATCTGTCCCCATCTAATCTTTCACCGCGATCCGCACCTCGCGTTGCGCAGGGGTATCGCGATCCCATGTTTCGCGCCTTCTAACCAGAATTCTGGCTCAAGTTGCAGGGCGCTGCCAGAAAATTCAATGAGATGCGATGGTCGTTCGGAATCAGGTCTCGATGCCGCATACGCACCCGCCCTGAACCCTGCCCGACCCGGCGGTGTCGCCAATACGCAACGAGTGGTCGGCCAGCACGATCGCTGTGATCGCGGCACGATCTCCTTACGTGCCAGCTATCTCGGGCCGCCCGGCATGTATAGGCCGGACGGTCCCGCATCGTGGCTGCCCGCCGCGCGCTTATTCCAGCGCGGCGTCCGGCTCGGCGGCTTCGCTCTCCTGCGCCTTTGCGATCGCATCGGACGCTTCCTGCACGGCCGCGGCTTCTTCAGGCGTGGTTTGCGCGCCGGCCGCCTTCGTCTTCGGCTTCGCTTCGCCGCGACGCTCCAGCACGGCGGCAAAGAAGCCGTCGGTGGCGTGGCGGTGCGGCCACAGCGACAGGTAGTCGCCCGTGTCGAGGCCCACACGCTGCTCGGCCAGCACGTCGCGCGCGCTTACCAGCACGAAGTCGGGGTGTGCCTCAAGGAACTGCTTCACGACCGCTTCGTTCTCGGCGTCGAGGATGCTGCAGGTCGCGTAGACGAGACGGCCGCCGCGCTTGAGCAGGCGCGCCGCGCTCGTGAGAATCGAAAGCTGCTTGGGCGCAAGTTCGGCGATCGACTCCGGCGACTGGCGCCACTTGAGGTCGGGGTTGCGGCGCAGCGTGCCGAGGCCCGAACACGGCGCATCCACGAGCACGCGGTCGATCTTGCCGATCAGGCGCTTGATCTTGGCGTCATGCTCGCTGTCGATCAGCACCGGATTGACGTTCGACAGGCCGCTGCGCGCGAGGCGCGGCTTGAGCTTGGCGAGGCGCCGGTCGGACACGTCGAAGGCGTAGAGCCGGCCCGTCGAGCGCATCATCGCGCCGAGCGCCAGCGTCTTGCCGCCCGCACCCGCGCAGAAGTCCACGACCATCTCGCCGCGGCGCGGCGCGAGGAGCGTGCACAGCAGCTGACTGCCCTCGTCCTGCACCTCGAACCAGCCGTTCTTGAACGTGTCGAGTTTCGCGAGCGCGGGCTTGCCCGTCACGCGCACGCCGAACGGCGCGAACGGCGTTTCGCCGCCTTCGATGCCCGACTGGGACAGCGCGCGGATCAGTTCTTCGCGGCTCGCCTTGATGGGATTGGCGCGCAGATCGAGCGGCGCCGGGTAGTTCAGCGCGGCGGCCAGTTGCGCGAGTTCGGCGGGCTCGAAGCGCGGCTCCAGCGCCTTCATGATCCACTCCGGCAGATTCAGCTGCACGCGCAGCGGCAGGCTCGCCGGGTCGATCTTCGAAACATGCTCGAGCCAGGTGGCCTCGGCGTCGGAAACGAACGGGCGGATCGCCGAGCGGCCCGCGGTCGCCATGAGACCGAGCAGCGTGAGGCGGCGCGTCGGGCTGCCCGTGCCGCTTTCGGCCAGGTGCGCGAACTCCATGCGCCGGCGCAGCACGGCGAACACGGCTTCGGCGATCACCCCGCGCTCGGCGTGGCCGAGCTTCGGATGCTCACGGAAGAAGCGGCTCGTCACCGCGTCGGCCGGGCCCGTGAATTTGAGAACGTCGGCGAGCAACGTTTCGGTCTGTCCAATCAGAAAACCATGCAGTCTCATGCGCCCTCCCCGGCGGCTTGCGAGTCGTCAAAGAAGAGCCACTGTGGCTCGGCCGGCGTGAGCGTCACGCGTTCGCCGTCGAGCGCGAGGCGCCCTTCGACAAACCAGCGCACCGCGCGCGGATACATTACATGTTCGGTCTTGAGCACGCGCGCGGAGAGCGCCGCGGCGTCGTCGCCCTCGCGCACCGGAACCACCGACTGCGCGACGATCGGACCATGATCCAGCGTAGGCGTGACGAAATGCACCGTCGCGCCGTGTACGCGGCAGCCCGCGTCGAGCGCCTGCTGGTGCGTTTTGAGGCCCGGAAACATCGGCAGCAGCGAGGGATGGATATTGAGCATCCGACCCGCATAATGGCCGACGAACGATTCGGTCAGCACGCGCATGAAGCCTGCCAGCACGACGAGGTCCGGCGCATAGCCGTCGATGACTTGGGCGAGCGCCGTGTCGAAGCTGGCGCGATCGGGAAACTGGCGGTGATCGACGACCGCCGTGGCAATGCCGTTCGAAGCCGCGAACGCAAGGCCCGCGGCGTCAGGACGGTTGGCAATCACGGCGGCGATACGCGCGCCCCAAGCTTCCTGCGCGCAAGCGCGCACGATGGCTTCCATGTTGCTGCCCCGCCCCGAAATCAGGATGACGAGATTTTTCATCCGCGGATTTTATCATTGGGGGGCCTGCTCAACGCTCGTGCGGCGGCGATCGTCGCCTCGTGCGTTTATAATCTTCTGTTTCGTCGCGGTCCTTGGGCCGCGAGTGGCCAAGTCAGAAGGTCCTTAGTACGCGTGCTGCGCCAGCGCGCTTTTCGAGGTTCCACCAGGTTCCGCTATCGTGAGAGTCTTCCGCGGTCTTCCCAATGCCGAAAGCCGCGCGCCCTGCGCGCTGACCATCGGCAATTTCGACGGTGTCCACCGCGGGCATCAGGCATTGCTCGCGCGCGTGCGGGCGGCCGCCGACGCGCGCGGCCTGCCCGTCTGCGTGATGACCTTCGAGCCGCATCCGCGCGAGTTCTTCAACCCGGCGAGCGCCCCGCCGCGCATCGCCATGCTGCGCGACAAACTCGAGGCGCTGCGCGAAAACGGCGTGGACCGCGTCGTGGTCGAGCATTTCAACCACACGTTCGCGAGCCAATCGCCCGAGACGTTCGTCGAGCGCATCATCGTGGGCGGCCTGCACGCGCGCTGGATGATGATCGGCGACGACTTCCGCTACGGCGCGAAACGCGCGGGCGACTTCGCCTCGCTGCAGGCCGCCGGCGCGCAGCACGGCTTCGAAGTCGAACAGATGGCGACGGTGGCCGACCCGTCAGGTGTGCGCATTTCCAGCTCCGCCGTGCGCGCGCAACTGCACGCGGGCGACCTCGACGCCGCGCGCGCCTCACTTGGCCGCGGCTATCACATCAGCGCGCACGTCACGCATGGCCTGAAGCTCGGCCGCGACCTCGGCTTCCCCACGATGAACCTGCTGATCGGCCACAAGCGGCCGGCGCTCAAGGGCATTTTCGTCGTGATGGTGCACGGCATTGCCGACCACCCGCTGCCTGGCGTCGCGAGCCTCGGCCTGCGTCCGACCGTGGACGACTCGGGCCGCGTGCTGCTCGAAGTGCATCTGCTCGACTGGCACGGCGACGCCTACGGCAAGCTCGTGCGCGTCGAGTTCCTCAAGAAGCTGCGCGACGAGGAAAAGTTTCCCGACCTCGAAACGCTTACCGCCGCGATCGCTCGCGACGTGGCGAACACCCGCGCGTGGTTCGCCGCCGCGGGCGTGAACGTGGCCGGCGGCGCATCCACCGGCTTCGCCACCTCGGCCACCGACCGAATTAGGTGACCTGCGGCCCGCCTGCGCGGGCTGCCCCGCCCCCAGGCGCCGCGTGCCGCAAACACGGCATGCAGCGCCCGAGGCGACGGTTGCGCGGCATCGGCCGCAACGCTGACGCCATGCATCCCCCGAATTCCACGTGATCCCACCATGAGCGACAAAAAAGCATCCTCCGGCAAGCCGCAGAAGTCCGAATCGAAGTACCCCGTCAACCTGCTCGACACGCCGTTCCCGATGCGTGGCGACCTGCCCAAGCGCGAGCCGCAATGGGTCAAGGAATGGGAAGAAAACCAGGTCTACGAGAAGATCCGCGCGGCCTCGAAGGGCCGCAAGAAGTTCATCCTGCACGACGGCCCGCCGTATGCGAACGGCGACATCCACCTCGGCCACGCGGTGAACAAGATTCTCAAGGACATGATCGTCAAGGCGCGCAATCTCGCGGGCTTCGACGCGGTCTACGTGCCGGGCTGGGACTGCCACGGCATGCCGATCGAAATCCAGATCGAAAAGCAGTTCGGCAAGTCGTTGCCCGCCCAGGAAGTGATGCAGAAGGCACGCGAGTACGCGGCCGGCCAGATCGAGACGCAGAAGAAAGGCTTCAAGCGCCTGGGCGTGCTCGGCGACTGGAACAACCCGTACAAGACGATGAACTTCGTGAACGAGGCCGGCGAGATCCGCGCACTCGCGAAGATCATCGAGAAGGGCTATGTGTTCCGGGGCCTGAAGCCCGTGAACTGGTGCTTCGACTGCGGCTCGGCGCTCGCCGAAGCGGAAGTCGAGTACAAGGACAAGACCGACCCGACTATCGACGTGCTGTTCACGTTCGCGCAGCCGGCTGAAACGGCGGCCGCGTTCGGCCTCCCCGCCCTGCCGCGCGAAGAAGGCGGCATCGTGATCTGGACGACCACGCCCTGGACGATCCCGTCGAACCAGGCGCTGAACGTGCACCCGGAAATCGACTACGCGCTCGTCGACACGCAACGCGGCCTGCTGATCCTCGCCGTCGAGCGCGTGGAAGCCTGCATGAAGGACTTCGGCCTCGACGGCAAGATCGTCGCCACGACGAAGGGCGAAAAGCTCTCGCTCTTGCGCTTCAACCACCCGCTCGCCTCGGCGCACCCGGGCTACAAGCGCACCTCGCCGATCTATCTCGGCGACTATGTGACGACCGACACCGGCACGGGCATCGTGCACTCGGCGCCCGCGTACGGCGTGGAAGACTTCGTGTCGTGCAAGGCGCACAACATGGCCGACTCGGACATCATCAGCCCGGTGATGGGCGATGGCCGCTATATCGAATCGCTGCCGCTCTTCGGCGGCCTCTCGATCTGGGCGGCGAACCCGAAGATCGTCGACGCGCTCGACGCCGCGGGCACGCTCCTGCGCAGCGAGAAGTACCTGCACAGCTACATGCACTGCTGGCGCCACAAGACGCCGATCATCTACCGCGCCACGTCGCAGTGGTTCGCGGGCATGGACATCACGCCGAAGGACGGCGGCAAGACGCTGCGCGAAACCGCGCTCGAAGGCATCGAAGCCACCGCGTTCTACCCGTCGTGGGGCAAGCAGCGCCTGTATTCGATGATCGCCAACCGCCCGGACTGGACGCTTTCGCGCCAGCGCCAATGGGGCGTGCCGATGGCGTTCTTTGTGCACAAGGAAACCGGCGAGCTGCATCCGCGCACCCTGGAGCTGCTCGAGCAGGTCGCGCAACGCGTGGAAAAGGCGGGCATCGAAGCGTGGCAAACGCTCGACCCGCGTGAATTGATCGGCGACGACGCCAACCTGTACGAGAAGAACCGCGACACGCTCGACGTGTGGTTCGACTCGGGCACGACGCACTGGCACGTGCTGCGCGGTTCGCACAAGGACGACCTGCAGTTCCCGGCCGACCTGTACCTGGAAGGTTCGGACCAGCACCGCGGCTGGTTCCACTCGTCGCTGCTCACGGCTTCGATGCTCGACGGCCGCCCGCCATACAACGCGCTGCTCACGCACGGCTTCACCGTGGACGGCGAAGGCCGCAAGATGTCGAAGTCGCTTGGCAACGGCGTCGATCCGCATGAAGTGGCGAACCGCCTGGGCGCGGAAATCATCCGCCTGTGGATCGCCTCGACCGACTACTCGGGCGAGCTGGCCATCTCGGAAGAGATCTTGAAGCGCGTGACGGAAGGCTATCGCCGCATCCGCAATACGCTGCGCTTCCTGCTCTCGAACCTGTCGGACTTCGACTTCGAGAAGCATGCGCTGCCCGCCAGCGAATGGCTCGAAATCGACCGCTACGCCGTCGCGCTCACGCATACGCTGCAAAACGACGTGCTCGCGCACTACGACCGCTACGAGTTCCACCCGGTCGTGGCCAAGCTGCAGACGTTCTGCTCGGAAGACCTGGGCGGCTTCTATCTCGACGTGCTGAAGGACCGCCTCTATACGAGCGCAGCGGACTCGAAAGCCCGCCGCGGCGCGCAAACGGCGCTGCACCACATCACGCATAGCCTGCTGCGCATCCTCGCGCCGTTCCTCTCGTTCACGGCCGAAGAAGCGTGGAAGGTGTTCCAGCCGCAAAGCGAAACCATCTTCACCGAAACCTTCCACGCCTTCCCGGACGTCGAAGGCGCGCCGGAGCTGATCGCCAAGTGGACGCTGCTGCGCGAAGTGCGCGGCAACGTGACGAAGGCGCTCGAAGAGGCGCGTGTGGCGAACCAGATCGGCTCGTCGCTGCAGGCCGAAGTGCGCATCCTCGCAAGCGGCGCGCGCTACGACGCCCTCACTTCGCTCGGCGACGACCTCAAGTTCGTGCTCATCACCTCGGCGGCGGAAGTCGTGAAGGTGGAAAGCGAAGCGGAGGAAGGCGTCGAAGTGGTCACCTCGAAGTACCTCAAGTGCGAGCGCTGCTGGCACTACCGCGAGGACGTGGGCGCGAACGCGGAGCATCCGGGTCTGTGCGGCCGCTGCGTCGTGAATCTGTTCGGCGACGGTGAAAAACGGAGCGCGGCATAATGGCAAAAACCCTGCCGAAGCAGTCCAGGTCGAATGGCGCGAGCGGCACGCTCGCGCCGTGGCTCGGGGTCGCGGTCATCGTGATCCTCGCCGACCAGCTCACGAAGATCGCCATCAACAAGGTGTTCAGCTACGGCGAAGGCCGTGTGATCACGCCGTTCTTCAACCTCGTGCTGGTCTACAACAAGGGCGCGGCATTCAGCTTCCTGTCGGCGGCGGGCGGCTGGCAGCGCTGGGCGTTCACGGCGCTCGGCGTGGTGGCGGCGCTCGTGATCTGCTATCTGCTCAAGCGCCACGCCACGCAGAAGCTCTTTTGCACGGCGCTCGCGCTCATCATGGGCGGCGCGCTCGGCAACGTGATCGACCGCCTGCTCTACGGCCACGTGATCGACTTTCTCGACTTCCACGTGGGCGGCTGGCACTGGCCGGCGTTCAACCTGGCCGACAGCGCGATCTGCATCGGCGCAGCGCTGCTGGTGTTCGACGAACTGCGGCGCGTGCGCGGCGCGCGCTGAGTGTGCCCGCTGCACGGTTAAAGGAGCTGTGACTTGAACACGTCCGCTGCAAACCCAGGCGAACTTGCTGGCCGCCACCTCGTGCTCGGCATGACGGGCGGCATCGCCTGCTACAAGATCGCCGAGCTCACGCGCCTCCTGACCAAGGCAGGCGCGACCGTGCAGATCGTGATGACCGAGTCGGCCACGCAGTTCATCACGCCGGTCACGATGCAAGCGCTCTCGGGCCGCCCCGTCTACACGAGCCAGTGGGATGCCCGTGTGCCCAACAACATGGCGCACATCGACCTCTCGCGGGAGGCCGACGCCATCGTCATCGCGCCTGCCTCGACCGACTTCCTCGCCAAACTCGCGCACGGTTTCGCCGACGACCTGCTCTCCACGCTGTGCGTGGCGCGCGACTGCCCGCTGCTGGTCGTGCCCGCGATGAACCGGCAGATGTGGCAAAACCCGGCCACGCAGCGCAACGTCGCGCAGTTGCGCGCGGACGGCATCGAAACGCTCGGCCCCGATTCCGGCCCGCAGGCGTGCGGCGAGATCGGCGACGGCCGCATGCTCGAACCCGAAGCCGTGTACGAGGCGATCGTCTCGTTCTTCGCGCCGAAGGTACTCGCGGGCCGCAAGCTCCTGATCACCGCCGGCCCGACCTTCGAGCCGCTCGATCCGGTGCGCGGCATCACCAACCGTTCGAGCGGCAAGATGGGCTTCGCGCTCGCGCGCGCCGCGCAGCAGGCGGGCGCCGAGGTGCATCTGGTCGCGGGCCCGGTCGCGCTGCAAACGCCTTGGGGCGTGTATCGCGAAGACGTTCAGACCGCCCAGCAGATGTACGAAGCGGTCATGCGCGCCGCAACCGACGCCGATGTCTTCATCGGCGTGGCGGCCGTGGCCGACTGGCGTGTCGATCATGTCGCCGAGCACAAGATCAAGAAGACTGCCGAGCACCGCATGCCGACGTTCACGTTCGTCGAGAACCCGGACATCCTCGCCTCGGTCGCGGCCCTGCCGAATCCGCCGTACTGCGTGGGCTTCGCCGCCGAAAGCGGCGACCTCGACGTGCATGGCGAAGAAAAGCGCGCGCGCAAGAAGGTACCGCTCCTGATCGGCAATCTCGGCCCGCTCACCTTCGGCCAGGACGACAATGAAGTCGTGCTGTTCGAGGCGGCAGGCCGCACGCCGCTGCCGCGCGCGGCCAAGCAGGCGCTCGCGCAGACGCTCGTCGCCGAGATCGCGCGGCGTCTGCCCGACCAGAGCATCATCTCGTGACGCACGCGCCGGCGCACCCGTGTGCCGGCCGGCGCCGCGAACACAGGCAAGGAGCAGTACTGCCATGACACTGCTTTCCGTACTCGACCAGTCGCCCGTCATCGCCGGGCACAGCGCGGCGGACGCCATCGCCGCCACCATCGAACTCGCCCAGCTTGCCGACGACCTCGGCTACACGCGCTACTGGTGCGCCGAACACCACGGCCTGCTGGGCGTGTGCAACCCCTGCCCCGAAGTCATGCTCGCGCGCCTCGGCAGCGTGACGAAGCGCATCCGCATCGGCTCGGGCGGCATCATGCTGCCCTATTACAGCCCGTTCAAGGTCGCCGAGCAGTTCATGATGCTCGAAGCGCTCTTTCCGGGGCGCGTCGATCTCGGCGTCGGGCGCGCGCCAGGCGGCGACATGCGCACCGCGCAGGCCGTGGCGGCAGGCGCATACAACCGCGGGGACCAGTTCACGCAGCAAGTGCAGGATCTCGTCGGCCTGATGGACGGCAACCTCGCCGCCGACCACCTCGCGCATGGCGTGGTGCTGCAGCCGCACATCAAAACGCGTCCGCAGCTCTGGGTGCTCGGTTCGAGCGATTTCGGCGGCATCCTCGCCGCGCAGCTCGGGCTGCGCTTCTCGTTCGCGCACTTCATCAACGCGCACTTCGGGCATCTTGTGGCCGAGGCGTATCTCGACCGCTTCAAGCCCGGCCACGAGGCGAAGCCGTATCTCGCGTGCGCCGTGTTCGCGATCTGCGCCGACACCGAAGCCGAAGCCGCCGACCTCGAAAAGGCCGTCGACCTGCGCCGCGTGCAGATGGCCTACGGCCTGAACGCGCCGATTCCGAGCCTCGAGCAAGGGCGCGCGCAGGAGTACGGCGAGCGCGAGCAGATCGTGATCGACCGCGAGAAGCCGCGCAGCGTGATCGGCACGCCGGAGAGCGTCACGGAGCGCCTGCTTGCGATCAAGGACAACTTTCGCGCCGACGAACTGATCGTGCTGACCGTTGCGGGCAGCTACAAGGCTCGTCTGCGCTCTTATGAACTGCTTGCCGAGGCATTCCAGCTGCCTCGCGCCTGAGCGATCCACCACTGCCCTATCACCCTGACTTCATGAAAATCGACATCAAGATCCTGAACGAGCGCATGCGCGACCAGCTGCCCCACTACGCCACGCCGGGCAGCGCCGGCCTCGACCTGCGCGCGTGCCTCGACGCGCCGATCACGCTCGAACCGGGCGAAACGAAGCTCGTGCCGACGGGTCTCGCCATCCACGTGGCCGACCCCGGCTACGCGGCGCTGATCCTGCCGCGCTCGGGTCTTGGTCACAAGCACGGCATCGTGCTCGGCAACCTGGTCGGCCTGATCGACTCGGACTACCAGGGCGAACTGATGATTTCGACCTGGAATCGTGGCCACACCACCTTCACGCTCAATCCGCTGGAGCGCCTCGCGCAGCTCGTGATCGTGCCGGTCGTGCAGGCGCAGTTCAACATCGTCGACGACTTCGAGGCGAGCGAACGCGGCGCGGGCGGATTCGGCAGCACCGGTAAGCACTAAGCGCAGCGGTTGCGCTGACAACAAAAAAGCACGCCTTGGCGTGCTTTTTTGCGTTTAGACGGACGGTTCGGTTCGCTGCGCCGCGCCGGGACGCCGGCGATACCAGAGCGCATAGACCACCACGAGCACCGCAAGAAACGCGAGGCCGTAGGCCAGCGTCATGCGGAACTCGCGCGTAAAGGCAGTGCCGGCCAGAATGCCGAGCATCAACAGCGCGCCCAGCACGCTCGTGAACGGGAAACCCCACATGCGGAACGCGAGCGGCGCACCGCCTTCGCGCGCCTGGCGCACGCGGAAAAAGATCTGCGTGACGAAGATCATGAACCACGTGAACATCGCGCCGAACATGGCGATCGACATCATCAGCGTGAACGCCGTCTGCGGCCAGAGCGCGTTGAGCACGGCCGCCACCGCAATGCCGATGGTGGACAGCGAAAGCGCGGCGGTCGGCACGCCGTGGCGCGTGAGGCGCCCGAACGCCGCGGGCGCATAGCCCGCGCGCGAGAGGCTGAACATCATGCGCGTGGTGATGTAGAGTTGGCTGTTCATGGCGGAGAGCGCCGCCACGAGCACGATGAAGTTGATCGCGCCCGCCGCATAAGGCACGCCGGTCGCGGCCATCACCTTCACGAACGGGCTCTCGTTGCCGCCCGCCTGGGTCCACGGCACGATGGCGAGCATGAGCGCGAGCGTGAGCAGGTAAAACAGCACGAGCCGCAGCACGGTCGCGCGAAACGCACGTGTGACGGCGCGCTGCGGATCGTGTGCCTCGGCGGCCGCCACGGCGATCGTCTCCACGCCGAGGTAGCTGAAGAGCGAGATGATCGTCCCGACCCACACGCCCCACCACCCACGCGGCAACAACCCGCCGTGCGACGTGTAGTTCGCGAAGCCCACACCCGAGCCGGCAGGCGCGCGCCAGACGAACCATGCGCCGAGCACGATGAACGCCACGATGGCTGCGATCTTGAGGCTCGAAAAGAGGTATTCGATGGTGCCGTACGCGCGCACACTCATTGCGTTCACAACGATCAGCGCTGCTGAGAATCCGATGATCCAGTAGAGTCCCGGCACGTGGGGAAACCAGAACTTCATGTAGACGGCGATCGCCGCGACCTCGGTGCCGACAGCCAGCACATACGCCGACCAGTACGCGTAGCGCACGACGAACCCAGCGAGCGGCCCAATGTAGTGCTCGGCATACGCGCCGAACGAGCCCGACACAGGATGCGCTACGGTCATTTCGGCCAGCGCGCCCATCAGCAGCAAGGCGATCAGCGCGCCGATCGCGTAGGAAATCAGCACGCCCGGCCCGGCGAAAGAGATCGCGAAGCCGCTGCCGAGAAAGAGCCCGGTGCCGACTGCGCCGCCGATGGCGATCATCGTCATCTGCCCGGCGGACAAGCCCTGGCGCAGCCCCTGTTCGCGCTCGACGATGGCTTCGAACGCGCCCGATTTACGTGGTACCACTGTTACACCCCTGCTTCGCGCGAGACGCTACTGGAGCGCTGCGCATCAAGAAAACGCCGACGGCGGGACAAACGCGCATTTTACCGGCTCACGGCTCCGCCACCTGCGCGTCACGGCGCGACACCTGAACCTGCCGGCCCAAAAGAAAAAACGGCGCAATCCTTTCGGACTGCGCCGTCTTGCCTGAAGGCTGGGTGCGCTTTAGCGCCGCCGCTTACTCCACTTCCACCGCTTCCGGATTGCGCGGCGCCGGCTGCTCGTCGAACGTGAGCTGAACCTTGTCTTCCGCATCGACGTCCACAGTCACGCGCCCGCCGTTCATGAGCTTGCCGAACAGCAGTTCGTCGGCGAGAGCACGGCGGATCGTGTCCTGGATCAGGCGCTGCATCGGGCGCGCGCCCATCAGCGGGTCGAAACCGTGCTTTGCCAGATGCTTGCGCAGCGCGTCGGTGAAGACGGCGTCGACCTTCTTCTCGTGCAGCTGGTCTTCCAGTTGCATGAGGAACTTGTCGACCACACGCATGATGATTTCCTCATCGAGCGCGCGGAAGCTGATCGTCTGGTCGAGCCGGTTGCGGAACTCCGGCGTGAACAGGCGCTTGATGTCGGCCAGTTCGTCGCCCTGCTCGCGCCGGGTCGTGAAGCCGATCGTCGACTTGTTCATCGCCTCGGCGCCCGCGTTCGTCGTCATGATGATGATGACGTTGCGGAAGTCCGCCTTGCGGCCGTTGTTGTCGGTCAGCGTGCCATGGTCCATCACCTGCAGCAGCACGTTGAAGATGTCCGGGTGCGCCTTTTCGATTTCGTCGAGCAGCAGCACGCAGTGCGGCTTCTTCGTGACGGCTTCGGTGAGCAGACCGCCCTGGTCGAACCCGACGTAGCCCGGCGGCGCGCCGATCAGGCGGCTCACCGCATGGCGCTCCATGTACTCGGACATGTCGAAGCGGATCAGCTCGATACCGAGCGTGAACGCGAGTTGACGCGCCACTTCGGTCTTGCCGACGCCGGTCGGACCCGAGAACAGGAACGAGCCGATCGGCTTGTCCGTCTTGCCGAGACCCGCGCGCGCCATCTTGATCGAAGCCGAAAGCGCGTCGATCGCCGGATCCTGGCCGAACACCACAGCCTTGAGGTCGCGGTCGAGCGTTTGCAGCTTGCTGCGATCGTCCTGCGAGACGCTTTGCGCCGGCACGCGCGCGATCTTCGAGATGATCTCTTCGATCTCGCTCTTGCCGATGGTCTTCTTCTGCTTCGACTTCGGCAGAATGCGCTGGGCGGCGCCCGCTTCGTCGATCACGTCGATGGCCTTGTCGGGCAAGTGACGGTCGGTGATGAAGCGTGCCGACAGTTCAGCGGCCGCGTTCAGCGCGCCCGACGAATACTTCACGCCGTGGTGCTCTTCGAAACGCGACTTCAGGCCACGCAGGATCGCGACGGTCTGCTCGACGGTCGGCTCGACCACGTCGACCTTCTGGAAGCGCCGCGACAGCGCCGCGTCCTTCTCGAAGATGCCGCGGTATTCCGTGAACGTCGTCGCGCCAATGCACTTGAGCGTGCCCGACGAGAGCGCCGGCTTGAGCAGGTTCGACGCATCGAGCGTGCCGCCCGACGCGGCGCCCGCGCCGATCAGCGTATGAATCTCGTCGATGAACAGAATGGCGTGCGGACGCTCTTTCAGTTCTTTCAGCACCGTTTTGAGGCGCTGCTCGAAGTCGCCGCGATACTTCGTGCCCGCAAGCAGTGCACCCATATCGAGCGAGTAGACCTGGGCATCGGCAAGAATGTCCGGCACTTCGCCGCGCGTAATGCGCCAGGCGAGCCCCTCCGCGATCGCGGTCTTGCCGACACCGGCCTCGCCCACGAGCAGCGGATTGTTCTTGCGGCGGCGGCACAGCACCTGCACCACGCGCTCCACTTCCAGTTCGCGACCGATGAGCGGGTCGATGCGGCCGTCCTTCGCCATCTGGTTCAGGTTCTGCGTGAACTGGGCGAGCGGGGTTTCCTTCTGGCCGGCGGCGTCTTCGGCTTCGGCGTTCGCGTCGCTGGCCTTGGCGGCTTCGCCACTGCCCGTCTTCGCGATACCGTGCGAAATGAAATTCACGACATCCAGACGCGTGACGCCCTGCTGCTGCAGGTAGTACACCGCGTGCGAGTCCTTCTCGCCGAAGATGGCGACCAGCACGTTCGCGCCCGTCACTTCCTTCTTGCCGTTGGAAGTGGACTGGACGTGCATGATCGCGCGCTGGATCACGCGCTGGAACCCGAGCGTCGGCTGCGTATCGACGTCATCCGTGCCGGGAACCGTAGGGGTATTGTCGTGAATGAAGTTGCGCAGGTTCTGTCGCAGGTCTTCGATATTGGCGGCACACGCACGCAACACTTCCGCCGCTGTTGGATTGTCCAACAGCGCCAGCAGCAGATGCTCGACCGTTATGAACTCGTGCCGTGCCTGACGTGCTTCCATGAACGCCATGTGCAGGCTGACTTCCAGTTCCTGGGCAATCATGCTTCCTCCATCACACACTGCAGCGGATGCCCGGCCTGCCGTGCATGGGTAACGACTTGCTCAACTTTGGTCGACGCGATGTCTCGCGTATAGACCCCACAAACGCCCCTGCCCTCGCGATGCACCTTCAACATGATCTGCGTTGCGGTCTCGCGGTCCTTATTGAAATATTCCTGCACGACCATCACGACGAATTCCATCGGCGTGTAGTCGTCATTCATTAGCACGACCTTGTACATGGAGGGCGGTTTGACCTTTTGCTCCTGCCGCTCCAGTACGGTTGAATCCTGCTTGTCCGGGATAATCGCCATACACCCATTCTAAACAACTCGGACAGGCCCGCAATCCTGCCGTAACCTGACCGGCCGGCCGGTGAACCCGGCGCTCCCGACCTGCGACCCGCTGCAAGCAATTCATGCGCCCTGGCCCGGCCCCGATCCCTTGGACCGGCTGCGGGGCCGGTACACAATCCTGCTCTGAGCAGCTTTCACGCCACCGTTGAATCGAGTATCGCACAACCTTGGCGTTGCCGTGGGAAGCGACTGTAGGCGCCCGCACGCTCAGTGTCAGATTCCATGGTGCGGTGCATCGCATATGCGTCGCTTGCGCGTTTTTTCAAGACGACTCATGCACCCTGCTTTATGCACCGGCGCTTAGCGTCGGCGAAAAGCAGGAAAAACCCTGGAAATGCGCTCTTTACAACGCGTCAAACAGCGTCTCAAAATATTCTTGACAGCAGAATAAAGACCCTCAACAATCAAGCTGGCACTTTTTTCAACCGCCTTAAATTCGAAAAAATGCCGTTGGTGAGCTTGTGAGGAGGGGGCGATCGCACCGCGATCGTTTGGCTTTTCGAACTGCTCGTGGTAGTGACATGAGTTACAGGGGAAGTTGGTATGGCAACCGGTACGGTCAAGTGGTTCAACGACGCGAAGGGTTTCGGGTTCATCACGCCGGATGAAGGCGGCGAGGACCTGTTCGCTCACTTTTCGGCTATTCAAATGAATGGCTTCAAGACCCTCAAAGAAGGTCAGAAGGTGAGCTTCGAGGTCGTGCAAGGCCCGAAGGGTAAACAGGCATCGAACATTCAGGCAGCAGCCTGATCTGTTCGGTACCCGTACCTTGGAAACCCGGCTTCGGCCGGGTTTTCTTTTTGGCGTCATCGTTTTTTAACGTTTGAGTGCTAACTCACGCGTAACGTGCCCATCATCCCGAGATCCTCGTGCTCGAGGATGTGGCAATGAAACATGCGGTCACCCGCCTCGTGCTGGACGGTTGCGATGTGCACCGTTTCGCCGGGCCGCACATTCACCGTGTCGCGCCACGCCAGCAAGTCCTCTGCGCGGCGCACGCCGCCCCGCTCGCGCGCCATCACCTGAAATTGCGTACCGTGCAGATGAAACGGATGGTCCATGTCCGTGCCGTTTGCAATCGACCAGTGCTCGACTTCGCCGCGCCGGCTCGACAGCGTCACGCGCGCCGGATCGAACACCGCGCCGTTCACCATGAACTGCATGCCGCGCGGCATAGCCTGCGCGGAGGCACCGGGTGCGTGCATCGCTTTCATGTCCATGGCTTCGCTGAATGCCACGCGTTTTTGCGGGACAGTTAGGAAACCTGATGAAACTAGCGGCGCAATCTCGCGCAAGCGCGCCGGCAACGCCGGTCGTGCCGCCACGTTGGCCGGCGCGAAGCCAACGTTCGCCAGCATCGACGATGGCCCCGCAGGCAAGCTGCCGTGTGTCATCGCCATTTTGTGGCGATCGTATTGCGCGGCAATCAGCGACGCACGCGAGGCGCCCTGTCCCGCGCGCACGATCAGCTCGGCGCGCTCGCCCGGTGCCAGCAAAAGCGACGTGACGCCCTCGCGCGGCGCGCCCAGCAGCCCGCCGTCCGTGCCCACCTGCGTGAAGGCACGGCCGTCGTCGAAGGCGAGTTGCAGATAGCGCGCGTTACAGCCGTTCCAGACGCGCCAGCGCTCGTCGCGCACGACCTCGATGTGCGGCTCGCGCGCCCCGTTCACGAGCACGTACTGACCTTCGCGGCCATTCATCCAGTCCATCATGCTGTTAGCGGGAATCGCGCCATCGGCTGCGAGCTTCAGGTCGGAAACGAACAGATGGCGCTCGGGCCATGCTGCGAGCGGATCGTCGGCGGCGCGCACGACGAAGGGGCCCGCGAGGCCGCGGAACACCTGCTCCGAACTGAGCATGTGCGGATGCGGGTGATACCAGTAGGTGCCCGCGCTTCCCGGCGGCAGCGTGAAGCGATAGACGTGCCGTTCGCCCGGCGCGACAGGTTTCGACGGATTGCCGTCCTGATCGGGTGGCACGGGCAGGCCGTGCCAATGGATCGTCGAAGGCTGCGGCAGCTGGTTCACGAAAGTGATTTCGACGGTATCGCCCTCGCGTACGTCGATCAACGGACCGATCACCGGGCCGTCGTTTTCCCTTGCTGCTCCCGCATCGAGCGCATCGTATTGCCAGAAGACCGTTTGCGGTTTTCCCGGCAGCAGCGCACGTGCAGCGGGTTGCGCGACGAGCGTCGCGCGAAACTGGCCCGGCTCGCGGCTCTGGTTGGCAAGCGTGCGCAGCGCGGCAAGCGGCGCGCCGGCGGGCAACGCGTCGACGGCGGCAAGCGACACTTGCGCCTGCATCATGCCGCCCGACATCGCTGGCATATTCGACATGCCGTGCATGGCGTGCATGCCGCCGTCCGCGTCTTGCGCAAATGAGCGGTGCGGGAGCAGGGTCGCGGCGGCGGCGCTCAACGCACCGGATAGAAAGGCTCTTCGTTTCATCAATCAGTTCCTCATACCTCGTTCATGCCAGAGCACGTGGCGTGCGATAGCAGGCACGCCGCGCGTGCGGCCGTTCGCTTCATGTGCGAAGCATTTCGCGCCGCTCAGACGATCGGAGGAGGTAATGGAGGAGCGTGGGTAATCCCGGCACGCAGCGGGACAGGAAGAACGTTGAGTGGAGAGCCATCGGGCGCTTGCATACTCAATGCCAATGCAACGGGCGGCGCGCCGCAATGCACGCCGCAGCCCGCGACACAGCAACTCGCGCCGCACGAACCGTGGCCGCTCGTGTTCGTCGGGTCGCCGGATTTCGTCGTGCCGCAATGATCGATGGCCACCGCCACGCTGTGCGCCGCGTGCCCGATTCGCTGCGAGTGCTCGCAAGCCGTCGCGCCGCGCACGGCGAAGAGCGCGAACAGGCAAGCAAGAAAAAGACGGCACAAAAAACGCATGCGATTTGGGCGAAGGACTAACCGGGTTGATACGCATCATCATATCGCACAGCAGTCATCGCGACGCGCGTAACGCCGTGCCGCGCACCATGTTGTGGTGTTTTCAAAGGACGGCAGCGTGCTTGGCTATTACAACGTCAGCGCCCTCTCCTATGGCTTGCAGGCCGGGGCCCAAAACTTCTCGGAGGCGATGTCTCTCATGACACCGGGCGCAAAGCAATATCTCGATAGCAGCGATGTGTATGCGTTCGTTTTCGGTCAGACCGGGCTGATGGCCGGGCTTGGCGTCCAAGGGCAGAAGATTACGAAACTCACGGAGTGAGGCGCAAAAAGAAAAACCCCGGTGACGCAGAGGTCCACCGGGGTTTTCGCATGACGTACTGCCTGAATCTGATCAATGCGTGAACGAATTCGCTCACATATTCTCGATCATCACCTGCCCGAAGCCCGAGCACGACACTTGTGTCGCCCCTTCCATGAGCCGTGCGAAGTCATAGGTCACACGTTTTTGCTGAATCGACTTTTCCATCGAAGCAATGATTAGGTTCGCCGCCTCGAACCAGCCGAGATGACGCAGCATCATTTCCGCCGAGAGAATTTCGGAGCCCGGATTCACATAGTCCTTACCCGCATACTTAGGCGCCGTACCGTGAGTGGCCTCGAACATCGCCACGGAGTCCGAAAGATTCGCACCCGGTGCGATGCCAATGCCGCCCACTTGCGCCGCCAGCGCGTCGGAAATGTAATCGCCATTCAGATTCAGCGTGGCGATCACGTCGTATTCGGCCGGGCGCAGCAGGATCTGCTGGAGGAAGGCATCGGCGATCACGTCCTTGATCACGATGTCGCCGCCCGTCTTCGGATTCTTGATCTTCATCCACGGACCGCCATCGATCAGCTCCGCTGCGAACTCCTTCTGCGCGAGCGCATAACCGTAGTCGCGGAACGCGCCTTCGGTGTACTTCATGATGTTGCCCTTGTGCACGAGCGTGACCGAACGGCGCTCGTTGTCGATCGCATACTGGATCGCCTTGCGCACGAGACGCTCCGTGCCCTCGCGCGACACCGGCTTGACGCCCACGCCCGAACTCTCCGGAAAGCGGATCTTCGCCACGCCCATCTCGTCGCGCAGGAACTTGATGAGCTTCTTCGCGCCTTCGGATTCCGCGGGCCATTCGATGCCCGCATAGATGTCCTCCGAGTTCTCGCGGAAGATAACCATGTTGACCTTCTCCGGCGCGCGCACCGGCGACGGCACGCCCTTGAAGTACTGCACCGGGCGCAAACACACGTACAGGTCGAGTTGCTGGCGCAGCGCGACGTTCAGCGACCGGATGCCGCCGCCAACGGGCGTCGTGAGCGGCCCCTTGATCGACACCACGTACTCCTTCACCACATCGAGCGTTTCTTCGGGCAGCCACACGTCCGGACCGTACACCCGGGTCGCCTTCTCGCCCGCGTAGATTTCCATCCAGTGAATCTTGCGCTTGCCGCCGTAGGCCTTTTCTACCGCCGCGTCGACCACCTTCAGCATGACCGGCGTGATGTCCACGCCCGTGCCATCGCCTTCGATGTACGGAATGATCGGCTGGTCTGAGACGTTGAGCGAGAAGTCCGGATTGACGGTGATCTTTTCACCGTCGGTCGGAACCAGGATGTGCTGATACGGCATGATCGACTCCAGTAAGGGCAAGGCGGTTGTAGCGGGTTTGACGCGGCGCCAGGCGCCTCGCGGCGGCAGCGAAGCCGTTTCGCCCGGCGAGAGAGGCATCTCGCCGTTGCGGCTTCTCGACAACCGGCGCGGTCGCCACGCGGTCAATATTCGCAGCAAGACTGTCCAGGGACACGCGACGCACAGTGCGCAACCGAGCGGAGCAAGCGGCTGCAAGCGGCTTGACGAGCGGCTTGCCCAGGCGGCGCGAGCGGCCCGTCGGCGTGAGGGTCTGGCGGCTATTCTAGCCCACGCCTCGCGCACGCGTGCCGCACACCTCACACGGGCGCCAGCGCGAGGCAAGCCGCTTGCGCTGCTGCGACGCCACATGGGCGGACACATCCGCGCTGCGCGCGAGACGTCGTTGCATGGGTTCCTGTCGCCGCAAAGGAGTCATCCGGACCGCCCGTGTCATATGTCTTATATAAGAGATAGAAATCGGCAATGCGCAATATGCATTAAGATCTCGGCGCCAGCCAGTTCTCCATTTGTTATCCGTCGCCACCGTCATGCGTTTGATCGCCCTCAATAAACCGTTCGGCACGATCTGTCAGTTTTCGCCGCACGAAACACGCCAGTCACTCGCGGACTGGGTGAAGGTGCCGGGCGTCTATCCCGCTGGCCGGCTCGACTCCGATAGCGAAGGTCTCCTGCTCCTCACCGACGACGGGGCCTTGCAGGCGCGCATTGCCGAGCCGAAACGCAAACTCGTGAAGCGCTATTGGGCGCAAGTGGAAGGCGAGCCCGATGCGGCAGCGCTTGCCGCGCTCGAACGCGGCGTCGATCTCGGCGACTTCGTGACGCAGCCGTGTCGAACAAGAATCATTGCCACGCCGGAGCATTTGTGGTCGCGCAATCCACCGATTCGTTATCGTGCGTCAATCCCCACCACGTGGGTGGAGATCGCGATCAGCGAAGGCAAGAACAGGCAGGTGCGACGCATGACTGCGGCAGTCGGGTACCCGACATTGCGGCTCGTACGCGTCGCAATCGGCGCACTCGATATTTTTTCGCTTGGCCTCGCGCCCGGCGAGAGCATCGATGTGCCCGCCAACGCGCCCTGGCAAAACACGTCGCCTAAACACAAGTGATTGTTGCGCAAGCACTTTTCGCTCGCCGACCGATTTTTTTCGAATTACGCGACACGTCCCCCGCCTTTCTGTTGCGTCTCGTTACGAAGCAAATGAAAAGTTTGCGTCAACCGTCTCGCGAGACCATGCGTTATTCGACGCAGATGCCGCCAGAAGCTATCCGGCATTCAGCCTTCCGGGTCCTCGCAGCAATGCACGGTCCTGACCGCTGGCAGAAGCAGAAATCAAATTCACGCGAATTTGTCGAAGGCGACTGTCAACCGAAAGGTGGATGGCACGTTTACCGACCTGACTCCAAAAACCGGGTCACTTGGTTAATTAACTCAAGCTTGAGGATTCACAACATGAACAAACTGATCGCTGCTCTGGTCGCTGGCCTCTTCGCATCGGCTGCATTCGCACAAGCTTCGGCTCCGGAAGCTGCTTCGGCTGCTCCGGCTGCTGCTGCTTCGGCTGCTCACAAGTCGTCGCACAAGAAGTCGCACAAGAAGTCGTCGCACAAGAAGGCAGCGAAGGCTGAAGCCGCTTCGGCAGCTTCGGAGTAAGCTTGCTGTAAGACGCACAGAGGACCGGCATTCACTGCCGCTCTTCAGCGCGACGAAAGGCAGAGCGCCGCAAGGCGTTCTGCCTTTTTGTTTGCCCGCGTGTTTTCAGGCATTTTATTGACATGCGCGCTCGCCGCATCACGCCGATGACACAAATGATGACGTGAACCGCGCCGCGCATTTTGACCCGTTCTGACCTGGTCGCGTAACATGCGCGGATTAACCTACAGCAAGGAGTCTCTCGTGCGATTTTCCCTGCGCTCGTTCTTCGTGCGCTGCGCGCTTGTCGTCGCATTGCCATTCGCCGCTTTCGCGGCGCTCACGTTCACCGCGGCGGCAACGTCGAGCATTGCGCTTGCGCAGCAGATGCCGCCGGGGGCCAAGCAGCCCAGTGAATTTCCGCGCGTAAAACTCACGGCAGGCATGTTCGTGATCGACGCCGCGGTCGCCGCCAACGACGCGGATCGCGAACAAGGCCTCATGTACCGTTCGCAACTCGGGCCCAATGAAGGCATGTTGTTCGTGTTCGGCGAAAACGCCGTGCACTGTTTCTGGATGAAGAACACGCTGATCCCGCTGTCGATCGCCTTCATTCGCGCCGACGGCACGATCACCGACATCGACGAAATGCAGGCCGAAACGACCAACAACCACTGCCCGCGCAATAACGGCACCTTCGCGCTCGAAATGCCCAAGGGCTGGTTCACGGCGAAGGGCATCAAGCCCGGCATGGTGATTCAGGGACTGCCGCCGCTGCAGTAAGCGCGCGGTTGCCCCGCAGCTAAAACTGTCGCGCGACACCCGCGCACGGCGCGAGAAGCGCAAGCCGGCCCCGCACGCACGCGGCGCCGGTTTTTTTACGCCCGCGTTTCGACTCACAAGCAGCATCCACTGACGCTACGCCAGGGCTCGCACACGCGGCGCCGCGCCTGGCGCCGAAGCAGCCACCTGCGGCCCGCTGCGCCCGCCATCCCGCGCCGCGACATGCGCCCTGCAAAACCGGCGCGCAAGCGCTATCCTATTAATCCCCCGCATGGCGCGTGCCACTTCAGCGCGCGCCGTGCGGCGCATCGGGCCGCGCGCTGGCCGCGCCGCGTGCCGCCCGGCAGCTTCCATGGCGCGTCATTCCAAGGAGATCACCGTGCCTCGCAAGACCCCCATCGAGCGCTATCGCAACATCGGGATCAGCGCTCACATCGACGCCGGCAAAACCACGACGACCGAGCGCATCCTTTTCTATACCGGCGTGAATCACAAGCTCGGCGAGGTTCACGACGGCGCGGCGACCATGGACTGGATGGAGCAGGAACAGGAACGCGGCATCACGATCACCTCGGCCGCGACCACCGCGTTCTGGAAGGGCATGGCCGGCAATTACCCCGAACACCGCATCAACATCATCGACACCCCGGGGCACGTGGACTTCACGATCGAAGTGGAGCGCTCCATGCGCGTGCTCGACGGCGCGTGCATGGTGTACGACTCCGTGGGCGGCGTGCAGCCGCAGTCGGAAACGGTGTGGCGCCAGGCGAACAAGTACAAGGTGCCGCGCATTGCGTTCGTTAACAAGATGGACCGCGTGGGCGCGGACTTCTTCCGCGTGCAGCGGCAGATCGGCGAGCGCCTCAAGGGTGTGGCCGTGCCTATCCAGATTCCGGTGGGCGCGGAAGATCACTTCCAGGGCGTGGTCGATCTCGTGAAGATGAAGGCGATCGTCTGGGACGACGAGAGCCAGGGCGTGAAGTTCGAGTACGAGGACATCCCCGCGAATCTCGTCGAGCTTGCGCACGAGTGGCGCGAGAAGATGGTCGAAGCCGCCGCCGAAGCCGACGAAACGCTGCTCGAAAAGTATCTTCACGACCACGAGAGCCTGACCGAAGAGGAAATCAAGGGCGGCCTGCGCAAGCGCACGATCGCCAACGAGATCGTGCCGATGCTCTGTGGCAGCGCGTTCAAGAACAAGGGCGTGCAGGCCATGCTCGACGCCGTGATCGACTATCTGCCCTCGCCCGTGGACGTGCCCGCGATTCTCGGCCACGACCTCCACGACAAGGAGATCGAGCGCCATCCGAGCGACGACGAGCCGTTCTCCGCGCTCGCCTTCAAGATCATGACCGACCCGTTCGTCGGGCAGCTGATCTTCTTCCGCGTCTATTCGGGCGTGGTGAATTCGGGCGACACGGTGCTCAACGCGACCAAGGACAAGAAGGAGCGCCTCGGCCGCATCCTGCAGATGCACGCGAACGAGCGCAAGGAAATCAAGGAAGTGCGCGCGGGCGATATCGCGGCGGCGGTGGGCCTGAAGGAAGCGACGACGGGCGACACGCTCTGCGACCCGGCGCATGCCATCGTGCTCGAACGCATGATCTTCCCCGAGCCCGTGATCTCGCAGGCCGTCGAGCCGAAGACCAAGGCCGACCAGGAAAAGATGGGCATCGCGCTCAACCGGCTCGCACAGGAAGACCCGTCTTTCCGCGTGCAAACCGATGAAGAGTCCGGCCAGACCATCATTTCGGGCATGGGCGAGCTGCACCTGGAAATTCTCGTCGACCGCATGAAGCGCGAGTTCGGCGTGGAGGCGACGGTCGGCAAGCCGCAGGTCGCGTATCGCGAGACCGTGAAGAACAAGGTCGAAGATGTCGAAGGCAAGTTCGTCAAGCAGTCGGGCGGACGCGGCCAGTATGGCCATGCCGTCATCACGCTTGAACCGCAGCCGCCGGGCAAGGGCTACGAGTTCGTCGACGCCATCAAGGGCGGCGTGATTCCGCGCGAGTTCATCCCGGCTGTCGACAAGGGCATTCAGGAGACGCTGAAGGCCGGCGTGCTCGCGGGCTACCCCGTGGTCGACACGAAGGTCACACTCACGTTCGGCTCTTACCACGACGTGGACTCGAACGAAAACGCCTTCCGCATGGCCGGCTCGATGGCCTTCAAGGAAGCGATGCGCAAGGCAAAGCCGATTCTGCTCGAACCGATGATGGCGGTGGAAGTGGAAACGCCCGAGGACTTCATGGGCAACGTGATGGGCGACCTCTCCAGCCGGCGCGGCATCGTGCAGGGCATGGAGGACATCGCGGGCGGCGGCGGCAAGATCGTGCGCGCCGAAGTGCCACTCTCGGAGATGTTTGGCTACTCGACGTCGCTACGCTCGCTCACGCAAGGCCGCGCCACCTACACGATGGAGTTCAAGCACTACTCGGAAACGCCGCAGAACGTGGCCGAAGCGGTCATCAACGCGAAGAAGGCTTAACGTAGGCAATGCGCCGGCGCTGCTGGGCATACGAAAGCCCGTCCCCTTGCGGACGGGCTTTTTTACATGCGCGCGGCGCAATTTTGGCCATGCCACAATGCGGCGATAACGCTGCGCCGCCCACAGTCAAGGAGACACGACGATGAGTCACGATCACGACCATGAGCATCCTCATGACCACCCTCACGACGACGCGCCTGTCGACTGGCGCGAAAACGGCGTCAAGGTGATACGCGGCGATCAGCTCGACACGAACACCGCACAAACGCCCGGCATGAACCGCGCTGCCGCGATCAACGCGGCGCGCGTGGGCGCGCAGAAAATCTGGGCAGGCACGGTCACGATCCATCCGAACGCGAAGACAGGCGCGCATCATCACGGCGCGCTGGAGAGCGTGATCTACGTCGTGCGCGGCCACGCGCGCATGCGTTGGGGCGAGCATCTGGAATTCACGGCGGAGGCCGGTCCCGGCGACTTCATCTTCGTGCCGCCCTACGTGCCGCACCAGGAGATCAACGCGAGTACCGACGATCCGCTCGAATGCGTGCTAGTGCGCAGCGACAACGAGGCCGTGGTGGTGAACCTGAACATCGACGCCGTCGAAGCGCCGGAAACCGTGTACTGGGTCGACCCGATCCACCGCCATCCGCACGACCATTGAACGCCCGGCCGCAAGAAACCCTTACGCGATGACGACACCCACCGCCCCGCTGCGCACCCGCCTGATTGCGCTCTATGCCGCGCTCATCGCCGCCAATCTCGGTGCGTGGGCCTGGGCGCTGATCGCGTTTCGCCACTACCCGCTGCTGCTCGGCACGGCGTTGCTCGCCTATGGCTTCGGCCTGCGCCATGCGGTGGACGCCGACCATATCGCCGCCATCGACGCCGTCACGCGCAAGCTCATGCAGCAGGGCGAGCGCCCGCTCGGCGTGGGCCTCGCGTTCTCGCTCGGCCATTCGACGGTCGTGATCCTCGCCACGCTCGGCATCGCGCTCACGGCGCTCTCGCTGCATGGCCGCTTCGAGCAGTTCCACGAGATCGGCTCGACGATCGGTACGCTCGTGTCGTCGACGTTCCTGCTCGCGCTCGCGTGCGTGAACCTCGTGATCCTGCGCGACGTGTGGATGCGTTACCGGCGCGCGCAACAGGGCGACGACGCGACGCTCGCGGCCGCCGCGGCGCCCGCGCCCGCCGGCCTCTTTTCGCGCGCACTGCGTCCGCTCTTCGCACTCGTCACGAAGAGCTGGCACCTGTATCCCGTGGGCGTGCTGTTCGGCCTCGGCTTCGATACGGCCACCGAAATCGGGCTGCTCGCCATCGCCGCCGCCGAAGCGGGCAAGGGCTTGCCGATGTATTCGATTCTCGTGTTCCCCGCGCTTTTCACCGCGGGCATGACGCTCGTCGACTCCACCGACAACGTGCTGATGGTCCACGCCTACGGCTGGGCCATGGATGACCCCAGGCGCAAGCTCTACTACAACGCGAGTATCACGTTCGTCTCCGCGCTCGTGGCGATCGTGATCGGCGGCGTGGAAGCGCTCGGGCTCATCGCCGACAAGCTCGGCGCAAGCGGCGGCGCGTGGACGGTCATCGCCGGCCTGAACGAGCGCTTCGGCGAACTGGGCTACGGCATCGTCGCGGCGTTCATCGCGTGCTGGATCGGCTCGGTGCTGTTCCATCGCTGGCGCCGGCCCGCAGCGGCGCGCTAACACTCACACGCCGTTCCTCGCACGGCGCGCAACCCTGCGAAACCCTACCCTTCGCCTCGTTTGCCGAAAGCGCGTAAACTAGGCCCAGCTATCGCGCGCAATCGCCCCATCAATCGCTTCGCTCAGTTTCACTCAGTTTCGCTTAGCTGCACCCATTCGTCGTCTGCCGTACCGCATGCCGCCGTCGCGCACGCCCTTGGGCCTCGCGCGTCCCCTGAACGGAATCGCACGGAAACCCGCACCGATGAAACGACCGCAGTCCCGCCGTCCGCTCCTCTCCCGCCTCGAAGCGCTGCGCCCTCAGGCTGGCGACCATGGCAACCATGCGCTCGACGAATTCGCAGCCGGGCGCCTCACGCGCCGCGAGCTGCTGCGCTATGCGAGCGCGGTCGGCCTCACGGCACTGCCTGCCTTCGCAGGGCTCGCCGTGCCACGCAGCGCGCACGCCCAGGCCGCAGGCAAGCCTGGCGAACAGACGATCCGCGTGGCGCACCTCATGCCTGCGGGCGCCGTCGATCCGCTGACGGTGACCGATGCGGGCGCGCTGTGCCTCCTGAACCAGACCGGCGAATTCCTCGCCAACGACGACGCGCAAGGCCATCTGCAGCCCGCCCTCGCGCTCTCGTGGCAGGCCAACGCGAAAGCAGACGTCTGGACGTTCAAGCTGCGCCCCAACGTGAAATTCCACGACGGCCAGCCGTTCGGAGCGAAAGACGTGGTGGCGACCTTCGATCGTCTCGCCGATCCGGCAACCGGCTCGGCGGCGCTTTCGGTACTGAAGGGCGTGCTCTCGAAAGGCGGGACGAAGGCCATCGACGACCACACGGTCGAGTTCCATCTCGACGCGCCCAACGGCAACTTCGCCTACTACGTTTCTTCGGACAACTACAACGCCGTGATGCTGCCCGCCAACTATGCGGGCAATTACGAAAAGAGCTTTATCGGCACGGGGCCGTTCAAGCTCGACAAGTTCGAAGCGCGGCGCGGCGCGAGCTTCGTGCGCAATCCCGACTACTGGGGGGACAAGGCGCTGCCCGCGCGCGTGGAGTTCGCGTTCTACGCCGACGAGCAGGCCCAGTTGCTCGCGCTGCAAGGCCACCAGGCCGACGTGATGGGCACCTTCACCGTGCAGGGCGGCATCGGCATCCTGAACAATCCCGACTTCAAGGTGATCGGCGTACGATCGAGCGCGCATCGCCAGATCCACATGCGCAACGACTCGCCCACGTTCAAGGACAAGCGCGTGCGCCAGGCGCTCGCGCTTGCGCTCGATCGCGACGTGCTCGTGCGCGGGCTCTTCAAGGGCCGCGCCGTGGTGGGCAACGACAGTCCGTTCGCGCCCATCTTCCCCTCTACGGCAACCGACGTACCCCAGCGCAAGATCGATGTCGCGAAGGCACGCCAGTTGCTCGCCCAAGCGGGCGTGGCGAACGGTTTCGACGTGACGCTCACCACCGAAAAGTACATGGAGATACCGGACCTCGCCGTGGTCGTGCAGAACGCGGCGAAGGCGGTCGGCATTCGCATCACGCTCAAGGTGGAGAGCCAGTCACAGTACTACGGCGCGGGCACGTTCGGCAAATCGGACTGGCTCGACTCGCCGCTCGGCATCACCGACTACGGGCACCGGGGCGTGCCGAACGTGTTTCTCAACGCGCCGCTCACCTCGGGCGGCACGTGGAATGCGGCGCACTTTCGCAACGCTGAATACGACAAGCTGGTCGCGCAGTTCGCGGCGACGCTCGACGTGGCGGCCCAGAAGCAGGTGGCGAGGCAGATCCAGACGCTGTTGCTCGACGAGACGCCCGTGATCATCCCGTACTTCTACGACCAGTTGATCGCGCAGCGCGCCGTGCTTTCGGGCGTACGCTTCACGGCGCTCGCCCAGCTCTATTTCGACCGCGCAACGCTCGCCGCCTGAGCCGGCACGCGAGGCTGGCGCACCCGAAACGGAGGTCCGATGGCTACGCCGCTCCCGCCCATGCCGAATCCGACCGGCGCCGCGCGCGCATTCGCCCCACGCGCGGGCGTCGCGCGCTTTCTTGCAAGGCGCGCCGCGTGGGCGATTTTCACGCTCTGGCTGCTTTCGGTACTCGTGTTCGCGGGCGGCCAGTTGCTGCCCGGCGACATCGGCCGCGCCGTGCTCGGGCCGCTCGCCGACGCGCGCGCCGTGGCCGCGCTCAATCACGAACTGGGCGCCGACCGGCCCGTGCTCGATCAGTACGCCTCGTGGATCACGCATGCGCTGCGCGGCGACTTCGGCATGTCATGGAGCTACAAGGAGCCCGTGGCGCCGTTCGTGGGCGACGCGCTCCTGCAGTCGGCGAAGCTCGGCCTGCTTGCATTCGTCGTGGTGGTGCCGCTCGGCATTGCGGGCGGCGTGTGGGCAGCGCTTCACGAAGGCCGCCTGATCGACCGCGCGATCAGCACGGGCGGCCTGTGCGCGAGCGCCGTGCCGGAATTCGTCTCGTCAATCGTGCTGATCCTCATCTTCGGCGTTTGGCTGCGCTGGTTGCCAATCGAAGCCACCGCGCCCACCGGCGCGGGCGTGCTCGAGCAATTGCGTCATCTCGTGCTGCCTGTGCTGCCGCTCGTGCTCGTGTTCTTCGGCTATCTTGCGCGCATCGCGCGCGCGGGCACGATCACGGCGCTCGATGCCGACTACACGCGCACCGCGATTCTCAAAGGCTTGCCGAGCCACGTCGTGATCGTGCGCCACGTGCTGCGCAATGCGCTCTTGCCGAGCGTGACGGTGGCGGCCACGCAGCTCGGTTATCTGATCGGCGGGCTCGTCGTGGTCGAATCGCTGTTTCGTTATCCGGGCGTGGGTTCCCTCATCTTCAACGCCGCAAAAGCCAAAGACTTTCCATTGCTCGAAGCGGGCGTGCTCGCAGTGGGTGCGGTCTACACACTCGCGAATCTCGCCGCCGACGCGCTGCACGCGCTCCTCGATCCGCGCCTGCGCACACCATGAGTCGCATGAACGATATGGCGTCCGAAACGATTTCCTCCGATGCGCAACCGCCTGGCGAGCCAGGCGAAGAAGCACTCGCCGATACGCGTTTACGCGACACGCTGCATCTGCTGCTGCGCTCTCCCTCGTTTGTCGCAGGTGCATTGATTCTCGTGTGGTGGATCGTCTGCGCACTCGCGGGCCCGTGGTTCGCACCGCACGACGCCTACGCTTCCGACCCGCTCAGCTCGCTGCTGCCGCCCGACCCGACGCACTGGTGCGGCACCGATCAGCTCGGGCGCGACATCTGCTCGCGCGTGATCGTGGGCGCGCGCGACATCCTCACGATCGCGCCGCTCGCCACGCTCGTCGGCACGCTCGCGGGCGCGGCGCTGGGTCTCGTGACGGGCTACTTCGAAGGCGCATTCGGCACCCTCGTCGCGCGCACGCTCGACGCGGTGCTCGCGCTGCCGCTCGTGATCGTGGCGCTCCTCGTGCTCGCGGCCGTGGGCGCCTCGAATCTCGCCGTGGTGCTCGTGATCGGCATCACGTTCGCGCCGCTGATCGCACGCACGGTGCGCGCGGCCGTGCTCGCCGAGCGCCATCTCGACTACGTGGCGGCGGCGCGTTTGCGCGGCGCGAATGCGGTTGCCGTGATGTTCACCGAGATCCTGCCGAACGTGTGGCCGCCCATCGTCGTCGAGGCGACGGTGCGCCTCGGCTATGCGATCTTCGCGGTCGCGACGCTCTCGTTCCTCGGCTTCGGCATCCAGCCGCCGTCCGCCGACTGGGGGCTCGCGCTCGCCGAGTCGTACACGCTGCTCGCAGGCGGCGCATGGTGGAGCGTGGCCTTCGACGCGCTCGCCATCGCCTCGCTCGTGGTGGCCGTGAACCTCATTGCCGACAGCCTGCGCGAGGTGCTCCAATCGTGAACCGCCCCGCTTCTTCACGGCCTGCACTCGCCACCTTCAGCGCGCCGCGCGACGACGACGCGCTCGCGCTCGTCGGCCTCACTGTCGCTTATCGCGTGCGCGGGCGCGACCGGGACGTGCTCACCGATGTCTCGCTGCGCATCCGGCGCGGCGAAGCATATGGGCTCGTGGGCGAATCGGGCTGCGGCAAGTCGACGGTCGCGCTCGCCGCACTGCGCTATCTCCCGCGCAACGGCCGCGTGAAGGCCGGACGCATTGCGATTGCGGGCGACGACGTGCTCGCGCTCGACGCCGACGGGCTGCGCACGCTGCGCGCCAACGCCGTGTCGATGGTTTATCAGGACCCCGCCAGCGCGCTCAATCCCACGCTCACTATCGCGCGTCAATTGAACGAAGCGTTCGAAGCCGCGGGCGCCGACGCGAACGTGGCCCGCTCGCGCTCGCATGCCATGCTCGAACGCGTGCGCATTGCCGATCCGGGGCGCGTGCTCGCGAGCTATCCGCATCAGCTATCGGGCGGCATGCAGCAGCGCGTGGTGATTGCGATGGCGCTCGCGTCGAACCCCGCGCTTCTGATCCTCGACGAACCGACCACAGGCCTCGATGCGACCGTCGAAGCCGAAGTGCTCGATCTCATCGCGAAGCTGCGCGCGGAGCTGGGCATGGCGGTGCTGCTCATCAGCCACGACCTCGCGGTGATCGGTCGCATGTGCGAACGCGTGGGCGTGCTCTACGCGGGGCGGCTAGTCGAGGAAGGCGCGACGCGCGACGTGTTCGAGCACGCGCGGCATCCCTATACGGTGGGCCTGCTGCGCTGCCTGCCCGCGCATGGGCGCAACAAGCATGCTGGCGCGCTCGACACGATACCGGGCGAGTTGCCGGCGCCCGGCGCAAGCGCGCCCGGCTGCATCTATGCGCCGCGCTGCCGTCTCGCCGATGCGCGATGCCGCGCGCAAGCGCCGCCGCCGCATCGCATGACGTCACCGCACGGCGAGCAGATGTCGCGCTGCCACTATCACGAGCGCGCGATCGAATTGCCATTCGGGAATCTGATCGGTGGCGGCGACGGCGCGCAGACATCGAACGATGGCACTTCGAATGCCGATGCCGAGCCGCGTGTCGTACTGCGTGCGCTCGGCGTCTCACGCACCTTCGGACACGGCGCGCAAGCCGTGCGCGCGCTCGACGGCGTATCGATCGAGTTGCATGCGGGCGAGACGCTCGGCCTCGTAGGCGAATCGGGCAGCGGCAAGACGACACTCGCGCGCATGCTGCTCGGCCTGCATGCGCCCGACGCGGGCGGTGCCATCGAACTCGACGGCAAACGCCTGCACGCCCACGTCGCGCGCCGCCGCGCCGACGAGCGTGCGTCGCTGCGCGTCGTGTTCCAGCATCCGGACGCCTCGCTCAATCGTGCGCTGCCGGTGAAACGGCTGATCGAGCGTGCGCTTTCGCGGCAGCGCGACGGCACGCTGGCAGATCGCCAAGCCTCAGACGAATCGCGCATCGCGGGGCTGCTCGAAGCCGTGCGCGTGCCCGCGCGCTATCTCGTGGCCCGCGCCCGGCAACTTTCGGGAGGCCTCAAGCAGCGTGTGGCCATCGCCCAGGCGTTTGCGGGCGAGCCGCGCATTGTGATCTGCGACGAACCGACCTCGGCGCTCGACGTCTCCGTGCAGGCCGCGATTCTCAACCTGCTCGCACGCCTGCAGCGCGAACGCGGCGTGAGCTACCTGTTCATCTCGCACGACCTCGATGTCGTGCGCTATCTCGCCGACCGCATCGTCGTGCTCTACGCGGGCCGCATCGTGGAAAGCGGTCCGGCTGGCGCGGTGTTCGACGGCCCATGGCATCCGTATACAGAAACGCTGCTGGCCGCGCGCGCGCTGGGCGCGGCTTCGGCAAACGGCACACAGGCCACGGGGCGCGGCTGCATTTTCAGCGGGCACTGCGCGCGCAAAGTCGGCGCTATTTGCGACGAAGCGCCTCCGCCGCTTGGCGATGCGGGCAACGGCCATCGTATTCTCTGCCACATTCCCGTAGACGAATTGCGCGCGCAACAGCGCGCCACCACGGCCACGCAAGCGGCAACCTGAAGGTGCGATAGCGCTCATATCGCGTCCCCCGGTTCGTTGTGCTGTCCGCTTTCGCAACGCGAATCGCACGATTCGGCGCGCGCGTTTCATCGCCGTAACGTTTTCCGCGTTTTTTCCGCCACGCCGGCGACACATCAATTGTTAAGTCCACCCTGCGCGCCCCTCCCCGGCCGATGGCACAAAACTGGCTACATCGGCACCAGGCATCCGGCCGCTGCAATCCAGTGCTATCCGCCCCGACACGCGCGGGGCGTCGCACCGGGCGGACGGATGACCGGCCGCTCGACGCGCTTGTAATCTGCCGTCCCACACCATGGGCACCGACAATCCACAAGTAGTCCTGCACAAACCGGTCATCCTCCGCGCGGCCTGACCGGATGCCTTTTGTTTGGCGAGTACCGCGCGAGCCGGATCGAAGAATCATCCACGCCGGCGCGAAGCGGGTTGCTAGCCTGACGGAGTCGGCGCACGCGCAAAAGGCGTGCAGCCAGCACGGGGGCATGAGAGACGGCGGCGTATCACGCTGCCGCCTCACGGGGAGAACAAGATGAAAAAAACGACAATTCATCAGTACTACAATCTAATAAGACAGGGAGGTGTCGTGTGTGCGGTGGGCGCGGGCATGCTGTTCACCGCGGCCCCCGCCCACGCTGCAGGCGACACCATCAATCCGGTGATCCTGCTCGCCGACGCACCGCTGCCCGCGAGCGGGGCGGAAGGCTTCGGGGCGTTCGACGCGCCGGTTGCGGCGCAATCGCCAGCTGCCGGTTCGCCTGCCGCAGGCGCCTTATCGAAAACTGATTCGGACTCCGATTCAGCGATCCTGGCGAACGACGTTTCTACTGTGTTCGCACCGAACGATTGCATTAGCCGTACGACAGGCAGCGCGTGTTTTCGGGGCAACGGCGGCGGCAGCCATGGCGGCTCGGGTTCGACGGGCGGCAGTAATGGGAGCAGTGGACGCGGCGGCGGCGGTGCGGGCGCCGCTACGGCCAGCACGGGAGGGCTTGGCCGCAGCGGTAGTGCCGGCGTAGGAGGGACGGGGCCGAGCGGTTCGGGAGGCGGTTCCAGCAACTCCGGCGGCGGGAAAGGCGGCGGTGGAAACAATGGTGCTGGCAACAACGGCGGCGGTAACAACGGCGGCGGCAACAACGGCGGCGGCAACAACGGCGGCAGCAGTTCAAGCGGGTGTGGCTGCGGCAGCCACGGCGGATCCGCAAGCGGCCCATCGGGCGGATTCGGCGGCGGCTTTGGCGGGGGTTTTGGCGGCTTCGGCGGTGGTTTCGGAGGTGGATTCGGCAAGGGTGGACCGTCGGGCGGCCCGGGCGGCGGGTACGGCGGCGGACACGGTGGCGGCCATGGCAGCGGTCATTGAGCCTGTACGGCGGTGCAGGCAAACCGCCGCAGCCACCCCGATCTGGCGCGACGGCCAGGCGCGCCAGTCCTGGCGTCGGCGGCGGCGTCCCGGTCCCCCGGCCGGGCACCGCCGCCGTGGGCCGGTCGCCGGATGCGCGATGCGCGTGGCGTTCCCAGGCGGACACGCCGGCTGTCTGCTCGCGATACGCAGGCGCAGGCGATGACCGCGCGCGCGAAGCGCGTACCCCTTCGCGCCCTACAGCATCTCCAGCGGACGCTTGCTGCGCGGCGGCTTGAAATAGGCGTCGAGCGCCGCGTGCTCTTGCGCGCCGAGCACGAGATCGAGCGCCGCGCGGTTGTCGCGCACGTGCTCCACGCGCCCCGCCTTCGGAATCGCACAGGCCCCGCTTTGACCCAGGACCCACGCCATCGCCACGCGATACACCGACACGCCGTGCGCATGCGCGATGTCGTCGAGCGGCGAGCGCCTCGGCAAACGCGCGTGATCGACGGGGCTATACGCCATCACCGGCATACGATGCGCCGCGCTCCACGGCAGCAGGTCGAACTCGGCGCCGCGCCGCGCGATGTTGTAGAGGATCTGGTTGGTCGCGCAAGCGTCGCCGCCGGGCGTGGCGAACAGTTCCTCCATGTCGTCGGTGTCGAAGTTGCTCACGCCCCAGTGACGGATCTTGCCCGCGCGCACGAGCGCTTCGAACCCTTCGACCGTCTCTTCGAGCGGCACGCCGCCGCGCCAGTGCAGCAAATAAAGATCGAGCCGGTCGGTGCCGAGGCGTTTCAGGCTCGCCTCGCACGCGCGCACCACGCCGTTGCGGCTCGCGTTGTGCGGATACACCTTGCTCACCAGAAACACCTCGTCGCGCAAACCCTGCAAGGCCTCGCCGACGAGACGCTCGGTCGCGCCGTCGCCGTACATCTCGGCGGTGTCGATGAGCGTCATGCCGAGCGCCACGCCCTCGCGCAACGCGGCGATTTCCGCTGCGCGATGCGCGCTGCGCTCGCCCATTTCCCACGTGCCCTGCCCGAGCTTCGGAATGCGTTCGCCGTCCGGCAATGCAACGCTTGCGATATCGGTCGTCATGATCTCCCTTTGCGCGCTGCAACGGCGCTGACTGGCACAGAACGGCCAGTGTATCGCCTCGCGCGCAATGCGGTCATACGCACTCTCGCAAACCGTTCATTTCCGGGATCGCACGCCGATGACATAAAATTGCCGTTCGCCTTTCATGCACGCCTCCCATGAACGCACCCACGGAAGACCGCTGGCGCGACCTGCGCCCGGACCCGGACAACGACACGCCGCTCTATCTGCAGCTCGCACGCAAGCTGAGCATCGCGATTCACGACAACCGCTGGAACGCGGGCGAAGCCCTGCCTTCGGAACGCGTACTCGCGGAATCGCTCGGCGTTTCGCGCATCACCGCGCGCAAGGCGATCGCCCTCCTCGTCGAGCAGGGCCTGATTCGCCGCACGCAAGGCGCGGGCAGCTTCATCACGCCGCGTATCGAAGACCCGCTCTCGCGCCTCACGAGCTTTAGCGAAATGCTGCGCCAGCGCGGGTTCACGCCGAGCTCGCGCTGGCTCTCGCGCGAAATCCAGCCCGCGAGCCGCGACGAGGTGATCCAGCTCGGCCTTTCGCCGGCGGCGGCCGTCACGCGCCTGAAGCGCCTGCGTCTCGCGGACGGCATCGTCATGGCCGTCGAGAACTCCACTTTCCCCGCCGCGCTGATTCCCGACCCGAGCGCGATCGGCGATTCGCTCTACAGCTTTCTCGAACAGCGCGGACTGTCGATCGTGCGCGCGCTGCAACACTTTCGCGCCGTGAACGCCAGCGAGGAAATCGCGCGGCAGATGAGCATCGCGCCCAACGAGGCACTGCTGCTGATCACGCGCGTGGGCTACACCGCCGATCAGCGCGCCATCGAACTCACCGATACGTACTGCCGCAACGACTACTACGATTTCGTCGCGGAATTGCGCAAGTAGCTCGCTAAAGCGCGTACGTTCTACCGCGCGCTCCACAACGGCGCATCGCTGCCGATCGGCACCGGTGGCCGCGCGTGAAACGCGGGGGTGAGTTCGAGCCGCTCGGCGGGCGCCACCGCGCGCACGCGCCCGAACGGCGAATCCATTTCCTCCAGACAATCGGCGAGATCGGCGGCGCCCACCTCGGGTGATCGCTGGCCGTCTTCGAGCGTGCCCATCGTCTGCAGCCAGCGGCCCGTTTGCGCGAGCGAAAGGCGCACGTGCCAGCTGCCGCCTTCGCGTGCGCGCCGTGCGAGCGCGACCATCGCGCCGAACGCCGCGAGATAGCCGGTGGCGTGATCGAGCGCCTGACACGGCAGCGGACGGGCCGCCGTGAATGGCTGCGCGGTCTTCCGGCCGCCGTTGCCCTGCTTTGCCGCCGCGACGCTCTCGGCCCACACGATCCCGCTCGCCGACTGCACGAGGCTGTCGAAGCCGCGCCGCTCGCGCCACGGCCCGCGATGCCCATACGCACTGATCGACACGCACACGATGCCGGGCCGCAACTGCGCGAGCGCTTCGGGCGCGAATCCGCGCGTGGCGAGCGCGCCGGGCCGGTAGCCTTGAACGAACACATCGGCGTCGCGCGCGAGCGCGCGCAATTGCTCGCATGCGGCTTCGTCGCGCAGATCGAGCGTCGCCGAGCGCTTGCTGCGGCCGTTGTCGATCACGAGCGGCGCGATGTTCGGCAGATGCGGACCGTTGATGAGCAGCACATCCGCGCCGTGCTGACCGAGCGTGCGCCCCGCCACCGGCCCCGCGATGATGCGCGTGAGGTCGAGCACGCGCACGCCTTCCAGAGGACGCGCGCCGGCGTCCGCGCGCGGCGTCTCGGCGGGCGCGTCGCCAATGCGCTCGATCTCGAAGAGCGGCAAACTCGCCACGGCCTTCGCCTGCTCGTGCGCGGCCCATTCGCGGGGCGCGCGCACGAGCGCGGCGCACAGGCCCGCTTGCGCGAGCGCGTCGTCGAGCGCCGCGCCTTCCCAGCCGAGGATCGCGCGCGCCACGGCGTCGCGGTCGTCCGCGCATTGGAACACGCGCAGGATGCCCGCAAGGTGATGGGGGAAGTTCGCGTGCAGCTGGATCCAGCGGCCGTCGCCGGTCGGGAAGTGGCCCGTCACGGGGTGACGCAGTTCCGTAGGCGGCTTGCCGTCCACGCTCAAATATCGTTCGCTGCGAAACGCGGCGAGCGCCCGGCGCACATCGATCGCCACACGCTGCGAGCGGCCCGTGCGCAACGCATGCAATTGCGCAGCCGCGAGCCCCGCCGCGCCAATGCTCGCGGCTGCGAGCGTGCCCACGCGAAAGATCGACGGCAGACCCGGATCGCCGCCTTCCATATCGAGCCAGCCGAGCGCGGACGAGTCGCAGCCCGCCAGCATCCAGAGGTGTTCGAGCGCGTCGCGTGGCGTCATGGTGTGCGGTCCTTTTGCGAGGGAGGCGAGGAGAAGACGAGCCGAAGTGATGTCACGCATCGTCGCGCCGCTCGAATCTTCGATCAATCTTGATTATCATGATCAACATAGATTGATTTCTCCGGTTCCGGGAGACGAGCCACCATGTCCAGCTATATGACCGCGCAAGAAGCCGCCGCCGAACTCGGCATCAGCCGGGCCACGCTCTATGCCTATGTGAGCCGCGGACTCATCGCCTCGGCGCCCTCGCCCAATGGCCGCCACAACCGCTACGACTCCGCCGAGGTGAGGCGCCTCGCGCGCCGCAAGGCCGACGGCAAGCGCGCGGGCAAGGTCGCGCAGAAGGTGCTGGATTGGGGCGTGCCCGTGCTCGAATCGTCGATCACGCTGATCGCCGACGGCAAGCTCTTTTACCGAGGTCAGGACGCCATCGCGCTCGCGCGCGAGGCCTCGCTCGAAGAAGTCGCGGCGCTGCTCTGGCAATGCGCGCCGCGCCGCGTGCTGCAGGCGCCCGAGGCGCCCATCGCGGCCGCGCAATGGTCGGCGTGGCTGAAGATCTGGAGCGGGCATACGCCGCTCGAACGTGCGCTCGTGCTGTTGCCGGCGGCCGCCGCGCAAATGCCGCGCATCTGGGCACAAGGCCGCGACGCGCAAATCGATACCGGTGCGATGCTCATGCGCCTGCTCGCGGCGGCGCTGGTTTCCGCGGCGCCGTCGAACGAGCCGCTGCACCGCCAGCTAGGCGAGGCGTGGGGCGTGCGCTCGCGCGCGCAAGCCGACCTGCTGCGCGCGGCGCTCGTGCTGTGCGCGGACCACGAACTGAATGCCTCGACGTTCACGGTACGGTGCATCACTTCGACCGGCACGCATCTGTTCGGCGCGGCGACGGGCGGCCTCGCCGCGCTGGCCGGACCGCGCCACGGCGGCGAGACCACGCGCGTGGCCGCGCTCTTCGACGAAGCCTCACGCGCCGACGACCTGCATCGCTATCTGGCCGACCGCCTCGCGCCCGACGAACTCGGCGCGGCGGTGCCGCTGTCCGGCTTCGGCCACCCGCTCTATCCGGATGGCGACCCGCGCGCGCGCGTGTTGCTGGACCTGCTCGCACAGCGTGCTCCGGCGCGCTCGCCAATGGACGAAGTCGACGCGCTCGCCCAGGCCGTGGCCGAGACGAGCGGCGCGCGCCCGACGCTAGACTACGCGCTCGCGGCCATCGAGCGCGTGCTGGGACTGCCGCGCGGCGCGGCGTTCACGCTGTTCGCCGCCGGCCGCGTGACGGGCTGGATCGCGCATGCGCTCGAGCAGACCGCCGACGGCCGGCTGATCCGCCCGCGCGCACGCTATGTGGGGGAAATGGCAGGCGACATGAGGCATACCGCGCGGCATATCGCGTAACACAAGCAACGCACTCAACCCGCCGCCCGAGCGCCCCACTGCCCGCGCTGCGCCCAGCCGCGCAACGCCTCGCCGATGCGCGCCGCGACACGACTCGCACCCGCCGCGCGCACGCGCTCCACGTCGACCGGCGCAACCGTGCGCACCGGCGCATCGGCGGTTGCTCCGCCCAGCGCCAGCACGAAGCGCGCGCCCTCGCGGCCCGCGCTCACGTGGACGCGCACGCCCGCCGCGAGCCCAATCGACTCGCCGGCGCGCAGCCAGTAGTCGCCGGCGTCGCCCGCGATCGTGAGCCAGATTTCGCCTTCGCTCACATGCAATTGCATTGCCTGTGCGAGCCGCCAGCTTTCGACGGGCTCGCCGTGTTCCAGTTCGAAGATTCGGATTTCGCGCATTACCGTGCTCCTTGGAGACTGGCCGCCGATCATCCTCGGACGGCCTCCGGAACGCTTGCAGACAAGGACTTGAAGCGCCTTCCCGGTAGGAGCATTATTGCGGTCAGTGACGCACGGTCCCATGCACAGTTACGAACAGTTCATCTGGAACTGTGCAGGGAAAAAACCGAACAGTCACCGCAGATTGAACCCACAGCCTGAAGCGGCCTACCTGATGAGGCCCGCATGAGACCCAGATGAAACTCGAACTCGACCGCGCGAGCGACGTGCCGCTCACCGACCAGATCGTCACCGGCGTACAAACCTGGATCCGTTCGCGCGCGGCGCACCCGGGCTCCCGGCTGCCGTCCATCCGCCAGTTCGCCGCCGACTACGCCATCAGCCGCTTTCCCGTGATCGAGGCCTATGACCGGCTCGTCTCGCTCGGCTATCTCGACTCGCGCCACGGCTCGGGCTTTTACGTGAGCGAGCACGCGCGCTCGGGCCTCTCCGGCATGGGCACCTGCGACCTCACGAACGCCGCCGACGAGTCGGGCCACCTGCTCAGCCAGCTCGAACGCGCGGACGAGTCGCTGCAGCTCGACAGCGGCTCGATCCCGCAGGCCTGGCGCGACATCGACGCGCTCGGCCAGGCGATCCGCCATGTGTCGCGCAGCGACCCCGCCAGCCTCGTCGACTACGGCACGCCAACCGGCGACGCCACGCTGCGCGAGCATCTGCGCAACCGGCTCGCGCCGCTCGGCATCGTGGCCGAGACGCAGCAGATTCTCGTCACCGAAGGCGCGAGCGAGGGGCTTGATCTGCTCATGCGCTACATGCTCAAACCCGGCGATACGGCCTTCGTCGAAGACCCCGGCTACTACAACCTGTATGGTCTGCTGAAACTGCACGGCGTGCGCCTCGTGGGTATCCGCCGCACGGCGAGCGGGCCCGATCTCGACCATTTGCACGCGATGCTCGCCGAGCACCGCCCGCGCGCGTTCTTCGTCAACACGGTGTTCCACAACCCGACCGGCTCGACGATCTCGCCGCCGGTCGCGTTCCGCTTGCTGCAGCTCGCGCGCGAGCACCGCTTCACGATCGTCGAGGACGACATCTATGCCGATTTCCAGGCCGATCCCACCGACCGCCTCGCGGCGCTCGACCAGTTCGAACACGTCGTGTACGTGGGCGGGCTCTCGAAAACACTCTCCTCGGCGCTGCGCGTGGGCTACGTGGTGGCCAACCCGGCGATCGTGCGCGACCTCGCGGCCATCAAGGCGCTGACCACCATCAGCGGGTCGCGCTTCACGCAGGCCGTGGCCGCCACGCTGCTCGAGCGCGGCGCGTACCGCAAATACCTCGAACGGCTGCGCCGGCGCATCGCCGAGGCGCAAGGCTCGGCCATGCGCACGCTCGAAGCGCATGGCTGGGAGCTGTTCGGCGGCGCCACGACGGCGGCAGCGTCGCCCGCGGCGCGTGGCTACACGCAAACGGGCGGCAAGTTCGTCTGGGCGCGCGTGCCGCACGTGGCGGATTCAGCGCGGCTCGCGGCCTGCGGTGAGCCACTCGGCGTAGCGGTCTCGCCGGGCAGCCACTTCCGCCCGCATGGCGAGGCGAGCCCGTGGATCCGTATCAACGTGGCGCTCACGCTCGACCCGCGCGCCCAGGCGTTCTTTGCTGCGGCGGCGCGCCTGCCTGGTTAAGCGCGGGCGCGGCCACTGCCCGGCAGCGGGCCCTGCGGTCTGCGCGCGCACGCCGTTTTCCCTACAATGGCGCTTGCCTGCGCGCCCCACTCCTCGCCCATGTCCGAATCCACAGCTGCGTCCAGCTCCGCCCCGTCGCCCCGCTCGTTGTCCGTGATGCTGTGGCTCGTCGCCACCGGCTTCTTCATGCAGACCCTCGATTCGACCATCGTCAACACGGCGTTGCCGGCGATGGCGAAGAGTCTGGGCGAATTACCGTTGCGCATGCAATCAGTCGTGATCGCGTATTCGCTCACGATGGCGGTGATGATTCCCGTGTCGGGCTGGCTCGCGGACAAACTCGGCACGCGGCGCGTGTTTCTCGGTGCGATTTTCGTGTTCACGATCGGCTCGCTGCTGTGCGCGAGCGCGCATACGCTGAACCAGCTCGTGGTCTCGCGTATCGCGCAGGGCGTAGGCGGCGCGATGCTGCTGCCGGTCGGGCGGCTTGCCGTGCTACGCACGTTTCCCGCCGAACGCTATCTGCCCGCGCTCTCGTTCGTGGCGATTCCGGGGCTGATCGGCCCGCTCATCGGCCCGACACTCGGCGGCTGGCTCGTGCAGATCGCCTCGTGGCACTGGATCTTTCTCATCAACGTGCCGGTGGGCGTGGTGGGCTGCATCGCCACCTTCATCTTCATGCCCGACAGCCGCAACCCCGACACGCCGCGCTTCGACCTGCCGGGCTACCTGCTGCTCGTCATCGGCATGCTCGCGATTTCGTTCGCGCTCGACGGGCGCAGCGAGTTCGGCATCCAGCACGCCACCGTGCTCGTGCTGTTCATCCTCTCGCTCGCCGCGTTCGTAGCCTATGGTCTGCACGCGGTGCGTACGCCGCAGCCGATCTTCTCGCTCGATCTCTTCAAGATCCACACCTTCAGCGTGGGCCTGCTCGGCAATCTGTTCGCGCGCATCGGCAGCGGTGCAATGCCGTATCTGATTCCGCTGCTCCTGCAGGTGGCGCTCGGCTACACGGCCTTCGAGGCCGGCCTCATGATGCTGCCGACCGCCGCGGCGGGCATGTTCTCCAAGCGCCTCGTGACGTACCTCATCATGCGCTACGGCTACCGCAGCGTGCTGGTCTCGAACACCGTGCTCGTGGGCCTCATGATGGCGAGCTTCGCGCTTTCCACCCCCAACGAGCCGCTGTGGATGCGCATCGCGCAACTGGCGATATTCGGCGGCGTGAACTCGATGCAGTTCACGGCGATGAACACGCTCACGCTGAAGGACCTGGGCACCGGCGGCGCGAGCAGCGGCAACAGCCTCTTCTCGCTCGTGCAGATGCTCTCGATGAGCCTCGGCGTGACCGTCGCGGGCGCGCTGCTCACGACCTTCACGGGCATCATGGGTCACAAGACAGGCGAGAACGTGATTCCGGCGTTTCACGCGACGTTCATTTGCGTGGGCATCATCACGGCGGGTTCGTCGTGGATCTTCGCGCAGCTCTCGTCGGATCTGCGGCGCACCGCGAAGAAGACCGATCCGTCCGAGCGGACCTGACAAGCCGGGGCCGCTGCGGCGGTCGTTACTGCTCGATCTTCGGCGCCGGCGCGCGCACCGCAAAGGTGCGGCGCGCTTCGCGGCCGTGCGTCGCCAGCGTTCGCGCCGCGTTCAGGCACCAACTCAGGAACATCGCGGGCACTATCGCGAAATAGCGCGTGCCCCAACGCACAGGCCAATGGCCGTGGGACTCGGGACTTGCATACTTTTTGCTGTCCTATCCTGTAAACTTGACGCTCACGCGTCCAGCCCGTCACGTCCGTCCCGCGCGCCATCGAACCGAAATGACCAGCATGATCGACATCGATCCCCCCGGCTTCCAGTCTCGCCCCATTGCCGGCGAAGAAGGCGCCCGCCGTACTGTGCTGTACGGCGGCTACACCGTCTTCAGCGTGTTCCAGCCCGTGTTTTCGGTCGCGCACCGCCGCGCGATCGGCTATCACGCGTCGCTGCGCGCGCACGACGAGCAGGGCCAGCAGGCGCCGTCGCAGGAGGTGTTCACGCAGGCGGCGCGCCGCGGCGACCTGCTCGAACTGGGACGCCTCGCGGAATCGCTGCACCTGGGCAACTTCAACGCGTTCGATTCGCACGACGAATGGCTCTTTCTGAGCCTGCATCCGGCCGCGCTGATGGACACGAGCTACGGCGACGCCCTGCTCGCCGGCCTCAAGGCGCTCGGCCTGCAGCCGCAGCGCGTGGTGCTCGAAGTGTCGGAGCAGGCGGGCGGCGAGAATTCGCGCTTCGCGGAAATCATCGACGGGCTGCGCAAGGCAGGCTTCGTGATCGCGCTGGACGGCTTTGGCGCCAAGCATTCGAACATCGACCGCGTGTGGCAGCTGCGCCCCGACATCGTCACGCTCGACCGCAGCCTGCTCGCCCAGGCGAGCCGCCACGCGCATATCGAGCGCGTGCTGCCGGGGCTCGTCTCGATGCTGCACGAGTCGGGTCAGCTCGTGCTCGTGGGCGGCCTCTCGACCGAGCGCGACGCGTTGATCGCGCTGGAGAGCAACGCCGACTTCGTGCAGGGCGCGTATTTCGCGCGGCCGGAAGTCGAACCGGTGCCGCCGGCCAAGGCCGCGCAACTCATGGACGACCTCTCGTCGCGCCTGCGCGAGCGCGTGACCGCGCGCGAGCGCGCGCAGTCCGCGCGTCTCGCGCCGTACGTGAGCGCCATCGAAGCGGCGGCGAAGCAGCTTGCCGAAGGCGTGAACACGAACGACGCCACGCTGCCGCTGCTAGGCCTCGACGACACGGCGCGCTGCTTCCTGCTCGACGCGTCGGGCCGCCAGATCGGCGACAACGTGCTGCCCGACGGCCGCACGTCGCAACGCGCCAAGCGCTTTAGGCCGCTGCTGCATTCGGAAGGCGCGAGCTGGGAGCGGCGGCCCTACTTCATCGGAGCGATGAAGGCGCCGGGCCGCGTGCAGTTCACGCCCCCTTATTTGTCGATCAACGAAGCGCACTTGTGCGTCACGGCGTCGGTCGCCGTGCAGACGGAACACGGCGTGCAGGTGCTGTGCGTCGATATCAACTGGGATGCGGCCTTGCGCGGCTAGCGCTCAGGTCGAGCTTTTGGCTCAGGCCACAACGAGCGGCTGCGCGAGCATCGTCGTGCAGCCGTGCGCGGTGGATGCTTGCGCGGTGATGCGCAGCGTAGAAACGCATGCCGCGCCGTCGCTCGAGGCGAGCCGGGCGAGCAGCTTGCGCACCGCGTCGCCGCCAAAAGCCTGGTTGGCCGCCTGGAGCGTACTCCCCTCTTCCATTGCCGCGACACAAACGACCGGCTCAGGCAACCCGTCGCGGTCGTCGCGCACATGCAGCCAGGCCGCGAGCGCGCCGTCCTGCGCGACGAGCGCCACGCCGGGCTCGCCGTCCAACGCAAGCGCCTCGGCGCGCAGAACGCGCCCGGCTGTCGCTTCCTGCGTGCCGTGGCGCTGAGCCACGACTTCGGCCGCTTCGGCCACGCTCGACGTGACTAGCGCGGTTGCCGTCACGCCGAGCAAATCCATCAACCCCACGCGGTCCTGCGCATGCAGCACGTCGCGCAAGCGCTCGGCCGTGCGCGCATGCTGCACCTTGTCGGCGGGAGCCGCTTGCGGCGCGGCCTCGCGGGCGAGGCGAACACGGGCGCGCCGCACGATCTGCCGGCAATGTTCGTTCGTGCAGCCGGTAAGCGCGCCGATCTGCGCGTAGTCGCAGTCGAAGGCCTCGCGCAACACGAACACCGCCTGCTCGAGCGGCCCGAGCCTTTCGAGCAGAAGCAGCAGTGCGTCCGAGAAGCGCCGCGCACGCAAACCCGCCTCTTCCGCCGAGGGCGCCGCGTCGTCGAGCCACGCGGCCTCCTGCTCGCCCGCATTCTCCCGGCGCAAGCGCCGCAGCCGGTCGATCGCGAGGCGCACCGTGACCGTCGCGAGCCACGCCTGGGGCGCACGCAAGGCTGGCGCGTCGGCGTCGCGCCAGCGGAACCAGGCGTCCTGCACGACATCCTCCGCCTCCGCGCGGCTGCCCAGCACGCGCGTTGCCAGCGCAATGAGACGCCCGCGCGCCTCGTCAAAGGCGGCGGCGCGGCGCGCGTCAGTCCACGTTTCTTCGCGAGGTCCGGCTTCGCTCGCTGGGGTCGCAGCCTCATTGCGCCCAGCGCCCTCCAGACTCGTTCCTTCGATTGTGTCGATCGCCTGCGTCATTCGCTCTGCTCCTTCGCCATGCGCGCTCGCGCCCGCCCGTTTCCCTCATGACGTTCGGCGCGAGGCAGACGTGACAGGGCCAACCAAAAATATTCTCGTCACGCAGCGGCTGCGCCGGGCGTCATGGCACTAGCGGCGCAATCGCGCCGCCAACGCCACCAGCCGTCAACGGAAAAAACGCGAGGCCACTCATGCCATCTTTTGCACTGAATCATGCAGCAATGCCGCCAAGCGCGCTCAATCTCGTCCCGACCGTCATCGAAACATCGGGGCGCGGCGAGCGCGCCTACGACATCTACTCCCGCCTCTTGCGCGAGCGCATCGTGTTCCTTGTCGGGCCGGTGACCGAACAGAGCGCCAGCCTCGTGGTTGCGCAACTGCTCTTTCTCGAAGCCGAAAACGCAGACAAGGACATCAACTTCTATATCAACTCGCCGGGCGGTTCGGTGTACGACGGACTCGCCATCTACGACACGATGCAGTTCATCAAGCCCGATGTCTCGACGCTGTGCACGGGTTTCGCGGCCAGTATGGGGTCGTTTCTGCTCGCTGCGGGCGCGAAAGGAAAACGCTTCGCACTGCCAAATGCGCGCATCATGATCCATCAGCCTTCGGGAGGCGGCCAGGGCACCGCGGCCGATGTCGAGTTGCAGGCGCGCGAGATCCTCTACCTGCGCGAGCGCCTGAACGCAATGCTCGCCGAGCGCACCGGACGCGGCATCGAACAGATCGCGCACGACAGCGACCGTGACAATTTCATGTCCGCGCAAGCCGCCGCGGAGTATGGCCTGATCGACCGCGTGCTGACCTCGCGCGAAGAGCCGCTCCTGCGCTAAGGCGCGGTGCTTGTGCGTGCGGCTCGCGGGCTCACGCGAGCCGCACGGCGAGCCAGGCCGCCAGCACGCCCTTGTACTCGGCGACCAGCAGCTTGCGCTCCTTCGGTTTCGCCGCGGCGTATAGTGGATTGAGGCTCTTGATGACCTGCAGCATGACTTCGGCCACGCGATAGGCCTCGTCGGACGAAAGCGCCGGCTGATAACGCAGGAAGAGCGAAGTGAAACGCTGGCGCAGCAGATTGCGCACGGCCGCATCGCGCTTGAAGCCGAGCGGCACGGAAAGCAGGGGCAAATACGCGGGGTAGTCGTGCATCAGATCGACCATCAGGTCGAACAGGCGCTCGACGAGCTGCGCGAGCGGCAGCTTGCCTGCATCGTCGTGCGCCGCGATGAGCGCGCTCCAACGCGCGTCCATTTCGTCGCCGTAGCGCTTGCGCAGCGCGAGCGCCAGTGCTTCCTTGTTCGGAAAATACTGATACGCCGCGCCCACCGAGACGCCCGCCTGCTGGGCGATCTGCGTCATCGTCGCCGCTTCGAAGCCGCGCTCGGCGAAGGCTTCGCCCGCGGCTTCGAGCAGCCCGTCCACCGTGCGCGCCGCGCGTTCCTGGCGCGGGACGCGCCGTGCGTTTTCGCGGGCGTCTTCCTTTTGCGCCTCCTTGCGCGCGAGCGGGTCTGCCGCCATATCTGAAGCCTCCTTCACATTCGTGTATGATTATGTGAAGCCATCCTCACATATAGGTGAACCATGACGCAAGCACTTTCACTGAACGCGCGCACCACGGCGCTCGTGATGATCGATCTCCAGCACGGCATCGTCGGCCGCCAGGTCGCGCCCCATAGCGGCGCACAAGTCGTGGCCAAGGCCAAGCCGCTCGCCGACGCCTTGCGCGCCAAGGGCGGCACCGTCGTCTGGGTCCACGTGCTCCTGAACGAACTGCTCGCGCTGCCCGCCGACGCGCCCGGGCGCACGCCCGACACGCCGCCGGCACCGGCCGAAGCCTCCGAACTCGTGCCTGGGATCGGCGCTCAAGCCGGCGACGTGATCGTTGCCAAGCGCCAATGGGGCGCGTTCTACGGCACCAACCTCGAGCAGCAGTTGCGCCGCCGCGGCATCGACACCATTGTCATCGGCGGCATCGCCACGAATTTCGGCGTCGAATCCACCGCGCGCGCGGCGTTCGATCTCGGCTTCAAGCTCGTGTTCGTCGAAGACGCCACGTCGGGTCTGAACGAAGAGATGCATCACTTCTCGTTCAATAAGCTGTTCCCGCACATGGGCCACGTGCGCTCGACGCAGGAAACCATCGCCGCTTTTGCGTAAAACGCTTCACGCAAAACAAAAAAGCCCTCGATTCGCATCGAGGGCTTTTTGCATGTGCCGCAGCCATTGCGGCACATCGAACAGGACTTCTTCGTATTACGCGAAACTCACGCGAAGTTTTGCGCTGCGAAGTTCCAGTTCACGATGTTCCAGAACGCTTCGACGAACTTCGGACGCGCGTTGCGGTAGTCGATGTAGTAAGCGTGTTCCCACACGTCGATCGTGAGGAGCGCCTTCGCGTCGGTCGTGAGCGGCGTGGCGGCGTTGCTGGTCGACACGATGTCGAGCGAGCCGTCGGCCTTCTTCACGAGCCACGTCCAGCCCGAACCGAAGTTGCCCACTGCAGCCTTCGTGAAGGCTTCCTTGAACGCGTCGTAGGAGCCCCACTTCGCGTTGATCGCGTCGCCGAGCGCGCCCGACGGTGCGCCGCCGCCTTGCGGCGAGAGGCAATTCCAGAAGAAGGTGTGATTCCAGACCTGGGCCGAGTTGTTGAACACGCCACCCGACGACTTCTTGACGATCTCTTCGAGCGAGAGGTTTTCGAACTCGGTGCCCGGAATGAGGTTGTTCAGGTTCGTGACGTAGGCCTGGTGATGCTTGCCGTAGTGGTAATCAAGCGTCTCTTCCGACATCGTCGGTGCGAGGGCGTTCTTCGCGAACGGCAGCGGCGGGAGCGTAAATGACATGATGCGGTTCCTTCGTCGTGTTATGGGGAGTTCTGCGTGAAGTACAAATTCGCCGGCATGGAGCACTCGATTGTAGGCGAGTTGGAATAACCCCGCAAACGAGCGGCCTTTATGCCGGATATCGTTTGCGCGGGGCTTTCGCGGATGCACCGCTACGCGGTTTATCGCCGATTTTCCCGCTGCATGGGTGCCATGCTGCACCGGTTACACAGCGTGTCATGCCCGGCGCAACGACGCTCGAACAGCGCTTGCGATGCTACGCAAACCATGCCGGTTTCGCGTGCAGGCAAGACTGCCGCAATCGCATTGCAATCTCCGCGCAACCGGCGCGCAAACTTCCTGCAACGAGACTGCCACAATCGCTCGCCGCCATGTTGATTCGCCATAGCGGCAGCGAGAGTGCGATTGCGCCCGCTCTTTCCTGGGCAGCAAACAGCGAGCCTGCTTCAGAAACCGTCGGCAAGGCGCGGCTGAACATCGGCAAGCGCGACGTCGGCGCTGCCTTGGGCCAGATGCACCGTAAGCCGCTTGCCGGGCTTGAGCGTGGCGGGCGAACGCACGGCGGCGCCGCTTTGCGCGTCGAGCAGCGCGGCATAGCCGCGCTCGAACGTGCGCTGCGGACTCAGCACTTCGAGCCGCGCGGTGAGTTCCGAGACGCGCGCCGCTTCGCGCTCGCGCTGGCGAGCGAAGGCACCGTCCAGACGCCGGCCAAGCGACTCGAGTTGAGCGCGCTGCGCGGCGGCGTCGGGCCGCGCGCGCTGCCAGCGCATCTGCATGACGTTCAGGCGCGCACGCGCCTCGGCGCTGGCACGCGAGCCCGCCGATGCGAGCCGTATCGTCAACTGGCGCAAATGGGTGCGCTGCTGCGCAAGCCGCTGCGCAGGAGAAACGAGCCGGCGCGCCAGCCAGTCGAGCTGCTGCGCGCGCCGCTCGAGCAGGCGGCCAAAGTCGCGCGCGAGCGCGGCATGGCGCTGGTCGAGGTCGCGCAGCAGCAACGTGCGCTGCGGGCTGACGAGTTCGGCCGCGCCAGTGGGGGTCGGCGCGCGCACGTCGGCGGCAAAATCGGCAATCGTGAAATCGGTTTCGTGCCCTACGCCGCTCACTACGGGAATCGCGCTGACCACGATCGCGCGCGCAAGCGCCTCGTCGTTGAAGGACCACAGGTCCTCGATCGAGCCGCCGCCGCGGCACAGCACGAGCACGTCCACCTCGTTGCGCGCGTTCGCGGTTTCCAGCATTGCCGTGAGCTTTTCGGCCGAGCCCGCGCCCTGCACCGGCGCGGGATAGACGATCACCGGCACGTGCGGCGCACGGCGGCACAGCGTAGTGAGCACGTCGCGCAGCGCGGCGGCCTGCATCGACGTAATCACGCCAATGGCGCGCGGATGCGAGGGCAGCGCGCGTTTGCGCTCGGCATCGAAGAGGCCTTCGGCCTCGAGTTGCGCCTTCAGTCGCAGGAAGGCTTCGTAGAGCCGGCCCTGGCCGGTGCGGCGCACGGCCTCGACGTTCAGCTGCAGTTCGCCGCGCGGTTCGTACATCGTGACGAGCGCGCGCACTTCGATGCGGTCGCCTTCGCGCGGCGTGAATTCGGCGTACTGCGCGCGGCCGCGGAACATCACGCAGCGAATCTGCGCCTGGGCGTCCTTGATCGAGAAGTACCAGTGGCCACTCGCGGCGCGCGTAAAGTTCGACACTTCGCCGGAAATCCAGGCAAGCGGGAACGTGCGCTCGAGCATCGAGGCGATCGCCCGGTTGAGCGCCGAAACCGGCACGACGACGTCGCCCGAGGGCGCGGAAGAAGCGGAGAATCGGTCGGATAGCATGCGAAAGGGTGTGGAGAAACGTCGGCCGGACAGACGATAGACCGTTCGGGGGGCGGCAGTCCAGCACGAATGAGACCCGGGCCGCAAGCCCCGCGAAGTGTCCACATCGGCGCTGTCATGCGGCAAGATGACCGCCCTCGGCCCGCAAACGCTGAAAAAATAAGCCATCTCATTGATTTTTATGCGTTTTTTATCTCAATAACATCCTTACATGCCGATGGAGAGGCCGAAGAATGGGCCTTTCAGCCTTCCTGGGACCGACTTCTCCACAAAGTTATCCACAGGCGGTGATTTTTCGGGCGTTTCACACACCTTGCAGACAGCCGACAATTGCATGTGGGCCGCCAACTTGCCGCGTGGCGCCTACCCGCGCTAGAGTGCCGGGTTCACGAGCGCCTGCGCTGCGCTGCGCGAAGCGCCGGACGCTCGCAAGCGCACCAGCGCACATGCGCACAAACGTCATTCGTCTGCCGTCTTGTTTGTCGCTCACCTCGAACCGGAGAACCGACCCGATGCCCGCCCTGCCTGACTGCTTCCCGCATGCCGCGTGCGGCGCTTCGTGCGCAGATTGCCGATGAGCGGCCCCGTCTCCCGTCTGAAGGAACGCCTCGAAGCGCAGTTCGCGCACGCCTGGCAACGCCGCGGCACGCTCGCGTGGGCGCTCACGCCGCTCGCCGCGATATTCGCCGCGGTAAGCGGCGCGCGCCGCGCCGCCTTCGCGGCGGGCTGGCTCAAGAGCGTGCGGGTGGGCGTACCCGTCGTGGTGGTCGGTAACGTGACCGTGGGCGGCACGGGCAAGACGCCCACGGTGATAGCGCTCGTCGAGGCGCTGCGCGCCGCGGGCTATTCGCCCGGCGTGGTCTCGCGCGGGTACGGCGCGAAAATCGCACGCCCGACTCCCGTCACGGCGGATACGCCCGCGCGCCTTTGCGGCGACGAACCCTTGCTGATTGCCCGCCGCACGGGCGTGCCCGTGTGGGTCTCGCCCGACCGCGTCGCGGCGGCCACGTCGCTGTGCGGCGCTCACAGCGACGTCGACGTGATCGTGAGCGACGACGGCCTCCAGCACTACCGCCTCGTGCGCGACGTCGAGATCGTGGTGTTCGACCATCGCCTGGGCGGCAACGGCTTCCTGCTGCCCGCGGGCCCGCTGCGCGAGCCGCTTTCGCGCCGTCGCGACGCCACGCTTGTCAACAATCCGTTCGAGCGCGCGCTGCCGCCCTGGCCCAATACGTTCGCGCTCAAACTCGAACCCGGCGAAGCCTGGCATCTCGCCAATCCGGCGTTGCGCCGTCCGCTCGCGCAGTTTGCCGCCGGCGCGGACGCGCCGGGGCAAAACGCCCGGACTTCGCCGGACGGACAAGCTTCGCAGCCCGCGCTGCGCATCGTGGCAGCAGCGGGTATCGGTTCGCCGGAGCGTTTTTTCGCGACGCTGCGCGCGGCCGGCCTGGCGCCGCAAACGCTGCCGCTGCCCGACCACTACGCGTACGCGACCAACCCGTTCGCCGACGTCAGTGCCGACGCGATCCTGGTCACCGAAAAGGATGCAGTAAAATTGGGGGCCTGGAACGACGCGCGCATCTGGGTCGTCCCCGTCGAAGCCGCGCTCGATCATCGCCTCATTACCCTGGTTGTGGAGAAACTCCGTGGACGCTCGTCTGCTTGAAATCCTGGTCTGCCCGATCTGCAAGGGCCCGCTCAGCTATGACCGCGCCGCGCAGGAGCTGATCTGCAATGCCGACAAGCTCGCTTACCCGATCCGTGACGGCATTCCGGTCATGCTCGTCGACGAAGCGCGTCAAACCGTGGAAGGCACGCCGGTCGATCCGCACGGGCCGGGCGCCGCGTAACGCGCGCGGGCGGCGCCGCGCGCGCCGCCAGGTGGCCGCAAGCGCGCTCACTCCCCCGCTCATTTCGTATTGCCGGCTGGAAGCCAGGTCACGCGCGCCGTGGTCTGCAAAAACGGCTTCCAGAACCGGTTATCCCAATCCCGTTTCCTGTCCTTGCCCAACTGGCCATGACCGCTCCCGTGCAACCCTTCATCGCCGTCGTCCCGGCGCGCCTTGCGTCCACGCGGCTGCCCAACAAACCGCTCGCCGACATCGGGGGCAAGCCCATGGTGGTGCGTGTGGCCGAGCGAGCGCGCGACTCGGGCGCGCAGAAGGTGCTGATCGCCTCGGACGCCCAGAGCGTGCTCGACGCCGCACGTGAGCACGGTTTCGAGGCCGTGCTCACGCGCGCCGATCACCCTTCGGGCACCGACCGCCTCGCCGAGGTCGCCGAACACTACGGCTGGAGCGACGAGACGATCGTGGTCAACGTCCAGGGCGACGAGCCGCTGATCGACCCCGCGCTCGTGTGCGACGTTGCGTCGCACCTCGCCGCGCACCCCGAATGCGCCATCGCGACCGCGGCGCATCCGATCACGGCGCCCGAGGAGATCTTCAGCCCTAACGTCGTGAAGGTCGTGCTGGACGCGCGCGGCGTGGCGCTCTACTTCTCGCGCGCGCCCATTCCCTGGGCCCGCGACGCCTGGCAGCCGCACTGGTCGCCCGCGCGCCTCGATCTCGGCGCAATGCCCGCCCCGCCGGCTCCCGCGACCGTTTATCGGCACATCGGCCTGTACGCGTACCGCGCGAAATTCCTGCGCAGCTACCCCTCGCTCGCGCATTCGCCGATCGAGCAGGTCGAGGCCCTGGAACAGCTCCGCGCAATGTGGCACGGCGAGCGCATTGCGGTGCTCGTGACGGCCGAAGCGCCCGCGCCCGGCGTCGACACGCCCGCCGACCTCGCCCGTGTGCAGGCGTTATACCGGCCTTAATTCCGTCCGTGGGGCAAAAATCCCATGGCATAATCAATTGTTTGCGCGAGCCGTCTAAAGCCTTTGTGCGTCGGGGTTTCCCCGCTTTTCGGCACTGTCTTGCAGCGCCGCCCCGAGTCCTTTGCGAGTCATGGAAACGGGGCGAAAGCCGCGTGGGACGGGCCGTCGCCCCCGCCAGCACTGCCTCGAGGGCCGTCAGCGAACGGGCGAGGAGACGCACGACGCCGACGATGCTGTCCCACCCCACGTGGAGCAGCCGCCGCGCCGCAAGAATTCACACAGATCGGAGATTGTTCACATGCGTTTGATCCTGTTGGGCGCCCCGGGCGCGGGCAAGGGAACCCAGGCAAGCTTCATCAAGGAAAAGTTCGGCATTCCGCAAATCTCGACGGGCGACATGCTGCGCGCCGCCGTCAAGGCAGGTACGCCGCTTGGCCTCGAAGCGAAGCGATTCATGGACGCCGGCGAGCTCGTCACCGACGAACTCATCATCAATCTCGTGAAGGAACGCCTTCAGGAGCCCGACTGCAAGAACGGCTACCTGTTCGACGGCTTCCCGCGCACGCTGCCGCAAGCCGAAGCCATGAAGCAGGCGGGCGTCGCGATCGACTACGTGCTCGAGATCGACGTACCGTTCGACGAGATCATCACGCGCATGAGCGGCCGCCGCATGCACCCGGCTTCGGGCCGCACGTATCACGTCAAGTTCAATCCGCCCAAGGTCGCGATGACGGATGACGTCACGGGCGAACCGCTCGTTCAGCGCGACGACGACAAGGAAGAAACGGTGCGCAAGCGTCTGGACGTGTACGTCGCGCAAACCAAGCCACTCATCGCCTACTACAGCGACTGGGCGAAGCGTGGCGAGGAAAACGGCCTGAAGGCGCCGCAGTATCGCGCCATCTCGGGCCTCGGCAGCGTCGACGAGATTCGCGAACGCGCCTTCGAAGCGCTCAAGTAAGCGCTTCGGCACCCCGTTAAAAGCACGATTCGAAGCCGGTTTACTCAGGCTTTCTTGCTGGTTTGCCTGCGGGCCGGCTGGCGCCGCACTCCCGAACTGACTCGGGACGCGACGCCAGCCGGCCCGCTTTGTTTTGCGTAGCCTTGCGAGGGCTTCCGCTCTACGTGGGGCATAGACCAACGACAGGAGACGAAACATGCAGATCCGCGGCAACGTATTTCTCATCACCGGCGGCGCGTCGGGGCTCGGCGCGGCCAGCGCGCGTCTGATCGCGGCCGAGGGCGGCAAGGTCGTTATCGCCGACCTCAACGAGGACGCAGGCAACGCGCTCGCGACGGAACTGGGCGGCGCGTTCGTGAAGTGCAACGTCGCGAGCGAAGACGACGGCGCGCGCGCCGTGGCCGCGGCAACCGCGCTCGGCACGCTGCGCGGCCTCGTGAACTGCGCGGGCATCGCCCCCGCAGTCAAGACCGTGGGCAAGGACGGCCCGCATCCGCTCGACACGTTCTCGAAGACCATCTCGGTCAACCTGATCGGCACCTTCAACATGATCCGCCTCGCGGCCGCCGCGATCGCCCAGACTGCACCCGGCGAGGGCGGCGAACGCGGCGTGATCGTCAACACGGCTTCCGTGGCCGCGTATGACGGCCAGATCGGCCAGGCGGCTTACGCGGCGTCGAAAGGCGGCGTCGTCGCGATGACACTGCCGATCGCGCGCGACCTGTCGCGCAGCGGCATCCGCGTGATGACGATCGCGCCCGGCATCTTCGAAACGCCGATGCTGCTCGGCATGCCCAAGGAAGTGCAGGATGCGCTCGGCGCAATGGTCCCGTTCCCGCCGCGCCTCGGCAAGCCGGATGAATACGCGATGCTCGTCAAGCAGATCGTCGAGAATCCGATGCTCAACGGCGAGGTGATCCGTCTGGACGGCGCGATCCGCATGCAGCCGAAGTAACGGCGTGCCCTCTCCCGCGCGAAAAAAAAGCCCGCGACGAAAATCGCGGGCTTTTTTGTCTGCGCTGTTCAGTCAGGCGCTTCAGTCGTTGTCGAGCGTGCGCTGGCGCAGCTCATGCAACTGCGACTCGACCACGGTTGCATCTTCCGCGTCGGGGCGCTCGTCGAGATAGTGTTCGAGGTCTTCGAGCGCGGGACGCAGATAGTCGAGCCGCGCATACGCGAATCCGCGATCGCGCACTTCCTCGATATTCCCGGGCAGCAGGATCACGAGCCGCTGCTGGATGGCCAGGAGACGCTGCCAGCGTTCTGTCTGCAGATACACCGACTTCAGGTTGCGCAGCATGCGCGCAACGATCTCGCGGCGCGTGGCCGGTTCGAGCAGCATGCGCAGCGCACGCGCCACGGAATCGCCCGCGTTGGCCACGAACGGTTCGAGCATCTCCACCATGTCGGATTCGGTGAGCGTGCGGCCCGTGGTGGGATCGAGCATCTCGTCGCCTTCAGGCAGCGCGACGCGCAGCAGAAAATGCCCAGGGAACGACACGCCCTTCACCGGCAGCCCGAGCTGCGTCGCCATCTCCAGATACAGCACCGCCAGCGAAATGGGTATGCCGCGCCGGCGCTTGAGCACGACGTTCAGATGGCTGTTCTCGGGGTCGAGAAAGTCGTTGAGGTTGGCCGCGAAGCCCATCTCGCGAAAAAAGCAGCGGTTGAGCACGGCGACCTGCTGGCGCACATCCGCGCCTTCGGGCATGCGGCGGCGCACACGCAGCGCGAGTTCGTCGATCTCGGCGAGCGTGCCCTGCAGATCGAGATCGGGATACGCGTCCTGCGCGATCGAGAGCGCCGCCTCGGTGAGCGGCAGGCTCTCGTCGTCGGCAACGAGCGCGCTGAAATAATCCAGAACCCGCGTAGTCATCATCGTCACTTCGTCCGCCTCTTGAAGTACGCGTATTTGAAGCCCATGAGCCAAAGCATACCGAAATATAGCGCCGCGAACAGGACGAGGCACGCTCCGAGCAAGGCGATGCGCGCGAGCGGTTCATGACGCATCGCGATCCAGTCGTAGCTGATCGCGCACCAGTGCATCGCCCCTGCCAGCACGAGACATGCCCCGAGCAACTGCACGAAGAACGTCGTCCAGCCCGAGGACGGCATGTAGATGCCGCGGCGGCGCAGCCCGATGAAAAGCAGCAGTGCGTTCATGCAGGCGCCCAGGCCGACCGAGAGCGTCAAGCCCGCGTGCGAGAAGATCGGCACGAAGAGGTAGTTGCTGATCTGCGTGGCGATGAGCACGCCCACGCCGATCTTGACCGGCGTCTTGATGTCCTGGCGCGCGTAGAAGCCGGGCGCGAGGATCTTGATGAGGATGAGGCCCACGAGCCCCACCCCGTACGCCGCGAGCGCGCGGCCCGTCATGATGACGGACGTGGCGTCGAACTTGCCGTAGTGGAACAAGGTGGCCGTTAGCGGCTCGGCGAAGAAAAAGAGCGCCACGGCCGAAGGCGCGGCCAGCAGGAACGTGACGCGCAGGCCCCAGTCGAGCAGCGCCGAGTACTCGTGCGGATCGGCGTCGACGTGGGCTTTCGAGAGGCTCGGCAGCAGGATCGTACCGAGCGCCACGCCGAGCAGCGCCGTGGGGAACTCCATCAGGCGATCGGCGTAATTGATCCACGACACCGCGCCGGGCCCGAGACGCGAGGCGATATTGGTGTTGATGATGAGGCTGATCTGCGCGACCGAGACAGCGAACATGGCGGGCACCATCTTCGCGAGCACGCGCTTCACGCCCCGGTGCGCGAGCGCCTTGAGCGGATTCATGCCGATGCGCGGCATCATGTCGATGCGCTTCAGGCCCGGCAACTGCACGATGAACTGCAGCACGCCGCCCACGATCACGGCCCACGCGAGCGCATAGACGGGCTGCTTCATGTGCGGCGCGAAGGCCACGGCGGCCGTGATGAACGAGACGTTGAGCAGCACCGGTGCGAACGCGGGCAGCGAGAACTGCTTGTACGTGTTGAGCACGCCGGACGCGAGCGACGTCAGCGAGATGAACACGATATAGGGGAACATGATGCGCGTCATCGTGACGGCGAGCGGAAACGCTTGCCCGTCGCTCTTCAAGCCCGACGCGACCACGATCACGACGAACGACGCGCCGAAAATGCCCAGCAGCGAGAGGATCGCGAGCGCCCAGGCGAGCACGGTCGACGTGGCGTCGACGAGCGCGCGCGTGGCGTCGTGGCCCTTCTGGTTCTTGAACTCCGCGAGAATCGGCACGAACGCCTGCGAAAAGGCGCCTTCCGCCGAGATGCGGCGCAGCAGGTTGGGAATGCGAAACGCGACGTAGAAGGCGTCGGTGTACTGGCTCGCGCCAAACGCACGCGCAATCAGCGTTTCTCGGGCCAGACCGGTCACGCGCGACAGCAGCGTGAAGCCGCTGACTGTCAGCAGGGCTCGGAATAGATTCATGGGGCGGCTATTATACGGGCGCCTTCCGCTCTATCGCGGATGCGCGGCGCAACGGTCGACGCAAAACCCCGCGCGACGGCGCAGGTGGACGCAAAGGCAAAAGGCTGGCAAAGGCAAAGCGCGCTGATTGTGACCGCGTCGCGTTAAAGGCGTTCACCGCTGACGGCGCTTGCCTTTGCCGAAGCGCCGAGATTGCCACCCTCATGATTCTGTTGCTATAATCGTTGATTCGAGTTCTCTCAGAGGGCTCGAAGTGCGTCTTGGAAAGGGGGCAGGAAGCTGCTCTGGCACAAAAGGCGCGGCCGGTTGAATAAACTCGACTGGCAAATACCGTTTTGAACGCTCTGGCAACGCTGCCGCAGGTTCAAATCCAGGCAAAGAGCGCTGGCCAAGTCCACGCTCCGCAATCACAAGGAATCGCAATGGCAAACTCCGCACAAGCACGCAAGCGCGCCCGTCAGGCCGCGAAGGCAAACTCGCACAACTCGGCACTGCGCTCGAAGTTCCGCACCGCCATCAAGGCTGTTCGCAAGGCAATCGACGCCGGCGACCAGGCCAAGGCTGCTGAAGTTCTGAAGGCAGCGGGCAAGACGCTCGACATCATCGCCGACAAGAAGATCGTTCACAAGAACAAGGCCGCTCGCAACAAGAGCCGCCTGGCTGCTGCCGTCAAGGCAATGCAAGCTGCGCAGTAAAGGGATTCGGACTGCCGGCCACGCTGGCAGCGCCCTTTTCGAGCTGCACGACAAGAAACCCGCTTCGGCGGGTTTTTTTGTTTCTGCCGGGCGCAAAGCGAGCACGCAACCGGCACAAAAAAACCCGCCGAAGCGGGTCCGTTCGCTGCCGCGCCTGCGCCGTTAGCGCACGGTGGCCTGCTGCGTGGCGTGATCGTGCGGCAATTCGCACGCCTCGGTCACGAGCAGGTCGTTGTCCTTTGCGAAGTTCATGACGAAATTGAAGGCCATCGGCTCGACGTCCTTCAGACGCGAGTCCAGCACGACGACCTTGAGGTCGCCGATCATCGTCGGGCGCACATAGAGCGAGTAGCGCAGATAGGCGTTCGGGCCGCGCGCATTGGCCGACGCTTTCGGACCGAAGCTCGACATCACCCCGGCGAGGCGTTCCGACCAGTCGCTCGGACGAAACTTCTTCCCCGCGCTGGTGATGCCTTGAATGAAGTATTCGGTTGGAGCTTCGTCGGCCATGCAGGTGTACCTGTGTGTGTAGCTGCTGGGTGCGTTTGCAGCATGTAACGGCGGCACGAGCGCTGTGCCCGCGCTGGTACCTCACAGGTACCGCGCAACGCCGGCTGCGGGGATCGCCCGCCACCACGCGCATGGACAGTCCGATGGATAGGGAACGGCTGCCGCGCACCCCGCCTGGCGTTTAGTCTCGAAAATCGCCGCCGCCGCATGTCACAAGGAGGTCTCGCAACGGGATCGATGGGGCGATTTCGCGGCGCACCGCCAGTCGGCGCACAGGCCACTCCCGCGGGCTTGCCTGCCGTTGCCGCGAGGTGTCGCCACCTGGCTGCGGGTGTTGCCACCACACGCCCAGGGCCCGTTTGTCGTGCCTAAGAAATCTCTGGGATTATAGCGCACCGACCGTTTTGACGCAGTGCACACAAGGCACTTGAAAGGCTAAATCCGGGGCCCCTCGATGCCCGCGCAACGACCCACAATGCGCCCCAGAAAGCGCCGCCCTCCCCGCGCCACGGCAGCCTGCCTAAATTTTGGGCAACTCGTCAAAACGCGCAAAATCCTTTATGCTGCTTTGACTTACCACCAACCGCAGCGGCGTCGCCGGCCCATTCCTGCAGTTCGAGGCCGGATCGGGCGCCGTTTTCGTTTCATGACCTCCCGGACCATACGCCATTACCTGCAGTTCAAGGATTTCTCCCTTGACGAATATGATTATGTGCTGGAGCGCGCGCGCATCCTGAAGCGCAAGTTCAAGAACTACGAGACCTATCACCCGCTGCACGACCGCACGCTGGCGATGATCTTCGAGAAGAGCTCCACGCGCACGCGCCTCTCGTTCGAAGCGGGTATCTTCCAGCTGGGCGGCCACGCCGTGTTCATGAACACGCGCGACACGCAGCTCGGCCGCGGCGAGCCGATCGAAGACTCGGCGCAGGTCATTTCGCGCATGGTCGACATCATCATGATCCGCACGTTCGGCCAGGACATCCTCCAGCGCTTTGCCGAAAGCTCGCGCGTACCGGTCATCAACGGTCTCACGAACGAGTACCACCCCTGCCAGGTGCTGGCCGACATCTTCACGTACTACGAGCATCGCGGCCCGATTCGCGGCAAGACCGTGGCGTGGGTCGGCGACGCCAACAACATGCTCTACACGTGGATCGAAGCCGCACAGATCCTCGGCTTCAAGCTGCGTATTTCCACGCCGCCGGGCTATCCGCTCGATCCGGCGCTGGTCGCACCGGAAAGCAAGCCGTTCTACGAAGTGTTCGAGGACCCGCACGACGCCTGCGACGGCGCCGACCTCGTGACGACCGACGTCTGGACCAGCATGGGCTTCGAGGCCGAAAACGAAGCGCGCAAGCAAGCCTTCGCTGACTGGTGCGTGGACGCGCCGATGATGGCTCGCGCCAACGCCGACGCCCTCTTCATGCACTGCCTGCCCGCGCACCGCGGCGAGGAAGTGAGCGCCGAGGTGATCGACGGCCCGCAGAGCGTGGTGTGGGACGAGGCGGAAAACCGCTTGCATGTACAGAAGGCGCTGATGGAGTTCCTGCTGCTCGGCCGCTTGAACCACTGAACCTGGTTGTACGCCATCACGAAAAAAGCCGACCCCGAGGTCGGCTTTTTTGCGTCCGCTGTGGCTCGCGCGTCAGACCGTTTCGCCAAGACGCCGCGCCAGCGACTTCAAGAGCGGCGCCACGCGCTCGCGAAACACCTCGGGCCCCATCGACGAAGCCGGCCCGCTGCAGCTGAGCACGAGCCAGCGACGCTCGCGCGGCTCGCGAAACGGCACCGCCACGGCGTTGACGTCTTCGTGCCAATCGCGAAACGAATAGCAGCACCCTTCCTTGCCGAATACCTCGATCTCGCGTTTCGCGGCCTCGACCAGCGCCGGCCCTTCGGCGCCCGCCGTCTTTTCCAGTTCCGTGAACAGCGCCATGCGCACGTCGATGGGCTGCACGGCCAGATAGGCGCGCCCCATCGAACTCGTGAGCATCGACAGTCGCGAGCCTGAGGCGAGGCCCAGCGTGAGCGCCGTCTCGCTGCGGATGGTGTCCAGATAGATCACGTCCAGACCGTCGCGGCAGCCCAGCGACACCGCGGCGCCCACCTCGCGCGCGAACGCGCGCATGTGCGGGCGGGCGAGTTCGAGCGTGTCCGTGCCCGACAGCAGCGCAAAGCCGAGTGACAGCACCCCGGCGTCGAGCGCATATTTGCCTAGCGATTCGTCAAAGCGCAGGTAGCCGAGCACGGTCAGTGTGTACGCGAGCCGGTTCACGGTCGCCTTCGGCAAGCCCGTGCGCTCCACGAAGTCGCGGTTGCCGAGCAAGGTCTCGCCTGGACGGAACGCCCGCAGCAGGTCGAGCCCGCGCGCGAGCGCCACGACAAACTTGCGCTCGTCGATCGGACCCTCAGCCAGTGAGGAAGAAAAAGAGGAAGTCGTAGTCATTCCGGATGCAGACATGGGTGCCCTGGTGCTACACTAAGGTCAATTTGCAAAACATTGTTCCGCATAGCGGAACTCGAGTCAAGCGCAAATTCGCCCATCTAAAGGATTTGAGGAAAGGAGAGACACCATGGCCGCACACGCCCAGTTCCATTGGGAAGACCCGCTTCTGCTCGACCAGCAGCTCACCGAAGAGGAGCGCATGGTACGCGACGCCGCCGCCGCGTACGCCCAGGACAAGCTTGCGCCGCGCGTGCTGGAAGCGTTCCGCCACGAGAAGACGGACGCCTCGATCTTCCGCGAGATGGGCGAAGTCGGCCTGCTCGGCCCGACGATTCCCGAGCAATACGGCGGCCCCGGCCTCAACTACGTCAGCTACGGGTTGATCGCGCGCGAAGTGGAGCGCGTCGACTCGGGCTATCGCTCGATGATGTCGGTGCAGTCGTCGCTCGTGATGGTGCCGATCTTCGAATTCGGCTCGGAAGCGCAAAAGCAGAAGTACCTGCCCAAGCTCGCGAGCGGCGAGTGGATCGGCTGCTTCGGTCTCACGGAACCGAACCACGGCTCGGACCCGGGCAGCATGGTCACGCGCGCGAAGAAGGTGAACGGCGGCTACTCGCTCTCGGGCGCGAAGATGTGGATCACGAACTCGCCTATCGCAGACGTGTTCGTCGTCTGGGCGAAGCTCGAGGAAGACGGCAAGGACGACATTCGCGGCTTCATCCTGGAGAAAGGCTGGAAGGGGCTCTCGGCGCCGGCTATCCACGGCAAGGTAGGCCTGCGCGCCTCGATCACCGGCGAAATCGTGCTCGATGAAGTGTTCGTGCCGGAAGAAAACCTCATGCCGGGCGTGAAGGGCCTGCGCGGTCCGTTCACCTGCCTGAATTCGGCGCGCTATGGCATCGCCTGGGGCGCGCTCGGCGCCGCGGAATCGTGCTGGCACACGGCGCGCCAGTACGTGCTCGACCGCAAGCAGTTCGGCCGCCCGCTCGCGGCGAACCAGCTGATCCAGAAGAAACTCGCCGACATGCAAACGGAAATCACGCTCGGCCTGCAGGGTTGCCTGCGCCTTGGCCGCATGAAGGACGAAGGCACGGCGGCCGTCGAGATCACGTCGATCATGAAGCGCAATTCGTGCGGCAAGTCGCTCGATATCGCGCGTCTCGCCCGCGACATGCTGGGCGGCAACGGGATTTCCGACGAGTTCGGCGTGGCGCGTCACCTCGTGAACCTCGAAGTGGTGAACACTTACGAAGGCACGCACGATATCCACGCGCTGATCCTCGGCCGCGCGCAGACGGGGATCCAGGCGTTCTTCTGATCGCCGCCCCGCCCTGCACTACCAGCTCATAAAAACCGGCTCATAAAAAAACGCCGCACGATTGGATTCGTGCGGCGTTTTTGTCTTGGCGTTGGCCGGGCGGCTTACTTGTTCGGCTGCGGCGTCAAGCGCAGATACGGACGCAGCGCCTTGTAGCCCTTCGGAAACTTCTGCTTGATGACCTCTTCGTCCTTCAGCGAAGGGACGATCACGACGTCGTCGCCCTGCTTCCAGTTGCCGGGTGTCGCGACCTGATAGTTGTCGGTGAGCTGCAGCGAGTCGATCACGCGCAGCACTTCGTCGAAGTTACGGCCCGTACTCGCCGGATAGGTGATGATGAGGCGCACCTTCTTGTTCGGGTCGATCACGAAGAGTGAGCGCACGGTGAGTGTTTCGTTCGCATTCGGATGGATCATGTCGTACAGCGTGGACACCTTGCGGTCGCCGTCCGCGAGAATCGGGAAACCGACGTTCGCCGCCTGCGTCTCGTTGATGTCCTTGATCCACTCGTTGTGCGACTGGGCGTTATCCACCGAAAGCGCGATCGTCTTCACGTTGCGCTTTTCGAATTCGTCCTTGAGCTTCGCGGTCAGGCCAAGTTCGGTCGTGCAGACCGGTGTGAAGTCGGCCGGGTGCGAAAACAGCACGCCCCAGCTATTGCCGAGCCACTCGTGAAACTTGATGCGGCCAGTGCTCGAATCCTGCTCGAAGTCCGGTGCGATATCCCCAAGACGTAGACTCATGGTGCGGTTCCTTTGAACGAGGTGAACGAAGTTTGATCGAAACGGCGCGCGCGGCACGCTGTTCCAGTGGACGTTTACTACATACAAGCATAAGGCCCGGGTCGCGCCCCGCGAACGAACATCGCCTCACACCGGTATGAGTTTTTGTAATTTTGAGCCGATTGAGCGAAACTTTAGGTGCCGGATCAAATCAATGACTCTCAACGCGCGCTTCTTTTGCGCGCGCCATCCATAACCCGTTCCACACGCGTTCGCGGGAACGGATCGTGCGAATTCACGGTCGTGGCGGCGCGTCACGCTTGCCAGCGCCCGTATCTTTGTTACGATTCACGCGTGATGTGACACGATGGGAGCCAGTCAATGTCAGAAGTCAACAAGGAGAGGCTGATGTCCGATATCAAAACCGTCCTCGCGGATGCAGAGGACCTGCTCAAGCAGGCTGCGAGCGCTACGGGCGAGCGCGCTTCGGAATTGCGCGAAACGGCACTCTCGCGTCTGAAGCAGGCAAAAGAGAAGGCCGCCGACGTCCAGGTGGTCGTGGTCGAGAAAGGCAAGAAGGCGGCGCGCGCCACCGACGACTACGTCCACGAGCATCCGTGGGCGTCGATCGGCATCGCCGCCGGCGTGGGCGTGCTGGTCGGTCTGCTGATCAACCGCAAGTAAAGCGGCGCTGTCCGCGCCACGCGGGCGGCCTCGGGGCCGCTCCTGCGGAGCGGTCGAACAGCCCGCTGGCTGCGCACGGGCGCGCCCCGCCGCGCCCGTTGGTCTTGCCGAGCGATTCCGCCCGTTGTTTCTTTTTGCGTTTTTTCCTGCGCATTGCCCGGGCACACGCCTGCGCCACCTGCCATCGCCATGACGACAGACACCCACTCGCAGCGACACGAACACGGGCCGTTGCGCCGACTGCTCGGCTCCGCGTCCGCGATGCTACAGACGCGGCTAGAACTGATCGGCATCGAGCTCGCCGAGGAGAAAGACCGCCTGATCGGTGTGCTCTTCCTTGGCCTCGCGGGAATGATGTTCGCGATGCTTGCGCTGATCGCGCTCACGGCGCTCGTTGCCATCGCCTTCTGGGACACCTACCGCTGGGAGGCGCTCGCCGGTCTCACGATCCTCTATGCGATTGCAGCCATTTTCTGCGGCCTGAAAGCGCGCCGCGGACTGCACACCGCGCCACTCGTATTCCAGGCGACGCTCGAGGAATTCGAGAAAGACCGAGATGCCCTGCGCAACCCCTAGCCGCGAGCCGACGCCATGAACCAACCCCGACCGGACACCGCTTTCCGCCCGCGCGGCGGTCGCGCACACGACCTCTCGACGCCGCAACTGCGCGCGCTGCGCAAGGAACTGCTGCTCGTGCGCGCGAGCGTCGAGCGCGCCGAAATGGCCGAAGCGCTTGTGGACATCCGCGCGACGGTCACGAACTTCAGCTGGCTGCGCTTTGTGGTGCCCGGATTCGGTCGCGCTGGCTCCGGCGGCGGCGTGGCTTCCGGCCTCGGCAGCCTGCTCAAGGAATATCCGCTGGTCAGTTCGCTCGTCTCGCTCATTGTGGCGAAGCCGCTGCGCACAAGCATCGTTTCGGCCGCGCGCCCCATCATCAAGTGGGGCGGCCTCGCCTTTACGGCGTGGGAGGCATATCGCGTGTGGCAGCAGGTGCGACGACAGCGCGACACTTCCCCGAACCCGGCCGAGCGCGCCAGATCCGACGAAGACGACCTCACCGGCTGATTGCCGGGCGTTTTGCAGTGCCCGGGCGCTCACCGGTCCCTCCAGCACGTTTGTATAGTCGCCGTGACAGTGCCGCCGCCTGTGGCCTGGTTGCTGCGTGCGCCGGTTGCGTCGAGCACGAAAGCGCCGCAAGCATCGCCACGCATCGGCCCGGTTTCCACCGGATCGGCGGCGATGGCGTAGCCGCCGTTCGACTCGTCGGCGGGCATCAGGCGCAAACGGTAGACGGGCGTACCCGTCGGCGGCGCCTGGTCGAATCCCGCGGGCAATGACGCCATCGACGCGCTCTGCGTATCGACGAGCTGCGCCGCCCGATAGAGCGCGGCGACAGCGTCGATGCGATGCCCCCGCGCGATCTGCGCGCTCCATCCCGGCAGCGCGAAGGCCGCGACGATTGCGGCCACCGCGAGCGCGATGACCAGTTCGAGCAGTGTGAACGCGTTGTAACGATTGCGCTTCACGTTCCCTCCCGCTTGCCTCGTCAAAACGGCCTCGCGACGACGTGACGCCAGTGATGCTCGACGTGCGTCGCGTCACCTGCGGCTTCGATGACCACCTGGTTCTGCAGCCAGCTTTGTGTGTCTTCCGATGCACCAAACCCCCGCGCCGTGACGAGATACGCACGAGTCAGCGGCCGGCTCTCGATGCGCCAGGCTTCGACGAAGCATTGCGGCGCGCGAGCGGACCCGGGCCACGAGGCAACGGGCGCGATGGCCTGCCGCTCGAAGCTTTCCTGCTTTCGCCAGGCTTGCGGCTCGCCAGGCTGCGCGGCGGCCGCAGGCGCGGCCAGCGAGCCGTTCACCAGCGCACCCGAGCACAATACGAGCGCGGCATCGGCAGCATGAAAGGACTGCAGATGATCGGCAACGGCATCTGCGTTGCGCCGCGCGAGCAGCGCTGCTTCGAACCACGCCGCGGAAGTCACGAGCATCATCGCGACGATGAGCAGCACGACCGGCAGCGCGACGCCGCGACGAGCGGCGCATGGGCGGCGCGTCACACCAAGGCGCGCTCTCATGACACCGCCGGCAGAACGTTACGCAGCACGACGTGCCGCCAGAACGCTTGCCGCGCACGCCCATCGGCGCCGACCGCCTGCACGCCATCGCAATCGACATAGCGCATGCGGCGGGAAGGGTTGGAAAGGGCCGCGCCACGCACCAGCACGCACAGATCGACCGCGACGACCGCCGCCCACTGATCGCGCGCGAGCGCCGAAGCTTCAACCGCCTGCGCCGCGCCCGCCGTCCAGTAGCGCAAGCGCAAACGCTCGACGCCCTCGACGAGCGGCTGCGCCGTGCCGACTTTGCCGGAGCCTTCGCAGTAAAGCTCGGTCTCGCTTGTCGAACCGCTCACCTTGGCGTGATAGCGGTTCACGATTTCGATGCCTGCTGCGCCAACCGCCTGCCCGAGGCAGTCGGTGACCTGGCCGTTTGCGGCAGGCCATGTCGATACACCGTCGCCTTGATAGCGCACCGCCAGCCCATCGGAGCGGCTCGACAGCGACTCGCACGCAAGCGCTGCATCGGCGCCAGTCGGACGCCCGGCCGCGCAGCCGAATATCGCGGGGCCGACAAGCGGCGAGCGCGCGTCCGCGGCAACAAAGCCGGCCATCTGGATCTGCTCGCCGATCAACATCAACGCGTTCATGCCGGCTTCGTGGATACGCGCGGCGTCGCTCGCCTGCGCGTAGACCTGGCGCTGCGTGCGGTAGGCCGAAAGCGCGCCAAGCGTCACCACGAGTCCGAGCGCCACGGCGATCGTCAGTTCGAGCAGTGTGTGGCCGACATACTGGCGCACATGCGCGAGACGCTGGCTCATCGCAGAAATGCCAGGGCGATGCAGGCGCGCGCCGTTGCGTCCGCTGTTGCATCGACACACGGCGCGACCCGCGAGGCCGCTGCCAATGCTGACGCCGCGGCGAACGGTGTAGCCGCCCAACTCACGGACGCGATCGATGCTTCGCCGCCCGCGCTCGAAGTGGTCAGCCGCCCTTCCGGCACGACGCTGGCCGTCAGCGCTTTCCATCGATCAATCGGGGCGCCCGTAGCACCTGCCACGCGTGCGGATTCGGCAATGGCGTCAGCGGCAAATGCCGCTCGCCCGCGCGCCGCTGCGAACTGCGCATGCCGGGTCAACCCAAGCTGCGTGCTCATGAGGCCGAGCCCGCACATTGCCATGACGCCGAGCGCGATGGCGACTTCGAGCAGCGTCGATCCGCGCACGCCACGCTCTGCCGCCCGGCTCACGACGCCCCCGTGCAAGCGCCGTCGCTCACGCGTGCCCGGCCTCCTGCCGCGATGCGTATGCAGCGCCGCCAGCTCGCGCCGCGTTGTGCAGCCGACGCGGTCCGCGGGCCGATCTCGAAGTTGCGCAAGCTGCCAATGGTCTGCCCGGCCGGCGGTGAAAACGTGATGGCGGTGAGCCCCGAAGCCACGGCGATCGAGTCGAGCGCCGGCTGGACGCGCAGAGGGATATACGCGCCCGCACGCTCGATCATGACGGCCCAGCCGCAGGACCAGTCGGCCGTACCGGAAGGACACGCCTTAGCCGCGGCAAGGCAATTGCGCGCCGCATCGACGCGGCAAACCGTAATGCGCGCCTTGCGCCGTATGGCCTCGTTGCGCGCGTAGGCGAGCGTGCCGAGCATGGCGTTGGCGCGCGCGTCGACCTGGTCGCGCACGCGCCACGCGGTGAAAACGGGCGTGGAAACCGTTACGCAGATCGCCAGCAAGACAATGACGACCATCGTCTCAACGAGCGTGAATCCTCCGTGCTTCATCAGCAATCCTTAATTTGAGCGGATTGCCATCAATCTACGGACGAACAGGAAACGAAACAATTAGCCGAACGGCTAACTGGTGCGCGCAGCGTCGACTCGCGAGAATGCAAGCGTTACGACAGCGGCAAGGCAGGAGGGAAGAAGAATGCGAATGCGCTCAGCGCTTTTTCGTGGGGTTGTTGGCAGCACCCGCACGACGGAATTCCTCAATGACGTCTTCGAATTCGGAGACGTCTTCGAAGCGTCGGTACACCGAAGCAAACCTTACGAACGCGACCTTATCGAGTTCGCGCAATTCGCCCATCACGAGCTCGCCAAGGCGCTCGCTGCGCACTTCGCGCTCGCCGCTGCCGAGCAATTGATACTCGATACGGGCAACCGCCGCATCGATCGCATCGGCCGCAACCGGGCGCTTGCGCAGCGCCAGTTGCATGCTCGCCACGATCTTGCGACGGTCGAACTCCGTGCGGCTGCCATCCTTTTTAACGATAGCCGGCATCGCCAGCTCGACCCGCTCGTACGTCGTGAAACGCTTGTCGCAGGCCGGGCAGCGGCGGCGGCGCCGGATCGCGGCGCCGTCTTCGGACACGCGCGAGTCGACGACCTGCGTGTCTTCATGCCGGCAAAAGGGGCAGCGCATGGGCTATCGCGTGGCTTAGCGGTAAACCGGGAAGCGCTTCGTCAGCTCGGCGACCTGCGCCTTCACGCGCTCGATCGTGGCCGCGTCTTCCGGATTGTCGAGCACGTCGGCAATCAGGTTGCCCACCTGCTCGGCTTCCTTCACGCCAAAGCCGCGCGTCGTCATGGCCGGCGAACCGAGGCGAATACCGCTCGTCACAAACGGCTTTTCCGGGTCGTTCGGGATCGCGTTCTTGTTCACCGTGATGTGCGCGCTGCCCAGCACCGCTTCCGCCGCCTTGCCGGTGATGTTCTTCGCGCGCAGGTCCACCAGCATCACGTGGCTTTCCGTGCGGCCCGAAACGATGCGCAGACCGCGCTTGACCAGCGTTTCCGCCAGCACGCGCGCGTTCTCGACCACTTGCTGCTGGTAGGTCTTGAATTCCGGCGAGAGCGCTTCCTTGAACGCCACGGCCTTACCGGCGATGACGTGCATGAGCGGGCCGCCCTGGATGCCCGGGAAAATGGCCGAGTTGATCTGCTTCTCGAACTCCGCCTTCATCAGGATCACGCCGCCGCGCGGGCCGCGCAGGCTCTTGTGCGTGGTCGTGGTGACGAAGTCGGCGTGCGGCACCGGGTTCGGGTAGACGCCCGCGGCGATCAGGCCTGCGTAGTGCGCCATGTCGACCATGAAGTACGCGCCAACCGCCTTGGCAACCTTGGCGATACGCTCGAAGTCGATGCGCAGCGCGAATGCCGAGGCGCCCGCGATGATCAGCTTCGGCTTCGTTTCGTGCGCGCGCTTTTCGAGCGCTTCGTAATCGATGTCTTCGTTGGCGTCGAGGCCATAGCTCACGACGTTGAACCACTTGCCGCTCATGTTCAGCGCCATGCCGTGCGTGAGGTGACCGCCTTCGGCGAGGCTCATGCCCATGATGGTGTCGCCCGGCTTGAGCACGGCGAAGAACACGCCCTGGTTGGCCTGCGAGCCCGAATTCGGCTGAACGTTCGCGGCTTCGGCGCCGAACAACTGCTTCACGCGGTCGATCGCGAGCTGCTCGACGATATCCACGTATTCGCAGCCGCCGTAATAGCGCTTACCGGGGTAGCCTTCGGCGTACTTGTTGGTGAGCTGCGAACCCTGCGCGGCCATGACTGCGGGCGAGGTGTAGTTTTCCGACGCGATGAGCTCGATGTGCTCTTCCTGGCGGCGGTTCTCGAGTTCGATCGCCTTGAAGAGTTCGGGATCGACGTTGGCGATGGTGCTTTCGGCTCTGTCAAACATACGGATTCCGTTAAGTGTGTTCAGGTTGACCGGGTCTCGCGCGGAACGCGTAGCGGGTACGCGGCGCTGCTGGCGAAGAGGCCAGCCTTGACGTGGCAAAAGGAGGTGCCGCACACGCGAGGCTGGACAGCCACGGCCGGTAAAGGCCACGCAGCGCTAACGAAAGCGCGCGAAATCAGGCTGCCCAGGCGAACGGCAAAACGGCACCCTGCGCTTCACGGTGGGTCGTTCCACCTTGAGTCCCTCATTGCGGGCAGATTGCTACCGCTATCGCCGCTATTTCGGAACCCTATCGCCAGTCACGCAGGGATTGAGCGCGTTAGTTTATTGGAACGGCAGGGAATAGGCAACCGCCCGCGCCCCGTGCGCCCAGGCGCCCCGCGCCTTCAGGCGCGACGGCCCGTGGTACCGGCGATGCGGCCCTCGCGTGTTCTGTCCCTTCCTTGCCGCAACGCGGCATTGGAAGTAGGCTTTGCCCTTTCCTCGCCTTCTACCGACCAGGGAGCCACCATGATCGTTTTCGTCACCGGCGCATCCGCAGGATTCGGCGCCGCCATTGCGCGGGCCTTCGTAAAGGGCGGACATCGCGTCGTCGCCACGGCCCGCCGCAAGGACCGCCTCGACGCGCTCGCCGCCGAACTCGGCGACGCCCTCCTGCCCATCGAACTCGACGTGCGCGACCGCGCCGCGGTCGAAGCCGCGCCCGGCGCGCTGCCGCCCGGGTTCGCCGACGTCGACGTGCTGGTCAACAACGCCGGCCTTGCGCTCGGCGTGGAGCCGGCACAGAAGGCCGACCTCGACGAGTGGGAAACCATGATCGACACCAACTGCACGGGCCTCGTGCAGGTCACCCACGCGTTTCTGCCCGGCATGATCGCGCGCAACCGCGGCCACATCTTCAACCTCGGCTCTGTGGCTGGCCGCTGGCCGTATCCGGGCGGCAACGTCTACGGCGCAACCAAGGCCTTCGTACGCCAGTTCAGCCTGAACCTGCGCGCGGACCTCGCGGGCACCGCGCTGCGCGTGACCGACATCGAGCCGGGCCTGTGCGGCGGCACCGAGTTCTCGAACGTGCGCTTTCGCGGCGACGACACCAAGGCGGCCAACGTCTACAAAGACGTGCAGCCGCTCACGGCCGAGGACATCGCCGACTCGATCTACTGGATCGCCACGCGCCCCGCACACGTCAACATCAACACGATCGAACTGATGCCCGTTGCCCAGACGTTCGCCGGCCTCAGCATCCATCGCGGCTAAAATTACCTTACAAATTTTATACTTACGTCAGTCGTACGAAAGACGTTGGGGCCGCGCGTTCCGGTAGAATGCGCGGCATGGAAAATTCCACCAGCAAGCCGGACGCGGCGTCGTCACCGGCCGGGCGCGGTTTTACGTGGCCGGTACGCGTCTATTACGAGGACACCGACGCCGGTGGCATCGTGTTTTACGCGAATTACCTGAAGTTCTTCGAACGCGCGCGCACCGAATGGCTGCGCGCGTGCGGCGTCGATCAACGTCGGCTCGCCGAGGAAACGGGCGTGCTCTTCGTCGTGCGCAGCACTGCGCTCGACTACCGCTCGCCCGCGCGCCTCGACGACGTCGTGACCACGGTCAGCCGCGTCGAGAAGCTTGGCCGCGCCTCGGTCGACTTCCTGCAGGAAGCGTGGCGTGAGAACACGCTGCTCGCCACGGGCGCCATTCGTGTCGCCTGCGTCGACAGCACAGCCATGCGCCCCGCGCCCATTCCGGCCCCCGTTCATGAAGCCTTGCAACGTGGACCACAGAAAGACCTGTACGCCGTGTCAACGGCAGTGCAGTAATTACCGTTGATACGACGCCAGTGAACTCGCGCCGGTCAATGCAGGACCAAGCAGGGTTCGGCCGCGACGGCGTGAGAGCTTCCCAACCGCCTACAGGAAGCCTTGCGTTGTCTTGCAGCCGCTCGCCCCTTTCGGGACGTCACAACGAACCTATATGAACACTACACAAGATCTGTCGATCATTTCTCTCGTTCTTAATGCGAGCATACTGGCACAGGCGGTGATGGGGCTTCTTCTGCTCATGTCGCTGATTTCCTGGACCTTCATCTTCCGCAAGTGGTTTGCGATCCGCCGGGCGCGGTCCCAGACAGAGCGCTTCGAGCGCGACTTCTGGTCAGGCGGCGACCTGCAGGCGCTCTATCAGAGCGCAGCCAACAACCGCCACACGATCGGCGCACTCGAGCGTATCTTCGAGTCGGGCATGCGCGAATTCCTGAAGGCGAAAGAGAAGCGCCTGAACGACCCGAGCCTCGTGCTCGACGGCGCCCGCCGCGCGATGCGCGCCGCCTTCCAGCGCGAAATGGACGCACTCGAGGCAAATCTCTCGTTCCTCGCTTCGGTCGGCTCGGTCAGTCCGTACATCGGTCTTTTCGGCACGGTTTGGGGGATCATGAACGCGTTCCGCGGCCTCGCGAACGTGCAGCAGGCCACGCTCGCGAACGTTGCGCCCGGCATTGCCGAAGCGCTGACGGCGACCGCGATCGGTCTGTTCGCCGCCATTCCGGCAGTGGTCGCGTACAACAGCTACGCGCACGACATCGACCGTCTGGCGATCCGCTTCGAAACCTTCATCGAAGAGTTTTCGAACATCCTGCAGCGTCAGGCCCACTAATCTTCACTTAGCAAGGAGTCGAAGATGGGAGGCTCAGTCCGTTCGAGCATGCGAGGCAGCCGCTCGCGCCGTGCAATGGCCGACATCAATGTCGTGCCGTACATCGACGTGATGCTGGTGTTGCTCGTGATCTTCATGGTGACCGCGCCGCTCGTGGCGCCGTCCATCGTCAATCTGCCGACTGTCGGCGGCGCGTCGCAGCAGCAGCAGGTGCCGCCCGTCGTGGTCAACATTCGCCCCGACGGCAATCTGAGCGTACGCTACAAGGATGATTCCGGCGCCACGCAGCAGGAAACCATGACGCGCGCCGATCTCAACGGCTTTGTGGCCGATCGCGAGCAGAGTCATCCCGACCAGCCCGTCGTGATCGCCGCCGACAAGTCCGTCAAATACGAGACGGTGATGAACGTGATGTCCGACCTGAAGTCGCATGGCGTCAAACGTGTCGGACTGCTCGTCAAATCGCAATGACCCGGAAGAACGATTCGTATCCGCTGCAGCCTCCGCGCGAGCGTGGCACGGGACGTGCTATCGCCCTCGCGGTGATCATGCACGTGCTGCTCGGTCTGTTCCTCTATCACGGCATCCACTGGCAGAACAGCACGCCGGCGGGTGAAGAAGCGGAACTCTGGACCGAGGTGCCGGACCTGTCGACACCGAAGCCGCTGCCACCGCCCGCGCCGGTTGCCCCCGCCCCGCCGCCGCCTCAAACCGAGGACGCCGACATCGCGCTGCAACAGCAAAAGCGTAAGCAGCAGGAAGCGCAGCGCGAGGCGCAACTGGCCGAGCAGCAGCGTCTGAAAGCCCAGCAGGAAGCCGACGCGAAGCGCCAGCAGGAACTCGCGGCCCAGCAGGCTGCGCAGCTCGCCGCGCAGCAAAAGGCGCAGAAGCTCAAGCAGCAGCAGGAGCAGCAACAGGCCGCGGCTGAAAAGCAGAAGCAGCAGCAACAGCAGCAAGACGCGCTCAAGAAGCAGCAGCAGGAAGAAGACCAGCAGAAGCAGGCGAAGCTCGACGCGCAGAAGAAGGCCGACGCCGAGAAGGCAGCCAAAGCGAAGGCTCAAGCCGATGCCCAGGCGAAGAAGCTCGACGCAGAACGCCGCGCCCGCATCGCGCAGATGCAAGGCTCGATGGGCGGTGGCGAAGGCACGAGCGGCAATGGTCTCGCGAAGAGCGGCACGGGCAGCGGTTCGGGCGGCAATGCGACTTCGCCGGGCTATGCAGAAAAGGTCCAGCGGCGCGTGCGCCCGAACATCATCTGGTCCGGCGAGACGTCTGGACTGGAGACAGTTGTTGCGGTGCGTTGCTCGCCGACTGGCACGCTGCTTTCAGCGCAGATTCAGCGTAGCAGTGGCAACTCGTCGTGGGATGACGCCGCGCTGCGAGCGGTGCAGCGTTCGGATCCGATGCCGCTCGATACGGATGGCAAGGCGCCGTCGAACTTTTTGATCACCTTGCGTCCGGCGGGTTAACCGCGGCCGCTAATCACAGAAAGGTTGAGGAAAGCCGGCGCGCAACAGTGGAACAAGGAACGATTCGAACAATTTCGGGTCAGTCTGCTGTTGCGCGTTATGACAAAATTGCTTTTTTCAGGAAATATCACAGCATGACATTGATGACGAAGCTTGGCCTGCGAACCCTCGTCGCGTCCTGCCTGATCACGGCGGGCGGCGCGGCGAACGCACAACTCAACGTCCTCGTCACCGGCGTGGGCTCCACCCAGTTCCCTATCGCCACGGCTAACTTTGCCGGTGAAGCGAATTCGCCCGAACAGGTCGCGGCCATCGTGCGCGCCGACCTGCAGCGCAGCGGGAAATTCACCAACATCGACGCCGGCAGCGCGCCGGTCTCGGAAAACGACTCCGTCGACCTCGGCAGCTGGAAGGCCAAGGGCGCCAATGCGTTCGTAGCGGGCAGCGTGAACAAGCTCGCCAACGGCCAGTACGAAGTGCGCTTCAAGCTCTACGACACCGTGAAGGGCGAAAGCCTCGGCGGCCTCGTGCTCACGAGCCCCGCAAGCGGCCTGCGCATGAGCGCGCACAAGGTTGCGGACTACATCTATCAAAAGCTGCTCGGCGACCGCGGCGTGTTCGCCACGCGTCTTTCATACGTGATCAAGACGGGCGGCCGCTTCCAGCTGCAGGTTTCGGACTCCGATGGACAGGACGCGCACATCGCGCTCTCGAGCCCCGAGCCGATCATCTCGCCGGCCTGGTCGCCCGACGGCACCAAGGTCGCTTACGTATCTTTCGAAAAGAAGAAGCCGATCGTCTACGTGCATGACCTGCCTACGGGTCGCCGCGTGATCATTTCGGACCAGAAGGGCAACAATTCGGCACCGGCCTGGTCGCCGGATGGCCGCACGCTCGCGGTAGCACTGTCGCGCACGGGCAACACGCAGATCTTCGCCGTCAATGCCGACGGCTCCGGCCTGCACCGCCTCACGCAAGGCACGACGATCGACACCGAACCCAACTACTCTCCTGACGGACGCTTTATTTACTTCACGAGCGACCGCGGCGGCCAGCCTCAGATTTACAAGATGCCGGCCCAGGGCGAAAGCGCCGGAGCGGCACAGCGTGTGACGTTCACGGGCAACTACAATACGAGCCCGAAGGTCAGCCCGGACGGCAAGCAACTGGCGTACATCTCACGCACGGGCGGCGGATTTAAGCTGTACATTCAAGATCTGCAGTCCGGTGTCGCCACGGCGCTCACTGACACGACACATGACGAATCGCCCAGCTTCGCGGCGAACGGTCAGTACATTCTTTACGCCACACAGGTGAACGGCCGTGGCGTGCTGGCTGCTGTATCGACCGACGGTCGTACGCGGCAAATCCTGTCCGTTCAGGGCGGCAGCGTACGCGAGCCGTCCTGGGGTCCTTTCATGCAATAACACTTCAGGAGAGCAAAAATGATGTCGAAGAAAGTACGCCTGGCCTTGGCCGTTTTGATGATCGGTGCACTGGCAGCGTGTAAGTCGGGTGTCAAGGAAACGAACCCGAACGCAGGCGCGATGAACACCCAGCCGAACCCGAACGCGGTCGCCCAGGTGAACGTCGATGAGCTGAACAACCCGAACAGCCCGCTTGCCAAGCGCAGCGTGTACTTCGATTTCGACAGCTACGCCGTCAAGGACGACTACCAGTCGCTGCTGCAAGCTCACGCACAGTACCTCAAGACGCACCCGGAACGTCACGTCCTGATCCAGGGCAACACCGACGAGCGCGGCACGAGCGAATACAACCTGGCGCTGGGCCAAAAGCGTGCTGAAGCCGTCCGTCGCGCCCTCTCGCTGATGGGCGTGCCCGATTCGCAAATGGAAGCTGTCAGCCTCGGTAAGGAAAAGCCGGTCGCAACGGGCCACGACGAAGCATCGTGGGCGCAGAACCGCCGTGCTGACCTCGTGTATCAACAGTAATTGAGCATTGGATGAAGGGGCGTATGTCGCACCGTTTCTCCCCGCTGCGCGCAGCCGCAGCCGCCTGCGTGGCTGGCGTCGCCTTTGCGGCGCTGCCGGCCCACGCGGGTATCTTCGATGACGATCAGGCGCGCCAGGCGATTCTCGACCTGCGCGCGAAAACGGACAGCCTGACTAACCAGTTGTCCGCCGCTCAACGCACGATCCTCGACCAGTCCAACCGGCTCGACCAGCTCAACCAGCAGGTCGCCACGTTGCGCGGACAGAACGAGGACATGGCGAACCAGCTGGCAACCCTGCAGAAGCAACAGAAGGACTACTACACGGATCTCGACACGCGACTCAAGAAGTTCGAGCCGCAGCAGGAGACCGTGGACGGCATGCAAGGCACGGTTCAGCCGGGTGAGATGGACGCGTTCAACGCCGCTTCGCAGCAGTTCCGCAACGGCGACTTCAAGAACGCGGCGGCATCGTTCCGCAGCTTCATCGCGAAGTTCCCGCAGAGTCCTTACCAGCCGACCGCGCAGTACTGGCTCGGCAACGCGCTCTATGCGCTGAAGGACTACAAGGGGTCGACCGCGACGTGGCAGAACGTCGTCAACAAGTACCCGCAGCATCCGCGCGCGCCCGAGGCGTTGCTGGCCATTGCGAACAATCAGATCGAGCAGGGGCAAAAGGCTGCGGCCAAGCGCACGCTCGAGCAGGTCGTTTCGCAATATGGCAGCTCGGATGTCGCCCAGACGGCGCAGAGCAAGCTTTCACAGCTCAAATAAGCGCTGCTGGCTGGTTTTGGCGTGATGTGGCGCTGGTCTATCTCCGGTGCCACGAAATGCGCCTCTCGCGTACAAGGAAGGCCCGGGGCACGGCGTGTCCCGGGCTTTTTCCTTTGATTTGTGGCGGCAATGGTTGACGCTTAGGCCATGCGCCGCTATAATCCCGCTTCTCTTTTGGGTCGTTAGCTCAGCTGGTAGAGCAGCGGACTTTTAATCCGTTGGTCACAGGTTCGAATCCCGTACGGCCTACCAAAGCATCAAACGAAAAGCCCAGTCTCCGGACTGGGCTTTTTGCTTTTCGGCACATGGTAATTCGCGGGCAACTCGCCTTGAGGGCCTCGGCGCGCGACCACCGGCCCAGCATGTATACTCCCCGCTCCCTCGCCGTCCCATCCCCCGCTGCACAGGCCACGTCCCCATGAAGTTCACGACCCTTGCCTGCGCCCTGCTCGCGCTGTTCTGGCTCAGTCTGCGCGTTCAGGCGCAAATCCAACCGCAACCCGAAGACTACGAATACCTGCGCCGGATTCGCGTGCCGGACGCCGTCGTCAATTGCGTCTCCGCTCTCGACCAGTGGGTGCACAAGGCGCAGCGCTACGATTCGCTGCTCGTGCCCGACCGCCGCGCGCTCTCGGCAAAGATCGAGCAGCCTGCGCCCGTTAATGCCACGCCCGTGCCCGCCGCAAGCGACGCGCTCACGCCTGTCCCGGCCATCGACACACTGATCCACCTCCACGCCTTCGCCAAGATCCGCGGCAAGTACGCCTGGGTTCCCGTGAAGGCCACGTGCGGCATCTGGCATTCGTACGTCGTCGATGTCGCGCTGTCGCCACGCAGCACGCACGCAACGTCGCCGATCCACTGACGATACTTCGTCATCCTTATCGCCTCCCGCAACAAAAAAGCCCGTGCGCCAAACAGCGCACGAGCTTTTTCGCATCGAGCAAGGCGCGGCCCACGCCGCGCGCAAACTCAGTCCGCCTTGACGCCTTCCACCTGGATCTGCAGCGTGGTCGCCGTCTTGAAACCATACGACTGGCCCCAGTTCACGCCGTAGTCCGCGCGGTCAAATTGCGCCGATGCGTCCGCGCCGCACACTTCACGCTTGAGCATCGGGTTCTGGAAGCACTTGAACGAGTCGATCTTCAGGTTCAGCGGCTTCGTCACGCCGTGCAGCGTGAACGTGCCGATCACTTCCACGGGCTTGTCGCCGTCGAAGCGGATCGACGTGCCCTTGTAGGTGGCCGTCGGGTACTTCGCGGTGTCGAGGAATTCGGCCGAGCTCACGTGCTTGTCGAGCTGCGAGTTGCCCGTATCGATCGACGATGCGTCGATCGTCACGTCCACCGTGCCCGTCTTCGCTGCGCGGTCGAGCGTAACCGTGCCCGTGCTCTTCGTGAACTTGCCGCGCCACACTGAGACGCCGCCGAAGTGATCGGCCTCGAAGCTCGGATACGTATGCATCGGGTCGAGGTTGTAGGTCGTCGTGGCCGCGAGCGCGGGCGTGGCGACGAAGGCTGCGAGCGAGGCGGCAACGGCCGCGGCGAAAATCGTGGTCTTCATGAATCGATTCCTGGTGCGAAAGAAACTGAGTAAAAAAGCGATGCCGGTCGCGCTTTAGTGCGCGGCGGACACGATGTGAAACTTGATCTGCACGTCGTCGGCGACGATCGAGGTGTCCTTCCACTCGCCCGAGCCAATGCCGTAGGCGAGGCGCTTGATGGGCAGCGTGCCGTCGAACACCTGGTTGGCGCCGTCCTTGCGGTATTGCACCGGCACGACGACGTCGGTCGTCTTGCCTTTGATGGTCAGCTTGCCGGCCACCGTGAATGCGCCGTTCGCGCCCGGCTTGATCTGCGTGGAGACGAAGGTCGCGTGCGGGAAGTGCGAAGCGTCGAACCACTCGTCGCCGGCGACTTCCTTGTTGTATTCCGGCGCGCCGATGTCGAAGCTCGACACCTCGACGTCGAGCTTCGCGCTCGATGCCGGGACGTTCGCCGGATCGAAGCGCACGTCGGCGGTGAAGTGATTGAAGCGCCCTTCGACCGGCACGTTCATCTGCTTGAACACGGCGGTGACGGAGTTTTTCGCGGCTTCGGCCGCGGCGTTGGCGCTGGTGGCGAAAGTCGTGGCAAAAGCCGCGCCGGCGGCGAGCGTCGCGCCGAGCGCGACGACAGAAGCGGTATGGGCAAGACGTTGGATCATGGGCAGTCGGTCCAAGGTAGGAAGCATCGGAAAATGGATGCGGCGCATGCGCGCCGCAAGGTCAGTCGCGCGGCGTGCCGAACGGCAGCATGCGCGAGAGGATGTTCTGGCGGTCGATCAACTGGTGCTTGATGACGGCGAGCACATGCAGCACGACCACGGTGAGCAAGGTGTAGTTCAGCGAGATATGCACGATGCGCAGCACGCCCTTGAGCGCGGTATCGGGGCCGATCAGCACGGGCAGCGGCCAGATGCCGAGGTACACGACCTGAATCCCGGCCGCTGAGCTATAGAGGTAGCCCGTCACCGGAATCGCGACCATCAGCACGTAGAGCGCGGTGTGGCCCAGATGCGCGGCAAGCCTTTCCCAACCGTGCATCGAGCCCGGCAGCGCGGGGGCGGCGTGCGTGACGCGCCAGAGAATGCGCACGAACACGAGCGCGAGCACGGTCACGCCTATCCATTTGTGCCACGAGAAGTAGCGCAGCTTGGTGGGCGTGATGCCGGGAATGTCGGTCATGACCCAGCCAAGCGCAAAGCCCCAGACGATCAACGCGGCGATCAGCCAGTGCAGCAGCATGGCAAAGCCGCTATAGCGGCCGGCGGGCTTGACGGAAGGGTTCATCGGCATACGACTCCAATATTCGAGGTGTGCACTTTACCCGGCCAAACCTATTCAAACAATCGTCTAAAATGGATGGTTATCATCCACTTTTTCGATAGATCGAAAAGGACCGTACCTCGTGGACCGCACCTCGGACCGCTCTCCTAGCCTCGAGCAGCTGCGCGCGCTGATCGCCGTCGCCGAAACCGGCAGCTTCTCGGCAGCGGCGCGCCAGCTCGACCGCGCCCAGTCGGTGGTCAGCTATACGATCGCCAATCTCGAGGCGCTGCTGGGCGTCGCCCTGTTCGAGCGCGGCAAGCGCAAGCCTGAACTCACGGCCGCAGGCCGTGCGATCCTCGCCGACGCGCGCCGCCTCGATCTGCTCATGGGTCAGCTTAACGCCAAGGCGGCCGGCCTGCAGAGGGGGCTGGAAGGCGAGGTCTCGCTGGCCGTCGACGTGATGTTTCCGTCGCAGCGGCTCGTCGAGGCGCTGCAGGCGTTCGCGTTCACGTTTCCCACCGTCGCACTGAATCTCACCATGGAGGCGCTCGGCGGCGTGCTCAAGCTCGTGCTCGACGGCGATTGCGCGGTCGGCATCAGCGGGCCGAACCACAACTGGCCGCATGTGATCGAGGCGCAGTCCATCGGCACCGTGGAACTCGTGCTCGTGGCCGCGCCCTGCCATCCGCTTGCCAAGGCGGAACATCCCGTGCGTATTTCGGATGCGCGCGAGCACACGCAGCTGGTCCTCACCGACCGCAGCCGCCTCACCGAAGGCCAGAACTTCGGCGTGTACAGCAATCGCGCGTGGAAGCTCGGCGACCTCGGCGCCAAGCACCGGCTGCTGCTCGCGGGCCTGGGCTGGGGGTCGATGCCGAAGCATCTCGTGGAAGCCGATCTCGAAGCCGGCCGGCTCGTGCGCGTCGCGCTCGCGGACCGGCGCTCGGTGAGCTACAACATCTCGCTGATCCACCGCACCGACGCGGCACGCGGCCCCGCCAGCGAGTGGCTTTGCCACTACCTGACGCAAGGCACCCCGCCGCAAGCGCCGCTGCCCGACGCGCGCTGAAATGGCGCGTAGGCGATGCGCCTGCGAGTTGTAAGAACGCAACCCCGCGCACGCCTGACAATGCTTCACAAACCCGCACGAACCGCGTCGCGCCGGGCTCGCGCGGCGGCGGGCGCCGACTTCGCGCCGTCGACCTTCGTCCGCCCGCATTTATCGAGATGGACCTCCATGCCAGGATCGCGCCACCGCTCGCCGGGAGCGTGGGCTTGCGCACTGCCGCAAGCCCCGAACACCCAGCGCGAGCTTTGCGTCACGCGCCCGGTCACTTCGCATCATGGTCAACTTCATCTGCTTTCTGCTCTGGAATCTCGCCTTGCTCTTCGCCGTGCGCGTGGGTTGCTGGCTCATTGTCTGCGCACGGCCTGATCTCACGCTTCATGGCACGCGCATCTTCGTCGGCTTGATGGCGATTGCGCTCGCGTTCGACACGGCAGTCACCTTCCTCGTGTTCGCCGACGCCGGTGGGCCGTGGCAAGCGCACAACCCGAGCGAGACTTATCCCGAGCGCGCCTTCGCCTACGCACTCGCCGCGTTGCTGGCGCTGCTGATCGCGCGGCATGCGCGCCGGCAGGAAGCACGCAAGACGCGCGACGGACAGCCTGCTGCACAGGCAATCGAAACGTCCCCGTACAGCAAATCGACGCTGCCGATGTAAGGCGGCGCGCCGCCCGCTTCAGCTCTTCTTGACCTTGGGCGCCTTGTCCACCTTGGGCGCCTTGCCAGGCGCGGCCGCCGGCACACCAGCCGTCGCGGGTGGCACGACCCCCGACCAGCCCGGCAAATAACGCGCTTCGGGATCGTGCGCATGCGAAAGCGCGTCGGCGAGCGCCGCGTCGAAGTCTTTGTGCAAGCGCGTTTCGGATACCTTACGACGCAGATAATCGGCCCACAGGAATTCGCTGAACGGCGTCGTGTCCTTCGCGTAGCCGCCCGACGTGCGCAATTCGCCCGCGAGGCTGCGATACGGATCGTCGGCGAGGCCCAGTAGCTGCTTGGGCAGCTGGTCGAATTCGCAGCGCTCGCCCGCGGCGTTGAACGGATGCACCCACTGGTTGTGCTCCATCATGCGCCAGAAGATGGTGGGCTCGAGCCACGAGAGATCCTTGAGCACGGTCACCCGCACGCTCTCCACCGACTCTTCGAGCCATGCGCGGCCAAGGTGGTGGTGATCGACCACGTAGTAGCGCGACTTCGGCCCGAGCACGGCGGGAAACCAGTGCGAGTCGATGGCCGCCGCGCGGCCTTTCTTGTCGAGCGCTTGCCAGTGCGCGCGCTTGGCGTTCACCTCCCGAAAGCCCACCGTGATTTGCGTGGGGCGAAGCTCGTCGAGCTTCACGGTGATGAGATGGAGATCGGTGTTCTGAAGGTTCATGGCGGGCCTCCTTTGTCGTGTCGGTCAGTGTCAGGGTCGATCGCGAAACGATACAGCCGAACCGCCATGCATGCCGCATCAATTGAACGCGCATCTTCGCGCCGCGTGCGCCGGGTCAACCCTTTAGGCCGCCGGGCACGTTGGATGCGCGCTTTTTTCAGTTCGCCTATAAATGCTCCGAGGGACAGACGACGCCAGCCACGACGCGCGCGCCGCGCTCCCCGCCACTGTCGGTTGCACGTCTTTTCCGGCTCGATCAACGACAATTCCACGGCACAAGCGAGGGCATTTTGGATCTCGAAACCATCCGCGTATTCATCATGACCCGGGGCATCGACTTCGGGACCAAGGTCGTGGCGGCGATCGTCCTGTGGGTCATCGGGCGCTGGGCCATCAACCTCATCGCCGGTTTGCTGCGCAAGGTGCTCGCGCGCAACGAGCGCATCGATCCCACGCTCGCGCATTACCTCAGTTCAATCCTCGCCGCCGTCTTGAACCTGCTGCTGGTCCTTGCGATCCTCCAGGTGTTCGGCGTGCAGACCACCTCGTTCGCGGCGCTTCTCGCCGGTCTTGGCCTCGCGATCGGCACGGCGTGGGGCGGCCTGCTCGCGCATTTCGCCGCGGGCGTGTTCATGCAGGTGCTGCGGCCGTTCAAGGTGGGCGACTTCGTGACGGCCGGGGGCGTGACGGGCACCGTGAAGGAGCTCGGCATCTTCGGTACGACCATCATCTCGCCGGACAACGTGGTCAACATCATCGGCAACAACAAGATCTTCTCGGACACCATCTCGAACTACAGCGCGACGCCCGTGCGCCGCGTCGAGCTGACCGCGAAGATCGCCAATGGCGTCGATCCCGTCGACGCCGCCAACCGTCTGCGCGCGGCCATCGCGAAAATTCCAAACGTTTCGCAGGATCCGGCGCCCGATGTCGAGATCCTCTCGTTCACGCCTGAAGGGCCGCTGCTGGCCGTGCGGCCCTACACGAACAACGACACCTACTGGCAGGTCTACTTCGACACCAACCGCGCGATCGTCGAGACCTTCAAGGACGCGGGCTACCCGACGCCCGAAACGCCTTCGATCATTCGCCGCGTGGGCTCGTAGCGCGCCGCGCTCTACGCACTTTGCGCGCCCACCAAAGCAAAACGGCATCGCCTTCGCAGGCGATGCCGTTTTTTCATGGCGTTGCGGCCCGGAGCCGCTGGGCGTTCAACCGCCGTTGGGCTTGCGCACGGCGCCGCTGCGCGAGTTCTTGCGCAGCATCTTCCACAGGCCGCCAAGCAGGATCGGCACGATCGCGGCGCCAATGCCGACGAGCACGATCACGTTGAGATACTGGCGAATGAACGGAATGTTGCCGAAGAAGTAGCCAAGCAGCACGAGCAGCAACACCCAGAACAGCGCGCCCGTGATCGTGAAGAACTGAAAGCGTCGCATGCTCATTTGCGACACGCCCGCCACGAACGGCGCGAAGGTACGCACGACAGGAATGAAGCGCGCGAGCACGATGGTCTTGCCGCCGTGACGCTCGTAGAATTCGTGCGTTTTCTGCAGTGCGGCGCGGTCGAGGAAGCGTTCGAGCACGGGAATGTGCGTGTTGAACACCTTCGGCCCGATGGCGCGCCCGATCAGGTAATTGACCGTATTGCCGAGCACCGCCGCCACGAGCAGCAGCACGATCAGCAGCCCGAGATTCATTTCATGCGTAGCGGCAAACGCGCCGCCGATGAACAGCAGCGAGTCGCCTGGCAGGAACGGCAGCACCACGAGCCCGGTTTCGCAGAACACGATCAGGAACAGCACCGCGTAGACCCAGCCGCCGTATTGCTGGATGAAGACACCGAGAAACTTGTCGATGTGCAAGACAAGATTGACGAACTGCAAAAGCGTATCCAAAAGTGTCCCTTATTGATCGTGGGCCGCGCGCCTGAAAAAGCGCGTTCGCCCCGGTGTTGCGCGAGAAGCAAAATTGACCGCGCCATGATACCGAAAGTGCCCGGTCGTCACGAAAAAATCCCGTTAATTTCGGTGAATTCGCGCACAAAGCGCCGTTAGATGGCGGTTCCGGGGCGCAGGTGCGTGCCGGGCCGGCCCGCGCCGACTCGCTATAATTGCGCGCATGTCTTCGAATTCCGAACCCACCGGCGCCGCGCCGGATTCCGCCAACGCCGCCGACGCCGCCAGCACGACCGGCGCCGCCGTCGCGTCGCGCGCCGCGCAGCCCGCGCGCGCGATTCAGGCGCTGCCCGATCAGCTGATCAGCCAGATCGCCGCGGGCGAAGTGGTCGAGCGGCCCGCCTCCGTCGTCAAGGAGCTGCTCGAAAACGCGCTCGACGCGGGCGCGAGCACGCTGCGCATCCTGCTCGACGAAGGCGGCGTGAAGCGCATCTCCATCGCCGACGACGGCTGCGGCATTCCCGAAGCGGAGTTGCCGCTGGCGCTCATGCGCCACGCCACGAGCAAGATCCGCTCGCTCGCCGAACTGGAAAGCGTCGCGACGCTCGGGTTTCGCGGCGAAGCGCTGGCGTCGATCGCCTCGGTGGCCGAGATGTCGATCACGAGCCGCAGCGCCGACGCGCCGCACGCCGTGAAGATCGAGGGCCACACGGGCGCGATCTCGCCGGCTGCGGGCGCCCAAGGCACGACTATCGAAGTGCGCGAGCTGTATTTCAATACGCCCGCGCGCCGCAAATTCCTGAAGAGCGAGCAGACCGAGCTGGGCCATTGCCTCGAGATGATCCGCCGCAGCGCGCTTGCGCGCCCGGACGTCGCGATTTCGGTGCTGCACAACGGCCGCGCGGTCGAGCACTGGAACGCGAGCGATCCGGCTACGCGCGTTTCGAAGATTCTCGGCGAAGTCTTCGCCACGGCGCACCTGCCGCTCGACGAGCGCGCCGGGCCGCTCGCCGTGTACGGCTGCGCGGGTCTGCCCACGGCGAGCCGCAACCGCGCCGACCAGCAGTACTTCTTCGTGAACGGCCGCTTCGTGCGCGACAAGCTGCTCACGCACGCGGTGCGCTCGGCCTACGAAGACGTCCTGCACGGCGACCGCTATCCGTCGTACGTGCTGTTCCTCGACCTGCCGCCCGAAGCCGTCGACGTGAACGTGCATCCCTCGAAGATCGAGGTGCGTTTTCGCGACTCGCGCTCGATTCACCAGTTCGTGTTCCATGCCGTGCAGCGCGCGCTTGCGCGCCACGCGGGCGCCTCGCCCGAGACGACCTCGGGCGGCCACGCGGCGGCGCTTATCGAGCCGCGCGCGTTGCCGGGCGCCGGGGTGCTGGGCGCTTCTGTCGGACTGGCTTCGGGCGCGTCCGATTACCCGCGCGCAGGCGTAACGTCTGGCGCAGCGGGCGGTTTCGGCGCGGACGGCAAGTTCGGCACCGCCAGCGTGGCGAGCAGCTTCGGCGGCGGCGCGGGTGGCGCTCTCTCGCGTGCTTCCGGCTTTGGCGCTGCAAACGCAGGCGGCGCCGGCGCAAGCAGCGGCAACACCTGGCTGCGCCAGTCGCGCATGACGCAAGGCAACCTGCCTGTCGCGCAGCCGCTCGCGCTGTATGACGCATTGTTCGGCCGCAAGGACGTCGGCGCGGGCACGGCGCAGGGCTCGACCGTGCCGCAGGCGCAAGACGGCGCAGCCGATGCGTTCGCCGCCGGCGCGCCGCGCGCCGCCTTCGAAGCGGGCGAAGACCATCCGCTCGGCTTCGCGCTCGGCCAGGTGCACGGCATCTATGTGCTCGCGCAAAACGCGCGCGGTCTCGTGATCGTCGACATGCATGCCGCGCACGAGCGCATTCTCTACGAGCAGTTCAAGCAGGCGCTTGCCGAGCGCTCGCTCGCCGTGCAGCCCTTGCTGATCCCGATCTCGATGACGGCCGATCCCGTCGAGACAGGCACCGTCGAGGAGGAAAAGGCGACGCTCGAAGCGCTGGGCTTCGACCTCGCCGTGCTTTCGCCTACGTCGATCGCGATCCGCGCGGTGCCCGCGCTCCTCAAGGACGCCGATCTCCAGGCCCTCGCGCGCGCCGTGCTCGCCGACCTGCATGAGTACGGCGGCTCGCGCGTGCTCACCGAGCGCCAGCACGAGATGCTCGGCACGCTCGCCTGCCATCACGCGGTGCGCGCGAACCGGCGTCTCACGCTCGACGAAATGAACGCGCTCCTGCGCCAGATGGAAGCCACCGAGCGCGCCGACCAGTGCAACCACGGCCGGCCGACCTGGTACCAGCTCACGCTCGCCGATCTCGATCGGCTCTTCATGCGCGGTCAATGACGCAGTCCACGAAACAAACCGGTGAGGCGTTGCCCGTCGCATGCCTGCTTGGCCCCACGGCCTCGGGCAAGACGGCGGCCGCGCTTGCGTATGCCGCGCAATCGGCGGCGCGTGGGCGCGCGGTGGAGATCGTGAGCGTCGATTCGGCGCTCGTGTATCGCGAGATGGACATCGGCACCGCGAAGCCAACCGCCGATGAACGCGCAGCAGCCGTGCATCATCTGATCGATATCGTCGATCCGCTGGATGCGTATTCCGCCGCCGACTTTCGCGCCGATGCGCTGCGCGTGACGGGCGAAATCGTTGCGCGCGGGAACGTGCCGCTGCTGGTGGGCGGGACGATGCTGTACTACAAGGCGCTCACGCAAGGCCTGAACGACCTGCCCTCGGCCGATCCCGCCGTGCGCGCGCAACTCGACGCCGAGGCCGCACGCGACGGCTGGCCCGCCATGCATGCCCGCCTCGCGCAGGTCGATCCGGCCACGGCGGCGCGCCTGGCCCCGAACGACTCGCAGCGCATTCAGCGGGCGCTCGAAATCTTCATGCTGAGCGGCCAGCCGATGTCGGTGCTGCTCGCCACGCCGTCCACGCGCGAGAATGAAGCCGCGCGCTATCGCTTCGTGCCGGTCGCGCTCGAACCGTCCGATCGCGGCGTGCTGCACGCGCGCATCGAAGCGCGTTTCGACGCGATGCTCGCGGGCGGTCTTATCGACGAGGTGAAGGCGCTGCGCGCGCGCGGCGATCTGAATCCCAACTTGCCGTCCATGCGCTGTGTGGGCTACCGCCAGGTGTGGGAATTCCTCGACGGCGCGGTGGACTACGACACCATGCGCGACAAGGGCGTGTTTGCCACGCGCCAGCTCTGCAAGCGCCAGCTCACGTGGCTGCGCGCGATGCCGGAGCGCATCGTCGTGGATTGCTGCGCGCAAGATGCGACCGCACAGGCCGTCGCGGCGGTGGAGCGGATTGGCGGCTGAAGCCGCTGACCCCGTTCTCCGCCTTACCCTCCCGGGCGCCTTGTGCGCCACAACATCCTCCAGCAACGTTCATTCGACGCGCGTTCGATGACCGCACGCGCGCCATCCCCCGCCGCAGCGCGCCACCGAAAACCGCCCTCGCCCGCTTGACTTTCGATCGACCGGATACGATCATTCGTTCATCACTAGAGCAATTGCTCAGGCTTGAGCCGACAGGCCGCTTTGAGTAAGGAGACACCGAATGAACACCGAACGCAGCAATGCGAACGTGATCCTGCACATCGGCGCCGGGTCCTTTCACCGCGCGCATCAGGCGTGGTACCTGCATCGCGTGAACCTCGCGCGCAAGCCCGACGAGGCCGCCTGGTCGCTCACCGTCGGCAACATCCGCTCCGACATGAACGCCGTGATGGGCGCGCTGGCCGCGCAGAACGGCGCCTACACGCTCGAAACGGTCACGCCGCAGGGCGAGCGCGCCTACGAGACGATCCGCTCGATCACGCGCGTGCTGCCGTGGTCCGCCGATCTCGCGAGCCTGATCGATGCCGGGGCCGACTCGAACTGCAAGATCATCGCGTTCACGGTGACCGAAGGCGGCTATTACCTCGACGAACACGACCGCCTCGACACCGCGAACCCCGACCTCGCCGCCGATCTCAAGGGCGGCCGCACGACGATTTACGGTGCGCTCGCCGCGATCCTCGAAGCGCGCATGGCGCGCGACGGCGGCCCCGTCACGCTGCAGACCTGCGACAACCTGCGCAGCAACGGCAAGCGCTTTCACGCGGGCATGCGCGAGTTCCTCGCGCTGCGCGGCGCGACGGATCTGCGCGAATGGTTCGACGCGAATACGGCGTGCCCCGACTCCATGGTCGACCGCATCACGCCGCGCCCCACGCCCGATGTGCGCGAGCGCGTAAAGGCCGCAACCGGCGTGGACGACGCCTGCCCGGTGATGGGGGAGGCATTCATCCAGTGGGTGATCGAGGATCACTTCTGCGCGGGGCGGCCCGCCTGGGAGCGCGCGGGCGCGGAGATGGTCGAATCGGTGATGCCCTATGAGGAAGCGAAGATCCGCATCCTCAACGCCACGCACAGCTGCGTTGCGTGGGCGGGCACGCTCATTGGGCTCGACTTCATCCACGAAGGCACGAACGACGCCGACATCCGCACGTTTGCGCGCGAGTACGTGAGCGAGGACGTGATTCCCTGCCTCACGCCGAGCCCGCTCGATCTCGCGAAATATCGCGACGTCGTGCTCGAACGCTTCAGCAACCCGTACATCCAGGACACGAACCAGCGCGTGGCCGCCGACGGCTACTCGAAGATCCCCGGCTTCATCGCGCCCACGCTCGCGCAACGCATCGCCAGCGGCGCAACGCCTGCCGCCACGGCCATGCTGCCCGCGCTCTTCCTGCGCTTTCTGGAGCGCTGGCACAAGGGCACCCTGCCCTACAGCTACCAGGACGGCGTGATGGACGCGTCTGCCGTGCACCGCATGTTCGATAGCGGCGACCCCGTCTCGACATTTCTCGGCGACAAGCTGCTGTGGGGCGGTCTCGCCGGCAACCCGACGCTCGGCGAAGCTGTGCGCGGCGCGCTTACGCGCGTCGACCAGTGGCTCGCCTCACGCGGCTGCAGCGTTTGAAGCCATATCGCGGCTTGACCCGTCACACTCGCGCCGCGTGCGCCCTCCGGGTCGGCGCGCATGGCGTCGCGCACGGCGCGCGGCTAAAGTAGCGCAACTCTCTTTACGACTTCCGCGCGCCTATGTATCTCGGCATCGACCTCGGCACCTCCGAAGTGAAAGTCCTGCTGCTCGCGCCCGACGGCCGCGTGATCGGCACTGCCGGCACGCCCTTCGTCGTCTCGCGCCCGCACCCGCGCTGGTCCGAGCAGAATCCCGCCGACTGGTGGGATGGCACGCGCCGCGCGCTCGCCGCATTGCGCGAGGCGCATCCGCACGAATTCGCGCAGGTGCGCGGCATTGGCCTTTCCGGACAGATGCACGGCGCCGTGCTGCTCGACGCGCACGACAACGTCTTGCGCCCCGCAATCCTCTGGAACGACATGCGCGCGGTCGACGAATGCGCCGAGCTCACCGCGCGCGCGCCGCAGCTGCACCGCATCGCTGGCAATCTCGCCATGCCGGGCTTCACCGCGCCCAAGCTGCTGTGGGTCGCGCGCCATGAACCGCGGATCTTTCGCGACACGGCCAGCGTGCTGCTGCCAAAGGACTATCTGCGCCTGCAGCTCACGGGCGGCAAGGTCTCCGATCCATCGGACGCCGCGGGCACGCTCTGGCTCGACGTGGCCAAACGCGACTGGTCCGACGCACTGCTCGACGCCTGCAACATGACGCGCGCACAAATGCCCGCGCTCGCCGAAGGCAGCGCGCCCTCCGGCACGCTGCTGCCGGCGCTCGCGCGCGAATTCGGCCTGCGCGAGGAGGTGGTCGTTGCAGCGGGCGGTGGCGACAATGCGACGAGCGCCATCGGCATCGGCGCGACGCAGCCCGGCGACGGCTTCGTCTCGCTCGGCACCTCGGGCGTGCTCTGCGTGGTGGGCGACCGCTTCCGGCCCAACCCCGCTTCCGCCGTGCATGCGTTCTGCCACGCGATTCCGGACCGCTGGCACCAGATGAGCGTCGTGCTTTCGGCGGCGAGTTGCCTGCGCTGGGTCTGCAAGCTCACGAGCACGAACGAGCCCACGCTGCTCGCCGAAGTCGAGCAACTCAACGTGCAAACGCTCGCCGAAGCGCCGCTCTTCCTGCCATATCTCTCGGGCGAGCGCACGCCGCACAACGACCCGTACGCGCAGGGCGTGTTCTTCGGTATGACGCACGCAACCGACCGCGCGCTGCTCGGCTACGCCGTGCTCGAAGGCGTGACGCTCGCGCTCACCGACGGTCTCGACGCCCTCGCGGCCGCCGGCACCGAAGTCGGCGCGCTGTCGATGCTGGGCGGCGGCGCGCGCAGCGGCTACTGGGCGCAACTGGTTGCGGACGCATTCAACACGCCCACGCGCCAGCACGGCGGCGGCGAGACCGGCGCGGCGCTCGGCGCGGCGCGCCTCGGCTGGCTCGCGGCGGGCGGCGACGCGCGCGAGGTGCTGACGAAGCCGCCCGTGGTAGCCGAATACACGGCGAACGCCTCGCGCCACGCGGCGCTGCGCGAGCGTCTCACCGCCTACCGGGCGCTGTACCGCCATGTGCGCCCGCTTTTCGAGCCCTCGCGCGAGCGCCTCGCGTAAGTCGCGCAATTTCGTGCAGTACACTTCGGCCCCGATACCGCTCCGACCACCACCGTGCCCAAGTCCACCGAAAAACTCGATCTCGCGACCCGCGCCGCCTGGCTCTACTACGTGGCCGGCAACACCCAGAACGAAATCGCCGAGAAGCTGCAGGTGTCGCGCCCCGTCGCGCAGCGCCTCGTTGCGTTCGCGGTCGAGAAGAACCTCATTCGCGTGCGCGTCGATCACCGTCTCGCCGATTGCCTCGCGCTCGCCGATGCGCTTTCGAAACGCTACGGCCTTTCGGTCTGCGAAGTGGTGCCCGTGGACAACGACACGCCCGAGGAAATCGACCGCAAGCTCGCGGTAGCGGGCGCGCAAGTGATGGAGCGCTACCTCACTGAGGAGCGGCCGATGGTCGTGGCCGTGAGCAGTGGACGAACGCTCAAGGCGGCCGTCGATCAGATCGCGCAGCTGGAGCGGCCGCAGCACCGGCTGGTTTCGATGGTGGGCGCGATCGCCCAGGACGGCTCGTCGAACCGGTACGACGTCGCGCTGCATATCTCCGAGAAGACCGGCGGCAAGCACTTTCTGCTGCCCGCGCCGCTCATCGCGGATAACGAGGCCGAGCGCGCGCAATGGTGCAATCACCGGCTCTATCGCATCGTCGAATCGCTTTCGGGCGAGGCCGATGTCGCGTTCGTGGGCATCGGCAACATCGGCGAGCATTGCCCGCTGCATGAGGACGGCTTCATCACGTCCGACGAAGTGCGCGAACTGATGGGCCAGGGCGCCGTGGCCGAAATGCTCGGCCTGCCCATCGACGCGGCCGGCAAGCGCGTCGATTCGCCCACGGGCCGCCGCGTGACGAGCGTGTACCTCGACTCGCCGCCGCGCCGCCCGACCATCGGCTTCGCAGGCGGCGCGCGCAAGCGCGAAGCCGTGATCGCGGCGCTCAACGGCGGTTGGCTCTCCGGCCTCGTCACCGACGAATTGTGCGCGCGCGCCGCGATCGAACGCTAAACCCTGCGCAGAGCGAAAAAAAGAAGCCCGCTCGAAGCGGGCTAACAAAGGCAACCTCAGGTACCTTGCCACACAGAGCACCGCCTCACGCTTCGAGGCGGTGCGTACAGCAAGCCAGTGAAATCACGCAGCCAGTTGCTGCGCGAAGCGACGCTCGAACGCGAGACCATCCGCATTGAAGAGATGGCAATGATCGGGCGTCGAGCCGACCTTGAACGCCTCGCCGCGCTCGTGCTGCTCGAGCGGCGGAATGCGCGCGATCAGGCCATCGGGCGCAACCGGGCATTCGGCGTAGAGATACGCGGCGTCGCCAAGCGATTCGACCGTCATCGCCTTCGCGCTCACGCCTTCTCCGCCCGTCATGATGTGCAGATGCTCGGGACGGATGCCCACCGTCACCTTGTCGCCTTCGCGCGCCGTGCCAGGCTCTACGGCCACCTTCTGCGTATCGCCCCTTTCGTAGCGCACGACGATGCCGTCGCTCGCAATCTGCTGCACCGTGCCGTCAAGGAAGTTCATCTTTGGCGAGCCGATGAAACCCGCCACGAAGCGATTCGCCGGCGCGTGATACAGACGGTTCGGACTGCCGACCTGTTCGACATTGCCCGCCGAGAGCACGACGATCTTGTCGGCGAGCGTCATCGCTTCGACCTGATCGTGCGTCACGTAGATCATCGTCGTCTTGAGTTCGTCGTGCAGACGCGCGAATTCGAGGCGCATCTTCACGCGCAGCGCGGCGTCGAGGTTCGAGAGCGGCTCGTCGAACAGGAACACCTTGGGCTTGCGCGTGATCGCGCGCCCGATCGCCACGCGCTGGCGCTGGCCGCCCGAGAGCTGCTTGGGCTTGCGGTCGAGCAGATGGTCGATATGCAGGATCTTCGCGGCGTTCTTCACGGCCGCGTCGATCTCGGGCTTCTTCGCGCCCGCGAGCTTCAGGCCAAACGCCATGTTGTCGTAGAGCGTCATGTGCGGATAAAGCGCGTACGACTGGAACACCATCGCGATGCCGCGCTTGGCCGGGGGCACGTCGTTCATGCGCGTGCCGTCGATCGTCAGATCGCCGCCGCTGATGTCCTCCAGCCCCGCGATCATGCGCATGAGCGTGGTCTTGCCGCAGCCGCTCGGGCCCACGAACACGACGAACTCGCCGTCGCCGATATCGAGGTTCACGTCGCGCAGGACTTCGTTGTCGTCGTAGCGCTTCAGTACGTCTCTGAGGATCACGCTTGCCATGATATGTCTCCGTTTTCTGCCTGATTCAATTCGAACGCGCTTGCGCCCTGTTCATGCCTGTTTCATCCATCGCGCCACCCGAGCGGGCAGCGTCGTCATGTCGTCGAAGATTTCAATTGCACCCGCTTCGCGCAACTCGTGTGCATGCGCGTCGCCGCCCACGTGCGTGCCACCCACGAAGCCGAGCACCGTCATACCGGCTGCGCGCGCCGCGCTCACACCGGTCACGCTGTCCTCGACCACGAGGCACGCGGCGGCCGCGATGTCCATGCCCTGCGCCGCCGCGAGGTAGACATCGGGCGCAGGCTTCGGTTTGGCGACGACATCCGCGCAGTACACACGCTCGCCAAAGAAGCGATCGAGACCGTTGCGCGCCAGCACTTCGCGCACCACCGCCGTGTAGCTGTTGCTCGCGCAGGCCTTGATGAGCGTCACGGCTTCCAGCGCGGCGACGACGCCCGGGAAAAGCGGCGCCTCGCGCGCCTCGGCCTCTGCAACCACGCGGATCGCATCGACATCGGCTGCGCTCAGGCTGCGCCCGAGCGCCTCGCCCGCGCCGCCCAGCACGCGCTCGATACGCTGGCCAAGCAGCGGCATCACGACCGGCGCCGCGTCCACGCCGGGCCAGCGCGCTTCGAGTTCGCGCACCAGCACGCGGGCCGCCACGGCTTCGCTGTCGATCAACACGCCGTCGCAGTCGCAGATGAGAGCTTGAATGGGCATCGCCTGGTCCATTTACTTGACTGCACCGAACGTAAGGCCGCGTACCAGCTGCTTCTGCGAAAGCCAGCCGACGATCAGCACCGGCGCGACCGCCAGCAGCGACGCCGCGGAAAGCTTCGCCCAGAAGAGGCCCTCAGGACTCGAATACGAAGCGATGAACACGGTAAGCGGCGCGGCATTCGAGCTGGAGAGGTTGATGCTCCAGAACGCTTCGTTCCACGAAAGAATGATCAGCAGCAGTGCGGTGGACGCGAGGCCCGGCACCGCCATCGGCATGAGCAGGTAGACGATCTCCTGCCAGGTGGCCGCGCCGTCCATGCGTCCGGCTTCGAGAATGTCGCGTGGAATCTCGTTGAAGTACGTATACGCCATCCACACCGCGATAGGCAGGTTGATGAGCGTATAGACGATGATGAGTCCGCTCACCGTATCGAGCAGTCCCGTGTTCTTCCACAGCAGATAGATCGGCACGAGCACGCCCACCGAAGGCATCATCTTCGTGGAGAGCATCCACAGCAGGATCTTCTGCGTGCGCTGGTTTGGGAAAAACGCCATCGCATAAGCGGCGGGCACGGCGAACAGCAGGCAGACGATCGTCACGCCCGCCGAGATCAACACCGAATTCCAGGCGAACGCGAAGTAGTTGCTGCGCGCGAACACCTCGCGGAAGCTGTCGAGCGTCGGCAGGAAGAAGATCGTCGGAATATAGGCCTGCTGCTCGGTCTTGAATGCCGTGATCGTCATCCAGAAGATCGGGAAGAACAGCGCGATTGCGATCAGCCATGCGAGCAGCCCCGGCACCACGCGGCCAAGGAACTGCAGCGGCGACGAACGGTTGACCGCGTCGGCCGATTGCGCGGGTGTAGCAGTAATCTGGCTCATTTTTCGTACTCCCCTTTGAGGTTGCGCGCGAGCATCCGCACGAGGAAGAACGACACGATGTTCGCGAGCACAACGGCGAGAATGCCGCCAGCCGAAGCGATGCCCACGTCGAACTGCTGCAGGCCCATCGAGTAGATCAGGTAAGTGAGGTTGGTGGTCGCGTTGCCGGGACCGCCGCCCGTGGTCGTGTAGATCTCGGCGAAGATCGAGAGCAGGAAGATGGATTCCATCATCACGACAACGGCAATTGCGCGCCGCAGGTGCGGCAGCGTGATGTAGAAGAACAAGGCGATGGGGCCCGCGCCGTCGATCTTCGCGGCTTCCTTCTGCTCCTGGTCGAGCGACTGGATCGCGGTGAAGAGAATGAGGAACGCGAACGGCAGCCACTGCCACGCCACGATCATGATGACCGCGGTGAGCGGATAAACGGCGAACCAGTCGATCGGCGTCATGCCCATCGAGCGCATCGCGATGGCCACGAGACCGTACACCGGATGCAGGATCATGTTCTTCCAGATCAGCGCGCTCACCGTGGGCATCACGAAGAACGGCGCGATGGCAAAGAGGCGCGCCACGCCCTGGCCGATGAACTTGCGATCGAACAGCACCGCCATCAGCACGCCGCCAACCACCGTGATCACGAGCACCGCCACGATCAACTCGATGGTGTGCACGATCGACGGCACGAACGAGGGATCGGTAGCGAGGAACCGGTAGTTGTCGAAGCCCGCGAAGCCCTTGAGGTCGGGGTTCAGCAGGTTGTATCGCGTGAACGAATACCAGATCGTCATCGCGAGCGGGATCGTCATCCACAGCAGCAGCACCGCGACGGACGGCGACACGAGCCAGCGCGACGCCGTGCGGCGCGTTTCGACCTGCTGCGGTTTCTGTGGCGTGCGCGCTCGATTGAATATAGGCATGGGGAGATGGAGATGACGCATGAGGACCACCCTTCTCGGTTGCGCGCCTGCTTGAGGCGCAGGCGCTGCATCGGCTTCGCGAGGGTGCGCGCCGCGCCGGACGGGCCCGGCGCGCGCTCGCGTGACTACGCTGGCTGCTCTAATGTCGCAGCTTTATTTCCCGCACTTACTTTTGATACCCGGCTTGCGCCACGGCGCGGTTTGCAGCGGCGTTACCCGCAGTCAGCGCCTGGTCGACGCTCATCTGCCCTGCCACGGCCCCCGCAATGCTCTGGCCCACGACCGTACCGAACGACTGGAACTCAGGAATCCCGACGAACTGGATACCCGTGTACGGCACCGGCTTCGCGGTCGGATGGGTCGGGTCGGCGGTCTGGATCGCCTTGAGCACGAAGTCCGAGAACGGCGCGGCCTTCTTGTACTCGGGATTCTGATACGTCGAAATCCGCGTACCCGACGGCACCGAAGCCCAGCCCTCGTCCTGCGCTACCATCTGGACGTACTCTTTCGAGGTGGCCCATTCGATGAACTTCTTCGCGGCGTCCTGCGACTTCGACGACTTCGGCACCGCCAGCGCCCACGACCACAACCAGTGCGCGCCATTAGGCGTGACTTCGGTCGGCGCGGCCGCGAAGCCGATCTTGTCGGCCACCTGCGACTGCTGCTTGTTGTAGAGAATGCCCGCGGCCACCGTGGCGTCGATCCACATCGCGCACTTGCCCGAGGACATCAGCGTGAGATTTTCGTTGAAGCCGTTCGAGCTGGCTCCCGGAGGGCCGTCCTTCTTCAGCATATCGACGTAGAAGTTCACCGCCTTCTTCCACTCGGGCGAGGTGAGCTGCGCCTGCCACTTCTCGTCGAACCAGCGGCCGCCGAAGGTGTTCGCGACCGTCGTCACGTACGCCATGTTCTCGCCCCAGCCGGCCTTGCCGCGCAGGCAGATGCCATACTGGCCGGCCGATTTGTCGGTCAGCTTGTCGGCGAAGTCGCGGATCTGGTCATAGGTCGGCTGCTCGGGCATCTTCAGGCCCTTCTTGTCGAACAGGTCCTTGCGGTAATACGTCATCGAGCTTTCGACGTAGAACGGCAGCGCATAAAGCGTGCCGTTGTACGAGAGGCCGTCGCGCGCGGTTTTCACCACGTCGTCGAGATCGTAGCTCGCGGGCAGGTTCGTCATCGGCACGATCCAGCCGCGCTTGCCCCATTGCGGCGCCTCATAGGTGCCGATCATCATCACGTCGAACTGGCCGCTGTTGGTCGTGATATCGGTCGTCGCGCGCTGGCGCAACACGTTTTCTTCGAGAATCACCCAGTTCAGCTTGATGCCCGGATTGGCCTTTTCGAAGGCCGGCGAGAGCTTCTTCAGCTCGATCATGTCCGGGTTGTTCAACATGGCGATCGTGACGGTCTGCGCGTGAGCGGCGCTGGCCGCGGCGACGAGTGCACCCGCACTCACCGCGCGACTTATGCACTTCGCGGCGGTCTTCATTGCTGGCTTCATGACGTTGTCTCCTTGTTCGTTGCGTTATGTCTTGCTGCAGCCGTGCTGCTGTCGTGATGCGTTGTGCAAGGGTTGCGGGCGAGGGTTGCGGGAAAATTCAGCTCATCCAGTTGCCGCCGTCGACGTTCAGGGTCTGCGCGGTGATGTAATCGGCGTCGGCGGACGCGAGAAAGAGCGCTGCGCCCGTGAGATCCTCGGGCAGGCCCATGCGCCCGAGCGGCACGGCCTCACCCACCAGGCGCTTCTTCTCGCCGAGCGGGCGATGCTCATAGCGTGCGAAGAGCGCGTCGACCTGCTCCCACATCGGCGTGTCGACCACGCCCGGTGCGATGCCGTTCACGTTGATGCGATGCGGCGCCAGCGCAAGCGCCGCCGACTGCGTGTAGCTCAGCACGGCGGCCTTGGTTGCGCAGTAGTGCGAAACGAGTGCCTCGCCGCGACGGCCTGCCTGCGAGGACATGTTGATGATCTTGCCGCCCTGCCCCCGCTCGACCATGTGCTGTGCCACGGCCTGCATGAGGAAGAACATGCCCTTCACGTTGACCGCGAAGAGGCGGTCGTACACGTCCCAGGATTCGTCGAGGATCGGGCGCATGTCGAAGAGCGCCGCGTTATTGAAGAGGATGTCGATGCGGCCGAAGCGCTCGAGCGCGCTGAGCACGATGCGCTCGATGTCCTCGCGGCGGGTCACGTCTGCGGAGATCGCGAGCACGCGCTCGGGGTACGCGGCGGCCAGCGTTGGCGCGACGGACTCGGCGGGTTTCACGTCGACGAGCACGCAACGCGCGCCTTCGTCCAGATAACGCTGGGCGACCGCCTCGCCAATGCCGCTCGCCGCGCCAGTCAGCACGGCTACCTTGTCCTGCAAACGTCCTGCCGCTGGGGTCGCGGTGTGTGCCACAGGTTGTCTCCAATTTTCGTTCGTGCGGGGCGCGCGTGAGCGATCGCCCGACATGTGAGCATTTGCTCTGTCGTTGATCGAATGATCGGATACGAGTCGGTGACTGTCAAGGCGAACGAACGCGATTGAGCGAGATTTCGATGGTGCAACGCGCAAGCCTTGGCTGGCTGCGGCCCGCAGATCCGGCCCCCTGACCGGATGGCGAGCTGACTCGCCAATCGAAGTGATACGTTATATCATCTCGCCTTCGCGGCACCGACGTGCCCGTGCCCCGCTTTCAGGCTCCCTTATCAACAAGGATAGAACCATGATCACGTTCACCCATGCGAACCGCCCGCCCTGCCCGACTACAGTTGGCAAGCGCCGGGGCTTCGCGCTCGCGCGCTTCGCGGCCGGGCTCGCGCTTGCACTGGGTACGGCGTTCGGCGGCGCGAGTGCGGCCATGGCGGCGCAGGCTGCCAGCGCCGCCATTCCCGTCGTTGCAGCGGAAAACTTCTACGGCGACGTCGTCAAGCAGATCGGCGGCAATTACGTGAACGTGACGAGCATCCTGAGCAATCCCGACCAGGACCCGCACCTCTTCGAAGCGAGCCCGAAGACCGCCCGCGCGCTCCAGAATGCGCGCGTGGTCGTCTACAACGGCGCCGATTACGACCCGTGGATGACCAAACTGCTCGGCGCCACCGGCGGCGGGAAAAATGCAAACACCCGCACGACGATCGTTGCGGCGGACCTCGTCGGCAAGAAAGCGGGCGACAATCCGCACCTCTGGTACGACCCGAAGACGATGCCCGCCGTGGCGCGCGCCGTGAGCGCCGCGCTCGGCGCGGCGGACCCCGCGCACAAGAGCGTGTACGATGCCAACCTGGCAACGTTCCTCGCCTCGCTGCAACCGGTCGATGCCAAGGTCGCGGCGCTGCGCGCGCACTACCAGGGGCAACCCGTCACGGCCACGGAGCCGGTGTTCGGCTATATGTCGGATGCGATCGGCCTCGACATGCGCAACCTGCGCTTCCAGCTCGCGACGATGAACGACACCGAGGCGAGCGCTTCGGACATCGCCGCGTTCGAGCGTGACCTGCGCGAGCGCCGCGTGCGAGTGCTGATCTACAACAGCCAGGCGACCGAGGCGCTCACGCGGCGCATGCTGGCGCTGGCGAAGCAGTCGAGTGTGCCTTCGGTGAGCGTGACCGAGACGCAGCCGGCCGGCGTGAACTTCCAGCAATGGATGCTCGTGCAGCTCGACTCGCTCGACAAGGCGCTTGCAGCGGGAACAGCAGGGCAACACTAACCGTATTCAGCAAGGACAGATGTCATGACCGGGGCCGGCCCTTCGCCCACCGATACCGCTTCACAACACCCTGCACAGCACAACGGCGCGCACCGCGCGCCCACGCCTGTGCTCACGCTCGCGGGCGTGACGCTCTCGCTCGGCGAGCGCACGATCCTGCGCGACGCCAACTTCGCGGTGAACCAGGGCGAATTCATCGGCGTGCTCGGGCCGAACGGCGCGGGCAAGACCACGCTCATGCGCGCCATCCTCGGCCTCGTGCCGGCCTCGCACGGCGCGATTCGCGTGCTGGGCGAGCCGGTTGCGCGCGGCAACGCGAAGATTGGCTACATGCCGCAAACGCGCACGGCGCTCGCGAGCCGCCGCGTGCGCGGCCGCGACTTCGTGGCGATGGCCGCCGACGGCCACCGCTGGGGCCTGCCGCGCGCGGACGCTGCCACGCGCGCCGACGTGGCTCGCGTGCTCGATCTCGTGGGCGCGACGGCGCTTGCGGATCGCCCGCTTTCGGAGCTTTCGGGCGGCGAGCGCCAGCGCTTGCTGCTCGCGCAATGCCTGCTCGGCGACCCGAAGCTGCTGCTGCTCGACGAGCCGCTCATCAGCCTCGACCCGAACCATCAGCGCGGCGTGGTCGAGCTCGTGCGCCGCGTGCAGCGCGAGCTTGGCATCGCGGTGCTGTTCTCCGCGCACGAACTCAATCCGCTGCTCAACGCGCTCGATCGCGTGCTCTATCTCGGCAACGGCGTGGCCGCGCTCGGCAGCGTGGATGAAGTCATCACCGCGCCCGTGCTCTCGCGTCTCTACGGCTCGCCGATCGAGGTGATGCGCATGAAGGGCCGCATCTTCGTGATGTCGGGCGACGTGGAAGTCGAAAAGCACGACCACGAGCATGAGCACGACCACGGCCATGACCACGGCGGCCACGGCCACGCGCACGATCATGGTCACGGCAAGAACAACGACAACGCACACGGCCACACGCACGATGCTTGAATACGATTTCATGGTGAACGCCTTCGCGGCGTCGGGCATCGTCGCGGTGCTCGCGGGCATTGTCGGCTACTTTCTGGTGATGCGCGGCCAGACCTTCGCGGGCCACGCGCTTTCGCACGTGGGCTTCACGGGCGCCACGGGCGCCGTGCTGCTGGGCGTTTCGCCAATGTGGGGCATGGTGGGCTTCACGCTCGCCGCGGGCGTTTCGATGGGGGCGCTCGGCGAAAAGCTCGCGGGCCGCGATGTGGCGATCGGTGTGATTCTTTCGCTCGCGCTCGGCTTCGGCCTGCTGTTTCTGCACTTCTTCACGTCGTATGCCACGCAGGTCACGGCGCTGCTGTTCGGCAACGTGCTGGGCGTGAACCGCGAAACGCTCGGCGTGCTTGCCGCCCTCGCCGTGGCGAGCCTCGCGGCGCTGGCCGCCATCATGCGGCCGCTGCTATTCGCCTCGCTGCAGCCCGAACTCGCCGAAGCGAAGGGCGTGTCGCTGCGCGCGGTGTCGATGCTGTTTCTCGCCATCGCCGCGCTCGCGGTCGCCGCGTGCACGCAGATCGTCGGCGTGCTGCTCGTCTTTACGTTGATGGTTGGTCCTGCCGCCGCCGCGCAGAATCTCACCACGCGCCTTTCCACCGGGCTCGTTCTGGCCGCGCTGCTCGCGCTCGTGCAGGCGTGGCTCGGCGTCACGCTCGCGTTCTACACCGACTGGCCCACCAGCTTCTGGATTACCGCGCTCGCCGCGCTCGTCTACGGCGCGAGTCTGATTGGGCGTCGCTAGGACGTTGTGCGCGCAATGAAAAAGGCGTTGCCCCTTACGGTGGCAACGCCTTTTTTGCGCTTACTCCGCATCACGACGCCGGCGGGAACCAGGTTCGGACGCGGCCATACAGATCGATGAAGCGCGCAAAGCGTTGCGCGAGCATGGCGTCTTCGCGCGGCGACGCCACCTGGGTCGCGGCAGGCGCAAGTGCCGCGAGGTCGCTCATGCGCCAGTGCCCGCAAGCGAGGCCGCCCAGCATCGCCGCGCCGCGCGCCGCTGCGTTCGGGCAGTCGATTGCGTAGAGATCCGCGTCGAGCGTGTCGGCGAGCAGTTGCCGCCAGCGCGCGTCCACGGAGCCGCCGCCAGCGAGCTTGAGCGCCGGCACACTGCGCGCCTCACGCGTGTCTTCTTCCGCAACTACGTAAGTGCTACGCACGGCGTCAAGCCCCGCGCGCAATGCGAATGCCACGCCCTCGAACGCCGCGCGCATGAGCGTGCCGCGCGAGTCGCCAAGGCCAGCGCCGAGCCAGCCTCCGCGCGCCGCGGGGTCGAGCCACGGCGAGCGTTCCCCGCTTAGGTAAGGCAGGAACGCGAGCGTCGCCGAAGGCGGCACGGCGAACGCGTCCGCATAAGCCGAAGCCCAGTCGTAGGCAAGCCAGCCGCGCGCCGCTTCGAGGGCCACGCCCACGTTCTGCATGGCGGCCATGGTGTACCAGCCGCCCGTGGCCGAGCGGTAGCGATGCAGCCCGCGCCGCGCGTGCGGCTCGCTGCGCGCGGTCACCACGATCTGGCCGCCTGTGCCCGTGGTCAGGAGCGCGTCGCCTTCGTCGGCCAGACCGCTTCCGAAGGCGGCGCACGGCGTGTCGCCCGCGCCCGTCGCAAGGACGATGCCGGCGGGCAACCCGAGCGCTTGCGCGGCCGCCGCGCTCAGCGCGCCGCTCGCTTCATGCGATGCGGCCAGCGGTGCAAACCACCGCGCCGGGAATCCCAGCCGCTCGATCAGCGCGAAATCCCACGCGCCATCGGGGGCGGCGAGCGCCGTTGCGCACGCGTCCGAGGGATCGGCGTTGATCGCACCGCCCAGCGCCACACGCAGCCAGTCCTTGGGCTGCAGCGCCCAGCGCGCGGCCTGTGCGACTTGCGGCTCGTGCTGCAGAACCCAACGCAGCAGCGGCCCCGCCATGCCGGGCGCAACGGGATTGGGCTGCGGATGCCCTTGCTCGTCGGGCCACGCATCGAGCAGCGCATGCGCACGCGTGTCGGGCCAGAGCATTGCGGGACGCAGCGCGCGGCCCGCTTCGTCGGTAAGCACGACGCCATGCATCTGCCCGGAAAAGCCGATGGCGCGCACCGCCGCGCGCTCGCTTTCGGGCAGTCGCGCGCAGGCCGTGACGAGTGCGTCCCACCAGCGATCCACGGCGATCTCGGCCCAGCCGGGCTGCGGCGTGTCGAGCGCGTAGGCCACGCTCGCGGCGGCGCGCTCGACGCCGTCGCCATCGATGATGCCTAGCTTCAGTGAACCGGTGCCGAGGTCGATACCGAGAAAGCGCGTCTGCGATGGGCTCATGGGAACGGTGCGCGAGGTGTGCGAGAAAAGGTAAAGCCATCATACCGGCGCGATCAGCGGCGAGATGCACCGTGCGAAGTACACGTTAAGCAGGGTCTTCAAACGTGCCTCGAACCCGCGCGCAACACCGCCGATTTCGATGCGAAAAACGCCCATTAGCGGGTTAACCCGGTGGGTGTTCGCGCGATGCGAAATGGCTGACATCTCTCATTCGAAATAGACATAATAACGACGCAGCCATGTGTGACATGACCCGCCCGGCATGGCCGGTCTGGGCTGAGTACCCCCACATTCGTTTGTGATGACCGCCGTGGCACCATGCCCGTGCCGCAGCGCCCGCCGCGCAAGAGCGTTCAACCGCCGCAAACAGGGGCGTTCGCGCCTTGCGCCGCCACGCGCGCGGTCCGAAACAAGGCCCGGCGAAGCCGTCACGAAACCGCCTCATTCAGCCCGCGCGCGCTGATCCCACCCTTATGTCGCCTGGCCATCGCTATGGGCGCATATCGTCCCCGGAAAGCACGGAATAGTCCCCAGCGGTCTTGTTGCATATTTTCTTACCGCATACCTTGGAGGCCATATCCTTAAACAAAGAGACGGAGACAGACGACATGCAAGCCAAGGGCATTGAGGACCAGGCCGCCCAGCGGTCTGGCCAGAAGCAGGTCCACCCCTGCGACGAGCGCCTGCCGTTCAGCCAGTTGCTGACGCTCGGCATCCAGCACGTGCTCGTGATGTACGCAGGCGCGGTCGCCGTGCCGCTGATCGTCGGCGGCGCGATCGGGCTGCCGAAGGACCAGGTCGCCTTCCTCATCAGCGCCGACCTGTTCGCCTGCGGCATCGCCACGCTGATCCAGACGCTCGGCCTGTGGATCTTCGGTATCCGCCTGCCCGTGATCATGGGCTGCACGTTCGCCTCGGTCGGTCCGATGATCGCCATCGGCACCAATCCGTCGCTCGGCCTGCTCGACATCTTCGGCTCGACCATCGCGGCGGGTGCGATCGGCATCGTGATCGCACCGATGATCGGCAAGCTGTTGCGGTTCTTCCCGCCGGTGGTGGTGGGCACCGTGATCGCGGTGATCGGCCTCTCGCTCATGGAAGTGGGCATCAACTGGGCCGCCGGCGGCGTGGGCAATCCCGACTACGGCAACCCGATCTACCTCGGCCTCTCGCTGCTCGTGCTGATGCTGATCCTGCTCATCAACAAGTTCGGCCGCGGCTTCATCGCCAATATCTCGGTGCTGCTCGGCATTGTCGCGGGCTTCGCCATTGCGCTCGCGCTCGGCCGCGTGAATCTCGAAGGCATGGCCAGCGCGCCGTGGGTCGGCATCGTCATGCCGTTCCACTTCGGCATGCCGAAGTTCCACATCCTGCCGATCGCGACCATGGTGATCGTGATGTTCGTGACCTTCATCGAATCGACGGGCATGTTCCTAGCCGTCGGCGACATGGTCGAGCGCCCGGTCGATCAGGCCACGCTGGTACGCGGCCTGCGCGTGGACGGTCTCGGCACGCTGATCGGCGGCATTTTCAACTCGTTCCCGCATACGTCGTTCTCGCAGAACGTCGGCCTCATCGGCGTGACGGGCGTGAAGAGCCGCTATGTGTGCGCAATGGGCGGCGTGATTCTCGTGCTGCTCGGCCTCTTTCCGAAGATGGCGCAGATGGTCGCCTCGGTGCCCGCCTTCGTGCTGGGCGGCGCTGGCATCGTGATGTTCGGCATGGTGGCGGCGAACGGGATCAAGGTGCTCTCGCGGGTGGACTTCGTGAAGAACCAGCACAACCTCTTTATCGTCGCCGTGAGCGTGGGCTTCGGCCTCGTGCCGGTGGTGTCGCCGCACTTCTTCGCCAAGCTGCCGCCTGCGCTTTCGCCGCTGCTCCATAGCGGCATCCTGCTCGCTTCGGTTTCGGCGGTGGTGCTGAACCTGATCTTCAATGGCGCAAAGAGCGAGAAGGCCGCCGAGCGCGCCATCCGCCGCGCCGGGCACGATCTCGAACGCCATCCCGACGCGGACCAGGCGCCGGATGCGGGCCACGAAATGCCGCGCTCAGCCGCGCATTGAGCTGATCGAATCGAGTTGTACGTATTGAGTTGACGCGAGAGGTGCCCCGCTCGCACGTGTTCACCTAGACACACATGCGGGAGGGGTCTTTTGCTGGTTCGGCGCCATGGGAAACCATGGCGCCTTTTCCTTCTGACTCGCCCCCAAAAAAAACGCCATGGTCTCCCGTGGCGTTCTTGTTTCCTGCTGTGTAAGCCGTACTGCAGCTTACCCAGCCGTCGCAGCCGAAGCCGCCACCGGCGCGCTGGCCGCGCCGTAGTCGACCGGCGCATCGGGCTCGCGCGGCGTCTCGCCCGCGTGCTCGATCCAGCCGCCACCCAACGCGCGATACAGATCGACGAGGTTGGTCAGGCGCGCGAGGCGCGCCGTGACGAGCGACGTCTGCGCGGTGTAGAGGCTCGTCTGCGCAGCGAGCACCGGCAGATAGCTGTCCACGCCGTTCTTGTAGCGCAGTTCCGAAAGATCGAGCGAGCGCTGGTTCGCAAAGGTGCTGCGCTGGAGCGCCGCGATCTGCTCGTCGTAGGTGCCGCGCGCAGCCAGACCGTCGGCCACTTCGCGGAACGCCGACTGGATCGACTTCTCGTAGCTGGCGATCTCGATGCGCTTCTCGACATTCGCGAGTTGCAGGTTCGCGATGTTCGAGCCGCCTTCGAAGATCGGCAGCGTGACTTGCGGCACGAAACTCCACGCCGCCGTGCCCGCCTTGAAGAGACCGCCGAGCGACAGGCTTTCGCTGCCGAACGCCGCCGTGAGCGAGATCTTCGGGAAGAACGCCGCACGCGCCGCGCCGATGTTGGCGTTTGCGGCGAGCAGCGTTTCCTCGGCCTGCATGATGTCCGGACGCCGCGTGAGCAGATCCGACGGCAGTCCTGCCGGAATGTCGTTGAGCAGGGCCTGGCCGTCTAGCGGCAGGCCTTGCGGCAGATCCGCCGGCAGCGGCTCGCCGATCAGCAGCACGAGCGCGTTCTCCGCCTGGGCACGGGCCCGCAGTTGCGCCTGCATGTTGGCCTGCGCGTTCTCGACCACCGTTTCCGCCTGACGCAAATCGAGTTCGGTGCCGGTGCCCGTTTCGAACTGCGCCTTCGTAATGGCGTAAGAGTTTTGCGCCGTCTTCAGCGTTTCCTGCGTGACCTTCAGCAGGTCGTCGTCGGAGAGCATCGTCAGGTACTGGTCCGCGACTTCCGAAACCAGTGTGATTTCTGCCGCCTTGCGCGCATACGCCGTCGAGAGGTACTGCGCCAACGCCTGGTCTTTCAGGCTGCGGATGCGCCCCCAGAAGTCGATTTCCCACGACGCCTGCACGCCCACGTTGTAGACGCTGTACGGATTGTTCGGCGTGGTCTGCAGGTCACGCGGCACGCGCGTACGCGTGTCCGTGCCCACGCCGTTGATCGCGGGGAACAGATCGGCGCGCGCGATCTGATACTGCGCGCGCGCCGCCTCGACGTTGAGCACCGAGACGCGCAGGTCGCGGTTGTTCTTCAGCGCGATTGCGACGAGCTGCTGCAGGCGCGGATCGACGAAGAACTCGCGCCAGCCGATGTCGGTCGCCGCGGCGCCGTTGGCGCTCGGGGCGGCCTGCCCGTTCTGACCGTTCGCGCCCGCGGCCGGCTGCGTCGCGTAGACGCCGCCCTGCGGGAAGCTCTGCGACACCGGTGCTTCGGGCCGGTTGTAGTGCGGCTCCATCGTGCAACCTGCGAGCAGCGCAGCGCCCGCTGCAATTACGGATAGTTTATGCATCTCAGTGTCCTTCCTTGCCCGGGCCGTCGCTGTTGCTGCCGCCGTTGCCACCGCCTGCGTTGCCACCCGTGCCGCCTTGACCGCCGTTGTCGGCGTCATGGTCGTGCGCGTGGTGCTCTTCGTAGTGCTGGAGCGCGACGTCCGCGTCTTCCTTCTCGCCCGCGAACTTCGCGCGAATCACGACGAAGAACATCGGGATCATGAAGATCGCGAGGAACGTGGCCGTCAGCATGCCGCCGATCACGCCCGTGCCGATTGCGTGCTGCGAAGCCGAACCCGCGCCGTTACTGATCGCGAGCGGCAGCACGCCGAGAATGAACGCCAGCGACGTCATCAAGATCGGTCGCAGACGCAGTCGCGAAGCTTCGAGCGCCGCTTCGACCGGTCCCATCTTCCCTTCGGCCTGCAGGTCTCGCGCGAACTCCACGATCAGAATCGCGTTCTTCGCCGAGAGACCCACGGTGGTCAACAGACCCACCTGGAAGAACACGTCGTTCTCGAGGCCGCGCAGCGTCACCGCCAGCAGCGCGCCGAGCACGCCGAGCGGCACCACCATGATGACCGCGAACGGAATCGACCAGCTTTCATACAGCGCCGCGAGACACAGGAACACGACGAGGATCGAGATGCCGTACAGAATCGGCGCCTGCGAACCCGACTGGCGTTCCTGATACGACAGGCCCGTCCATTCGTAGCCGATACCCGCGGGCAGCTTCGCCGCGATCTGCTCCATGGCCGTCATGGCCTGGCCGGTCGACTTGCCCTGCCCCGCCTGACCCTGGATTTCCACGGCCGAGATACCGTTGTAGCGCTCGAGCTTCGGCGAACCGAAGGTCCAGCGGCCGCTCGCGACCGAGCCGAGCGGCGCCATCCCGCCCGCGCTGTTGCGCACGTACCAGTTGTTCAAGTCTTCCGGCGTCATGCGGAACGGCGCATCGGCCATCACGTACACCTTCTTGATACGGCCGTCCGTATCGAGGAAGTTGTTCACGTACGCCGACGCCCATGCGATCGAGAACGTCTGGTCGACCGCAGCCGCCGTCACGCCGAGCGCCTCAGCCTTTTCACGGTCGATGTCGATCGTGAACTGCGGCGTGTCGTTCAGGCCGTTCGGGCGCACGAGTGCGAGCGTCGGGTCCTTCGCCGCCATGCCGAGCAGCATGTTGCGCGCTTCCATCAGCTTCTCGTGACCGACACCGGCGCGATCCTGCAGTTCGAAGTCGAAGCCCGACGCGGTGCCGAGTTCAGGAATCGAAGGCGGATTCACCGGGAACACCATCGCGTCCTTGTAGCCCGCGTAGTGCATGAACATGCGACGCACCAGCGCCTGGACCTTCTGGTCCGCGTGCTGACGCTGCTTGTAGTCCTTCATCCGCACGAACACGAGACCCGAGTTCTGGCCGCGGCCCGCGAAGCTGAAGCCGTTCACCGTGAACACCGACTCGACGATGCTGCCTTCGTCCTTGAGCAGCCAGTTCTGGATGTTGGCGAGCGTGCGTGCCGTCGTTTCCTGGGTCGAGCCCACCGGCGTCTGCACGATCACGAACATCGTGCCCTGGTCTTCATCGGGCAGGAACGACTTCGGCAGGCGCACGAACAGCATGCCAACCGCGACGATCACCGCGAGATAGATGATGAGCCAGCGGCCCGAGCGCTTGATCACGTGGTGAACGCCGGAGTGATACTTGTCGCGGCTCGTCTCGAACGTGCGGTTGAACCAGCCGAAGAAGCCCTTCTTCTCTTCGTGATGGCCCTTCGGGATCGGCTTGAGGATGGTCGCGCACAACGCCGGCGTCAGAATCAGCGCGACGAGCACGGACAGCACCATCGCCGCCACGATCGTGAGCGAGAACTGCCGGTAGATGGCGCCGACCGAGCCGCCCGAGAACGCCACCGGCACGAACACCGCGGAGAGCACGAGCGCCACGCCCACCAGTGCGCCGGTGATCTGGCCCATGGCCTTGCGGGTGGCTTCCTTCGGCCCTAAGCCCTCTTCCACCATCACCCGCTCGACGTTCTCCACGACCACGATCGCGTCGTCCACCAGCAGGCCGATGGCGAGCACGAGGCCGAACATCGACAGCGTGTTGATGGAGAAGCCCACCGCCGCCATGATCGCGAACGTACCCAGCAGCACCACCGGCACCGCGATCGTCGGAATCAACGTCGCGCGCAGGTTCTGCAGGAACAGGTACATCACGAGGAACACCAGCACGATGCCTTCCAGCAGCGTCTTGATCACTTCCTCGATCGACAGGCGCACGAACGGCGTCGTGTCGTACGGGTACTTCACGACGAGGCCGTGCGGGAAGTACTTCGAGAGGTCGTCGATCTTCTGGCGCACGAGCTTCGCGGTCTGCAGCGCGTTGGCGCCCGTCGCGAGCTGAATACCGAGACCGGCCGTCGGCGAACCGTTGTACTTCGTGTCGAAGTTGTAGTTTTCGCCGCCGAGACCAATCCGCGCCACGTCCTTCAGACGCACCTGCGAACCGTCCTGATTGACCTTCAGCAGGATGTTGCCGAACTGCTCAGGCGTCTGCAGCAGCGTCGATTCGGTGATGGTCGCCTGGAACGACTGCCCCGCCACCGCCGGCGTGCCGCCCAGCTGACCGCCCGCGATCTGCACGTTCTGCGCGGTGATCGCCGCTGTGACGTCGGTTGGCGTGAGCTGGAAGTTCGTTAGCTTGTGGGGATCGAGCCACACGCGCATCGCGTACTGCGAGCCGAACAGCGTGACCGTACCCACGCCGTCGATACGGCTGATCGGGTCCTTCACGTTCGACGCCACGTAGTTCGCGAGGTCGTACTTGGTCATGCTGCCATCTTCGGACACGAACGCGAGCACCAGCAGGAAGCTGCTGCTCGACTTCGTCACGCTGATACCGAGCTGCTGCACCACCTGCGGCAGAATCGGCGTGGCGAGCTGCAGCTTGTTCTGCACCTGCACCTGCGCGATGTCCGGGTTGGTGCCCGCGGCGAAGGTCAGCGTGATCGTGGCCGTGCCGGAGTCATCGGAAGTCGACGAGATGTACAGCAGATGGTCGAGACCGCTCATCTGCTGCTCGATCACCTGCGTGACCGTGTTTTCCACCGTCTTGGCCGACGCACCCGGATAGTTCGCACTGATCTGGATGGAAGGCGGCGCGATGGTCGGATACTGCGCGACCGGCAGCGTGAACACAGAGGCCACGCCCGCCAGCATCAGGATGATGGCGATCACCCATGCAAAGATTGGGCGATCAATAAAGAACTTTGCCATGAAGCAGGCTCCCGGTTATTGCGCTGCGGAGGCGGCAGGCGCAGCCGAGGCACCGCTTGCACCCGCTGCGGGCCCGGACGCGGCGCTGGCAGCGTTCGCATTGCCCGAGGCGGTCGCCATGTCGGCCGAAGGCGCGCCCGGCGGCGGCGCCGGCGGCAGTTGCGCCGGCACGGGCTTGACCTGCGCACCCGGCTTGACCTTGTCGGTGCCTTGCACGATCACGCGGTCGCCGGCCTGCAGGCCGCTCTCCACGACCCAGTCCTGGCCCTGCGCGCCCGAGGTGACGATCGGATGCGGCACGACCTTGTTGTCCTGGTCGACGACGAGCACCGACGCCTGGCCCTTCTGGTCGTGCTGAACGCCCACTTGCGGCACGAGGAACGCATTGTTGTTGAT